>JAYKHV010000203.1:0-7974 GCA_035285085.1 Lyngbya sp. | reverse complement strand
AAATCTTCCGGTTCGGTAAAAATAATTCGCCGAACGTGGTATCCTCGTTCTTGGGCAAACCGTTCGACATCGTGGCGCAGTTGGGCTTCAAACCCCCATTCCGCCTCGGGCCGTTCTCCGTCGGGTTTGGGTGCGTCCCACTTGCGGCGATGGGAGTTGTAACGTTCGAGATAGTCTTCTACTCGCTCGCTTCCATGAATAAATTCTTCCGATGTGGCTCCCCCCAACGCTCCAAACTGGAAAATATGGCGATCGCTAACTTTCGTCGTCGGCCAGGTTCGCTGACATTCTACCAAAAAAATTGTACCGCCGGGAGGCAAAGTTTTCTGTAAAAAGCGCTCGTAGGTTTCCCCCAACAGCAACCGTTTCACCCGAAAATAAGCCATTCCCTGACTCGTCAAACGGTCTTGACAGGGGTCGTGCATTTGGTGTAAAATAAGTTCTGGATTATTTTCGAGCAAAGCCTGCGATCGCTCTCGACCCCAATTTAAAGCCTGTTTCGGTTCGTCGATATTAATCTCGCCGCCGTGTTTAACCGGAATCAGATAAGTCTGGGGGAGCCAGGGAATACCCAACGCCGCACAGAGGTTGACCAAAGCGCCGCAAGACGAACCGATCGCCACAGCCGGATAGGAACGTTCGGGATATTCGTTCACCATCCATTTGGCGACAACTTCGGCTCGCACATCTTCCAACTGTTTGGGGTTGATCGCTTCTCCCGCACTGCCGGCAATATAAATTTGTTCTTGCAGCGATCGCGGTAACTGGGTAACTAAATCGGCGATCGGTTCAAACGCCGAAGGCACCACACCAATTCCCGGAAAATCTTCGCCCCGCAGATAGGCGCTCGTTGCCCTTAGCATACCAGAAGCGGAGTCAAAATTAGCAATATAGGGAGGAGTAAAGCCATTTTGAGCAAAAATAGAACTTAAAATCGGGTTGGTTGAGGGTGCTTTCATCGGGTTAACTCCTTTTCGGGTTTGAGATGGGGTTCGGTGCCGTTAACGAAAGCTCGCGTGACTCGGGCGACGGCTTCCGGCATCTTATAATTGAGGGTGTGTCCTCCTTCGGCAATTTCGACAAATTGGCTGTTGGGTAGGAGACTGACAATTTCTTCAGCCCATCGGGGAGGTACCAAGGTATCGTGTTCGCCGCGAACAACCAATGTGGGAACCTTGACGTGAGGCAATTTTTCTTCAATAGCATCGGATAACGCCATTTCAAAGGTGTGAAAAACCCGTGCAAAACCCGCTTTCGAGTAATCTTGAAATTGAATAACCGCTTGCGAGGGTGCTTCTCGGGGCGCATCGAGGATTAATTGCCAAAGCTGTTGGCCAAAAGTGCGGGCGCGGCGATCAACGGTTGGCCCCTGCAAAATGGCCCGTTCGAGACGGTTGGGGTGGCGTACTGCAAACTCGACAATAATTTGACAGCCGAGGGAGTTTCCCAACATGGTCGCCTGTTCGATGCCAACGGCGTCCATCCATTTCCACAAAAAATCGGCCAATTCTGATAAATTTAACGGGGGTTCGGGTTTGTCGCTTTCGCCGAAACCGGGCAAGTCCGGCACGTAGATGTGATAATCTGGTGCGAGTTGTTCGGCAGTGGGAACCATGTAACGACTCGAAAGCCCGGCACCCGGCACTAAAATGAGTATGGGCGCATCTTTGGGGGCTGTTTCTGTTGATATGCGAGCGTGTATTGATAACCCTTCAACGGTTGTATATTGGCTTTCCAATTTTCCGGTTTGTCGCTTCATGTTCATGGTTTTGACTCGGTTCTGTTGATGGCATATCGACCAATATGACCCGTTTATTTAGCTGCAAAACGCTCGATAGAAGCGATCGCATCTTATGTGTTATACTCTCAATGTTCTACAGTATAACGGCTCAAATTTGGCGTGTCTTCTAACCACAGAAAGAACTTTGCGGAAAATTATCAATTATCAATTATCAATTATGAATGTTCCCTGTCTCCTGCAACCTGCAACCTGTCCCCTGTAACCTGTAACCTAAGATTGCCTTTTGTCTGGGCTTGGTGCCATAGTGTAGAAGAAGGCAAGGTAACGATAGAAGAATGGCGAAGAAGCAAAAATTTCCGCATCTTGTCGGTTCTAAATGGACGGCGACTCAAAAAACCTGGGGTTGGCGACATTTTCAGGTTGTTAACCGCAAAAATGATGGAAAATGGGTATTTGCTGAAATGGTGGCGTCTTGCGATCCGAATGTTCGCTTTTGGTTAAATGCTAAACAACTTAAAGATCGAACCCTTTGGGAACCGGGATGGCAGTCAACACAGGAACTTGAAGATCTCGAAGATTAATATTATTAAGTCTATGGGCATAATTATCGCTAAAGTTAAAAGGGCTTGTCGTTGTTGTTTGGGGGGGGTTATGGTGCGCCAAAGTGCAACTACGAACTTATATTTTTGACCAATTACTTGTTAATTTGATGATGAATGAAGATTCTCTTTTTACTGCCATTAATTTATCTAAAACTGCAACGGAGCAATTACAATCTCTCGTAAAAAGTTTACCACCCGAAAAAATTACACCGCAATTAATAGCAGAAATAGAAACGCTATTAAACCAAGCTTTAGCTAACCTAAAAGCCGCGATCAACCCGCCCAGTTTGGATCATATTCCTCCGGATGTTTTGTCTGACGCCAAACGTTTGGGCATTCCCCTCGATGATATTGAAGTGCGGGTGGCGATGTCTTCCCATCATCTCAGTCAAATTATCGGGGTTTTGACAGAAATTGACAATCGGGCAGAAGTGATTAAACGACGGCGAGAATATTTTTTGGTTCGGCTTCCCGATATTGCGGTTGAGAAGTTGGGTTCTCGGCTTCCAGTGATGACGGCGGCGGATTTCAGCGGCCCGAGCGAACAAACGCCCAAAGAAGTTCGAGACGCACTGAGGGCAAAATACAACTTGAATTCATTAAAGCATAAAAGGGGTTCAAGTGGTTCGTTGTTTGACAAAATTAAACAAGCCAAACAAGCGTTAGAAGGAAATGAACCTGTAGAAGTTCTATCGGAATGGGAATCGGATGATTTACCCTTCTGATTTTGTTGGGGAATGTTAGAAAGAGAGGTTATGCGAATATACAACTTGCGGAGTGTCGCCCCCATGTCTAAGTCTGAGAAAATTAATCAAAATCATCAAAATACAGAGAAAGCGAAAGTTCAAGAAAGTTCGGGTTTGGAAGTGGTTAGTATTGGTTACGGCGAGGGTTCTTCCGGTGAAAAACAAGCAAGTTTGTCTCAAAATAAGTTAGATCAAGTTGCTGATCATGTTAACGCTGTGATTGATAAGGATAAACCGAAATGGGAAACCGACCAAGATTGGAATGATACTTCTTGGAAGGTTCGGTTGGATTAATTAATCGTTAAGCCGTTTAGGTTGCTGACCCTCACGGCTTGATTTAACTTTCGAGGGGGCGGTGTGGGAGCTATGTCCGTAGCTGTTGGGATACATGGACTCCCACACCGCAAATTTTAATCGGTCAATCCCGATAAAATTTGTAAACCATCCAAAAACTCTTACTAAAAAGTGTATATAGTAGTAAGAGGAGGTCAAAACAATGCAACATCAAGTCGTCAAAGTCAGACTGTATCCAACAATTGAACAACAAGAGATATTGTCTTAGCACTTTGGTTGCGCTCGTTGGTGGTGGAATCATGCACTCAATTTGTGCGTCGAAACTTATAAAGCAACGGGTAAGGGCTTGAGTCAGTCTGCATTGAATGCTTTTCTTCCAAGACTCAAAAAAGAAGAATCAACTCAATGGCTATCTGAGTGCTACTCTCAGGTCTTGCAGGCTACTACACTAAATCTGGTAACGGCTTATAAAAATTTCTTTGAAGGTAGGGCTAAGTATCCTCGCTTTAAAGCTAAGAAAAATAAGCAGTCTATTCAGTATCCTCAGTCGGTCAAAATAATTGATAGTTGCCTGAAATTTCCGGGTCGTGTTGGTATTGTCAAAGCAAAACTTCATCGACCGATTGAGGGAAAAATCAAAACTGTAACCGTCAGCATGACCCCTTCAGGGAAGTATTATGCTTCTGTACTGATAGAGTTGGAGGGAGATAACCCTACGCCGCATACTGACGGGAAAGTTGCAGGTATTGACTTAGGATTAAAGGATTTTGCTGTTGTCAATGATGGGATTCATACCTCCAAATATGCTAATCCAAAACATTTGGCAAAACATGAGCGTAATCTCAAGAGAAAACAGCAAAAATTAGCAAGAAAGGAGAAAGGAAGCAAGTCAAGAGACAAGGCTAGAAAATTGGTGGCTAGAGTTCACGAACGAGTATCAAATACCCGTCAAGACTACTTGCATAAGCTCTCAAGAAAGCTTGTTGACGATAACCAAGTCATCGTAGTCGAAACCCTCAATGCCAAGGGTATGGTTCGTAACCCCAAACTAGCCAAAGCAATTTCTGATGTAAGTTGGGGAATGTTTGTCAATTTCTTGCAGTACAAACCTTACCGTGAAGGTAAGGTTTTAGTAGAAATTGACCGATGGTTCCCCAGTTCTAAACTCTGTTCAAGCTGCCACTATCAAGTCAATGAAATTCCTCTAGATGTTAGGGCGTGGACTTGTCCGCATTGTGGCACTCATCACGATAGAGACGGCAACGCCGCAATCAATATCAGAGCGGAAGGCATCAGGATGTTGTCGGTCTTGGGAACCAGGACTGCTGCTGAGGTCGGGGATGTGAGTCCGAAGCGAGGACGCAAGTCTAAGTTAACGCAATCCCCCGCGAAGTCAGAAGCCCACGTCATAGTGCAAACTTGACGTGGGTAGTTCACACCTGTTCTAAGTTGCAAAGGATTTTCCACAGCCACAAGTTTGAGCAGCATTAGGATTAGTAAACTGGAATCCTCCACCAATTAAAGCCTCACTGTAGTCAAGCACTAAGCCATAGATGTAGAGAAGGCTTTTGCGATCGCAAACCACTTGGAAACCTTCATAATCAAAGATCTCATCATCTTCTCGAATAGTGCTGACATCGATAAAGTCCATCACATAGGACATTCCCGAACATCCTCCCTGACGTACACCAACGCGCAAACAGAGATCTTGTCCTTGCTTTTGTCGAAGCAGGAGAACTTGCTTGATCGCAGCATCGGTCATTTGAATTCCTTGAGCTTGAGACTGAGCAGCTTGTGTCATGGATTGGCTCGACTCCTTAATGTACAGTTTCAGATCGTGTCAATGAGATCATTGTTGTCTATCTGGTTATATTTTACCAATTCTTTAGAAGGCAAGCAGAAAACTGAAGCTATAATATAATATGTCCCATCCACGAGCGATCGCGATCGCCGCTCGCCAGCCACAGCAACCGCAAAGTTTTGCAGGCGAATCACGAAAAGGCACCTCAGATGCTACAGTATTGTAACTCGGTTTGTCAGGCTGACTGAGTGTGAGTGAAACAAATTGTTGTTTGTAGGAATCTCGATCATCGATAGCCTAAGCTTAAAATAAACATTAAAAGCCTGACTTCGTGGAACCTTCCCCAGAGGAAATTCCCAGTATTAACATTGCCAACGGGAAAATTTTATTAGATGGCACGTCTCAATCGCTCAACCCTACGTCGGCTGCAAAGCTTACCCCAAATTCCCAGTGTTTGGGAAGGGGATCGTCGTTCCGTATCTCCGGAGTCCAGTTCTAAGCTCGAAGGAGATGAAGCCGCCAGTAGCGAATGTATTATTTGGGTGGATGGCTCTCAAGGAATGGTACGAGCGATGGATATGGTTGGTTCGGACTTAGGGCCAGAAGCAACCGTGCGAACGTTACTGCGAGCTATTGAACATCCTCAAAGTCCGACTCCTGCGGCTCGTCCTCAAAAAATAGTCGTCAAAGATCGCGAAATACAGTTTTTCTTGCGAGGGGTTCTCCAGGATCTCGACATTACCATTGAATATGTCCCCGACTTACCCCTAATTGATGAAATCTTTCGCGGACTCCAAGAAGTTGCCGAAAATCGTCCGCCTCAGTTACCCCCTCAACACGCTTCTGAACTCCAAGAAAAAGCCTACACCATTTGGCGGGATGCGCCTTGGGAAAAACTAGCCGAACACCAAATTCTGTCTATCGAACTCAATGAATTTGATGTTAGCACCCTCTACATTTCTACTCTGGGTAAATTAGGGATGGACTACGGAGTGCTAATGTATCGGTCTTTGGACTCGTTAAAACAGTTTCGGGAGCGAGTCGTGCGACACCAACCCCACGATAATCTCGAAGAAGCCTTCCTGACTCAAGATTGTTTATTTGTCACCTATGAATCCATTTTGGACATGGAAGACTCCGAAGACGAAGAAAATATAGCCGATCTGCCCATTTCAGAAATACAGCCCAGCTTTGGCAATTTACATCCGTTAGAAGGGTTGCGTTCGATTCTCTACGAAGAAGAAGCCGCAGCCGTCTTAGTGGCTCTAGAAGCCTTGCATCGCTTTTTGCGAGACTTTCGGCAAAAATTTAAGCCGAACCAGTTTCCAGCCCTTTCTCGTCGCTATCGCATCCGGTTTCCGCAACCGGACACCCAGAAAAAGCAAATCATGGTAACAGTGTCCACGCTTCCGGAAGTCGCCAGCGAACTGTTAGAAATGGCAACTCCAGTTGAAAGCGACGATGAAGACGAGTTAGATGTAGAAATGCCGGTTCTGCGGGATGATTTGGTGCCGCCAAAGTCTTTCTTGAGTTTGGGTATGATGCCTTGGGATACGGCAGAATATTTGCGAAATCACATCCAGTTTCATCAAGCCGCAGAAGTCGATATTCCCGAAGAGGGGGAGGGTTTACCTGTGATTTTAATTCAAACCTCTAAACCGAAAGCTCAAACTTTGATTCAAACGATACAAGAAGCGGGAGGACTCACTGGAATTTGTTTTAATCCCGGCGAAGATCCGATGGAGGGGTGTAATTACGATCTTGCTATTTTGAGGACGGAGGATGGAGATTTGCACCTCTTGGGTGAATTTTTGGAAGATGACCCCACCCATCAACAAGCTCGTCAAAAATGGGATACTCGCTGTCAAATGACTCAGGGCTGGTGTGGTTTAATTGTTGCGATGGGATTAACCGGGGCTTCACGGGGTCAGCCTGGGTTTAAAGATATGATGGCATTTTTAGAAGTGCGATCGCTTTCTCCCCAAGAGTTGGGACTAGGGCCGTTACAATTGGTGCCGACTTCGTTCTAGTTGTGAATTGAACAAATTTAGAGAGGTTTTTGATTCGACATTTCTCAACAGATTAACCCGGTTTTCTCAAGGTTATGATAACCGAAAAACCGGGTTTTTTTGCTAATCCATCAAACCAAGTTAAAAGTTTTAGTCGTCATCCCAACGATCATCATCATCCCAACGATCATCATCATCCCAATCGTAATTTACACCGGGCTGAACCACTACCCCAGTTGGAATTACGGGCGAACCGTCTGCACGAGTAATTGAAAAGGCATCGAAATCTTCATCATCGAGTATACCGGAAACATTGACAACTTCGCCGGGAACTAACTGCAAAAATTGTGAGTCGGGTAAATCGGCATCAACTAATAGCGGACTGCCATTAATATCAAGCAAAAATTCATCATTATCGACTAAATTAATTACCGCTCCGGTAAGAGTTGAACCGGGAACTGTTGGAGGAATAACAGGTGTAGGAGATGGCATTACAGGAGTCGGAATTACGGGCGAACCGTCTGCACGAGTAATTGAAAAGGCATCGAAATCTTCGTCATCCAATACCCCGGAAACATTGACAACTTCACCCGGAACTAACTGCAAAAATTGTGAGTCGGGTAAATCGGCATCAACTAATAACGGACTGCCATTAATATCAAGCAGAAATTCATCATTATCGACTAAATTAATTACCGCTCCGGTAAGAGTTGAACCGGGAACTGTTGGAGGAATAACAGGTGTAGGAGATGGCATTACAGGAGTCGGAATTACAGGCGAA
>JAYKHV010000202.1:0-31154 GCA_035285085.1 Lyngbya sp. | reverse complement strand
ATGAGCCACATCTTCCCGGTCTTATAGGCACCTTCGACTCGGCCTTCGCTTAGGAGAACTCGCAGTCGAGCGGTAGAGATTTTTAAAATCTGGGCTGCTTCTGTAGTACCGACAATCATTGGACTATCAGGGAATCGCAATAGTTTTGAAAACTGTACAATCTAATGATAAATGATCTGCGGATCAATAGTCAAGGATCTGCTATTCGGTGGCGCGGAGTAGCGCGGTTAGACCGAAACCTGTTCACGGTCGGTGGTACGGGTCAGGTGTCTGTTATTCGTTGATTATACAACCGGATTTGATATCAGTTTTCGGCAAGGAGTTGATCAATTAATTTAGAAGCCGCCCCTACAAATTAACCCTCTGACTTACGAACTTGTTGATTAAACTAATTTCAGATAACCTGTAATGAATTCTCGGATATATTGAGCGACGACATCGGGAAGTTCTTGGGGTAAATTCTCGCCACCGGGTTTAATAAATTGTAAATCAGCCATTGGTGCGATAACCGAATAAGATTCACTCATCGATAAGGCGATCGCTTGGTCGTGAGTTCCTTGTAAAATTAGTACAGGCGCTCTGAGGGTAGATAAACGTTCATCTAATAATTCTGAACGATATTCCGCCCATCGCCGTTTAAACAGCAGTCGAGAAGCACCGACATAATTCAACATTTGTTGTCTATGTTGTAGCGTTTGTTTGACTTTTTTTCCCGGTTTGACTAAAGGGGCAAAGGGAGAAATGAGTTTTAAAATTAAATATAATGGGGCAGGCGGATGAGCTAACCAGCGTCGCCAACGCCAACGTCCTTCTTGGTGGCTCGCCTTGACGCCTTCGGGAGAGATTAAGACCAAACGTCGAACTCGTTCGGGGTATTTTAGCGCAAAACTCGCCGCTATCCATCCTCCTAAAGAATGACCGACCAAACAAACCTCTTCTAACTTCAATAGGTTCAGATATTCTGCTAGAATCTCTACCATTAAATCAATCGAGTAATGAATATTGGGAGAGTCGGATTCTCCACATCCAAATAAATCCGGTGCAAAGCAACGATATTCGCCAGACAAATATTGAAAAACAGGCAACCATTGACTACTATCGTGCCACGAGCCATGCAAGAATACCAGATTGAGGTCTGATTGACCGACTTCACGCCAGAAAAGTTGACCCAGAGACAATTTGACGCGAGAATGATGAATCTGTTCAAACATCGTTACACTTTTATTTAAGGGGTTGAATAAGTCAAGAGTTGAAAGCAGTATGGGGGTGTTTATAACAGAAAAAATTTCAAGATGCTAGAGAGGTTAAACACCCAGAAGAACATGAGGAAAACGAGTCTGCAACGTCTAACTGTTGTTCATGGCTAACTTGTGAAAGTCGTTTGTTCCTTTTTAGCCAATTTTAAAATTGATGTCAATTCAGCTAGATCTTAACTGAATTTAAACTTTAATCCTCTATTCAAGCTAATGTAGTGCGACCTTCTAAGTAATCTTGAATTTGGCGAGCATAGTCATGGCTGAGGTTATCTTTGGGAATGGACTCCCGACTAAACGCTTTAACTTCGCTAATTTCCAGTTGATCCTGAATTTTAATCGTGCCTTGAACTTGTGCTTCGACTAAAATACATATAGAATGAACTCTAGGGTCGCGATCGGGTGCGGAATAAACCCCGACTAAACGACCAATTTCGACTAACTCCAGTCCGGTTTCTTCAATCAGTTCCCGTCGCATGGCAGTAGCGACATCTTCGCCCCAGTCTACCATGCCTCCGGGTAAAGCCCATTTACCGTTATCCCGACGTCGAACCAGGATAATTTGGCCGTCCGGTAAAATCGGGACAACACTCACGCCTGTAACGGGATGACGGAAGATAATTCCCAACACCGTTTGAGCGAACTGCCATAACCGTTTGACAGATTCTACCAATGTTTTAAACCTCTATTGTGGGGTAAACAGTTTGAGAACTTCAGCCGCATGATCAGCAGGCTTGACTTTACGATAGATCTTAACAATTTTACCCTCTCCATCAATGACAAAGGTATGACGGTAGACTCCCATAAACTCTCGACCCATAAATTTTTTTAACCCATAACTGCCATAAAGACTAGCAATTTTTCCGCCTTCGTCACACAATAAGGGAAAGGGAAGCTGATATTTGGTGACAAATTTTGTATGAGATTTGCCATCATCGGCACTGACACCCAACACCGCAATATTTTGCAGTTGGTATTGTGCATACAGATCCCGAAACCCACAAGCTTCTTTTGTACAGCCGGGAGTGTTATCGCGTGGGTAAAAATACAACACCACAGGTTGTCCGCGAAAATCACTCAAACTCACCGAATTTCCTTCGGTATCCGGTAACGTAAACTCAGGAGCTAAATCGCCAGGGTTAAGAGTCATTGGAGATGAGAGTTTTAGGATAAGATTATCGTTCAAGCACTCATATTATGTCTGATCGTGGCTTTTTCTGCCAAATCCGGAAATATTAGTTCAACGTCTGGGTCAAAGGTGAATAGAACATCATTTCCTCCTTAATTATAGGTCAATGATTCCAACCCATCCAAAGATATTACTCCCCGATCAATGTTTCAAGCAACTCGTCGTCGTTTGGCAATTTGGTACACCAGTGTTACCGCTGTTTTGTTGTTATTATTCGTTTGTGGCTTTTTTCTCTATTTTCGCAATACTCTGATTGAACGAATTGATGATACACTCAATCATGTGGTGGAAGTGGTCGAGCGAAGTCTGGTGATTGAGTCGGTTTTCCCGGCTAACAGGGATGCGATGTCAGCCCCCGGGGAGTTTCAGGTGAATGTAGAAGCCAGTTTCCGCAACAACACCAACGCCACAGATGACGATCGCATTGAAATCGAATGGTTTAGTCCGACGGGCCAATTGTTGTGGTCTACGTTCTCGGAACCGTTGACTGTTCCTTTTCATCTCAACCGCAGTGGGGAAACGGTTCGGATTTCCAAGTCGAATCAAACTGAGAGTATTTTACTCCGACAAGTCAGCGATCGCATTCAAGTGGGTCGTCAGGTGTTGGGCTATCTTCGCATTTCTCACCCCTGGTTTGAAGTCACCAAACCGACTCGTCAGTTGATGATTGATCTGACTTTGGGGGCGACTGCGGCGGTGATTTCAGTGGGGGCAATTGGTTGGTTTCTCTCGGGTTTGGCGATCGCTCCGGTACGGGAATCCTATCAACGCTTAAAACAGTTTACCGCAGATGCGTCCCACGAATTACGGAGTCCGGTTGCTACTATTCAAACCAATGTCCAAGTTGCTTTAGCCGAACCCGATCTCAATCCCCAAGAACGCCAACAACTACAACTGATCGAACGTTTAACCCGCCGTTTGGGGCGTTTAGTGGATGATTTGCTGTTTCTCGCCCGTAATGATAGCGGAATTGTGCAGTTTCAGTTGGTTTCGGTTCCTCTGGATGCGGTATTAATGGAAGTCGTCGAAGAACAAAATGCGATCGCAATCGCCAAAGGAATTCGTCTCAATCTCGATATTATCGATCCTCAGGTTGTACAAACAGACAATCCGACGGAAGAAACTGCAAATTCTCAAATCGGTTTAGAAGATTATTTTACCCTAACAGGCGATTGGGATCAATTGGTGCGTTTGTTTACGAATTTAGTCGATAATGCGGTACAGCACACTCCAACGGGCGGTGAAGTAACGGTACAATTGCAGTGGATACCCAAAGGAAAACGCCTCTGGTTAACCAAAGGAAGCGATTCTGGAGACAAACAGAATTTTCAATTTGAACAACTGCAAGTTTTAGTGAAAGATACGGGAATTGGAATTCCGACCGAAGCTTTACCGCAAATTTTCGATCGCTTTTATCGGGTCGATCCGTCTCGCAGTCATCGGCGTCGGGAAGGAACCGGACTGGGACTGGCGATCGCCCAAGCTATTGTTCAAAACCATCAAGGTCAAATTCGGGTTGAGAGTCAACTGAATAAAGGAACAACGATTTCCGTTATTTTACCGGTTTACCGAGAAGAATCCGGAAAATAACCCCGATTTCACTAAAGTTTTCCATAGTGAAACAAGCGAAATACAGCCATGATCTTTTGATTTGATGAAAGCTCGTATTTGACGGATTGTCGTTTGAAGTCTGGACTTTAGGGTGATAATATCGCCTCGCTGTCTTGAGCTTTTGTAAAAAATAACACCTATGGATAACACTTTTCTCCGTGATGTCTTTACTCCATTTCAGGAAACCCTGACTACATCGACCGTCGCGTTTGCAGTCGAATTTGTAGGCGTTGGTAGCAGTCCTGTTTTTATCGATTCGGGAGACATCAATGGTGATGGTGCTTTAGATCTCGCTGTTGCTAATCTCGGTAGTGAATTCATTAGCGTATTGTTTGGCGATGGTCAGGGTAGATTTGATAATCGCAATGACATGATCGTTGGTAGTAATACCATCACAGTGGCAATTGAGGATTTTAACGGTGATGGGGTGCTTGATATTGCTGCTCTTGCTTTTACCGATGCGAATAACCTTCTGATCATGCTTGGTGATGGTTTGGGAAACTTTGGAGAACCCCTGGTTGCCGAGGTGGGTACATTTCCCGCCGCAATGACAGTGGGCGACTTTAATGGGGATGGTAGCCTCGATTTAGCAACGGCTAACTTTGGGGGTGACAATACCGCTTCTGTATCGTTCAATGATGGCAGCGGTAACTTTGGAAATCGTTTGGATTTGGGCGTTCAGGAGGGTCCTTTTGCGATTGCTGCGGCTGACTTCAATGGTGATGGGTTTTCGGATTTAGCCGTTGCTAATGCTCTAAGCGACACAGTTTCCATATTCTTAGCCGATGGAGTGGGCGGGTTTGGGGAACGTACCGACTTAGTAGTTGGCGATCGCCCTGATACAATGACAACGGGAGATTTTGATCAAAATGGTACGATTGATTTGGCGGTCGGCAATGCTGACAGTAAGTCCATTTCTATTCTGTTAGGAACGGGAACAGGAAGCTTTGGTGAACGCAGCGATTTTGCGATCGGCGATCTCCCTACAGGCTTAGTCGCAACAGATTTGAATGGCGACGGCATTTTAGATCTAGCATCAGCAAACTTCTTTAGTGAGGATGTTACCGTTTTACTTGGAGAAGGTAATGGTCGCTTTGGGAATCGCTTAGATATTCCGACGGGTTTTGCTCCTAGAGCGATTACTGCGGGTGATTTTGATGGCAACGGCTTGATTGATTTAGCATCGGTTAATTTAGACGGAGATGACTTCTCCTTGTTATTCAATACTCCTGCTCAGTCGTTAATGGGTGGGGATGATCAAGATGTACTGATTGGAAATGTGAATAGCGACGCGATCGCAGGTGGCTTGGAAGATGATACCCTCTTAGGCAATCAAGGTGATGATGCCTTGACAGGTGAGGATGGCAATGATTTTCTATTTGGGGGCAAAGGTGCGGATAATTTAATTGGAGGAACGGGTGGTGATAACATTCGTGGAGATCTGGGTAACGACCAACTAGACGGTGGGGACGGTCTGGACTCACTATTAGGTGGCGATGGTAATGATACTCTGATTGGTGGAGCAGGTGATGATGCTTTGATAGGAGGAGAGGGAAATGATACGTTTGTGATTGGTATGGGAACGGGAACTGATCTAATTCGAGATTTTCGGATTGAAGAAGATGTGATTGGATTAGCAAATGGTTTGCAATTCAGTGAGTTGACCCTCAACACGGGTAATATTTCCGTCGGTGATGAGATTCTAACCCGCTTTGTCAATTTCGATGCCACGACGTTAAGTGCGGTTAACTTTATAGCGATTCAATAGGGTTCAAAACGGTAAAGGGAAGTTTCCTCACCTGCTAGGGTTGGTGATGGAAACTCCGTCTATTTTAGTAGAAGCCGGATTTATTCATCCTCAGCTACGAATCAATCAAAACCCGCTTCAGATTTGATCATTGCTGATTTGCTTAGGGGAAATTTCTGTTAACAGAAATCAAACGCTAACGCCTTGACACTGAGGACAGTTACAACCGGAGTAGGCGTTGTTGTGTTGAGGGGAGTCTGTTTGGGCGACTAAGGGGTTATTTGTCGAAGCTGTAGAGGCGATCCAATGTTGACTCAACTCAGCAGACATTTGGTTGAGACTGACAACAGGGGTTGAGTTTTGCTGTTCGACAGAGTTTGAGTTGGGAGTTGGGATCAGTTGAGCGATTAAACGAGGGGTATGCTGTAAACCTAGCACCATCTGGGCGATCGCCACAACAGAAGTCAGAATAATCGTCAATGTTAAAGCCAGGATGCGGGGAAGTGTTAGGAGTTTCATAAACGAGATAGGAGTTTGATGTGTCTATTGATTGGTTTTCTTTTCCAAGGATAGCTTCTCAGGAGGCTGAGTTGAACGAACTCAAAAGATTAATTTGAACCGCTCGGCCGAAGCGTCCATTACACTGGATAACATCTCATCTAATCGTTTGTTGATTCCAAGGACTAGGAGAGTAGATCTAGATGATTCGATGCAATCTGTTGTCTCAAAGTTCCGTCCGATTTTGGAGTTTGCTCTGTGGTAGTCTTTTGATCGGGTTGAGTGCGACGATCGCGATCGCCGGAGGGCCACCACCCCAACAGGGAAAACCGGCTATTGTTGAACCTGCGGAGGAGGAAGAAGACATGGACGAAGAAATGGACGAGGAAATGGAGGAAGAAGCCACTCCAGCGGCGCCGACAACGACTCCACCCGTTCAACGCTTGCGGGATGAACAACGACGACCCCAAAGTTCTGAACCCCCCCCTCGCTTTCCCGAACCGAGTGCAATTCTTTCGTTGAATGGTCGTCAGTCGGTGAATATTAGACTCGTTAATACCACAGATGCGGCTATCACTTATCAAGTCATCGAGGGAACCGGAGAACGAACCTTAGGGGCGAATTCTCAGGTGGAATTGCAAGGATTACCCATTCCGCTGAATTTAACTTATCGCCGTGAGGATGACGGATTGTTGTTGGTGATTCCCGAAGCCGTTGAACCGGGGGTTTTAGAAGTTCGTTTTCAACCGACGGGTAGTTTCTTTCTCGATACCAAATCCCTCAATATTACGGGAACGGGCTCGGTTTTCTTAAACTAAGATTTCAAGTTCTGCTCAATCGTTTTCGTTCATATTGTCAGAGATTTTTTCTGGTTTTCATTCGCTCCTCACCTTTTTTTTCTCGTAACCTCACGGTTTAAGAAACCCTCCAATCTCAACTGAGAATTCTCTTGAAATTACATTGAATATACTGTTACGCTTATAACGGTCATACTGAGTGTTACCTGCGTGTCTGAGAGATTCTTGACGAGCCTTCACCAATGACAGGGGTAAACTAATCTCTAAATTAAAATGCAGTTACCAAATCTTTCAATTCCATTACCCATCCCAACCGCTCGGTTAATAATTCGACAGTTTATTCCTGACGATATTGCGGGTTACTTAGCGTTTATGCTCGATCCGCAATCGACTCAATATTTGGCGTTTCAAGACAGCCAAAAAACCCCAGAAGGTGCAACTGAACTGTTGAATTTTGTTTGTTCTAGTTATCGGTCGGAAAATCCAATTCATGCTTATGCGATCGCTTTCAAGGATTCGGATGAATATGTAGGTTCTTGTGGTTTTGCGTCTGAGGCGCTGAATTGTGTAGAAATTTATTATAGCATTAATTCTCAGTATCGAAGACAAGGCTATGCCTACGAAGCAACAAAAGCGTTAATAAATGCGCTAAAATCCAACCCGTTTATTTCCGAAATTCGAGCTTATTCTGCTCCGGAAAATCAGGCGAGTTTAAACTTGGCTCAAAAACTGGGAATGATATCAAAAGGTCAAGTTGTTCATCCTCATTCGGGATTAGAAGGATTTCTTTATGTCCTAAACTGTAAGAATGAGCGGAGTTCTGAAGGGGGATAAATAAACAACAAAAGTTGAAATGAGTTCCGGGGAGAGGATGACAAATACCCAGCTTAGAGATGGTATTAGTTCTCCCGAGAATGTTAGCACCCCTTTTTAGCCAAATTTTCAACAAAGCTAAATCTGGTTTAATAATTATAATAGAGAAGAAATGGATAGACAGTCTTCAAGGTAAAATGTAAACTGTTTAACTCTATGGATAAGATAACCGACTCTCAACCCCGTCAAAGTCAACGTTTTTTTTGTGAATTTAAACAAACTAGCATTGTTTATAAAATTTATGGGGGATATGGGATTTCCCTGGGAATTGCAGTGTTAGGAGTGTTAATTGGCTTGGTGTTAGGAAATCACTATCATCAAACCGCAAAAGAACAACTGAAAATCGCTCGAACTCAAGGTTCACTCTTAAGTAAATTGCAACTGGTAGCGGTTGATTTTCGACCCGAACAAGAATTTGTTCCGGTTTTAAAAGATGAGCGTCTATTTCGTCAAGCCGAAGCAAATTTTGAGCGAAGATGTCAGCAAATGAAAACCTTAATTGAGCAACTTCAAGCAACAACATCTTTAGAACAAATAACTCCAGTGCAGCCTTTTATAGAAGCCTATGAACAGGCGTTAGATGACTATGCTCAACGTCAGCGAATGATTCTGAAGTTGCTGGCTAAAGACAAGTGGGAAACAGCAGATTTTTCCCGAACAGAGCGGCAAATTAATCGGTTTTTGAATAGTCCTCCGGCGGTTAAGTTTAATCACTATTCTGATGAACTTAAAAGCTTAATTTTATCTTCTGAACAGCAAATTGAACAAGCCGAACAAGCGTTAGTAAAAGCAGAAAAATTTAGAAATTGGGTAATTTTAACCAGTTTATTACTTTCAGTGGTAATTGCAACAATTTTAGCCTTTTATACAGCTCGAAGCATTGCTCGTCCCATTCAAAAAGTCACTGAAGTCGCGCAAACTGTAACAGGTACAGAAGATTTTGATTTACGAGTTCCTGTTACCAGTACCGACGAGGTGGGTGTATTGGCGATTTCGATTAATCAATTAATAGAATGGGTTGAACAATATACCCGCGAATTACATGAAACTCAAGCGCAACTCATTCAAACGGAAAAAATGTCGAGTTTGGGTCAAATGGTTGCGGGAATCGCCCACGAAATTAATAATCCGATTAGTTTTATTCACGGAAATTTGAATCATTTGGAATCCTATGCAGAAGAACTGTTAACTATCGTTGCAGTTTTTAGAGAAAATTGTTCACAAATTCCACCAGAAATGGTTAGAAGAATAGAAGAAAGTGACCTGGATTTTATTAGCGAAGATTTCCATAAAATATTACAATCGATGCAAATGGGAACTGACCGAATTTGTGAGATTGTTCTGTCGTTGCGAAATTTCTCCCGTTTGGATGAAGCCCAGGTGAAAGCTTGTGATTTACATGAAGGATTAGAAAGTACATTGTTGCTGTTAAATCACCGTCTCGACTCAAAAATTGATGTGATTAAAAACTATGGTAAAATCCCCGCTGTTGATTGTCATCCCGCTCAAATTAATCAAGTGTTTATGAATATTATCAGCAATGCAATTGATGCGTTATTAGAGCAAGAAAACCAATCCATTCAAAAAATTACAATTACCACAGAAACTCAAGATGAACAGGTCAATATTCGCATCAAAGATAATGCGGGAGGAATTCCCCCAGAACTTTTAGGGAAACTCTTCGACCCATTTTTTACAACTAAACCCGTCGGAAAAGGTACCGGACTCGGTTTGGCGATCTCTTACAAAATTATTGAAAAACATCAAGGTAGTATTCAGGTGAATTCTTGCCAAGGGGAGGGAACTGAATTTATCATCACTCTACCCATTCAAAATTCAATTGAGAGCGAAATACAAAACTCCTGAAAATCGTCTATAATTTAAACTATATGTGCTGTTGAAAAAACAGAAAGTTCATCATTGATCAAATGGTTGCTAATGATTCCTCAGTCGATAAAAAAGTTCCACCCCTAGAAAATGGCGATCGCCTTTCTCGTCCAGAATTTGAACGACGCTATACAGCAACACCCGACCGGCGTAAAATGGAATTGATTGAAGGAGTCGTCTATGTGGCATCCCCCTTACATTTTGAACAACACGCCGAACCTCACAGTGATTTGATTGGTTTGTTGTGGACTTACCGTCGAGGAACTCCGGGAATTAGACTCGGAATTGAACCCACAATTCGTTTAGATCTTGATAACGCACCGCAACCGGATGGGGTATTATTTTTTGATCAAAGTAGGGGTGGAAACTGTCGAATTACTGAAGATGACTATTTAGAAGGCGCACCGGAATTTGTAGCAGAAATTGCGGCGAGTAGCGTCGCTTATGATTTGCATGATAAAAAACGGGCTTATCGTCGCAATGGCGTACAGGAATATATGATTTGGAAAATATACGAAAATGAATTGGATTGGTTTGCTTTAACAGAGGGCGAATATATGCAGCTAGTCCCTGATGAAACGGGGATTATCCGCAGTCAAATTTTACCGGGTTTTTGGCTGGCAGTTCCGGCGTTATTAGCAGGAAATATGGGAGAAGTATTAGCCGTTTTACAACAAGGTTTAAACTCTTCAGAACACGCCGATTTTGTCAAACAGTTGTCCGAGCAAGATTAACTCATCTCTAATAATACCTTCATTACGCCTTTTTGTTGAGCGTGTTTAAACGCTTGTAAACCCTCACTCAAGGGATAACGGGCTTGAATGAGTGACTCGACATCAATTTTATTTTCAGCTAATAATTCCAAAGCCGGCGCAAAGGGGCCACAACGGGAACCAATCAAAGTAATTTCATCAACAACCAACCCCGAAGCATCAAAGGTTAATTTTCCGGCGTAGGTACTTTTTAACACCAAAATTCCCCGAGGACGTAAGGCTTGATGGGCGAGTTCAAAACCGCTTGGGTTTCCCGTACATTCAACGGCAATATCGAAACTTTTCGGCTTAACTGCATCTGCAAAACCCGTTTTTATTCCCCGTTTTTCTAAGTTTTCAAGCTTCTCCCGATGACGACCAACAGCCAATAAATCACACCCAGTTAATGCTAAAGTTTGGGCAATTAATTGACCGAGTTTACCCTCTCCAACCACTAAAACTTTTTGATTGGGTTGGATAGAAATTTGTTGCTGAATTTCCAACGCTGCGGCGATAGGTTCGGTAAAAGTCGCCGCATCTGTGGGAACATTTTCGGGGACAAAATGCAGGTTTTTTAAGGGTAAGGAAAGATAGTCAGCAAAGGCACCATTGCGGTTAACAATTCCTAAAACCGTGCGATTTTCACAGTGGGTTGGCTGTCCGGTGCGACAAAACCAACATTCTCCACAACTGGCGTTAATTTCACCGACAACTCGTTGATTGATGAATTCTTCAGGCCCCTGTTCAATTATCCCGACAAATTCGTGACCCAAAATTCCCGTGTAAGGGTAGTATCCGCGAATTAATTCTAAGTCTGTATTGCAAATTCCCGCCCGTAAAACCCGCACTCTCACCTCACCGTTTGGGGGTTCGGGAACGGGAAGATTATCGCGAAATTGAAGTTGCTGATTTTCCAGCCAAAGTCCTCTCATGGGTTATTTTAAAGTCAACACTATTATTATGAGGGATTGAGGAAATTATAGCAAGTTTCGTCTTAACTTCCCAACATTTGTAACTTGTACAGACGAGCGTAAACTCCCTGACGTTCGATTAATTCTTCGTGACTGCCAAATTCGATCAATTCGCCCCGTTTTAACACCAAAATTTTGTCTACATTTCTAATGGTTGAAAGGCGGTGAGCGATAATAATCGCGGTGCGTTCTTCTAAAAGCCGTTCTAATGCTTCTTGAATTAAGGCTTCGGTCATCACGTCTAAATTGGCTGTGGCTTCATCGAGAACCAATATTTTCGGGTTACGAATGGCGACTCTAGCAAAGGCGAGTAACTGTTTTTGACCGCTGGAAAGGTTGGTTCCTCGTTCTCGGAGTTCGGTGTCATAACCTTGGGGTAATTTTTCAATAAAAGATGCAATATTGGTTTTTTCTGCGGCGATTCTAATTTCATCCATTGTGTAGGTTTCACCCAAAGAAATGTTACTTTTGACATCTCCGGCGAAGATAAAACCATCTTGTAAAATGACTCCAATATGACGGCGAAGTTCGGCTTGACGCAAATCTCGAATATCGATTCCATCGACTAAAATTCGACCTTCGTTAGGTTCATACAAGCGACAAAGTAAACGAATCACTGAACTTTTTCCGGCACCCGTCGGCCCAACCAAAGCAACTTTTTCTCCGGGATGAATGGTAAAATTGAGATCTTTTAAAACATTCTCACCTTGTTTGTAGGCAAAATAAACCTTTTCAAATTTAATTTCACCTGTGGCTTGAGTTTGATTGCTGGTAAAATATTGACGGTGATGTTCTTCGGGGTCGCGAATTTCTACGGATTCACTGAGCAGATTATTAATCCGTTCAATTGCGGTTAATCCGGCTTGAATGGCTGTAAATTTATCTGCAAATTGTCGCAGGGGATCGAACAAACGTTGGGCAAAAAGGATAAACGAAGAAAGCGCCCCAAAGCTGAGAGTTCCTCCCACAACTTGCCGCCCACCGAACCATAAAACTGCACCAATAGCCACCAAAGCAATCCATTCTAAGGTTGCAGATACGGCCGAGTCATAAAAAATTGTTTTATCAACCGCTTTGATATAGCGATTGTTGTTGGAACGAAACAAATCGGCGTTAAATTGTTCCCGACGAAAGAGTTGAACGACGTTAATTCCGGTGAGGTTTTCTTGCAGTTTTGAGTTGAGATTAGAAAGTTCTTCTCTGGCTTTGTAGTTGGCAACGCGATATTGTTGTTGAAAATAAACAATCACCGCAGTCACCGGAAAAATAGATAAAACCAGCATTAAAGCGAGTTTCCATTGCAGAGTAAACATGGTCACGGCGATGACTCCAATGGAAAATAAATCGCTAATAATACCAATCGCACCGGTTGAAAATACATCCCCCAACGCATCAATATCACTGGTCAGACGAGTAATTAATTTTCCAACAGGTGTTCGGTCAAAAAATCGGACGGCTAATGAGGTCACATGATGGAATAAATCATTGCGAATATCTGCCGTTATTTTTTGTCCAACTTTCTGCACTAAGTAACCTTGTACGGCTTGTACAATAAAGCGTATAATGATAGTTAGTAACAACAACCAAGCCAGAAGATTTAACGCCTCAGACTGCGACATTCCCCCTAAAAATTCATAAGTGGGTTCACCTCGAATCAGGGAAATTGTCTGTCCGATCAGAATGGGTTGAATCGCCCCGGAGAGGGAAAGAGGAATTAATAGTATCATGGAAATCGCGAGGATTCCTTGGCTGCGTTTGGCGTATCCTCCCAAACGGGCGATGAGTTTCCAGTCGGTTTCACGACCGGGTTGATTTTGGCGAGTTTTGCGTTGAGAAAATAGGCTAGTCATTCAAAAATATCGGATCTGTGCTGAGTGTGGAACAGGTTAAACGTTCTTAATGTAGCATTTTTAGCTGAAAATTTCTCTGTAAATGGAGAGAGGTTTGTTAAATTTATAGGTTTGAGGTTGATTTTTAGTTAGAATGGATGATAAGATAATAAGTGATTTGTAAAATTTTCAAAATAATTTTGTTGGATTAGTTTGTTAGTTCACATAAAAGCAGTGTTATCTTTTCATCAAGGTTGGAATCTGACTGAAGCAGAACGGGAAGTTTACAGAAAACGTTCTCAAGCATCGAGTCGGGCGAAAGCAAAAGCGATGCGGGGAGAAGGCGAAAAACCCATTCATGCGATTAATATTCCGAATTTAAAGCCGGAAAAATTGATGCCGCAGTTGCCGAGAAATCAATGGCGATCGCTTTCGTTATTTAGTGGTTGTGGAGGTTTAGATTTAGGCTTTGAACGATCGGGTTTTACTCATGTTGCTTCCTATGAGATTTTACCAGAAGCAGGTCAAACCTTACAAAATCTTCAACCGAATTGGAAGATCTTTTCTGGGGAACAAGGAGATGCTAGAAAAATTGACTGGCGACAGTATCGAAACTTGGTTGATGTGGTTCAAGGTGGGCCGCCTTGTCAACCTTTTTCCCTCGCAGGTCGTCAAAAAGGGGGCGAAGATAGTCGAGATTTGTTCCCCGAATTTATTCGAGCGATTTTAGAAATTGAACCCCTTGTTTTTGTGGCAGAAAATGTTCCGGCGTTGGTCAGTAAAAAGTTTGCGCGATATGTTGGGGAGATGATTATTTCTCCTCTCAGTAAAAAGTATACTTTAACTCACTTTATTTTAGACGCTTCATCTTTTGGAATTCCCCAAGTTCGGAAACGGGTTTTTTTTGTCGGATTTAAAGATTCAAGAATTGCTCAAAAGTATCAACCCCCTCAACCAACCCATGAGGCGAGTCAATTCCCTAATTCTCAATCGAATTCAGAGATTCAACTCAACTTATTTTCAAATGAAAAAAAACCCCATTGTATGGGAGCAAGAGAAGCGTTAGGATTACCGGATATTGGCTTTGATGGTTTATCTCCGACTCTGCGAAGTTCTCTAACTGGGCCGCGTCATACGACCTCTATTTTAAGCAGTGCTTCGGCTCAAAAAGCTTGGGAAAAGCTACAAATTTGGCCGAATGGAGTAGCAGAAAATCGAGAAAAAGCCCGTTTATTTGTGGCTAAAAATGGTCACTTTAGATTGTCCGTTCCCGACTGTGCCATTTTACAAGGATTTCCCGAATCTTGGAGAATTTACGGGCCTGTTTATATGGCATTAGGGCAAATTGGCAATGCCGTTCCTCCGCCTATGGCTTATCAAGTTGCCCTATCGATTAATCAAGCTTTATCTTCAAGTTCTTGAGAAACCAATTCTCTGAGTCTGCGAGCGTGATTTGTCGTAATTTTTTCCCAACCTTTAAAATAGGAAGCGGGAATGTGAGGATTATTTAAAGTTGAACCTCTTTTGATTAAATACTGACAGCGATCTTTTAATATTCTCAACATTCTTTCGGGAGAATACCCGTTTGGTAAGTCCATCTTTTCGCGATACTCTTGACGGCTATACTGTTTTTTATGTAAGCGTTTAGCATCCTCAAAAGAATAGATTTCTTTTTCTCCTAAAATTTGATACAAATTCGATAAGTTGAGTAATTCGGGTGTAATTACAGCCAGCAAATAGTCAAACTCAACATAACGTTCTTTCTCTTGAATCCAAGGAAGCATCTTTGCTGGAGAAGCATACAAACAATAGAGTAATTGACGACCGTCGGAGCTATAAAAACCAAATAGCCAATGTTTATCTTCCCAATGCGCGAATATGTTCGGGACTAAAATCTCGAACAGTTGTCACCGAAGCTTTGGTGGAAGATTTCAGTTCAAAAAGAATTTGTTGGTTCTTCCAATCCAAAACCGTATCAACACCGCTTCGAGTTGCATTGACAGGTTTTCTTAACTCAAAAAGATGAATTAATTCATTTTCGCGACGGTCGTCTTGAACAGTCATTTTTACAACAGTTTTGTTGAACTTTTACACGGGTGCTAAAATTTGCGATCGCACTTTTTCAACGACCGTTTTTAACCCTCCCGTATTGACGCGATAACTCAAGGGATGAACAATTAATTGGGCGGTACTTTCAAACAAAACCTCAATTTCAATTAAACCATTTTGCTTTAACGTGCGACCCGTTGAAACTAAATCAACAATGGCTTCCGACATTCCCGTAATCGGCCCGAGTTCAACTGAACCATAAAGCGGTATAATCTCTACAGGAAGATCTAAACTCTCAAAATATTCACTCGCACAATGAACAAACTTAGACGCAACTCGACTATGAAGCGGTAACTCAACCGGACTGCGAAAAGGACTCGATTCTTTAACCGCAACCGACATCCGACACTTGCCAAATTTGAGGTCAACTAAACAAGCAACTTGCGGTTTTTTCTCCCGCAAAACATCATAGCCAACAATTCCCAACTGGGCTTGACCATATTCGACATAAACGGGAACATCCTGCGCCCGGACCAACAAACCTTTAGCGGTGTGCGTGGGGTCATCAATTTGCAATTGTCGGTTACTTGAATCGAGAAAAGCGCTAAAATCTAATCCAACTTCTTGTAACAGTCGGATGCTATCTTCTAGTAAGGCGCCTTTGGGAAGTGCTACGGTAATCATATCAGTTTGGGTGTAATTTACAGGTGATTAATGGATGTTTTTCCAGAATTCGGAGATCTAAATCTCGAACCTAAAGATGAACAACAACTCACAACCATCTACATAATATTTACCAGATTATGAGCAAACTTACTCTGGTTATTGCCAACAAAAATTATTCTTCTTGGTCATTGCGGGCTTGGTTAACCCTGAAACAAGCCGGACTACAATTTGCGGAAATTCGCATTCCCCTCAATATGCCAACCTCTCACCAAGAGATTCGTCGATATTCTCCATCTGGACAAGTTCCGGTATTGCTGGATGATGATTTAACGGTTTGGGAATCTCTGGCAATTTGTGAATATATTGCGGATAATTTCGCCCCTTATTTATGGCCGCAAGAGAGAAAAGCGAGGGCTGTTGCTCGTTCAGTGAGTCACGAAATGCACGCTAATTTTTTCAATTTACGCTATCAAATGCCGATGGATTGTCGCGGTCGTTATCCCGGCGAAGGAATGAAGCCAGAAGTGCAAGGCGATATTGATCGCGTCTGTACAATTTGGCGAGAATGTCGTCAGAAATACGGTCAAAATGGCGATTTTCTTTTTGGGGAATTTAGCATTGCGGATGCGATGTTTGCTCCGGTGGTTTCTCGGTTTATTACTTATGATGTAAAATTGGGAGCAGTCGAACAAGCTTATGCTGATGCAATCTGGTCTTTACCTGCTATGAATGAATGGGTAGATGCGGCAGCGTTAGAGTCTGAATATTTACATCGACTTCCCCATTCACAAAATTAATTTGAAAATAAAATTTCAAAATAAATTTTGAGTTGGAGTTAGCCAGGAATTACTAATCAAAAAGATGCGAATTCTTCTTGTTGATGATGAAGTTGAACTCACCCTTCCTTTGAGTCGGGCGTTAACCCGAGAAGGGTATGCGGTTGATGTGGCCGATGACGGGGCGAGCGGGTATGATTTAGCCACTCAATCTCACTATGATTTACTAATTTTGGATTGGATGTTACCCCATCAGTCTGGGATTGAAATGTGTCAACAATTGCGCTCAAAAAATAACCAAATTCCGATTTTATTTCTAACCGCAAAAGACACCTTAAATGACCGGGTAGAAGGACTCGACGCAGGGGCTGATGATTATCTGATAAAACCCTTTGAACTGCGAGAATTATTAGCCAGAGTCCGGGCTTTATTGCGCCGTCCTCCGACTTTAGAATCTCCGGCATCTAATTCTCGATTGCAAGTTTTTGATTTAGAATTAGATATTGAAAATCAACTGGCTTATCGCAACGGACGCATTATTGAGTTGTCGGAAAAAGAAAGTAAACTGCTGGAATATTTTATGCGTCATTCCGGTCAGTTACTCACTCATCAACAAATTTATCAACATTTATGGGCGGATTCCGATCAACCCAGTAGTAACGTTTTAGCGGCTCAAATTCGACTCCTCAGACGGAAAATTGAAGACCCCAACGAGCGACAATTGATTCATACGGTTTACCGAAAAGGTTATCGGTTTGGAGAATAAAAAAGTCGGAGATTGAGTTATCTATTCTGCGGGTTTTAACCCTCCAAATAACGCCAATTCTAACACTTTTAGAAAACAATCAACATGAATAAAACCGATGTCTGTTAACCACTGACATTGCAGTTCAACGGGGGCTAAAATATTCGCTGCTTTATCGGGTCTGTTATAATAACGACGGAGGAGACAGGAGTCAGGAGACAGGAGTCAGGAGACAGGAGTCGGGAGTTGGGAGAACCGAGGACTGAGGACTGAGGAGCGAGGAAATTTTGAAGAAGAAAGAGGAGGAGCGGTGCGACCCCCTTCGGGTTCGGCAGTTGCTCTACTTGGGGAGACCCCAAGACCGCACTGCACTCACCGCGCCACCTGCGGGCGCCAGGGAACGCGCACCAAGAGAGAAGGAGAAAGTTTTTTTCTCACTAATTATCCGGACATGATCTTACAAATTATAAATCCCAATTCTAATCTTACCAGATTGCCAGGAATAAAGACTCGCAATCAGTCCTACAAGTCCTATATTTCTCGTTCCCAAATTAAATTCATTGCCTTTTTTAGAATCTCCTCCCGTTGGACGAATTGACTTAATTCTTCAGCTTCATATTTTCCTTCAAAAGCTTCTATCGCTGCTTTTTCCAATGCTAAATCATAAGCATCTTCTAGGGTTGCTGCTAATTCTTCTTCGGTCATATAGGTTCCTTTTGCTTTTTGACGAGAATTAGTGCGTTGAATTTGCTTGACCCAATTGCGAATTGAAAGATTCCAAGACCTGGTGGTGCGGCTTTCAGCAGATTGCTTAATCAGGTACAAAAGTAAAATAATACCATAGCTAAATATTTTATTCAGTTTATCTGATTTGCTCATTTCTTCTAATTCTTCTACAATTAACAGAGCTTCTGTTATATTGCCTTGATGTAGGAGTTCTTTAAGGGTAAGTAGTTCTTCCATTGTGTTAAATAATTTTCAAATTGACCTAATTTAACTGAGAGTTCGTTGTTGCGATGCACGCGCAGGAAATAAGGGCGATCATCCCTACAACTACAAGCTTTTTAATGTAAAAACGGTAACTTCGGGCGGACAGTTCAATCTTCCCGGTGGATAGGTTCCTAAACCTCGATTGACATACAATAAATTTGACCCAACTCGATGCAAACCAGAAGCCCATTCCCAATGTTTAAAGATTTTCTTACACCCCGATTTTAACGGCACTAAAAACCGCAAAGAGGGGGGAAGTTGAGATTGAACTTCTCGCATCCAACCCGGTAACGGGCCGACTCCGGGTAACACAATTTGACCGCCATGAGTATGACCGGATAATTGTAAATCAATTCGCCATTTTTTCAACAATTCGGCGGTATCGGGACTGTGAGATAATACAATTCTAGGTGTCATTTTCTCGACCGAATCCATCACCGACTCCGGGTTAAATTGACCCGAATAAATATCCGGTAATCCAATCACTGCTAGCTGAGAACCTAAGGGATAAACCACTTGATTTGATAAGACTTGAATGCCGATTTTTGTCAACGCTTCTGTGATGATTCCTTGCGAGTAAGGATAATGATAATCATGGTTTCCCAAGACTGCATAAATTCCCGCTTGACTTCGCAACAGTTTCAGATGCCAAACCAGGCGATGAATGGGTTTGGGGTCATCGGTAACGTAGTCGCCTGTCAGCAAAATTAAATGAGGATCGGCTTGATTGGTTTCGGCGATCGCCTCTGCTAATAAGCGATCCGACAGTCTAAACCCATCATAATGCAAATCGCTCAACTGAACCAGTCGAATTCCGTCTAATGAAGCGGGAAGATTGGCAATTACCAAGGTCAAGTATTCAACCTGAAGTGAACCTGTAAACAGCCTGTGCATGAATGTTAATTTCAACTTAAATAAGGCAAACTCTAGTTTAGCAGTCCGTTTGGCTACCCCTCCAACCCAATGATTATTTTATCGGTTTGAAAGATTTTCCCCCCTGTCTGATAATAACAATAAGTCTGTTTGTTGTAGATTGTAATTAAGGAAAGTTTAACAATGGCTTTAACAGCATCTACCATGTTGGCGCTGTCCACCCCCGCACCGGATTTTCAACTGCCGGATGTGACGACCGGCGAAACCATTTCTTTGGAGACTTTTGCAGACAAAAAAGCTTTGTTGGTGATGTTTATTTGCCGTCACTGTCCCTTTGTCAAACACGTTCAAAATGAACTGGCAAATATTGGCAAAGATTATGTTCCTAAAGGGTTAGGAATTGTGGCAATTAGTGCTAATTATGTACAAACTCACCCCGATGATGCGCCGGAACAATTAAAGGAAATGGCGCAAGAATTGGGCTTTAATTTCCCCTATTGCTACGATGAAACTCAGGAGGTGGCGAAGAAATATACAGCCGCTTGTACCCCCGATTTTTTTGTATTTGATGGCGATCGCCAATTGGTTTATCGGGGTCAACTTGATGACAGTCGCCCGAGTAACAATCAACCCGTAACGGGTAAAGATTTACGAATGGCGTTGGATGCGGTTTTAGACGAGCAACCTGTTAATATGGAACAGAAACCAAGTATAGGATGTAATATTAAATGGCATCCGGGTTCCGAACCGGAATATTTCGGTTAAATTCAACTGAATTAAAGGTTTTGGGTGGATTAATTAATTTTAATTCATCCAAAATCAAAGCGTTGAATTTCAATTAAATAGCCGTTGGGGTCGCGCAAAAAACAGTGATAAATTTTATATTTTTCATTGTAGGTCGGGGGTTTCTCAAATTCTACACCTTGTTTTTGAAGATACTGATACCATTCATCAACCTGTTGAGTCACCAGAGTAAAAATAACATTGGGTTGTTTGTCTTCAATCTTCTGAGTTTGACTGGTTTGACACACACCGACATAGGCTTCTCCGCAAACGTGATAAATGCGACAAGTTCCCTGATCGAGCCACAATTTTAAGTTTAACTGACTTTCGTAAAACTGCGCCGATTTTTCTAAATTTTCGGTATAAAGAAAGGTAATTTGTTGACTGAGAGGGGGCGGAGACATTTTTTTATTGAATTGCTTTTAGACTGAACCCTTTTCTAATTGTAGCAAAATTTCTTTTGTTAGTCCTTTGTTTCCCGACTTCCAATAAATTTCTATAATTTTGTTATTTGAACGGACGACTAAAACGGGTAAACCCGAATTAAGAGGATAATAAACCGCTGCCAATTTTTGAGGCGCTAAGGTGGAGTTTTGACGGTCAATATACATCCAAAAAGTATAATTTTCGGGGATTTCTGGGGGATAATCCACCGGAGAAATTAACTCAACGCTTCCCAAGTCTTGGGGAGAAAATTCGGCGTGTTCTCGGGCGACTCGATAGGAATAACTCGATGGAGTAGAACTCATGTTAACGCTGAGTTGAGGTCAACTTAACGGGGATTTTTCAATCGGATCGGGTCTTAAAATTCGGTGCATATCTAAACTCGGAGGTTTAACCGCAGTTTGAGTTAGCATATCATGGATTTGTCCTCGGTGATGAGTCTGATGATTGAAAAAATGAGTAATTAAAAGTTCAACCGGATCGTTATGAATATTCCCAGCATTATTGCGATATTGAAGGGTTTGGGTGAGAAAATTCTCATCTAAACTGGCAAAAAAAGCCTTGATTTTCTGATCTTCTGCTTCTCGAACTTGACGCAATTCTAAGAAGTCTTCATAAAGGATCGTATTCAACCCCGATGAGGGAATTTCTCGACCTTGAAAGCGGGTCATCCAAATGCGATCGCCAACCATAATATGATTAAGAGTGCCATGAATACTTTTAAAAAAAGCAGGTCTGATCTGCTTCCGTTCGTCATCGCTTAATAAAGCACAAGAAAAGTACAATTTCCGGTTAGCCAGGAGGTTGTACTCAGCGAGCATTTGAAAGTGGGACAGAAGAGGATGACTCATTGACTTTTTTTAAAAAGTATTATAACATATAATATATCAAATTACCAGAGAGTTTTAATCCTTGTTGGGTGTGACCCCTCTAACACCTAAGCCTTGTTTGCGATCACGGGTTGCTTCTGCTGGAAATCACTGATTTGAGTTAAAAAAATCACGACAATACAACCTGTATCATCACGAGTTATACTGAATAAATATTTCAGAATACATACATAGAGAGTAGGTTTTAAGTCCTATGCAACCTCCGATTCAACTCCTTCCATCTGCATTAGGCGATCTGTTTGCAGAAGCCAATGCTACAGGTTGCCTCACTCTAGCAGATCGTTACGGTTTAATGGCTGCAATTCTCGATGATTCCCTCACCGAAGAAGAAAGACGCTGCATAGATAGACTATTACGCGCCGTCTGTCGGGGGCGAATCAAAGTCGTTGATGAACTGTCTAGAATACACTAACAAGGCCCTTTTGTACCATCCGGCATTGTTGCACCACAGAAGTTTGTTCCTTCTAATTTGGCATCATTAAGGTTGGCATTTTCTAGATTCGCATCATTGAATTTTGCCTCCTCCAAAAAGGCTCGATATAAATCCGCCCAGGTGAGATTAGCAGCGCTTAAATTGGCTTTTCTCAAGGTGGTACTATGTAACTTGGCATCTCGCAAATCAGCCCCGGAAAGATCGGCTTCTATTAAATTGGCTGAACTGAGATCGGCGCCTCTTAATTTCGCACCTCTGAGGATAGTTTTTTGTAAATTCGCCCCTAATAAGTCGGCGCCACTGAGTTCGGCTTCACTGAGATCGGCTTCACTGAGATCGCACTGCTGACAACGTTTGGTGTCGAGTAGACGTCTCATGTCGGCTTGAAGTTCCGCACTCGCTGGAACGGTTAATCCGGTGAAAACCAATAAACCCATCAACATCTGAACTGATTTCATTGGAGTTCTCCTTTTAAATTTATAAGCTAAAATCAAACAGCTCTGCTAAACTGTCTGGAAACGATGACGTAATCAAGATTAAATTTGCTCCCCACTCACTCACTCTATCTATTTTGTTACTCTACCTCTTTTGGTGAAAAAGGTCTATCTCCGGATATGATTTTTAACTCAATTGTTTTTTCAGTCAAACTGATATTTGGCTGTTATCAAAATTTCTAGAGACAACTACCTTAAGATAGACTTTTGTCTATCAGAACGTTTAATCAACTCTTCAGTCTGAACCGGGAATTTTCCATCGGCTTTGATTGCTGTTTGTCAGCATAGATAGGGCGGTATCCTAGAGATTGACGTTTATCTATCCTTCGGACATGGTTATAATTTTAAGAAAAGTGAAAGAGAGGTTGTTTGAATAAAATTAATGTGATAGATTGTGAGAAAAATAGTTAAGAATAATCAATTTTTTTTGATCGATTTTTATGGAAGGGTAAAATGTTAGTTGGATTCTCTGCATCATCTTAAACCCGTTGAAATTCAGTCAGATGACAACCGGGCTAAATAGTTAGATAATTTATCAGTGTATAAAAGATATGAACGATTTCAAACAAAAACAAGAAACCTACCTATTAATCGTTGATGATTGCTTAGATAATCTACAACTTTTGACAATACTTTTAAACGATTTAGGGTATCAGGTTAGACAAGCAAACAACGGAGAAACGGCATTACAAGCCTTAGAAGAAATACAGCCCGATTTGATTTTACTGGATATTCAAATGCCGGGAATTGATGGATACGATGTTTGTAAACTGATCAAAGCTAATCCCAAAACTCAAGATATCCCCGTAATATTTATCAGTTCTTTTCACGCTCCTATGGATAAAGTAAAAGGCTTTGAAGTGGGCGGCGAAGATTATATTACCAAGCCCTTTTTTATCGAAGAAGTTATTGCTAGAGTCGAAAAACAACTGATTTTAAAATGGCAAAAGCTCCAACTGAAACAAGAACTACAATACCGTCAAAAAATTGAAAAAAAACTATTACAATCCCATCAAGTTTTAGCCCAAATTCTCGAACAATGTCCGGATGGGATTGCGGTCTTAGAATTCCAACCCGCTCGCCCAAATAAACCCGCCTATTTTCACTGTACTTTTGTCAATCCGGTGATGGCGAACTTCCTCGATATGAGGATAGAAGATTTAACCCATCGGAAAATCTTGAACCGTTCTCTAGATATTTTTGATTCGAGTTTATTTCATCAATTTCTGAAGGTTGTAAAATCAGGGATCGCTTTTGAACGAGACTTGTACTATGAAACCTCACAAATAAAGGCTTGGTATTCAGTGCGAGCCATTCCCTACAATGAAGGAATACTGATCGTGGTTCGGGATATCAGCGAACGCAAAGAATGCGAACTCATCCTCCATCAAACCAATAGTATTTTATATCAGCAAGCCGTCACCGATAATTTAACCAAAATATCCAATCGACGGGCTTTTGATGTCTATCTTAAACAAGAATGGAAACGGGCTAGACGAGAAGAAAAACCCCTATCTTTAATTATGATTGATATTGACTACTTTAAGCTGTATAATGATCACTACGGACATGAAGCCGGCGATCGCTGTTTATATACCGTCGCCCAAACCATTCGCCAAGCGGTGAAACGTCCCTCGGATTTTGTCGCCCGTTATGGCGGCGAAGAATTTGCGGTGATTCTTCCCAATACCGAAACCGAAGGGGCGGAAACCGTCGCTAATACTATCCAAAACGCCATTGGCGATCTCCAACTTCCTCACGATCAATCCCCGATCAGTTCATGGATAACCCTGAGTATCGGAATTAGCATTCAAATTCCCACGTCTGAAGATTTTACGATACTCATTCAAACCGCAGATCACGCCCTTTATCAAGCCAAAAACCAAGGACGCGATCGCATTTGTGTTTTTTTTAACTTATTCTCTGGGGAGACAGGAGACACCGAGACAGGAGACACCGAGGACCGAGACAGGAGACAGGAGACACCGAGACAGGAGTCACCGAGACAGGAGTTTGGAGACAGGAGGACCGGAGTTGGGAGACAGGAGTCGGGAGGACCGGAGTTGGGAGTTAGTTGGGAGTTGGGAGACAGGAGGACCGGAGTTGGGAGGACTGAGGAAATTTTGAACAAGAAAGAGGAGGAGAAAGTTTTTTGATCGCTAATTATCCGGATATGATCTAACGAATTCGGCGATCGCATCAAACTGATATTCATCAGCCAATTGATTTAACGATTCTTTGATTGGTAATTTTTCTTCGGGAATCTCCTCTAACAATTGTAAAACCCGTTGTAAATCACAGGCAATTGCGGCATCATACAGTTGCGATCGCCATTCATCGGACATCTGATTCAGTTCTTGTATAATTCTCAACCGTTCTTCGGGATTATCCTCTGGAAATTCTGTAGACTCCTCGGAAGCATAAACATAGCTAACCCCCAAACACTGACCAATTTTATCGAGCAGAATGTCTTGTCTAATCGGTTTAGAAATGATATCATCACAGTAACGATGAATGATTTCCTGTTGCTCGTCGCTGAAACCAAAAGCAGATACCGCGAAAATAACCGTCGCCTCACCTTGAGGGGTGGTTTTAATGCGTTGAATCGCTTCTAAACCATCCATCTCGGGCATTTGAATATCCATTAAAATTAATTGGGGTTGATGCTGTTCAAACTGACTAATCGCTTGGGAACCATTCTCCGCTTCGCAGATTTCAAACCCCAAAGATCCCAACATCAACCTCAAAAGTTGACGGTTATCAGCCTGATCGTCAACAATCATAATTTTATACTGAGGGCTGTCGGGAGCCAAACCGATAATTTGTTGATCGGGCTGAGTATTAGAAACCACTTCAACGGGGAAATCAATCGGGATAAAGAAATCAAACGTCGTTCCCGATCCAACTGTACTATCAACCCCAACTTCACCGCCCATCATCTTAACAAAATACCTCGCGATCGCCAAACCCAAACCTGTCCCCTGACGGGAATTCCGTCCGGCTTCTCCCTGAACAAACGCCTCAAAAAGATCTTCTAATTCATCGGGTGCAATTCCCCGACCCGTATCTTCGACTTCAAACTTCAAAGTCTGAGTTTGTTCGGTATCGGTCGATGAAGTTGACTCCACATTTACGCGGACGCTAACCCCACCCGTATCGGTAAATTTAATCGCATTGGTAATCAAATTCACTAAAACCTGACGCAGTTTTTGTTCATCGGTTTGAATATATTGGGGAACTCCCGAGTCGAGGTCAACCGACAACTCCAAACCTTTGTGTTGAATATCCAGTTGAAACATTTCCTCAACCGCATTCATCAAGCCATAAAAATCGAACCAATCCACGTCCAACTCCATCCGATTTGACTCAATTTTTCCGAGATCCAACAAATCATTAATCAGTCGCAGGAGTTGCTGACCGTTCGTAAAAATCAGGTTAAGGTGTTGCTGTTGCTGAGAGTTTAAATTTTCACCCCGTCCTAACAGTTGAGCAAAGCCCAGAATCACATTCAGGGGCGATCGCAATTCGTGAGTTACCCGGTTGAGAAACTGGCTTTTGGAGGCGTTGGCTTCTTCGGCTTCTTGCTTGGCTTCTTCGAGTTCTTGGGTGCGATCGCTCACCCTTTGTTCTAAAGTTTCATTAAGCTGTTCGAGTTCCAACTCCGCCCGTTTTCGCGCATTAATATCGGTGTTGATTCCCAATATATCCTTCGGTTTCCCCGCTTCGGTGCGCCGGAAAACCACCTCCCGAGACAGAAACCAGCGCCAGGTTCCATCTTGGTGTCGCATCCGATATTCTAATTCTATCAGTTGGCGATCGCCAAGATTTTCGGCAATATTTTCAAAGTCCCGATAATGCTGTTTTACTTTGTCTAGATCCTCCGGGTGAACGACCTCCTCGAAGAACTCAATCCCCTGATTTTTCACCTGATCGGGATGGTAGCCCAAAAGTTCCAGCACGCAATGGTTCACATAAGAAATCGTTTCCGTTTCCAGATCGAAAATAAAAATAATTCCCGGACTCGATTCGGTAATTTGTTCGACCAAATTGCGGCTTTCTTCCAGTTCTTTTTGCGCTTGTTTAAGCTCGCTAATATCAACAATAATCCCGCCCAGCGCTTGCTTATTCTCGCCTCTTTGTATCGGATAAAACGTTCCGATCCAGTTGCCGGTGGACTCGGGATCGGAGGGTTTTCGCCCCTCAAGTTCGACATTTTTAACCGGGGTTTCCGTCTCCAGAACTTGCCGATAAATCGGCATCAACTGTTCGGCAAAATCGGGAACCACCTCCGAAACCGTTTTCCCCAAATGTTCCTCGGCGGGCAAATTATTAATCTCCGCCATCACCGAATTGACCCGCATAAATCGGAACTCTTCATCGAGGAGAAATAAACCCACCGGACTGCTATCGTAGAGCCTTTCCAGGAGGTTATTCGTAGTTTCCAGGCGGCGCTGAATGGTTTTGAGATCGCTAACATTAACAAACGTCACCACCACCCCGTCGCAGCTTCCGTCCTCCCGCAGGTAGCGGTTAATTCGCATTAATAAATTCTCCCCGCTGGTCAACAGGGTAACTTCCCGTTCTATCGGTTCTTCGCTGATCAGAACCCCCCGCAACAGTTGAATTAAATTCGGACAGTCGAGATTATTGGTTAAATCCGAAAGCGAGCGATTAATATCGGTGGGTTTAATATTAATCGCTTCGGTGGCGGCGGGAGTAAAGCGGCGAATCTTCAGATCCAAATCCAGAAATACAACCCCAATATCCGTACTTCTCAACAAATTATCAACATCATCGGTCAGGCGGGTCAGCTGCTCAATTTTTGACTGATATTCGGCGTTAACCGTGTAGAGTTCTTCGTTAGCCGACTGCAATTCTTCGTTGGTACTTTGCAGTTCTTCGTTGGAAGCTAAAAGTTCTTCATTCGTCGCCTGCTGTTCTTCATTAAAGGTTTCCAATTCTTCAACCACCGCCTGCAAATTTTCTCGGGTTTGTTGCAGTTCGTGTTCCAACTCCAAAATTCGTTGAGCCGCTTCCGATTCGATTTCGTAGCTGTTGACCACCGGCGCGGGGGCATAGATCGGATTATCGACTTCGATAGTCACAATAAAATAATCTTCCGTACTCTTGGTATCGGGATTGTAACCCACCTTCAACGTTAGGGTTTCTTCCCGACCGTTCCGAGGGATTTTCACCCCGGCATACATTACCGATTCTTTAGTGCGCTTCGCCCGGTTCAAAGCCGTCGCCAGGGGCAATTTTAACTCCGGTAATATATTTTTAGTCACATCCAAATTTGCCTCGCCCAGAGGAAAATCGAGGAGTTGCGCCGTATTGTACAAAACGTTGATCAGCCGATTCTCCCGATTGACAATTAAACAGGTTAACTCTCGGGAACTAAAACTCTGTTTAAAAATTGCCCTGATCAATTCGGTAAACTGGGATTGATTGACATTGGAGGACATGATCGAACCGATGGGGGCGCTCATCACCGCAGGTTGATTGGTGACAGCCCCTGCGATGGAAACTTTCGCATCCCGGCGCTTGCCGTAGATTTTCCACTGGTTATTGATCGTCATAAATTCTGAGGATAATTCTCCGAGGGATTCGGTATCCCCGAGAAATAAAACCCCCTGGGGTATCAGCGAAAAATGCAGCAACCGCAGCACTCGCTGCTGCAACTGGGGCTGCATATATATCAACACGTTGCGACAGGTAATCAACGTCATCCGAGAAAAGCCGGGATTGTTGGTTAAATCGTGGGGGGCGAAAATCAACATTTCCCGCAGTGACCGCTTCACCCGATAACAGCCGCTATCGTAGATAAAATAACGATCCAAACGTTCGGGAGAAATATCGTTGGCGATGGTTTCCGGGTAGACTCCGTTGGAAGCCACTTGCAAAGCTTCGGCATCGAGATCGGTGGCAAAGATTTTGTAGTTGACGGTTTTGCTTCGGTGGCGGATCGCTTCATCGACCAACATCGCCATCGTGTAGGCTTCTTCTCCCGTCGCGCAGGCGGAAATCCAAATTCTTAGCTGATCTTCCTCGCCAAGTCTGTTGATCAGTCGGGGTAAAACCTCGTCGGCCATGATATCCCAAGCCTGGGAATCTCGAAAAAAGCGGGTCGCCCCGATCAGAATATCCTGACAGAGTTTTTTCTGTTCTTCGGAATTATTTTTTAAATGCCGAATATAAGTTTCTATCGTTCCCAGGCGGGAGAGGGCTAACCGGTGGCCGATGCGACGGTTGAGGGTGGTGGTTTTGTACTGAGAAAAATTGGTTTGTTGTTTTTTGGCGAGGATATCTAAAATCTGCCCCAACTGTTCGGGGGTGATAATATTTCCGGGTTGGGGATAAATTCGCCGCTGTCCCGCCAGGTGAATAATATCGTAAACCACCTGGGCCAACTCAATGGGCGAGAGGATTTCATCGACCAAACCCGAGGGAATGGCGCTGGTGGGCATCCCCTGAAATTGGGCGGTTTCCGGTGATTGCACCAGGGCGATTCCTCCGGCCCGCCCAATATTTTTCAACCCTTCGGTGCCGTCGCTTCCCGCACCCGAGAGGACGATCGCGATCGCCTTTTCGTTGCATTCTCGGGCGAGGCACTGAAAAAAGTAGGTGATCGGATGGGGGAGGGTATTTTGGGGATAGTCGCTCAGGTGGAAATGATAATCTCGGATATCGAGGTAGGTTTGGGGCGGCTGTATATATATAGTATCGCTCGTCACTTCCATGCCGTCCCGGATCACCGCCGTTTCCAGTGAGGTTTGCCGTTGCAAGATTTCAGACAGCCGGTGTCCGGTGTCGGGGGCTTGGTGCAAAATAACCACAAAGGCGGCGTTGGGGTTGTTGGGAAGGTTGGCGAAAAACGTCTCCAGGGCTTGAATTCCGCCCGCAGAGGCGCCGATGGCAACGATATAAAACCTTTCGTCTTGATCGGATGGGTTGGACATGAGGCCTTGTAACTTGGGTGAGGGTTATTTTTTCATTAATATTATTGGATGGAAAGCTTGCTGACTATCTTACAGGTTAGTTTAGAAAACATCAACTGTTTGATTTGTTTGACTTACAAATTTCCCCACCAACGGCCGATTTGTTTTTCGGGGTAGCTTTTTAAAATTCTTCTTCCCTGGTTTTCCTTCAAACAATTTAACTTGATTGAACCCCGATCCGGTTTCTCCTAAAGGTTTAGGTTAACTTTTTTAGGAAGAAGAAAACTCCGATCAATTTTATGTCTCAAGGGGGATGTTTATTCGGTTGTTTGGTGCATTTTCCTAAAGCGCAAGCAACCAGCGCCCCGACAATTTCTATTGATTTTAAATTCAAATCGTGGGTTAAGATTTACCCGGATATCAATAAACAGCCCTCTATGATAACGTAGCGCAAGGCTAGAGCTATTCTACAGAATCGTTCAAGAGTTGAATTGATAGGCAAATTAGATCCGAAAGTCTATCCTCATCGAAGATTATCTCAAAGCCGATCTGAGTCTGGCGTGGATTCCCTTCAAATCCAGTTGTTTGGTTTAATACTATCAAAAAACAGCACAACTGTACAGCCGCTCTCTAAAACCTATGAAAACCTTGAATAATCTATAATTATCTGGGTTTTCCGTTTAGTTCCTGTTTCACTTCGGAAGTGTCGGCACTTTCCGATCCGCAGGCTGACACGGGCAAGCTACCCGCCAACTTTCTCAAATTGATTGAAGCGTTTAAGTCTCTATCAAGAGTGAATCCGCAATCATCACAGATGAATGTTCGCTCACATAACAACAGGGATTCTTTGATCGTTCCGCAGTTTGAGCAAGTCTTAGAACTGGGAAACCATCTATCAGCAATTAGGAGTTCAGAGCCGTACAATTGAGTCTTGTATTCAAGCTGTCTTCTAAATTCGTAAAAACCCATATCGCCAACGGCTTTAGCCAGCTTATGATTGGCCATCATTCCTGATACATTTAAGTCCTCTATCACTATCTGGCTGTGGTTCTTAGCCAGATAAGTAGTAAGTTTGTGTAATGTATCTTTGCGAAGATTGGCGATTCTCCTGTGCAGCTTGGCTATCTGGCGAGTAGCTTTTTGCCAGTTTTTAGAGCGGAGGGTTTTCTTTCGGTTTAGATACTGGAGTCTAGAAAGTTTTGACTCCAGCTTTTTGTACGACTTCGCACCTTCAAAGACTTCGCCCGTTGATAGAGTTGCTAGAACTTTTACACCCAGATCTACACCAACCACGTCAACAAACTTTGGGGTTAACATCGGCTCAGTCTCAATCCTAAATGAAACTAGCCAACGGTCGGCATGACGACTAACTACCACATTTTTAGGCTTGATGCCTGTCGGCAATCGCTCAAAAGTTTTGACCCAACCGATTTTCGGCAATTTAATCCGATTCGACTCGAACTTGATTGAACCTTCAAGGTAAAAGCTATCGCCTTCGCCTTTCTTCTTGAACTTAGGAAAACCTTTCTTCTTCTTAAAGAAGTCATCGAAGGCTTTTCTAAGATTCCTTAAGGCTTGTTGAGGCGCACACTTAGAAACCTCGTAGTACCAAGGACAGATAGGTTTGACAAAAGCAACCAACCATTTATGAAGGTCAATTGCACTG
>JAYKHV010000201.1:0-9338 GCA_035285085.1 Lyngbya sp. | reverse complement strand
TGGGTCTCTGACCAGTATGTAAAAGAATTCCAAACACGTGACGAATCGAATCGTTTTCAGTGGATAGAGCTTTCCAAACGGCTTGAATCTCATTCGGAGTCAGAACACGATCTCTTCTTTTTTCTGGAACACGTTTTTTTACCATAAAACAGGGGCTATGTTGGATAATGTCTTGTTCAATGGCAAAGTTAAACATTCTTCGTACAATCTCAAATACGCGATTGCATTGAGTGGTTAATCCTTCCGTAAGCAATGAATCTAAAAAAGTGTTTATGTCTCGCCTGTGGATCTCGTGGATTTTTGTGCACTTAAAGAACGGGAGAAACTTTCCTCTTAAAATTGCCTCATCTTTTTTCCACGATCTTTTTTTTAATTTTGCATATTTTTCAATATATTCGTTTACGAGATATTCAGCTGTGGGGGCTCTACGTTCAGCTGCTTTATCTTGCGAAGGATCATTGCCCATTTGTATTCTTAAAAGAACTTCCCTCGCTTTATCCCGAGCTTCAGCTAGCGGCATTATTGGGTAGGTCCCCATCGAATAGCGCTTTTTGATGCCCGACTTTCTGTATGAGAGAAACCACGTTTTTCTCCCCGAACCTGATACTCTCAGGCCAAATCCTGTGATTTTTCTGTCAAAGTAGTCAACTCTTGTTTGATTAGCCTTAAGGTTTTTAACGTTAAACGCAGTTAATTCTATCGTGGGCATAGTATTCCTTTTGTGGGTACCGCTTGGGTACCCGTAATCGCTTAAAAGCGAGCAACATTTGGAATAACTATGAACATCTCGGGACTCAATAAGTTTATGTTTTCGCTATGAGAATAGCGTTCAGTATGTTTCAATGTTTTTCAGGGGGTTATGTAGCAATGGGACTCATAACCGCCGGGTCGGGGGTTCAAGTCCCTCTGGGCCCACCAATATTATCAGGCACTTGGCAGAAGTGTTCATCTCAGTATTGGCGCCGTGGGTACCACATGGGTACCAAGTTGTTTATGACACGACTCAAAGAAAAAGAAATAAATGAATTTTTGAAGTCTATTTCGATTTACCCGCGAGGTATGACTCTCGGGCAAATCTTGATTGAGCGGTGCAAAGAAGCCGCCGTCAAAACCTTTAATTCCTTTCCGCCCGCGAAGCGACCCGTAATTATAAAGATTATTAAAACTTGGGAAAAGGAAATGAAAATACCGGTGGTAGAATGTGTATTGTTGATTCATCAGCTAACTTCTGGATCTAAAAAAGATCAACGGCAAACAAGGAACCTGTTGAAGCTGAAAAAACAATGTAAAAGTTTTCAGGAGATTATCCTAGAAATCATGCTTAATTGTGAACTGAGCAGATTTGTACATAAAGATGGGAAGCAAAAGGTGATGGATGATCTAGAAGATTTATATGCAAAGTCTAAAGATCTTATCTATAAATTGACTATTCCTACTCCTCAAAGCGCAGCACTTGTAAGTCTTCGAGCAAGTGCAGATAAGTATCAGTACCCGCTTAAGGAACTTGCGCACGACATGTTTTTACTAACTGGTAGCCAATCGGTTGCAACGAAAAGGGCATTGGCAAGAGCTAAAAAGTGACAATTTAGCTGTGAAAAATTCCACTTAAATTTGTCTCCTCATTATTCTGTTAATTAAATTTTCTAGGCATTACTTCTTGTCCCAGGAGGTAGAAATGCGATTCATACGTATCAAACAATTACAACAATTAGTTCCACTAAGTCGTGTATCGATTTGGAGATTAGAACGGCAAGGGAAATTTCCAGCTAGGAGAATTCTAGGTAGGAACTCTGTAGCTTGGATTCTTGAAGAGGTGGAGTCCTGGATCAAAGCGCAGCCACGGGTAATCTCTGAATTTTCAGATGTGAAAAGAGATAAAAACTGGAGGATTTCAAAATGAAGCAGCGATATCGGGTTGATTTCAAGAGATTAAATAGAACATTGCTCGCAGATAGGGCATCTCTACTGTCTGAATGGCTACCAGGTGGCAAGATCAGCGGAAGAAATTATATATGTGGAAATTTACAAGGAGCAAGTGGCGCATCCCTGAAGGTTAGCATAGACACCGGAGCTTGGATTGATTTTGCAACCGGCGAAAAGGGTGGAGATTTAATTTCTCTGTACGCTGCTATTAAAAAGCTGGGACAGGTTGAGGCTGCGAAAAAGCTGCTATTAGCCTATGAACCATCAAGCACAAGGAGTTTTAATCAATGATAAACTCTTCGTTAAACAAATTTGAAATAACAAAGCCTCCTTTGGATGAGGTAGTTCCAGAGATGAAACATCAAAAGTTAGGAAACCCATGTGAGTCTTATCAATATGTAGATACAGATGGCAGTGTTATGTTTTATATCGCGAGATATGAAAATCAGGAGGGACAAAAAACATTTTTACCTTGGTGCTGGTCACAAAAAACAAAATCGTTTGTTTGTAAGGCGTGGCCTGAAAATAGGCCGATCTACAACCAGCAAGAATTAGCTGAACGCGAAACTGCACCAGTGCTTGTAGTTGAAGGGGAAAAAGCTGCCAATGCAGCTAGATCAATCAAGGGACTTCCTTACGTTGTTACAACATGGTCAGGTGGCGCTAGCGCAGTATCGAAATCAAATTTCGAGATTTTAAGAGGAAGGAAAGTTTTACTTTGGCCAGATGCTGATGAGGCTGGGATTAGAGCAATGAATAAAATTGCTGAACAGTTGTGGACTTTTAGCGAGGTAAAAGTGTTGGATGTCGCGGATTTACCTAAGGGCTGGGATGCTGCTGATGCAATTGCGGAGGGCTGGGATTGGCCAATGATATTTGAATGGGCTAAGCCCCGAGCAAGCGTTTTCATTCACAAAGAAGAATCTGAAAAAAAGAGTTCACAACAAGATATAAAGAGTTCAGTCGCAGATGAGCTAATTGAGTTAGCAAGTAGTAGCGCTGATCTCTTTCATGACTTAAGCGATGATGGGTATGCATCTTTAAGTTTTGAATCTAGAGTTGAAATCTGGCCGATAAAGTCTGAAGGATTTAAGAAATGGCTAAGGAATAAATATTATAAAAAATATACTAGGAGTTGCTCCGACGTATCTGTAAATACTGCACTTGAGGGGCTGACAGCAATAGCGGTGAATGAAGGTGAAACTCATGAGGTCTTTCTTCGTGTCGCAAATGTTGATGGTAGTTATTATATCGACTTAGCAGATGATAGTTGGCGAGCTGTTAAGGTGAATCGAGATGGTTGGGAATTGCTAAATAAGTCTCCAGTGAAATTCATAAGAACCTCTAATAGTCGTCCATTGCCTACCCCTGTTCCAGGTTCTGGTGATGTAGATCTTCTTTGGGAGCATGTTAATTTTCGTAGGGAAGACCAAGATCTTTTATTGGCGAGTATTCTGGAGAGCTTTCGCCCAAACACCCCCTTTGTAATTCAAGTTTATTTGGGTGAGCAGGGTAGTGCTAAAAGCACTTCTCAATGGAGAATTCGGGATTTAATTGATCCGAGTCGAGTGATGCTTAGGACTGCGCCTAAAACACCACAAGACATTGCAATTGCTGCATACAGAAACTGGGTAGTCTCGTATGAAAATTTAAGTTCTTTGACGGCTGAGCAGCAAGATATGTGCTGTGTGGTTTTGACTGGCGGAGGAGTCGCCGGCAGGCAGCTTTATACGAATTATGACGAGAGTGCCATCGAAGTTAAGCGACCACTGATAATGAATGGCATATCAGCATTTGTTACTCGTCCAGATCTTCTAGATAGATCTGTGATCTTTGAGTTACCTACAATTTCAGATAGTACTAGGCTGGAGCAAGCATTATGTGATGAAAAATGGGAGAAAGATCGTTCAAAAATATTTAGCGGTATTTTAGATCTGTTCGCTGATACTCTTAGGGCACTTCCAGCGGTCAGATTTGAAAGTGCGCCTAGAATGGTAGATTTCGCAAAGCTTGGTGAAGCGATGGTAGTTGCCCGAAAAAAAACTCCAGGAACTTTTTTAAAATATTACACTAGAGCAAGAAAAAATGCGATTGATATTGTTCTTGATGGTGATGTTGTTGCAATTGCACTAGAAGAATTCATTTCAAAGCAAGATAACTTTGGTGTGGAGATCAGCACTAAGTTACTTTTTGAAAAACTTCAGAAACACCAATTCGGAACTCATCAACATTTTCCAAAGTCACCACGTGGACTTGGTAATGCGCTAAGGCGATTGGCTCCAGTCTTTCGCCAACATGGGTGGGAGATTACTCAAGATCGTAAAGAAGATGGAGTTAGGGTTAGCATTATCCCCTTAAGCAAAGAATAACTAAACTTACATTCAGCACGTACAGGATGAACATCTGTATGTGCTGAATATTATGTTGGCACTGGTTAAATTGGACGAATATTTAAAAAGCTATATAATAAAACCTGCGAAAAGCTGTGAAATAGTGCCTTAATGTGCGCTTATGTTGAAATTCTTGTCTTAGGATTATAGGCCGGAACTTCTTCTTGGGCTTCTTGCTTTATTTCCTTTGATTTCGTTTTCGATGCTGTTCGATGTAATTATAAAAGTAACAGACTCGTCAGGCATTAAGCATATCAGTAATATTTTTGAATCGCCGACAGTCCATTCTGCAAAATATCTCGTTTCACTTCCCGATGATTTTTGTGGACTTCCATACTTTAACTTAACTGCATCAAGAATCCCTTTGTAGTTGTAATAGCCTCTTGCAGATGCATAGACAGAAAAAAACTTGTTTTTCCAGAAATGGTAAGATAATTTTTCAATGTCTGCTTCGCCTATGTGTAAATCCTCTTTACGTCTAAATGCAATTGTTTCATCTTCATAGCCATTGGCTAAAAAGGGCGCCATTTTTGTCATTTCTTTAATAAAGGGAAACTTTTTATATTCAGTCCCCCAGGGAATTCCACGGAACCCATCACTCGAATTCGTATTAGCATCACTTTTTGTGGATTGATTAAGGTTGCTTGAGGAAAGATCGCGACTACTGCTTTCGTTAAGAGGAGCTTCTTCATTTGTGATGGCTATGGAGGGATTACATTCGTACCTATACTCTCTCCAATAAGAAGTGCCGATTTTGGTTGTAGGAACATATATCGTGCTGTTTGTCGTGCCGCTATAGTTGTAGCTTGGTTCGCCAATGCCATAACTATCGCCACCGTAGACTCGTCCGGATGAGCGACTTTCAACAGTGACTGGCTCTGTTGTAGTGTATGTGTACTGTGAGGATTTCGCTTCATCGCTAAGCCCTGTAAAACCATTTGGGCAATCAATAAGGCTGTTTATTTTCTTGTAAAGTGAATCACTGCTTCCGCCGCCCCTATAGCCGATTACTCCACCATTGTTATCTCGATACATTATCCATGCAGAAGAACAGCTAGTGGTAAGAAGCAGAAGTACAAAATTAAAATTATAACAGTAATGCTTGGACACACTAATGTATCGTTGTTTTTTCCTCTAAAAATTAGGACACGCCATTTTAGTGACAAAAAATGAAGATAGATCAAAGCTTTGACGGGCATATTAATTCTTAAAGATAGGCACACTCATATGAGCTAATCAGATGGATATATTTTTTGTTTAACTGAAAACTTAATCTTTCCGATATTTAGAGCATAATGGATGCGCATGTAATAGTTAAGTTTCGCCATTTTTTGTTTACCGGCGAAGGAAAGCAATTCAAAACGATAGATCCGCATCTAGAGATGATTAAAGAAAAGGGTAAGACCTGGTGGGGAACCCACCATACAAGTATCTCACAAGAAAGAGCAGAAAGCTTAATCTCACAAATTGCCACAGGAATTCCTACCTATGCTTTTTTATATGAAACGGCAGTTCCTAAAAGCGTCCATGCCGATACTTATCAATGGTATATTGCAAAAATTATTGGAGTGTCTGTTGGTAAGCCTCAAAACATAGAAAATATACCTCAATACTATCGTCACATGAGCTGTGAAACTTATTTTTTGCTGTCTAGCATTGAACCCATTAAGTTTAATCCTGGAGAAACGCCAAGAGTTCCCGGGCAGGCTAGTGTGAGGCATATTGGTATTGTTGGAACGCCAGAGCCGAAGAATATTGTTTCACTCAAAGATCCTGGACAAAAGGTTTGTACTACATCAGCGGAAAGGTCGTATGAGGTATCATCCCTAGAAACTTACCAAGAAGTTTCAAATCAAAAGACTAAGGTTGATCAAGATTTGGCCATGAGGGTAATTGAACTTCAAGATGAGGTTATCGAGCTTAAGGATGAGATAAGTAGTCTTCTTTCGTACAAGGAATATTATAATAAGATAATTACGGCTGATTATTTATTTTCCTCTGAAAAGTTTTTCGAAACTTGGATTCAAGATAATTTTCATAAAATTATGCCCGAGTGTGAAATTATGGATCGTCAGCCTGTTGCATCTTGGCCTGATGGGAAGTTTGGCAGATTAGATCTTCTCGCGGTAAATAAGGAAACTTCAGACCTTGTAATTATTGAAGTCAAAACTAGAAAAAGATCTAAATCATCTGGGTATGACCAGTTTATTCGCTATGTGTCGTGGGCTAAGCGTAATCGTGAGTTACTGAGCAAGAAGTACGCTGACTATAAATTAATGCCATCAGAATCACCTGAGTTTGTCATAGTGACCGATTACGCGGACGACGAGATGAAGGCGATTTGTCGTGATCATGGCATTAAGCTCATTCTAGTTTTAGGCGGGATAAGCTTTGAGCATGCTGCTTAGTGAGTAGTCAGCTGTGAAGCAAAGCCATAAGGGCTTGCTTAAGCCGCTGGGGACAGGTTTTATCGTGCTATTTGCTCTTCATTTTCTCGTTAAATACTTCCATGAATTTATCAATGGCAACTGAGGGGAGGGTGCCTATCTTTTTACAGTTTGCTTCAAATATTTCATAAGTTTCTTTGCCGAGGGGAAGTGTTCTTTTCTTTTTTTCGGACCTTGCTCCTTGGATAAGCGAGGAGATTACAGCATCAACTATATCCAATTTGGAGTTTTGATCTTTACTAATATTGGTGCGGCGCTTATTCATATCGGTCCGGCGACATTTTATTGGACATCCATTTAGACGTCCATTTAAATGTTTATATATACTTCTAAATAGACGTTTAAATGGATGGTTATTTGGGAGCTAAAAGGAAGAGTAGATGATTTTTGTAGATTACAAATTGTCAGACTGGCTAGAAAAGTATCCTAATCTAGAGGTATTAAGACTTGCTTGTGATTCGTGCGGACGTGAACTTGTGACTGATAGGCCATTCGTCGAAAAAGGGTATGCCGGGCTAATGGCCGCTAGCTGCTCCTGCGGAATGAACAGACATACTTGTGTTAGCAAGATAACGACATCCAGAGATACTTATATTCAATGGATGTCGCTTGCTGAAAATTACTTATAGGTGATCGTAAGTTTCTTTGCGGTGGCAATAAAGTTAGGAGTGAACAATACGTTTACAGCCAAGCCGAATTGATCTCTTGGCGCTTTCTTGATTCTCTTATGGGCTTCGAGTCTGGGCCCGGTATAGACGCCACCACCTTTTTTTCCACCAATAAAGGCTTTCTTTTTTGCAACGACCTTAGGGGTCATGGCATTCAAGAAGCTTTCAACCAGCCTATCCAGTTGTAATGAACTAAATCCGACTGGTTGTTCTTGATAGGCAATGGAAACCTTGGAAGGCGTCACAGGTGTGACTTTCACATGCACAGACTTTAATCCAGCTGAATTGCCCCAGTTAAAGCCAACGTGTAGCTCGTTACTTGTGTCGGTCTCAACTCCTACGAAGCCCCTAACTAAATTGTAAGTATTAACCCCATCCGAGATGGAGCTGTTATTTGTTACGCAATTAGAAGGGATAACTTTTAGATCCCCTACAATTGCATTTGATAATTTTGCAATAGACATTATTTTTGACCTTTCTTTGTCAGTTAACGAAAATGATTTAAATTTTAATGTGTATTTTTATTCACTCATAGGGCACCCCTCGTAAACGGCTGCCCTTGTTTTACTGACCAAGAAATGATATCTTGGGATATAGATAGGTATATCAAAAACAAAAGCAGTTTGTTTTAAAAAGGCTGGTGCTAGTAACACCGGCCTTTTTCGTTTTTTAATCCTTTATTTCATTGCCTTCCTTCTCATTTAAAAAAATAACCCATTTTTTGCCCCTACCTGGAATGTCTTCTTGTTTGGGTGAATATCTCCCAGCAAGGTTTTGGGGTTCTAAATTGTAATAATTCATAAAAGAACCGGCAGCGATCTGCACGTTAGTGCCTTTAGAAAGTTTAATGGCGCTGGGGTCTTTTTCGTCATTGATAAAATCCATTACGATCGCTCTGTTGGACGGCGAGTACAAAAGCCTGACGAATTCATTGTTCTTGATTTCCTCTCCCAGTTCATGAACTAAACCGGAGCTGAGCAGGATAGATTTTCTCGAAGTAATGGTGGCAAATACATTTCCAAATCTTCTGCCTTTGTCTTTAAATTCACGTAAATCTTCCCAAGACATATATTATCCTATAAATAATTATAACATTGTTTACATAAATTGTCAATAATGAAACACTTGGTTCTTCCAATGTCGGTTATAATCCATTATGGCTGCTAATTTTAAATTATTTGGATCTTTTATGGGCATGTTTTATTAAAAGTGAAGATAAAACCTGATCATAAAGCAGCATTTTAAGGAAATATGGGATTTAAAAAACTTGTAATAATGCAAGGGCGCAGAGGGATCTAAGGGGACTACTGTCCTACCCTCGCGGTATTAGTGACAGCTCTGAGATCTGAAAAAATCATACCTAAACGCGTCTCCCACATAGAAAGGGCAGCTACTTTGTCAGCGTCGTATGAATGTCTATCGTAAACAGATGTTATACCTCTCTCCACATGGTTGAGAATCTTTGAAACGACTAAACGAGAAATGCCAAAGCTAGTCATCATACTTGCCACCGTTCGGCGAAAATCATATACGTTAAAAAATATTCCTGTGTGATTCTCAATACGGCGTTTTGCTTTGTATATATTTATCATGTGCCCCTCTCTTCCTTGAAGATTTGGAAAAACCCACGTGGACTTGTTGTCTTTTCTGCTGTGTAAAATATTATAAACAAAGTTTTGGATTGGCACTCTATGAGAAAGCCCATTCTTAGTTTTATTGGCTGGAATCTTCCACCATCCAGAGTCAAGATCCAGGTCTCTCCATTCCATGCTCAAGACTTCATTGGGTCTCTGACCAGTATGTAAAAGAATTCCAAACACGTGACGAATCGAATCGTTTTCAGTGGATAGAGCTTTCCAAACGGCTTGAATCTCATTCGGAGTCAGAACACGATCTCTTCTTTTTTCTGG
>JAYKHV010000200.1:0-6305 GCA_035285085.1 Lyngbya sp. | reverse complement strand
TAAAAAGCTAATACATCGAGCATTAGCTTTTTGCTTGGGGGAGTCCATGTATCTCCACCCTACTTCACTTCGTTTCGTTGAGGATGGAGTTCTATCGCTCCCCCCAAACCCCCACATTTCGATAGAATATATACAGTCTACGCTGGAAAATCGCGAACAGATCGTCACAGAGAAAACGGTTCATGTCGAATGTGGTCCGAACACTATTACTGGCAGACCGCCATCGGGAATCGTTTACTCGGATCAAATTTTAGCTACCTGAAATCTCTGACGAAGATGAGAGCCAGGTCGATTTATCGCGAAGTAACGAAAAATGAGGCACGGAATTTATTCCGTAGTATCCTACAAAAGTATGCAGGATGTGCTAAAATTCCATTATCAATAAATTACATAGCCACTATAGCTCTGGCTTGCAAGAACCTTTGACAACACTGACCTTAACACTTAAACTGCCATTTTACCGACTCAACGCTTGTAAAGCGGCTGAGTTTGAGCGATTAACCTTGCTCAATACCGAAGTGGCTAATACGTTGATTTCAGTTGAAAAAACTGAACGGCGCAAGTATACAAGCTCGGATTTTCAACACATTGAAATTGGATCGATGTGGATTAATCAAACAATCCGAAATACTTGCGCTAGAACTCAGGTCAAAAAGTTTAAGCGTTTACCTTTAGAAATTAACAACCAGGGGTATCGTGTAAGTCGTCAAGGCGATTTATTTACCGTTTCTTTCAGTTTGTACAGGGGAGCTAAGAAACGAATCCCCCTATTTGTTCACTCTGCCTCACACCAAAGCACTCTGGAAAAAATCATAAACTCTGAAGCTAAATTAGGTTCTTTGAAAATCTCAAAATCCAGAAAAGGCATTTGGTATGCACTCATATCAGTATCGATGGATGTTCCCGATGCTTATGAACCGCACGGCTGGATTGGAGTTGATCGAGGTCAAAATAACATAGCCGTAGCTGCACTGCCTAAAAGCTTTGGAAAATTTTGGAGTGGCAAACAGGTTAAGGCTTTGCGAAAGCATTATCAAAAACTGAGGAAATCACTCCAAAAAGCTAAAAAGTTTAGAAAACTCAAAGACATAGAAAGACGTGAGCGACGAATTATGACTCACATCAATCATGTGATTTCTAAGCAGTTAGTGCAATTAGCTTCTGACTATGGAATGGGATTACGGTTTGAAGATTTGTCTGGAATTCGACAAACTTCAAAACAACGGAAGCCGTGCAAGTCTGATGCCAGTAAAAACCGTGACTTTTGGGCTTTTTATCAGTTAGAACAATTCACCCGGTACAAAGCCATTCGTGCAGGTGTACCTGTAGAATCCGTGCCTGCTCCCTATACCAGCAAGTCAGACCATCGTAATGGCTTGATTGGAAAACGAGTCAAGCACAATTTTACTGGGTTTGACAATTATCGGTGTAATGCTGACTGGAATGCTAGCCAAAATATAGGTCAATGGCTAGGATTTTCATGTCCTTTAGATCTTAAGAAATTTGTCTCTGTAATAGATACAAACGATTTAGAGGATGGGGTCTATGACAGTCCCTTAACTGATGTGAAGTCGTGCGCAGGTGGATTCATCCCCTGCGCACGGCAACCTTCAGAATCCACCTGGTTTTAACCCGTGGAGTGTCAAAGGTGTGTATCTGTTAGTCCGAGCAGATAATCAAGGTTATATTAATCCATCAGGTGCGGCGCGAAAATATTTCCATCGGTGTGCTTCCGGCGTCTTTAACTGAAAGATTTATTACCCGTCGATAATCCCATCGCCGAACCCATAGAGTATGGGGAAACTTCAGAACGACAAGCAGCAGTTAAAGATGTTCTCAGGGGCGAAATTAACGCCTTTGCCAGTGACGGACTGTTATTAATAGGAGAACTGTTGAGACAGCCAGAAGTGAGTAAAACCCATTATGCTCTAGTACCCTCCGAACCCCTAAGCTGTGAATTTTACGGAATGATTCTGCCCGAAGGAGATATATCTTGGCTGAATACGATTAACTCTCTAATTTTAGTTCAAGAAAGCGCGATCAGTTATCAGTTATCAGTTACCAGTAACCAGTGTAGGGTCGGGTTCGAGGAAGATGTTATCTTCCCACAAATAACCTAGATAAACCCGCCCCCTCTCAGAAGTCAGAAGTCAGAAGTCGATTGGGTCCGCGCCTCGTGAAGCTACTGATAACTGACAACTGTAAACTGTAAACTGTAAAAACTGGTCACTGATCACTGGTCACTGATCACTGTAAAGACTTCCTCCTGAATTAAGGATACCTTTGGTGTAGAGGCAACTTAGGGAAGAAATTAGATAAATTCGCTAATCTTGAATAGGGGAGTCAATCCTGTCTTCTGCCTTTTGTCAAAACTTTCAACTCAACCCGGCGTGGCATCGAAATCTGGCTTCCCCTCCCTCAGTTTAAAAACAAATAGCGGATTGGACATGATGACTCAGGAGTTCCATATCTCTGTTACCCCTGTCGGGAACAATGAATACTTGGTGCGAACCGAAGAAGTCGCATCCGGTGTCCCCTTAGCAGAAGAACAGGTTAGTTGGCCAGTAGATACCTGGCTCGGCCACACTCGTCAATTAATGCAAGATCCCCTACTGGGGGTTCTACAGGGACAAAGCCTGACTCGATATCGCGCCCGAGGAGTCAGCGCAGCCTCCCCCAACTCGGCATTATCCCCAGAACCGAGCATTATGAGTTTGGTCGAACTCGGACGCCAACTGTATAACGGCTTGTTTCAAGGGACAATGCGCGAAAGCTGGACCTGCGCCCAAGCCATTGCTCAAAATCGACGGGAGTTTCTCCACTTGCGTTTGGGAGTCAAGGGAAAGCGTCTGGCGAGTTTACCTTGGGAGGTGTTGTACTCCGGCGATCGCCCCATCGGAACCGGGCCGGATATCGGATTTTCCCGTTACCAACCGGGTGTTCTTTCTCCTCACCATTCCCGCATCCTCACCTCTAACCAACCCCTGAGAATTTTAGTTGCCATTTCCGCTCCCAACGATCAAGAAAACCTGCAACTGAAGCGAGAAGTTCTGCATTTGCAAGAAGAACTGCAACGGGATATTCAACGCAGTTCCGCCCCCCATCGCTCGCGCCCGGAAATTCAACTGACGATTCTCTCTCAACCCGACGGCCACCAACTGACCCAAGCCCTCGAACAAGGTCAATATCAAGTCTTTCACTACGCCGGACACAGTAATTTGGGAGTGTCGGGGGGTGAACTGTATCTCGTCAGCAGTCGAACCGGATTAACCGAAACCCTCAGCGGAGACGATTTAGCGGGATTGCTCGTCAATAATGGCGTACAAATGGCCGTGTTAAACTCCTGTCGGGGTGCCTACGCTCAGGGTTCCCTTTCCGACGAAGATACCGCCCAACTCAACCTCGCCGAAAGCCTCGTTAAACGCGGAATTCCGGGTGTATTGGCAATGGCCGAACGCATTCCCGATGAAGTTGCCCTGACGCTGACTCGCCTACTCTATCGCAATCTCAATCAAGGTCATCCCGTCGATATTAGTTTGAGTCGGGCGCGACAAGGGTTAGTTTCTGCCTATGGTTCCCATCAACTTTATTGGGGTTTACCGATTTTATATTTACATCCCAAGTTTGATGGGTATTTAACTGCTGATGCCGTTGAAACTCAGAGCGCTAGATTGTTGTCTTCGTCTCAGTTTGCCCCGATTTTAGCTCAAAATTGGGGAGAATCGAGTCTTCCTCCGGTTGAAAAGGAAATCGAAAAGAAGCAGTCAGACAGCCTTGAATTTGCCTTTTCTAAAGCGGATATCGATCCGTTTCTCAAAGATCAACAGATTGAATATGCAGATGATTTGGGCGAAGAAGATGAAGATCTCGAATTTATTGGTGATGCTTTGCGTCAGCTTAAAAGTTCTCGACCTTCTTCTCAATCGGCGATCGCCAATAACAATCTGAAGTTAGTTGAGAAACCCGACAAGATTTCTGAAGATAAAACTTCTCGGTCTTCTCGTTCTCCGGTTCCTCAAAGCAAAACAAATACAACCGTTCATTTTCTCTCGGCAAAGCTACTCAAATTAAATGCTTTGAAGCCTTGGCTACCGTTAGCCTTTTTGTTGATTCCGATGAGTTTAGGTCTGGGATTATTTTACAATAGTATTTTTCAGTTTGGGAAGTCCGACTCAGAAATCGCGTTATCTAAACCGATAAAACCCAACACGACACTAATAAAATCACCCGCAGAACAACCTGTTGATTTGAGTAGCGCAAAAACCGATTATGTATTGGGAATTGCGGTGGAACAGTTTTATCAAGAAAATCTTTTGGCTGGAGTCGAAGCCACAACAGAATTACTCAATCGGGGTGCGATTACTGAAGCCAAAGCTGCTTTAGCTGCGGTACCGGTTGAAGATAGCGATCGCCCCGAAATTAACTTTCTTTGGGGTCGGTTAATGTGGCAAGCCATTAATCAAGGTAGCGCCGATTATATGATGGATGATGTACGACGTTATTGGGAACGGGCTGTACAGCAACGTCCGGATTCTTTAGAATATCGAAATGCTTTGGGATTTGCTTATTATTCTGAAGGAAAACTCGATCAAGCTTATCAAACTTGGTTGCAAGTTTTAGATTTAGAAGAACTGACGTTGAATGAACAAACGGTTCAACAAAAACTTGCTCAACTCCAAGATGGGAATAAACCGCAAATTTTAACGGCTTATGCCGGGTTGGGGTTGGTTTTGATGAAGTCTACAGCAGACTTACCGCCCCCGGAACAGGCGATTCGTTTGAGTAAAGCGGTGAAATTCTGTAATAAAGTTTTGAGCGAAGCACCCGAAGAATTCAAACCCCATTTGTTGAGTCAAAATTGGCTCTGGACTAATGCCATAATTCGAGATTGGCGTCTGTTGATGCGACAACAAAACTAATTTTTAATTGAGTCTTATTCCGAGTTAAATTTAGATCCACCATAAACCGATTGCTGAGGCTAACCAAGATGTAATAATAATCCCATAAACCCCTTTTTTCAGGGTTTCATCTGAGGGTAAAGGATTAAAACATCTTTCTAATAAACTTTTAATAAATTGACCTTGCTGCTGTTGTTTTTCTGAGGTTTCGCCCCGCAGTTTATTTTCAAGATTCGTTAATAAACAGGTTCCTTGATTAAATTGCCATTGTAAAATCATGGCGGGAACGAATAAAAGATGAATTACTCTCCAAAATTGACTGGGAATTATCCATCCAAAAACCACAAAAAATAAAATTAAAAAATGAAGGCATTTTGTTAAAAAGATTAAAAAAAATTTCCAATTCATCAGAAAAGATATTAACGTTACGCTAACGCAGTATAACATTTAAAGTTATGCTACTTACTATAGCAAGATTTGACAAGGAAATCAGTGTTTATACGGCGATCGCGATGACTTTTTACAAATCAGGTAACATGGCTATATCTACTTAATTGATAGGGTTCACAGTTTTGTTAATTAAAGTTCAAATTGAACTGGAAAAGAAAATACTTAAAAGTCATTAATAAAGACTATTTAATTAACGCTGAATATAAGTTTGGAGGTAACACCTTTGCTAAACAGATGTACCCCCAAACCCCTTTCCCTTTAACTTTCAATTGTCAGGTGAAACTTTTATAAAAAATCAAAGTATCCCGATGGGACGAAAAAGACTTCGCTACCTTCTGGTAAGTCAAGATTAGCTGTCACAGCTTCAGCCATGGCTGAATCACTGAAACCAGAAAGTGTTGCGAAAGAAGAAGAAGCAGGAGCTTCCATTAAAAACACTTGTTCTGTAATTAGTGAGAAATCCGGTTCAACTTCCTCAACAGGGATAAAAGCACTGTCCCCAGAGATTCGAGCATCGAACTCGGCAATTATATCTATGAGCAGTTGCTCAGTGAAAGCACTCTCGCCGGGAACGTAGTTATCCAGTTGTTCCTGGAAAAACGCTCTTGTCTCTAAAAGACCAGTTAGAATATCTACCTCTGGTTCAGGTGATTCAACTGGGTCAGGGGCTTGCTCAATTGGAGTTGCACTGATAAACGAGCCTATAGACTTTAAGAGCAACGGAATGTTGTCAATCTCATCGCCCGCATTTTGCATGACATCATATTCACCCTCTTCCCACCAGGAGGTTCTGAACAACAGGTCATCCCCTTGTCGTGCGAATTCAATGATTTGACACTCCTCGCAATAAATTACGAGGATTCTTCTTTCAACGAGTCGGCTTTCATTGACGGGTTAAAACCCGCCAACTCATAGGTCGTCTCTCCAGAAGCGTTTTGCTCCGAAAGCAAGGTTCCG
>JAYKHV010000199.1:0-7552 GCA_035285085.1 Lyngbya sp. | reverse complement strand
ATGAGCCACATCTTCCCGGTCTTATAGGCACCTTCGACTCGGCCTTCGCTTAGGAGAACTCGCAGTCGAGCGGTAGAGATTTTTAAAATCTGGGCTGCTTCTGTAGTACCGACAATCATTGGACTATAAGGGGAACGCAATAGTTTTGAGAACTGTACAATCTAATTATAAATGATCTGCGGATCAATAATCAATGATCTGGCTATTCGGTGGCGCGGAGTAGCGCGGTTCACAGGAAACCTGTTCACTGTCGGTGGTACTGCTCAGGTGTCTGTTAAAACTGCACGGTACTTGTTCACTGTTCACTGTTAAAACTGGTCACTGAATTGACGGATGGGGATGCGGATGATAAATTCTGTTCCCTGTTCGGTTTGAGAAACGCATTCAATCGAACCGCCATGTTTTTCGGTGATAATTTGATAGCAAATCGATAAACCCATCCCCGTACCTTTCCCCACAGGTTTTGTTGTAAAAAAGGGGTCAAAAATCCGCTGTTGAATCTCTTTAGGAATTCCCAAACCGTTATTGAAGATGGAAATTATCACTTGATGATCGAAAGTTTGTTCGGTACGAATCCGAATTTGAGGAACATCGAAAGTTTGTCCGTTTTCTAGGTATTTTTCCATCGATTCTTCCAGAGCGTCAATGGCATTGCTGAAGATATTAATAAAGACTTGATTCAGTTGTCCGGCGTAGCATTCGATGCGGGGTATATTGCCATATTCTTTGATGACTCCAATCGCCGGACGGTTCAGTTTTTTATACAAACGACTCTCGACGATCATTAGGGTACTATCGATCCCTTGATGGAGATCAATAGTTTTTAATTCGGCTTCATCCAAGCGGGAAAAGGTACGCAGTGACTCAACAATTTTTTTGATTCGTTCCGCTCCCGTTTGCATGGAATTAATCAGTTTGGGTAAGTCTTCTATCACAAAATCTAAGTCTATTGTGGCGATTTCGGTTTCAATTTCAGGATGAGGGTTGGGGTAGTGAGTTTGATAGAGTTCGATCAGTTTTAACAAATCGTTGGCGTAGTCGTGAGCGTGGGTTAAGTTCCCATAAATAAAACTTGCTGGATTATTGATTTCGTGAGCGACACCCGCCACCAGTTGACCCAAAGAAGACATTTTTTCATTTTGGATCATCTGCGCCTGAGTGCGGCGAAGTTCTTGCATGGCTTGTTCGAGTTCTTGCGCTTTGGTGCGAGTTTGTTCGTAGAGTTCGGCTTGTTTTAAAGCAATGGCTAATTGTTCGACAACAGCCTGAAGTAAGTTGATTTCTTCATCGGTCCAATTGCGAATGTTATTCTGGTGCATATTACAGGTGAGTAAGCCTATTTGACCGGATGATCTTTGCAGGGGAATACTCAGCATAGATTTCGTTTTCATCGCTCTCAACACTTGTCTAAAGGCTCTATTTTGTTCCTGTTCGGCATCCACGATTTTGATCACTTCTCCGTTTAAGGCTCGCTCGGTAATGGGAGCAATAACCGCAGCATAAAAAACCTGTCCTTTCAAGTTGGGTAAATCTTCATTATGAGCTTCTTGAATCACTTCCCAATAGGGTTTTGACTGATGAGGATAATACAAAGAAAAACCACAACGGTCTACAGCCAAACAGTCTTTAACGCTGACTAAAGTTGTCTGTAAAATCTTGTCAAAGTTCAGAGATTTTCGGATTTGAGTTGTGAGTTGATTCAGAATTTTCTCTCGTCTGGCTTGTTGTCTGAGGTATTGTTCGGTTTGTTTGCGATCGGTGATTTCTATTGCAATTCCAACAATACCAATCGCCTGATTTTGATCGCCGAGAATGGGCGTTTTATAAATTTCTAACCAGCTTGTTTTCCCCTGGCTGTCAACAATTCGGTTTTCAAAGCGTTGGGTTTTATCTGATGCGAGAACTTGCCGATCATCTCTAATAATTTTCCGCGCAAATTCTGCATTTAACAGATCGGAATCGGTTTTACCAATCATCTGTTCTGGCGTTAAACCAAATCTCCGACTCAGCGGTTCATTAACGGCAATAAATTGACCTTGCTTATTTTTTAACCAAGCCATGTGAGGGATATTATTGAGCAAATACTTAATCTGATTTTGCTGCATTCTTAGTTTTTCTTCTGTGCGTTTGCGTTCGGTAATATTTTCGCTGGTGGCAATAATTTGATAGACTTTACCTTGAGCGTCTTTTAAAGGGGCAAGGGTGATAAACCACCAAGTTAAATCATGTTCGCTGACAAACCGTTCCTCAAAGGAAATACTCTTACCCCCACGAACAACTTCCCGGTAACGGGGGAGAAAAAGTTTAGCCATCTCCAGGGAAAAGGTTTGTTTGAGCGTTTGACCAATAAAGTTTTGTAGAGGAACACTAGAGGATTTAATCGCAGCCGGATTAAAGCTGATAAACCGGAAATCTTCGCCCTCATCAATCACATCTAAAACAAAGATGCCGTAATTAATATTATCCCAAATACTTTGCAGAAAAGCTTTTTGGGTTTTGAGTTCCTGTTCAGTCCGTTTGAAATCGGTAATATCCGTAGAAATTCCACAGATGGCATAGGGTTGATGATTCTCGTTTAATAAGGGAAATTTAACCGCAACAAAATGACGCTCTTTTCCCTGAGAAAGAACGGTTTCTTCCAGATGAATCGGTTGACCTTGAACAATGACCTGTAAATCATTCTTTTGAATCGATTCGGCAATTCTAGCCGGCATAACTTCCCCATCGGTTTTGCCAATCCAGTCGGCTTGTTTCACCTGAAAAATTTCCTCAACGGCACGGTTAATTAGAATGTAGCGACCTTCTAAATCTTTGACATAAATTGCCACAGGTGTATTATCTAAAATCGCTTGCAGTTGTGCCTGAGAACGTTGTAATTCGCTTTGAATGTGTTTTTGTTCGGTAATATCAATTGCCATTGATGCGACTCCCACTAATTCACCTTCTGCGGTAACAAGGGGAGTGTTATACCATTGACAGGTAATTAAACGACCCTCTTTAGTGAGGTTTTGATTAATACTATGAGATCCATTTTTTTGAGTTAATAAATCCGACACCACACTTTTAACTTGTGGTCGGTCAACTTCAGGAATTAAAAATTGCAGATTGCGCCCCATCGCTTCAGAAGCAGTGTAGCCAAAAATACGCTCGGCTGACCGATTCCAAGCCGTCACCTCAAACTCACTATTCCACTCAATTACAGCCAAAGGTGTTTGCTGAACTAATAGAGAAAGTCGTTGCTGAGAAACCCTTAATTGTTCTTCAATAGCAATGCGATCGCTAATATCACGAATAATCGCAATATGACCTAATAATTCGCCCGACTGATTTTTGAGGCTATCTGCTCGTACAAAGCTATGAAACAGTCTTCCTCGACAAGAACGCTGCACCAGTTCACCCGTCCAAGACTCCCCTCGCATCACCGTTTCAAAAATTTCGAGCGCTTGTTCGGGTCGAAAAAATGCAGAGGGAATTCCTCCGGCTTGATTAAATTCCTCAACCGTTTCGGCTTCAAAAAGTTTAGAGAAAGCTGGATTTTGATAAGCGTGTTTTCCTTGAGCATCTGCAAAGGATATCGCATCACCACTACATTCGACCATATACTTAAAAAAACTCAGTTCCGCTTCAATTTTTTTGCGTTCGCTAATCTCTCGAAACGACCAAATTCGACCATAATAATCTCCCGATGGAGAGCGAAGCGGCGCCCCATAACGCTCAAAAATGCGTCCATCTTTTAACACAACTTCGTCTTTGATAATTAGTTCCCGATGTTGGTAAACATACTCAACTTGATCGATAAACTCATTGGGCGAAGCCAGTTGATCGAAAACATATCTTAATAATTCTGGGTCTTTCCCCCGTTTCATCAGCCTGGGGGGAATCTGCCAAAGTTGACAAAATTTTTGGTTATAGGAGAGGACTTGACGATTCTCATCAATCATCAAAAACCCCTCACAAGAGGCTTGCTGTTGAGCCTGTAAAATCGCGTTGCTGCGGCTGAGTTGTTCGAGGAGGTCAGCTTGTTCTCTCTCGGCTTGAAAGCGATCGCTGATGTCGCGACAAACACAGATCAAGATATGATCTTCAGTATAGGTGAGGGAAATTTCTTGTACAAATGTACTGCCATCCTTGCGTTTGGCGATCGCTTCTCCATGCCAATGCCCCACAGACTCTAAAATAGGGATGGCTTGCTGTTGCAAACGGTTGGCTTCCTCTGGTTCATAGAGAACTTGCCAAGGTTGACCGATCAACTCCTGCACATCGTGATAGCCAAAAATCCGCAGATGCTGAGAATTGAGATAGAGATATCGACCGTTCTCTAGCAGCGCAATACCATCAATAGCCGCTTCCATCGCCGCATCTTTTAACCGCAGAAGTGCTTCGGGAGTTCGGGTATTGAGGTGATTCCTTTGACAGGGTGTAGACACTTGAGCATCACCAGATGGACGCTTAACGGGGTGGTCTGAGTTGGACGGATTCATAGCTGAGGGTGTGGGAGTGACCTGTTGATGATACAACCAACGTCGGATTCTTCTTTTGTACAGTATGCCTTAAATTAATAAATTTGCGTTCTTCATGTTGTTTGCCCGTCAGATGAGGAGATCTGCTTGTTATTCTCAAGGATAAATTGATCGAAGATCGAACTCATTTCCGTCCACAACTCCCTCGAAAAATTGCGGGATTTTGGATGCTAATTTTATAGCACTACGCATATTGCGAACGGACATTGCCAAAAGCTGAAAAGCCCTTGCAATCAACTTTTGACTTCTGACGACTGACATCACGACTTAAGCGTAGCGCTATATTCCCCAAATCCTTCTCAAAACTCGGCGGATTTTAGCGGTAAAACCCGCCGATTTGACTCCTGTTTAATTGGGTTATCAGATGAATGTTGGTGACTTTCTCCCACAACTCGGTTTACAACAAAAAGAACTCCAAGGTGCAAACTTAGTCGGAGCGCAACTGCGGGGGGCTAATTTTCGGGGATTAAATCTTAGAGGTGCTAATCTCAGTGAGGCTTTGTTGGTTTATGCAGATTTAATTGAAGCGGATTTAAGCGAAGCGAATCTCAGTAAAGCTTTCTTGTGTGAAGCGTTTATGAATCTCGCCAATTTAACCAGAGCAAACCTCACCCGTGCAAATTTACGAGAAGCGACTTTAGTTGGGGTTGAACTTACAGGCGCTAATCTCACTCAAGCCAGTCTTAAAAAAGCAAATCTTGTCGGTGCAAACTTAGATCAAGCCAATTTAACCGGTGCGAATCTCAGCGATGCTGACTTGAGAGGCTCTCAATTATTTACCGCTATTCTTAAGGGTGCTGTTTATACGAATCGCACGTTATTTCCGCCAGAAATTAATCCCGTTGTTGCGGGGGCTTATTTACTCGCTCCTGATGTATTTTTACAAGAAGTTAACCTCTCCGGTGTTGACTTGAGTGGAGCCGATCTCAAAGGGGCAAATCTGCGGGGTGTTAATCTGTTTCAAGCCAATTTATTTGGGGTTAATCTCAGTCGAGCTAATCTATCAGGTGCAAATTTAAGCGGTGCAGATCTGCGAGAAACCATATTAAATGAAGCCCTTATTGAAAAAGCAATTTATGATCCCAAGACTCGCCTGTCAGCCGAGCTTGATTTACGTCAAGGCGGCGCTTATTTAATTGCGGCAAATGTTTCCCTTCCCGGGATTAATCTCAGCGGTGTAGATTTAAGTGAAAATCAACTTTATGGCGTTAATTTTTCCGGTTCAAACTTAAAACAAGTTAGCCTAAAATATACCGATTTAACTCATGCAAATCTCAAACGGGTTTCTCTAAATCACGCCAATTTAGAAGGGGTAGATTTACGAGAATCAGATTTAACCGGAGCAAGTTTATTAGAGGTTAATCTGAAAAATTCTGACTTGAGAAAAGCAGATTTAACTCGAACAACTTTGGATAAATCTGACTTGAGTAATGCCGATTTACGCAACGCTGATTTTACCCAATCCAGTTTACAACAGGTTAACTTTACCGATACAGATTTACGGGGAATTGACTTAACTCGCGCTAATCTTACTCAAGCCAATTTAGAAAATGTAAACCTCAGTAAAGTTGAATTAATCCGGGTTAATTTAGAAGGTGCTAACTTGTCCGGTGCCGATTTAAGCGATGCTATCTTATTTCAAGTTAACTTAAAAGGGGCTAATCTCAAAGGCGTTAATCTCAAAGGTGCAAAACTCAAGCAAGTTATTTTAGATCATACAGATTTAAACCTGTAGGGTGCATCATATTTTCAATTCGATTAAAAACCCGGTTTCTAACAGAAACCGGGTTTTTGAGGTGTACCTCCGAAGCAACCTCACCCGATCTAATTATTGGGTTAAGGGTCTTAGGATTTGGCGATCGCTTCTCCGGCACTTTTCCAAGCGGCAAAACTCGGCGGAAAACCCTTAACATTATCATAGCCCAAAAGATGCAATGTCATCACTCCCATCGCCGAACGATAACCCGTAGTACAGTATAAAACAACAAGGCGATCGCTTGGAATTTTATCCAAATTTTCCGCTAAAGTTCGCAGGGGAATATTAATCGCACCCGGAATATGCCCGGAGTTATATTCTGATGATTCTCGCACATCAACTAACAACGGTTGACGACTGTTCAACAGGTTTTTTAATCCGTCAACGCTACTGATGGTATAATATCCTGATGGAATGGAAGTGAGAAATTGATCGACTTCTGACTCCAGATTCGGTAATGTTTCGGGTTGAGTTGCTGTTGCCGCCCAGACCGGGTTTTGCGGGATTCCCAAAAATAGGCAAAGCGATAATACAACTCCGAAAAGCGTTTTTTGAAGCAATTTTTTAAATGACATAAAAACTGATTACCGTTCTATTATTGGGGGTTGAAATGCTGAATTAAATTACTTTGTTGTTTGCAGTCCGAGAAGTTTCCACTCGACCATCCCGCCCGTAATATTAAACACTTGAGTAAATCCGGTTTTTAGTAATTGATTAGCCGCAATTGGACTGCGATGGGCGGTTAAACAAATTACAGCAATAGGTTGATCTTTGGGTAGTTCTCGAAACCATTTCGGCAGCATCCAACCCCATCCCAATCCCACACCCATTATAATCCGAGGTAAGCTGAGATTACGAGCATTAAAAGCGTGACCCGTCTTATATTCTAATTGACTGCGAACATCAATCAGCAGGGGAAGACTCGGTTGGTCAAGAAATTCTGCGGGTGAGAGATTGATTACCGCTTGTTGATGAGTAGATGAGGTTGACATCATACAGTCGCAACACTAACTTTCTTTATTTTACTATTTAACCATAAAGTTATAAAATGCTCAAGTGGATTTAAGACGGGGCGAGGGGACGGGGCTACCGACAAAATGGCTTATTCTACGACCACTGGGGTAAGATTATTGTTAAGTTAAGCATTAGGTTGACACTCCTCGCAATAAATTACGAGGATTCTTCTTTCAACGAGTCGGCTTTCATTGACGGGTTAAAACCCGCCAACTCATAGGTCGTCTCTCCAGAAGCGTTTTGCTCCGAAAGCAAGGTTCCG
>JAYKHV010000198.1:0-124028 GCA_035285085.1 Lyngbya sp. | reverse complement strand
GATAATTGAACAGCATTCTCTAGGTGGGTTGACGCTTCACGGGTTGCTACTTCCTTTGCGGAAGATTTACGCCTACCTCCACGTCCGTTTACAGTCTCCGAATGTCCTCCGGCGACCAAGATATTTACTGCCGCATTACCATCGCGATTATGAACAGTTTCGCAGTTTAAACAAGTCCACTCGCGAACAGAAAGATCAAGTTTTCCGCCAACAAACCCACAGCAAGAACATTTTTGAGTTGTCGGTTCCCACCGACTTATCACTCGGAATTCTCTGCTGTATTTTTCGGCTTTACCCTCAAGAAAAGTCCTAAACTGTCTCCATCCCAAATCGCTAATCGCTTTGGACAGCTTGCGATTTTTGATCATCCCTGATACATTCAAATCTTCCAGAACAATCACTTGGTTCTCGTTGATTATTCGGGTCGATAATTTGTGCAGGAAGTCCTTGCGGGTATCCTTCATTCGAGCGGTTAGTTTAGCTTTTCTGCGTCTCGCCCGTTCATATCTGTTAGAACCTTTTTGTTTTCGGGATAAGTTTCGATTGAGTTTCCTCAGTCTTTTTATCCGTTTTTTTAAGGGCTTGGGAGCATCTATTTTCTCTCCCGAACTCAAAGTCGCAAACGTTTTAATGCCCAAGTCGATCCCTACACTATTGGGAGACTTGGGCATTAATTGTTGGTTTGTCTCGACGACAAAACTGAGGAAATAACGGTTCGCCGCATCTTTGATAACTGTAACTGAACTTGGTGAACTTGGCAGAGGTCTTGACCAAATTATCTTTAAATTTCCAATTTTGGCTAAAGATATTTTGTCTTTATCCAGTTTAAAACCTCCAACTCGAAACCTAGCTGACTGCGATCGCATTTCGTTTTTTAAATTTAGGAGGTCTAACTTTTTTCCCTAGCCGCGTTCCCTTACATGACTTAAAAAAGTTCTTGTAAGCCTGCTCTAAGTCGTTCAATGATTGCTGTAAAGGGATATTGGAAACTTCCGACAACCATTTCCGTTCTGTCGTTTTCTTGGCTTGGGTAATAAACTGATGGCCGCAGTTGAGCGTTACTCGGCTTTTTTTGCCCAGTTTTGTACATTTCAACACAGTAAGCCAGTGCGTCGTTCCATACAACACGACAACAACCTGCGGAGCCTTGCTAGTTCGGTCTGTTGCTGAAGTGTCGGATAGACTCGGTATTGATACCTGGCTTTCATTCGGTGTGTTAATATTGGTCTGTAAGTTGATTGTATATCGGTCTACGCAAAATGACAACCCAATTTCGGAGAGAAAGGCACAGCGTTACAGATCTTAGAATTCACTTGGTCTGCGTAGCTAAAGACAGAGATCAAATATTTAGTGGCGAAGAACTCCAGTTAATTGAGGACGTATTTCGCCACGTAGCAAAGCAAATGAACTTTCAAATCCTAGAAATCAACGGCGAGAACGAACATATACACGCACTAATTGAATACCCTCCCAAGCTTTCTGTCTCTAAAATCGTGAACGCCTTAAAAGGTGTTTCAAGTCGCCGCTATGGACAAGCAGGTTTTAAGAAACCACATAATAAAACAGCTTTGTGGAGTCCTAGTTATTTTGCCATCTCCGTTGGCGGCGCACCCATTGACATACTGATTCAATACATCAAGAATCAAAAAAAGCCGTCCTAGAAGGACGGGGCTTGTATCCCATTATTTCCGGTCAAAAATCTCCCTTGAGGACTGTTCAACGTGAAGATTTCCTCAATTTTGAGCTTATCTTTCCGCCCAATTTTCCTTGCTTTGCTCCGGCCAACTTTGATTAATATCAACCAAAATCGTATTAACATCTTGACCATCAATATAATTAAGAATTCCCAGCCAGAACGTGCCAGTACCCACTGTTGTGGGCATCAAATCCGAACCATCAAAGCGAATGATATCGGCATTTAATAAAATCTCAGCTTGTTTGCGACTAACGGGATCGGGATAAATCTCTAAACTCACCCCTCGATGGGGAGAAATATAACCTCCGATTTGAGCGGAAATTTCGTGAGGTTTAACCGAGGCTAAATATTGCATTAATTTCCGGGCGGCGGGGGTATCGTTGAACATGGCTACCACATCGCCTCCCACTAAAATCGGCAAGCCAAATTCTTGATTAATGGGGGGTAAGGGAAAAATATCGACATTTTGACCGAGTACCACACCTTGGGGGAAAAAACTGCTAATAAAACTGGCTTGACGGTGCATATAACATTCCGGCGGATCGGTAAACAAGCCGTTGGGAGACAAACCAAAAGGAATGCTAACGATACCAATGCTACCGCCAACCACATATTTAGGATTGAGGGCGATTTGACCAAACTTTTCAAAGGCATCTTTAATGGGAGGAGCATTAAACGGGATTTTGTGTTCAACCCAGCGATCGTAAACTTCCGGGCCAGAAGTTCGCAGGACAATATCTTCGATCCAGTCCGTACCGACCCATCCGGTAGCATCTCCGCTTTCCATTCCCAAACACCAAGGAACACGACCGTCGGCGACAATTTTATCGGAGAGATCGACCAGTTCATCCCAGGTTTTCGGAACGGTGTATCCGGCGGATTTAAAAGCTTGAGGATTGTACCAGACTAAACTTTTAACGGAGGCCCTGTACCAAACCCCGTAGACTTTACCATTAACGGTTGCCAAATTGAGCCAGTCCTTGGAAAAGGCTTGAGTGAGATCTTCGCGTTCGATGACGGTTTCGAGGGGAACGAGTAAACCTTTTTCGGCAAAATCCGCCATCAAACTCGGTTGGGGAAACATGGCAATATCGGGTGCATTTCCCGCTTCCACACGCACCGGAAGCAGGGTGCTAAAGGCTTCTGTTCCCTGATAAATGACTTCAATCCCGGTTCTTTCCACAAAAGGGGTGAGTGCCGCTTCTAGCTTTTCCTGCTGCGGACCGGTCATTGCCCCCAAAATCGTGACGGTTCCCTTGGAGGAGGGATTACTCTCGATTTGCTGGTTTTGATTTTCCGTCGTTGCTGGAGTACAAGCTACAGTCAAAACCGACAGACTCAACCACAAGCCTGCATAGCTGAATGCGCGACGATACTGACCGCAAAAACGCCAAATTTGATCGACTCGAATAATCACTCTGTAAATTGGAGCTTCCCACATTTTGATTTCCTCCTGACTAGACTTTAGCTATTTAGAAAATAAAGAGCAACACAGTTAGTCTGTTAGACCCTAGCTGTTTTCTCAAGTAGAGAGTGCATATTCAAGCCGAACAGTCCGATTAACACCGGGAAAACCATCAGTCTGAGACTTTGATCTCCTTTGTTCGGCGATTTCTGATTAAATCAGCTTGCCCCGACGAATTATCTGTTATACAGTTTGTACTTATAAAGTTTCGGCTAGATTCTGGGCATCTACAGAGGAATATCGCTGCTTCGCCTCAGTTATCAGTTTTTCAGACTGCATCGACTTCTACAAGTGCCGCGAATCCTCAGAAAAAACACCGCTCCTGAAGCGAGAGCGGTGCATAGGGGGTGTTATGGGTGTTACGGATACAACAATAGCAGAGTTGCAGCTTGTCTGAGTTTCCAGCTTGTGCTACTTAAAAAATTGTCACAATATTTTCAGAATGCTGGAGTCAATCAAGCCGAATTTTGGAGAAAAAAACACCGCTCCTGAAGCGAGAAGCGGTACTAAGGGGGTGTTATGGGTGTTACAACTCATAAGCTAACAAATCCTCTACTCCGTTGCCGTGACCGTTGTGCAGGTGATCAAATTGTCACAATTGAGGATCGCAGATGTTATAATGCCTCCGACTCAATTAATGGCAAAATGGGGGAGCAGATGGCAAAAAAGGGTTGCTATGAATTTTAGTCTTTTCGATCTATTCTGGGTTTTTCTGCTGATCAGCTCTTTGCAACCTATCATTCAGAAACGTTCGATTGAGTCGCGTCGGGTCAAAGCGATCCGAGAATTGGAAGAAAAACGCAAAAGTCGGGTCATCCTGCTGATTCATCGCCAAGAGTCGATTAGCTTGTTCGGAATTCCGCTTTCTCGTTACATTAGCATCGAAGACTCGGAACAGGTACTCAGAGCGATTCGCCTCACTCCTTCTGATGTTCCGATTGATTTAATTTTGCATACTCCGGGCGGTTTGGTGTTAGCCACCGAACAAATTGCTCGGGCGTTAATTCGTCATCAGGCTAAAGTGACGGTGTTTGTGCCTCATTATGCCATGAGTGGAGGGACAATGTTGGCGTTGGCGGCCGATGAAATTGTCATGGATGAGAACGCGGTACTCGGCCCGGTTGACCCCCAGTTGGGGAATTTTCCGGCGGCGAGTATCTTAAAAGTTCTTGAAGATAAACCGATTGGTGAAATTGACGATCAAACCTTAATTATGGCCGATATTTCTCGCAAAGCCATTCGCCAAGTTCAAAAGTTTGTCAGAACGTTGCTCCTAGATAATATTCCCGCTCAAAAAATTGATCCCAGTCGTATTGATGGGGTGATTAATGCCCTAACCACAGGTCGCATTACCCATGACTGTCCGATTATGCTTGAAGAAGCGTTAGAATTGGGATTACCTGTCACACCGGGATTGCCCAAATCTATTTATTATTTGATGGATTTGTATCCTCAACCGCGAGCAAACCGTCCGACTGTACAATATATTCCCATGCCCTACACTCGACCGCCTGCCCTACCTGAAGGGGCAGAAAAATCCTCCGATAAACGCTAATTTTTTCTGCAATAAACTTAACTTAAACTGTTATCTCAAGGGGAAATCATGTTAGACTCAAAACCTTCTTTGACTTATCCTAAAACCCACCAAGGCGATCAGGTTGATGATTATCACGGCGTAAAAGTTGCCGATCCTTATCGCTGGCTAGAAGACCCCAACTCGGAAGAAACCAAAGCCTGGATTACCGCCCAAAATGAAGTAACATTTGGCTATCTTCAACAAATTCCTGCCCGAGAAAAGCTAAAACAACGCCTGACTCAACTCTGGGATTTTGCTAAATATAGCACCCCTTTTAAACAGGGCGATCGCTATTTTTATTTTAAAAATGACGGTCTACAAAATCAAAGTGTTTTGTATGTTTTGGAGGATTTAGACGGACAGCCAGAAGTTTTGCTGGACCCGAATACGTTGTCAGAAGATGGTACGGTTGCGTTGTCGGGAATTGCCATTAGTGAAGATGGAAATTTAATGGCTTATGGTTTATCAGCTTCCGGTTCGGATTGGCAAGAGTGGAAAGTTCGAGATATTAATACCAAACAAGATCTCGACGATCATTTAAAGTGGGTGAAATTCTCCGGTGCTTCTTGGACTCACGATCACAAAGGCTTTTTCTACAGTCGTTACAACGAACCCAATGAAAATACCAAACTCGAAGAGACCAACTATTATCAAAAACTATTTTATCATCGTTTGGGTACGCCGCAATCGGAAGATATTTTAATTTACGAACGTTCCGATGAAAAAGAATGGGGTTTTAGTGGTTATGTGACCGAAGATGGCAAATATTTGATTATTTCGGTTTGGCGAGGAACCGATCCCAAAAATCTGGTTTTCTACAAAGATTTAACTCAACCCGATGCGCCCGTAATTGAACTGATTACCGAGTTTGAAGCTGAATATAGTTTCATTGATTATCAAGATACCCAATTTTGGCTGCAAACGGATCTCAATGCACCCAAAGGAAAAGTAATCGCTTTTGATATTCACAGCCAAACTCAAACCGAAATTATTCCCGAAACCGAAGATACTCTGCAAGGAATTAATGTTCTTAACAATCAGTTTGTGGCTTTTTATCTTAAGGATGCTCACACTCAAATTAAAATCTTAAATCTTGATGGTTCTTTTGTGCGAGAGGTAGAATTACCCGGAATTGGTTCGGCGGGAGGATTTCGCGGTAAACGTCACGACACAGAAACCTTTTATGCTTATACCAGTTTTACCACGCCAACGACGATTTACCGTTATGATATGGTAACAGGAGAAAGCCGTCTGTATCGTCAGCCGGAAGTTGATTTTAACCCGGACAATTACGAAACTCAACAGATTTTTTATCAAAGCAAAGATGGGACGCAAATCCCGATGTTTATTACTCACAAAAAAGGATTATCCCTTGATGGTAATAACCCGACAATTTTGTATGGTTATGGCGGATTTAATGCGTCCTTAACGCCGAATTTTTCCATTAGTCGCGTGGCTTGGTTAGAAATGGGTGGGGTTTATGCCATTCCCAACCTGCGGGGCGGCGGTGAATACGGGGAAGATTGGCACCAAGCGGGAACAAAACACAACAAGCAAAATGTCTTTGATGATTTTATTGCTGCGGCGGAATGGTTGATAGAAAATCAATATACTTGTTCGCAAAAATTAGCGATTTCTGGGGGAAGTAATGGTGGTTTATTAGTGGGGGCTTGTATGACTCAACGTCCCGATTTGTTTGGGGCGGCGTTACCCGCAGTTGGGGTGATGGATATGCTACGTTTCCATAAGTTTACGATTGGTTGGGGTTGGTGTTCTGACTATGGTTCACCGGATGATCCGGAGGATTTTAAAGCGATTTACGCCTATTCTCCCTTGCATAATTTGAAACCGGAAACGGCTTATCCGGCGACTTTAATTACAACGGCAGATCATGATGATCGGGTGGTTCCCGCTCATAGTTTTAAGTTTGCAGCAGCCTTACAAGCGGCTCATGTTGGGGAGAATCCGGTATTAATTCGGATTGAAACCAAAGCTGGACATGGTGCGGGTAAACCGACGGCTAAAATTATTGAAGAATTAGCAGATGAATTTGCATTTTTAGTGAGGGTATTTCAGATGAATCCCACGTTTTAAGGAGATTGAGTTATAGTGAAGGTAAGGGCGGCTTGCCGCTCTGGAACTTCCAAAGAAATCTGCAAATAAAATTTTTACAAGATGAGTTGAGATTGTAGAAGGTTTACAGAAAAAGTCCAGAGAAAACTTGCTTTATAAAATTTCCATTAAGAAAGGAGGGGGAGCGGGGAAAAAATTTTATAAAATAAAGAGGAAACCACGCCACAGAACACACATAAAAATGACCCAAAGCAATCAAGAAGCCCTAACAATTCAGGAACGAACCGGACTCAGACAGAGACATTTTGCCGATCTGATTCGAGCCGCACAAATCATTTTTGATCCCTGTGGCGGAATTACGGGCCGAGTTGTTAATGCCGATTGGCGAGAATTTGGTATTCCGATTGAAGTGGAGGAAAATCTTAAACTTTTAGGAGAGAAATATCGTTATGCTTCCCCTCATTTACCGATGGAAGAAATTTGGGAACAATTAATTCCAGAAACTCGCAGTTGGTTCATCGAAAATAAAGATGAATTGTGGATGTTAGAAGAAGCGTTTCCCGCGCTTGACGAAGACTAAAGATTCGCCTGACCTCACCCAGTTGATCGGATTTCACCCCAGCCAGACGGCCCAGTGGGTCGTCTAGGTTTTAGGGTCAATTATCAAACACTTAAAAAAATTTATGAGATAATAGAAAATCATCTTGACTTTAGTTTAAAAATGTATTATATATGTAATATAATAAAAGTAGTCGTTCCATATGCTGATCTGAGGCAAGTTAAACAGTGAGCAATTTCTCACAGAAGGTCAACCCGAAACCCAATCTTCTCTATAAACGGCTAGAGGACGCTCTCCAACAGGGGAATGAAGTGCAGGTCGTTTCATCCTGTGGCAGATTTTTTGGAATTCCCTCTGCTCTCGATGAGGAATTTTTGGAACTCGTTAATCTCTATATTCCCTCGGAAGAAGAAGGTTGGGAAGATGAGCCATACGAACGCACAGTTTGGTTGATTAAAATTTCTGAGATTGTTGCAGTTGCTTATCCAATTCAATCGCTATCAAAAGCTCAATTAGAGTCCTTGATTAATCCGAGTAAAACAGTCTTTGAACCCGAAGATTAATCAACTAGCTCAACGAGGTGGTTTCCCGCGAATTCAAAACGATAACCCCAGACTGTTTGATGGGATTTTATGAATTCTAATTCATCGCACAAACTGAGTTCAAGGGATTTCCACCTCGACAATTTGCATCACAGAATTATTGGCTTTTCAGATCCAATTGTACAGATTTATCAAACGAGCTAAAATCTACTGTTCTCCCATTCAAAATGAATCCCCACCGTTTGGTCAAAGTTAGCAAATATTTGAGCAAACACTTACGACACCAACCCGAACGTTTAGGACTTAAATTAGCAGCGGGAGGTTGGGTTAATATTGAAGAACTGTTAGCGGCTTGTCAACAGCATCAATTTCCACTGACTCGCGGCGAACTCGAAGAAGTTGTGATCAAAAACGATAAGCAACGATTTTCCTTTGATGAAACAAAAACTCGGATTCGAGCAAATCAAGGTCACACTATTGAGGTAGATTTACAGTTAAAACCCCGGATTCCGCCCGATATTCTCTATCACGGAACAGGAGAAGGAACTGTTGAGGCGATTTTAGAATATGGGTTGCTGAAAATGTTTCGCCATCACGTTCATTTATCAACCGATATCGCCACAGCAAAAGCCGTCGGAATGCGAAAGGGTCGTCCCGTTATTTTTCAAGTAAATGCGGCTGAAATGTCTCAAGAAGGTTTTACCTTTTATTGTTCAGATAATGGCGTTTGGTTGGTGGAACAGGTGCCAGCAAAATACTTAACTCGCCTAAATTTAGACTAAAAAAAATGAATATTAAACAATACGATTATTGCTTAGTGATTGATCTGGAAGCCACCTGTTGCAATCAGGATACATTTCCTCGTTCCGAGATGGAAATCATTGAAATAGGAGCGGTGATGGTTGAGACCAAAAACTTCACTCCAGTTAACGAATTTCAGACCTTTGTTAAACCCGTTCGTCATCCGATTTTAACCGAATTTTGTCAGCAATTAACTTCTATTACTCAAGCCCAAGTCGAGCAAGCACCTCCCTATCCAGAAGTTATTAACAATCTCAAAACTTGGTTATCTCAATATTCAGATGATCATTTAATTTGGGGGTCTTGGGGAGACTACGATCGCAAACAATTTCAACAAGACAGCCAATTTCATCACTTACCTTTTCCGTTCGATTATCCCCATATTAATCTTAAAAAAATGTTTGCAAAAAGTCAAGGCTTAAAAGGTCGTTATGGGATGCCAGAAGCTTTAAAACTGGCAAATCTTCCCTTAGAAGGAACCCATCATCGAGGAATTGATGATACTCGCAATATTGCCAAATTAATGCCTTATGTTTTTGGCGATCAAAAGTTACAGGATTAATTTTTAAATTCAGAATTAAAGGTTAACCATGAAAATTCATCGTTTTAACGATCCTCAGTTATTTTATCAACAAGCAAAAGATTATTTACTGCGGTATGAAGCCGAACATAATCTGTTACTCGGAATTAGTCAAAGCTTAGTTCATTCACCGGAAAGATATGGGACTGAACCCTATTTAGCTACAGTAGAAGAAGAAGGTAAAATTATAGCAGTTGCGATGAGAACTCCTCCCTATAATTTCCTGCTTTCAAAAGTGGAAAATTTTGCCGCAATTGAAATAATTGCTCAAGATTTATATCAAGATAAAATCTCCTTACCGGGAGTGAGCGGTTTAACGACTGAAACCGAAATTTTTACTCAAACATGGCACAACTTAACTCATCAGCCTTATCAGATCGAAATGTACCTGAGAATTCATCAACTCAAACAGGTTGAACCCATCCCAAAAGTGAACGGTTTTCTGCGTCAAGCGATAGAAAGCGATCGCGCTTTAATCTTAAATTGGTATGAACAATTTATTCGAGAAGCTGCACCTTCCGAACCCGCACATATAGAACAAACGGTTGATTATCATTTATCTCAAAATCACATTTATCTTTGGCAAAATGAAGTCCCCGTTTCTCTAGCTTCAGCCAGTAAAGCGACTCAAAATTCTAGCCGAATAGGGCAGGTTTACACCCCTCCCGAGTACCGAAAAAACGGTTATGCAAGCGCTTGTGTTAGCAGTCTCAGCCAGCTACTACTGGATCGAGGCGCTCGGGCTTGTTATCTTTATACAGATTTAGCAAATCCCACATCCAATCATATTTATAAAAACATTGGATATCAACCCGTCTGTGATTGGAATATTTATCAATTTGAAAAATCTAGCTTTCAGTCTCTATGATTTTTCTTCCAATCCACTCAGCGATTGGGGGAACAACTGCGTTGCCAAGGAGTCTCCCTCTGCGACCGTCCATCCTGGAGGAAATCCCATTAGTTGTTCCAATTCTGTCCACGTCAAGTTTCTCGCCACAGAGTATTGGTCGGTCTGAATGGCCTCCTTGATGTCTTCCAGTTTGGGCGCGTAACGTGGGGCAGATGCTTTTTGCCAGGGTATACCCGAAGCCTCCGCGACGTTGTACCACAAGCGGAGTGTCTGTGAGAGAGCTTTCACGAAGACTGGATCTAGTTTTCGACCTGCTCTGTTTTCTCTGCGAAGAATCCCTAGACAATTCGCTGCTGTTAGTAAAGATTCGATAGGCACGATTGGACTTAAAACTTGCGATAAAGAATACTCTGTCTCTATTGTGGGGTAAGCCCGTATCAAGAGCGTTACACGAAAACCATCCCCCCAAATACCCGCTCTCTTCAAGCGTGTCGATAACTGCCTCAAGAGCGGTACCTTTTTCTGCTGAGAGGAGACCTGGCACATTTTCCAACACCAACCACGATGGGTGAACTTCTGTAACAAGCTCCATAAATCGATAGAACAATCCACTTCTTTCCCCTTTAAGCCCTGGTCTTTGGGTGTTGGCGTTACTGAGGTCTTGGCAGGGCCATCCTGCACACCATAAATCAGCTTGAGGGATAGTTGTTGAATTGAGGTCATTGATATCTTTGTGAAGAGGGACGTCAGGCCAATGTCGCTTGAGAATTTGCTGACAATGGTCGTCAATTTCGCACTGGAACACAACTTTCATCCCAGCTCTTTCAAAGCCAAGATCGAAACCTCCTATTCCTGCAAAAAAAGACGCAACTTTCATCATATTACAGCCAGCAAACTTTAGGTTTTGTAATGCTGCGCTCCTAGACGATTTTCGTCTACAGAACAACCTTTACTTAGGATAGCATCAATGTCTAGCATATCAGGTGCTTACATGAAGCGGGGAAATATTAGTGGTTTAAGAATTAAGGAGGCTCGTGAAAGGCTTGGATGGGATCAGGCGGATTTATCTGCTGCTCTGAACGTGGACTTTCAGATCAAGCTTGATCAATCCGATATTTCTGAAATCGAGCGACTGAAGCGAGGAGTCAAAGATTTTGAACTGGATGCAATAGCTCGACTTCTTGGGGTCAGTCCTGTGTGGCTCCTAAGAGGGGAGGAGAAAGATTCAAGTGACCCATGAGAAATCAGACGAGCAACTTTCTTCCGATGAACAGTTTTTATCAGTAAACGAAACACCAGCTCGCGATCAATGGATAGAGCAAGTAAGCCAAAACTTTGTTAGTCGAAGTAAGGCAAACCGAAAGTATTATCAATTAATCCTTGAAACTTTGTGGCCGCTCGGTCATAATCATCTTCCAGGCCCTATTGTTTCTATGACTACTTTGCGCCAGGTAATTAATAACTACAGAGGAAAACCATATAATGACCCGGCGCGACGTATTAGAGAACTTCAAGGAGAGGAAGGTATTGTAGGAATTGTTCGTTTAGGGAGTGGTAAACAGACAAAATATCAACTTGTTCACACAAAAGTTGAAAAAAAGCGCGATCCTCGAACTGGATTAAGCTCTAAAGACTGGGCTAAAATTATAGCTAAGTATAATAGTCAGTGTGCTGTTTGTGGAAGGCGAGACACAGAGATAAGACTTGACCAAGATCACAAGATACCCAGACTACGAGGAGGTGGTGATGAGTTTAGCAATTGGCAGCCACTTTGTAAAGAGTGCAATAATTTTAAGAGTACAGCTTGTCGAGGTTGTGAACTTGATTGCAGGCAATGTCCATGGGCTTTTCCTGAAAAGTATGCTCCCATTAAATTATCACCTTTAAATATTGAAAGAGTAAGATCTCTATCCCGTCAAAAAGGAGAAAGCCCCACTGAACTGCTAAATGCTATCCTAGAGAAATACTTTCAAGATCGCAGTGAATAAGAGGGTTTTAAATCTTGAATTCTTATGATATTAAGTTACTGTTTATATTGATTTTTATAAGTTAAAAATAATTTTATGGAAGATATCTATAAACTAATCAATCAACTTTCTGAGTCTGAAAATAAGTTGAGTTCAACTCAGTTTATCGCACCTTGTGTGCGGGGTGGACGAGTAAAAACAAGAATTTTAGGTTTAGTTTATACCTTTACTCCTCAACCTCAAAATTTTGAAGGATGGGGGATTTTTAAACCCATCAATCAAAAAACTGCTGAAGTCTTAGAAGAAGCAATATTACCCGAAATTGCCGAATATTTGCAGCAGTTTAAATCCTGTCGTTTGCGTCTGGTGTGCAAACTTAGATCGAAAACTTGGTTGGCTTATCCGATCAATGAAGCGGATTTTAAACAACGCTTCGGAAAGGTTAAACCAGTACCCGTTCATTTAGTCACAGAAGGACTTGCTTTTGAACAAATTGTTGCCGGTTGGGATGGGAGTAATTTTTGGTTTGAAGAACTCGATCGCCGAGATGATTTAATCCTTGTTGAAAACCTGCAAAACGCCCTAAAAGAACTAACTGAACCCCAAGCTTTACGCTTTGCGGGACTCACCCCAGAAATGCGAACCGTTTATGATTTAGTCATTCAACAAACCGAAGAATTTTCTCAAGAAAATCGGGATGAACGACGGTTAAAAAAAGCTTTAAAACAGGGCGGAGGGGAACTGCAAAAGTTTCAAGATCGGGGCGACTATTGGACAGTTGAATGGACAACTTCCGAGGGTGAATCTCATAGCAGTGCTATTTCTAAATCGGATTTAACTGTATTGGGTGCGGGGATTTGTTTAAGTGGATACGATCGCAACTTTGATCTTCAGTCATTAGTCGGAGTTGTGGAAGGACGAGACAACGAATAGAGAGAGGAGAGAAAAAAATACTAGATTTTTTGTTAAAATTGGCAGACTACGTGTTAGGTTAAACGTTAGACCCAAAAAACATTCAGGGTAGTTGCATCTTGACGTCAACCAAGCATAAAATGACACCAAAATCTACCTCTCCTCAAACAAAAAATCAAGTCTCAAACACCAAAGTTGAGGCAAGTTTCCGTTCTCAACTGCAAGAAGAATTTTCCCCCCAACAACTATTATCCAATCTAATTGCGGGTTTGGTTGTCGGAATTATTGGGGTGACAATGTGTGTTTCCTACGCGGCTTTAATCTTCTCTGAAGAACTGGCGAATTTTCTCACCCGAGGCGTTGGAATTACCTTTTTTAGTGCGGCTTTATTATGTTCAATTGTCGCGCTTTTCAGTTCTTCTTCTGCGGGAATGATTGCTATTCCTTTACCTGCTGCCGTTCCTATTTTAGCCTTAATGGTTGCTGATATAGGCGAAAAGATTCCTGAAGAAGCATCTTTAAATGTGTTATTAGCAACTGCTCTTTGTACTCTGGCTTTAACTTCTCTATTAACGGGAATTTCCCTACTGATTTTAGGACAATTAAAAGCAGGTCAACTAATTCGATATATTCCTTATCCGGTTGTGGGTGGTTTTCTCGCGGGTGTCGGTTGGCTGCTGTTTAAAGGGGGAATTGAAGTGACAACGGGAATTGAAATTAGCTTTTCTCAATTGCCGATTTTATTTCACTCGGATTTACTTTTTCGGTGGCTACCGGGATTAATTTTTGCAGTGGTTTTACTGTTAATTTCTCGCCGCTACAAACATTTTTTAATTTTACCGGTTAGCTTAATTTTAGCAGTCAGTTTGTTTTATTTGGTATTAGCTTTAACCCAGACTTCCTTTGCAGAAGCGACCGCCCAAGGTTGGCTGTTAGGGCCGTTTCCCGAGGGAAATTCTTGGCAATTATTAGGGCTAGGAGAAATCAAAACAGCGAATTGGTCACTCATTTTTGATCAAGTGGGTAGCATGGGTGCAATTGTTGTCATTACCACCTTAGAATTACTCCTCACGGCGAGTAGTATGGAGTTAATTACCAACCGAGAAATTGACTTGAACCGAGAATTACAAGCAGCAGGAATTGCGAATTTAGCTTCGGGTTTGGGTGGCGGTTTAGTGGGTTGTCATTTGACTTCTTTGGGAATCTTAGCCTCAAAAATGGGGGCAACTCGTCGCTTAGTTGGACTCACTGCTGCTGCCGTTTTTGCGATTATGTTAGTTTTAGGAACTTCCCTGTTGTCGTTTTTTCCTAAAGTCGTTTTAGGAGGGTTTTTGCTGTTATTAGCCTTGAATTTTTTAGTCGAGTGGTTGTATGATGCCTGGTTTGAGCTTCCCCGAAGTGACTATTTTTTAGTGGTTTTTATTTTATTGGTTATTGGCACATTTGAGATTTTAGAAGGTGTGCTAGTTGGTTTAGTTGTCGCGGTAATTTTGTTTGCGATTAAATACAGTCAAATCGAGGTAACAAAGCATACTTTTTCGGGAGTTAATCGGAAAAGTTATGTTCAACGTTCTCTCAGTCAAGAACATTTACTCCAAAAGCAAGGAAAGCAAATTTATATCCTAGAACTGCAAGGATTTATTTTCTTTGGAACGTCAAACAAACTCCTTAATCAAGTCCGAACTTTATTAAGTCAAAATCTAGATACTCCGTTAAAGTTTGTGGTGTTAGATTTTCGTCTGGTTAACGGACTTGATTCTTCGGCGGTGGTTAGTTTTACAAAACTCAAACAACTTTCTCGCAAAGAACAGTTTAGTTTAGTTTTAACAACTCTCAATCCTCAAGCGGAAAAATTACTTGAACAAGGAGGTGTTTTAGAAGGGGAGGATGCCTTGTTAAAAGTTTTCCCAGACTTAGATCGGGGGTTAGAATGGTGCGAAGATCAAATCCTAGAAACCTATCATCTTCATCGTCTTGATTTTCAACCTCTCTCCGAACAATTGCAAGCCTTTTTTCCCGACTCTCAACAGGTAGCAACCCTGATGAACTATCTGAAATTATTACAGATTTCTCCGGATGATTTTATCTTTCGTAAAGGAGATCCGGCCGATGGTTTATACTTTGTAGAATCCGGTCAAGTTAGTGTGATCTTTGAACTGCCAACGGGTCAAATCAAACGGGTGCAAACTTACTACAGTGGAACGATTTTAGGAGAAATTGGTCATTATATGAACGCACCCCGAACCGCTTCAATTATCGCCGATCAACCCAGTCGTCTTTACTATCTCTCCACTCAAGCTTTTGAACAGATGGAAGCCGAACAGTCTCAACTGGCCAGTGAGTTTCATAAATTTATTGTCAAGTTACTGGCTGAACGATTAAAACAGCGATCGCAAGAACTGCAAAATTTACTTCAGTAGGAAATTTTGCCAAACCTACGAAGTTTATTTACAATATTGAGTAGAGACTGACAAGCGTAAGATTAACAATTGGGGTGTAAGCTCGACTGAGTTCGACCATCAAAAATCAGTCTGAGGTTATTCATTGAATAACCATTACTTTCATTTTGAATTCAATCAACTTCAACCCCTCTTACTAAAATGTTAAAACCTTTTCAAATCTTACCCTATTTGGTTCTAGCTGTAGTCACCTTTACTTTAGTAAGTTGTTTAAATACGGGGATTAATTCTCCTCGCCCAAGCGAAGTTAATCATCCTTCTGCCTTTAAAGTTGCCATTTTATTATCGGGTTCTAAAGCCGATGGAAACTGGAACCAAGGCTGTTACGAAGGACTTCTAAAAATTGAACAAAAATATAACGCTCAAGTTGCCTATTCTGAATATGTGACTGCGGAGCAAGGCGAAGAAGTTATCCGGCAATATGCTGAAGAAGGTTATGATTTTATTATCGCCGCAGGGGGCGGATATCTCAACGCCATTGAGAAAGTAGCACTGGAATTTTCTCGAACTAAATTTGCCGTCATTGCGACTTATCCCGGTAACAATAAAAACTTGGGTGCGCTCTCATTTCGAGCGGGAGAAGTGGGTTATTTATCGGGTGTGATTGCAGCGATGAAAACCCAAACCAATAAAGTTGCTTATGTGGCAGGTGCGGACTACAAAATGCCTGTAGAAGCGGCTAAACTTTATCAGCGAGGGGCGAAAAAAATTAATCCGAATATTGAAGTTTATACCGAATATTTACAAACCTGGACGGATGGGGAAAAAGCCATAAATGTCACTCAAGATTTAGTCAAAAAAGGGGTTGATGTTTTTACCATTAATGCAGATGAAGCGGGAGTTGCTGCGATCAAAATTCTCAAACAAAACCCTGACGTTTATATGATTGGCTGGATTAAAGATATGTACGAATTTGCTCCCGATCGCATGATTACCAGTGTTTTGCATGATTTTCCGGCTTTATTACTCAACGCCAGCGCTTTAGTCCAGGAAGGACGTTGGCAAGGAACCCTCTATAAATTCGGACTAAAAGAGGGAATTTATGAGTTTGCACCCTTTCGAGGTTTGCTCACAGAAGAACAAACACAACGGTTTAACCAGATCCGAGAAAAAGTGGTCAATGGTGAAATTGATATCACCCCTTAAAAAATTAGGATAAGCTATAAATATTAGTCACAAACTTGATTAATTTGGCCGATTTTTTGGTCTTCTAGTTCCTCCCCGAACGACTTGCAATAATGAGTTATGAACAAACCCGACCCCTCAAAACTCCATAAAGCCAAGCGCTCAGAGCAATCTTATATTGCCAAACAACTGCGCTTTAGCATTATTTTTCTGGTGGTTACTAGCCTATTAACTACTGGGAGTATCCTCATTTATTCCAGTTCAAAAACTCAGCTTCAACAATCTCAAGTTCTGCAACAAGAGCGATCGCAAATTGCCGCCAATCGCATCGATACCTACATTAACGATTTGCAAGGAAAACTGCTTTATCTTGCTAGAGTCAGGGGTTTAAGTGAAATTTCTCCCCAATCTCAAAAGACTTTACTTGAAGGCTTAAGTCGCAATAATGATGCCTATGAAATCATGGCAATTCTCAACTCCGAAGGAGATCCGGTTGCTGTTTATTCTCCTTCTACTGAGGTAAATCTGGGCAATTTGAAACAGACTTCTCTATTTATACGAGCGTTTAAACAACAAGAAAATTATGTTGATTTAGTAGAAATTGATCCCCAAACCAACGCCCTGGTTACAACTTTCGCTGTTCCCATTCGCAACAAATTGGATCGAGTTGATGGGGTGTTACTCGCTAAAATTAATTTAAAATTCTTGGATTTTGTTGTCTCTCAAACTGGAGTTGGAAAAACAGGCTATGCTTATGTCCTCGATCATCGAGATGTTTTAATTGCTAAAAATAATCGAATCACCCAAATTAATCGACTAGAAAGTATTTCAGGTTATGAATTTATCAAAAAACTAAAAGCGACTCAAGAACGGTCTTTAATCGCTTATAAAGGCTTAAGTGGACAAGAAGTTTTGGGTGCGATCGCTCCGGTTCGTAATGTGTATTGGAATGTCGTTGTTGAACTGCCTATTTATGAAGCCTATGCGCCTGTGCGTCGTTTAATTATTAGTATGATTGGATTGCTATTTATTGCTATTTTAAGTGCAATTGGAGTCAGTTACTTACTCTCTCGAAGGTTGGTTGCTCCCTTGCCAATTCTCACCCAAGCGGCAGCTAATATTCGAGCCGGAAATCTCAACGAAAGAGTGAATATTAACCTCCGCAATGAACTGGGAATTTTAGCAGAAGCCTTTAACCAAATGGCACAACAATTACAAGAGTCTTTTGATGAATTAGCTAAAACCAATCAAGAATTAGAAGCCCGAGTCGAAGAAAGAACCGGAGAATTAGCCCAAGCCAAAGAAAAAGCAGAAGTCGCCAACCTTGCTAAAAGTGAATTCCTCTCGAATATGAGCCATGAACTCAGAACACCCCTGAATGGAATTTTAGGCTATACTCAAATTTTACAGCGCGATCGTACCCTTAATTCTCGTCAAATTGAAGCTTTAAATATTATTTACAAAAGTGGGAATCATCTTCTGACTTTAATTAATGATATTCTAGATTTCTCGAAAATAGAAGCTCATAAATTAGAACTCTATCCCAGTAATATTAACTTCGCCAGTCTCATAGACACTGTAGTTGCGATTATCCAAATGCGTGCTTTGGAAAAAGATATACTCTTTGAATATCAAGCCGATCCTCATTTACCTTCCGGAATTGAAGCCGATGAAAAACGACTGAGACAAATTTTGCTCAACCTGCTCGGAAATGCAGTAAAATTTACCGATAACGGCAGTGTTACCTTAAAAGTTAGTGTACTCGATCATTCAACTCCTGCATCTACAGTTTCGTTACGTTTTGAAGTAATGGATACTGGAGTTGGAATGAGTTCAGAGCAACTTGGCAAAATCTTTCAAGCTTTTGAACAAGTTGGAGATGTGAAACGGAGGGCGGAAGGAACAGGTTTAGGGTTGGCGATTTCACGTCAATTAGTGGAAATGATGGGGGGAAAACTGCAAGTTCAAAGTCAACTTAATCAGGGTTCAACCTTCTGGTTTGATCTGACTTTTCCTGTTGTTCAAGCTTTTTATTCTCCTCCTCTAGAAATGGTTCGTCATCTGATTGGATATCAAGGAAAACGTCGTCAGGTTTTAATTGTTGATGATAAAAAAGCAAATTTGTTAGTCTTACAGAATATGCTCGAACCGTTAGGATTTGATTTGATTTTAGCAGAACATGGTCAACAAGCCCTAGACAAAGCCCAACAGTTTAGACCCGATCTAATTTTAACAGATTTAGTCATGCCCGTTAAAAGTGGTTTTGAAGTTATTAAAGAGATTCGAGAAAATCCTGAACTGAAAAACACTAAAATTATCGCCGTTTCTGCCAGTGTAATGCAACCGGATCTTAAGCGGAGTATTATTGTAGGATGTGATGGCTTTATCTCCAAACCTGTAGATGAAAAGCAACTTCTATCAATGATTGCAGAACATTTGCAGCTAGAATGGATTTATGAGCAACCCTCTCCAGCAACAGGGACATCAGAAATAACCCGTGAAACCTTATCAAACACGGATAAGTTTATTGTTCCTGATGTTGAAGAAATTAAGGTGCTTCACGACTTGGCAATGTTGGGGAACATGAAAAAAATTCGACAGCAAGCGACTTATTTAGAACAACTTGACCCCAAATATGCTCCTTTTGCGCGTCAAATTAATGAATTAGCAAAAGAATTCAAAGAAAAAGCCATAATCAGTTTAATTGAAAAATATTTACCTGTAGGAGAAGACAAATGAAAACTCACACCGCTCCCAATACTCACAAACTTAACTTACAAGATTACACCATCTTGATTGTTGACGATCATCCTACGAATTTAAGAATTGCCGTTGATTATTTAGAAGATTGTGGCTTAACGGTGCTGGTCTCGCAAGATGGAGAAAGTGCCTTAAAACGGGCGAAATTTGCTCATCCTCATCTGATTTTATTGGATGTATTGATGCCGGGAATTGATGGGTTTGAAACCTGCTGTCGTTTAAAAGCCGATCCGGAAACTGAAGATATTCCAATTATTTTTATGACGGCTTTAGCCAGTGCAGAAGATAAAGTTAAAGGCTTTCAAGTGGGGGGAGTTGACTATGTGACCAAACCCATTCAACACGAAGAAGTTTTAGCGAGAGTCACCACCCATTTACAAATACAAGCTTTATACCGAAAATTAGAGGAACAAAATCAAAATTTACAGCAAAAAGTGATCGAACGTACTGCTGAATTATCCCAAGCTTTAGCTGATTTACAACAGTCTCAAATTCAGTTAGTTCAAAGTGAAAAAATGTCCGCTTTGGGTCAACTGGTGGCGGGAGTCGCTCACGAAATTAATAATCCTTTGAGTTGTATCACGGGAAACCTACAACACGCCACAGAATATATTCAAGATTTACTCGAACATTTACACCTTTATCAACAGCAGTTTCAGACTCCCGGAGATACCATTACAACTCATGCTGAAGAAATCGATTTAGACTATATTACTGACGATCTTCCCCAAGTCATTTTATCCCTGCAAGAAGCAACCCAACGCATTCACGAGATTAGCAAAAGTCTCTACATTTTTTCTCACTCCAATACCTCTAAAAAAGTTCCCTTTGACCTTCATCAAGGACTGGAAAGCACTCTCACCATTTTAAAACATCGCTTTAAAGCCAATCAATATCGTGCAGATATTGAGATTGTAAAAAACTATGGAAATTTACCCTTAGTTGATTGTTATCCCGGACAAATAAACCAAGTTTTTATGAATTTAATTGCCAATGCTATTGATGCTTTGGATGATAAAAATATCGAAAAATCAGGTTGGAGTCAGCCAATAGAACGCCCCAGAATTATTATTAACACCTGGCAAGACATCCCCAATAAAAATGCGATGATTTCAATCAAAGATAATGGATCGGGAATGTCTGAACTTCTGCAAGAAAAAATATTTAGATATTTATTCACGACTAAACCCATTGGGAAAGGAACCGGATTAGGTTTATCAATTTCTCGTCAAATTATTGTTGAAAAACATCAGGGTAGACTCAACTGTGTTTCTGAACTTGGAAAGGGATCGGAGTTTATCATCGAACTGCCAATTTATTCCCCATAAATTAAAACGGATTAATTGCTAAAACTGTCTGTTATTCATCAACTACAACTGATAAAAATCCGATTATGTCTATCTTTTTCCACGAACAACTTTATCGCTCACCAAACACCTTAGAAAAATTCCGCAACTATCCCATTACTATTTGTGGGGCGGGAGCCTTGGGCGCCAATTTAACTGAAAATCTGGCTCGTTCCGGGTTTGCTAAACTGAAAATAGTAGACCGCGATCGCATTGAAGAACGCAACCTTTCTACACAACCCTATTATCGTTCCGATATTGGCGCTTTCAAAGCTAGAATTTTAGCGAATGCCCTTTATCGAGCCATTTCTGTTAAAATTATACCCGAAACCCAAGAATTAACTGCCGAAAATTATCAACAAATTTTAAACAATTCGGGCTTAATTATCGATACCTTTGATAATAGCATCTCCCGTCAAATTGTTAAAGATTACAGCGACCAAACTCAATCTCCTTGTCTTCATATTGGACTGGCTGGAGATTATGCAGAAATTATCTGGAATTCTGACTATCGGGTTCCTTCCGATGTCAATGATGATGTTTGTGATTATCCCCTCGCCCGGAACTTAGTCTTGTTAGCCGTCGCCGTCGCCAGTGAATCAATTATCACCTTTATAACTACCGGAGAAACAAACAGTTTTACAGTCACTTTAAAAGACTTAACTGTTCAACCTTTTAGTGTTTAGTCACAACAAAGGGAACGGCTTTATCAATGGATAATTGACAATTGATAATTGATCATTAATTAATGAGGTTTAAGACCTCTCCTTTCAAGGAGAAAGAAGAAAAATTATTTTCTCTCTATCAATCCTCTTCATAAAGGATCGAGGTAATTATCCATTATCCATTATTAATTATCAATTATTGAACGATCATCCCAAAAACCCGGTAACTCATCGGAAACCGGGTTTTTAATCGAGGAAATACAGATGGTTTCAGATTATTTCGACATTAATTGATCGTATTTTTTGCGAACTTCCCGAATATCTTCCCACATTAACCATTTGGGTTTTCCCGGTTCCAGAGAAGGATTTCGCAGCAAATAAGCCGGATGAAAAATGGGCATACATAAGCGGCCAAGGCATTCTCGCCACTGACCCCTAATTTTAGAAATCCCTTGCTTTTCTGCTAATAAAGACTTCACCGCAGTCGCTCCCGTTAACAAAATAATTTTCGGATCGACTAAACGAATTTGTTCCAATAAATACGGTTTACACGCCTCAATTTCTGGAGCGGTTGGGGTGCGATTTTCCGGGGGACGACAACGAATCGCATTAGAAATATAAACCTCTCGTTCGGTACTCAACCCCACAGATTCTAAGATTTTATCTAACAGTTGACCCGATTTTCCGACAAAAGGCAAACCCTGTTCATCTTCATTTTGACCCGGTGCTTCTCCCACAATCATAATGGCAGCTTGAGGATTTCCCCGACCAATGACAGCATGAGTGCGATTATTTCCTAATACACAACGATGACATTGATTACAATGAACGGCAATTTCATCTAAATTTTCGTAAGTTCCGGGGGGAATTGGAACCCGAGCATCTGTGGGAATTTTATCCCGATCAAAATCCGATGCAGTTGGAGTAGCACCCGACTCGAAGTCAAATAAATTGAGTTGTTGATCGCCAGACATGAATTAAAAAACTAAAATCAAATTATAGCAACTTTATTAAGTCTAAACTGATTGAGTTGCAACTCTCAACTTTAACCGTCAAAATAGAAAAGATAATGCTCGTCGATCATGTTTTCCAACCCTCCCTTTAACGATCGCACTCACGCAGGTCTAGAACTCGCTGAAGCCATTGAGCGACAAATCACTCTGCGTCCCCCCAAACAGAGCGCTCGCCCCATTGTCTACGCCCTTCCCAGAGGCGGTTTACCCGTTGCTGAACCTGTAGCTCGTCGTCTAAACTGTCCGTTAGAGGTCATCGTTGCTAAAAAAATCACCCATCCCGACAACCCCGAACTGGCCTTGGGTGCCGTGACCGCAGAAGGTTATGTACTCTGGTCTCCCAAACGTCGCCCTGCTAATTTTCAGCTACAGCAAGCCCTGTTACATCATGCTCATGGTAAAGCTTTAGATCTGCTCGCCCAACTCGCTCCCGATGGCTCCAAAATGAGCCAAGAGAACGCTTTAGCGATTATCATTGATGATGGCATCGCGACGGGGTTAACAATGGCTGTGGCGGTCAAATCTCTCAAATACCAAAACCCGAGTGAAATTTGGATCGGTGTACCTGTGGCGCCGATAGACTTGCGAGAAACCTTAGAAAAATCCTGCGATCGCCTGATTGTTTTAAAATCACCTCGAATATTTTTCAGCGTCAGTCGCTTTTACCGAGATTTTCCTCAAGTTGATACTCAAACGGCGATCGCTCATTTACACCGTCACAGCCAATGGCGTTAGATCAGTGACCTGTTTTTCATGTCACCGCCAATGAAATGAGGGGTCAAACAGATGCTTCACGTTCGTTCAGCATGACCATTAAACTGTACTGTTCCCAATTTTGTATCATATTTTTTAACGAACTTACGAGCAAACAAACAATGAGACTTTGGCAATATTGGTGGCAAACCCTTGTACTTTCGACTCAATACAATCCGCCTCAATTTATTGAGGTGATCATGTTAATGTTAGCCATGATCTTACTCGGATTTTGGAGTTTAACCGGAGATGTACCCTATTTGGTGCTGTGTTTGAGTTATGTTTTAGGTTCCTCTATTTCCATGTTAGTCCGAGAAGCGATGATTCCCTCAACTCGTTTTCACATTACCCAGGTGCTTTCGGTTTTGTTACTGTTTATTAGTCTGTTTATATTAATTGAATTGATGCTGACTGTTGCTCAAAGATTTTGACGGGAAGACTGATGTAAAATCAGGCGATTTCCCGCCGGATCATAGGCGTAAATTTCTTGACCGTGAGAAGCACTTAAAATCTCTCCGGGAGGTGGATATCCCAGGCGAGATAACTCCGCGATCGCCTCATCCAAGTTGGCAACTTCTAAACACAGACTTATTGCTGTTTTCGCCTGAGATGCAAACTCCTCAACCTGAGTAGACTTGGGTTTAAAAATTCCTAATTTCAAACCCGGAAGCTGAAATTCTGCATAACTTTCCGGGAGGTAAGACTGAGGTTGAATTCCCAAAAATTGAGTATAAAACTCCACTAAAATCTTAATATCCGTTGCGGCCAGCGTGACAAAGGCTTCAAAGCAGTGTACAACCATAATGGCAAAATGGGTAAATCCAACAGTTAAATTGTAAACATGGGACGAATCTTTTTATCCGCAGGTCATGGTGGGTTTGAAAACGGAATCCGAGATCCGGGAGTGATCGCAGGAGGGACAACCGAAGCCCAAGAAATGATTTGGATTCGGGATTTGGTCGCGGGGGAATTGCGATCGCTCAATTTTGAAGTGTATGTTGTTCCCGATGATCTATCTCAAATTGAAACGGTTGACTGGATTAATTATTATTCTCGTGCGGGTGATGTGGCGTTGGAATTACAAACAGGCGGTTCATCAAATCCCAATGTTAGGGGCGTGACGGTGTTTTATATTGCTCATAATGCCGAACGTCAACGGGATGCACAACAGCTTTTAATGGCGTTGTTAGGGCGAGTTCCTCAATTTCCCAGTCGCGGAACTAAACCCGATACCGCAACGGGATTGGGGCGTTTAATGTTTTGTCGCTGGATTATTATTCCTTCTTTATACCTTGAAATTGGTTTTCTGACTAATCCTCAAGATCGGGCTTTAATTCAATCTCGACGAAAGGATATTGCCAAAGGAATTGCTGAGGGAATTATTGCTTGGATTCTCGGAGAAAATATCACCCCTGCGCCGACCGTTCCGCCGGATGTAAAGGTTTATGGTTCGATAGGAATTAAAATTAATGGTCAATCTTATGGGGAAGGGGGGATTTTAATTCAGGGGAATTCTTATATTCCCATTGATTTAGTCGATCGCCTGGGAATTAATTTAGCTCAACTGGCTCGGGTGCGTCGAGTTCGTTATCGAAATATTGTTTATGTGCGTGCTATTGATTTGCGAGATTTTGGAATTTCCGTGACTTGGGATAATCCCAATCGTTCTGTTGTTTTACGGTCTTTTTCCCGAGTTTATGCCGAGAAAATTGACCGAATTATGGGCAATGGAATTACAACTGAACTGCAATTAATTGCGTTTATAAAATCTGAAAATGCTACGGCTTTGTATCCGTTTCCCGAGTTAGCTCTGATCTACCAAGAAGAAGCCAATATCGAAGGGGTAAATTATGATATTGCTTTTTGTCAGATGTGTTTAGAAACGGAGTTTTTGCGATTTGGGGGTGAAGTTAAAGCCGCTCAAAATAATTTTGCCGGACTTGGAACCCTCGGGGGAGCCGCAGAAACCGCTTGTTTTGCAACGCCTAGATTGGGGGTAAGGGCGCATATTCAACACTTAAAAGCTTATGCGAGTACCGAACCGTTAGTTCAAGAAATTATCGATCCCAGATTTCATTTTGTGACCCGAGGAATTGCGCCTTCCGTGTTGCAATTAAGCGGACGTTGGTCAGATGATTTGCAATATGGTAATCGGATTTTAGCCCTGATGCAACGCCTTTATGAAGTCTCGGGAGTCTTGTAGTGAAAAATGAGTTGAACTTTGACATCGCCAAAACAATGTATTATCAATCACAAAAAGGTGAATTCAATGGCTAAAAAATCAACAATTTAGCCGTTAATTACAGCAAAAATTAGGGGGTTTGTTTGGCTTGCTGTTTTCAATTCATCAATTTTGTTTACAGAGTTAAACATCTGGTATACAATAGTTCGAGGCTCACCAAACGACTAATAACTCTAAATAAATCATCATCTGCAAAATCCGAAGGCACAATTGAATAAAACTTCTATGATCGCCAATGATTAAACACATAAGTTTAGATTAACCCTTTACTAGACTCATGCCGTCAATGCAACATCAGTCACCTCTAATGTGTTCTGTTCATCAAGACTCTCAACTGATTCAACAACCGGGCGGGCCAGTCCCTCCTTTTTCAAGGATATATATCGAGCGTCCACCCCTAGAAAAACAAGCCAAAGAAGCCATCGAACAACCGGGGTGTTTACTGCGGATCAAAAGCCCTCGAAAAATGGGAAAAACTTCCCTAATTCTTCAGCTAAAAACTCATGCAATTGCCTGGGGATATCGGGTTGTTAATCTGGATTTTCGGCGAATAGATTCTCGGCTTTTAACAGACTTAAACTCCTTTTTGCGGTGGTTGTGTAAAAGTCTAACTTATCAACTGAAACTGGAATCTGAACTCGATGACTATTGGGATGAAGATATAGGCGGCAAAGTCAGTTGTACTTCCTACCTGTACAACAGTATTTTAGGACGACTTGAAACACCGCTATTACTCATTCTCAGCGAAATAGATCGCTTATTTGAAGCTCCGCAAATTTACCAAGAATTTTTTCCTTTGTTGCGGTCTTGGTATGAAGAAGCAAAACAAGAAGAAACCGCTCAAAAACTGAGGTTAGTTTTAACCCATTCTACAGAAATTTATGTTCCTTTAAAAATCAATCAATCTCCTTTTAATGTTGGCTCAGTCCTTCAACTTCCCCGGTTTAATTTAGAACAAACAGAAGCCTTAGTTCGCTGCTACGGATTCTCCTCAACTCTAAGCAAAACCATTGCTAATCAACTCTACCAATGGGTAAACGGACATCCCTATTTAACCCAACTGGCTTTGTATCATCTACTCAAACAAATTGAAACCAACTCACAGCCCCCAGATATACAACTCGCTCATATAATACATGAATCCGCCACACCATCGGGGATTTATAGCGACCATTTGCGAAGTTGTTTAATCTACTTAAAAGACAATCAAGAACTCGCAAGCGCTTTTCAATACGTTGTTGAAATCGATGATGCCATTATACTCGACCCCATTATAGCCTATCGATTAGAAAGTGTAGGGCTGGTAAAACTTATCGGGAATCGAGTGATTTGTAGTTGTCAACTTTATCGTCAATACTTTAGCACCTACAAACTCGACACCATAAATCAACATCCATTAATGAACCGTCTCAGAGAACTCGAAGAAGAAAATCAAACTTTAAAACGCCTCTCCGAAACCGATGAATTAACCGGACTGGCTAATCGTCGTTGGTTCAATCGCACGATCCAAGAAGAATGGCAACGGTTAGGAAATCAAGGCAAATTTCTATCACTTATTTTGGTAGATATCGATCATTTTAAACTCTATAACGATCTCTACGGTCATCCAGCAGGAGATGTTTGTCTACAAAAAGTTGCTAAAACTTTAGAAGAATGCGTTAACGGTTCAACAGATTTGGTTTGTCGGTATGGAGGAGAAGAATTTGCAATTTTGCTCCCTCGGAGTAACAATCAGAGTGCAATGCAAGTCGCTCAACGCATTCAAGAACAAATAAAAGCCTTAAAGATCAACGTTGAAAATCCTAAGGTGATTTGCTTTCCAGAGAACATCTTGACTGTTAGTATCGGGGTCGCTACTATTATACCTTCACCACAATTTAATTGGCTAGAACTTATAGAAGCTGCCGATCAAGCTCTCTATAAATCTAAGAAAACAGGACGGAATCGGATTACTGTCAGCGAAGCATTTAACTCGTTAAATGAGTGACCGTTTTTATCAAGTTGGAGGTAGCTTAACAGTTGGCATAGAAACCTATGTCGAACGGCAGGCTGATACTGACCTTTATCACGCTCTAAAAGGGGGAGAATTTTGCTATGTATTTAACGCCCGTCAAATGGGAAAATCTTCCCTTTTATGTCAGACTCGTTACCGACTGAAACAGGAAAATATTCGCTCCTCCTTTCTAGATCTTACCCGAATTGGTAGTAACGATGTTACACCCATTCAATGGTATAAAGGAATGATTTCTGAACTCTGGCGGGGGTTTAATTTGCCCAAACGTGGAACTTTAAAAACTTGGTTGCAAAGTCAAGAGGGTTTATCTGGCTTACAACAACTCAGTCATTTTATTGAAGATATCTTATTGGACAAACTGAGCGAAGAAAAGTTGATTATTTTTGTCGATGAAATCGATAGCATTCTGAGCCTAAATTTTCCGGTTGATGACCTGTTTGCTTTGATTCGTTTTTGCTACAATCAACGGGCGGTTAATCCCGAATATAACCGCCTGACTTTTGCTTTATTTGGAGTCGCCACGCCTTCCGATTTAATTCGCGACAAAACTCGCACGCCGTTTAATCTTGGAAAAGCGATTCATTTGGATAACTTGAATCCCGATAAATCCGTTGTTTTTTGTGAAGGATTTCCGGTTGATAAAACCGAAGCAAAGGCGATTTTGGGGGAGGTTTTTCGCTGGACGAACGGACAACCTTTTTTAACTCAAAAACTGTGCTGTTTGGTCAAAGAAAAGCTAGAAAAAATATTTTTATACAACTTCGATAACGGTGCAAAACATATTTTTCCAGATGCCTTGGTCTCGGAAATTGTGCGATCGCAGATTATTGAAAATTGGGAATTTCAAGACGAACCCGAACACCTGAGAACCATTCGCGATCGCCTGCTGTACCGTCACCATCAAGTCGGGCGAATTTTAGGAATTTATCAGCAAATTTTGCGGGGAGAAAATATTAAATCCGATGAAAGCCGCGAACAAATAGAGTTATTGTTATCGGGGTTGGTGATTAAACAAAACGGCAAATTGCAAGTGAGAAATCCGATTTATGCCGAAGTTTTTAACCTCCAGTGGGTCAACCAACAGCTTCAGAATTTACGGCCCTATTCGCAGGCGTTTGATGCCTGGATCGCTTCCGAAAAAACCGACGAATCTCGTTTACTGAGCGGACGGGCGTTGCGAGATGCTCAAGCTTGGTCGCAGGGGAAAAGTTTGAGCAGTTTAGATTATCAATTCTTGGCGGCCAGCGAGGAAAGCGAACGTCAAAAAACTCAGCAAGCCTACGAAGCCGAACGCGCTAAAATTATAGAAACCCAACTGAAACAAGAGCGTAAAAATGCCAAGTTACAACGCTATTTGCTCGGTTCCATAAGTATAGGATTTTTGGTCGCCGTTGGTTCGGGACTGATCGCATTTAATCAACGCCAGCAAGCCGTACAACGCGAACAACAAGCCACAGTTCAAGAAATTCAAGCCTTAATTGATTCCTCAGAAGGACTGTTTACCTCCCACAATCGCTTAAAGAGTTTGGTGACGGCAATCAAAGCAAAACAACGATTAAAAAACCTCAAAACTATTCCATCCGATCTCAATAAAAACGTGACCGACACATTACAACAAGCCATTTTAGGAACGGCAGAATTTAATCGTTTGCTGGGTCATCAGGGTGCAGTTGTCGCTGTCGATACGAGTTCTGACGGTGAAATGATCGCCACTGGAAGCACCGATAGAACTATTAAACTTTGGAATCGTCACGGTCAGTTACTTAATAGTTTAGAACACGATGGTACAGTTTTCACCATGAGTTTTAGTCCCGACAATCAAACCCTTATTTCTGCGACCGTATCCGGTAAAATTTATATTTGGAATCGTCGGGGAAAACTGCTTAGAAAATTCTCCGCTCATCAAGGTGCAATCTGGGAGATCAGCATCAGTCGGGATGGTCAAATGTTCGCCTCAGCCAGCGGGGATAAAACTGTTAAATTGTGGAATTTTGAAGGAGAACTCCTCAATACTTTTATCGGACATCAATCAACGGTTTGGGGAGTCGCCTTTCATCCAGAGGGAAATATGATAGCCTCGGGAAGTATTGATGAAACAGTGAGGCTTTGGAAGCTCAATGGTCAACAAATTCTAACTCTAGAAGCCCACCAAGCATCCGTTTGGGATGTGGAATTTGCTTGGTTAAAAGATGAAAACGGACAGAAGAATCCGATTATTGTTTCCGGAAGTGCGGATAATACGATTAAACTTTGGACGACCGATGGCAAGTTAATTAAAACATTAGAAGGTCATCAAGGTGAAGTCATGGAAATTGAGATTAGTTCAGGCGGAAATCAAATTGCTTCTGTGAGTGCAGATAAAACGGTAAGACTCTGGACAATAGAGGGAAATTTATTAAAAACTTTTAAAGGACATCAATCTACAATTCGGGGGGTAGCATTTGCTGAAGATGATCGAACTTTAATTTCGACAGGTGACGATCAGAAAACTATATTTTGGAAAAATAAAAATCCTTTTTCTCGGCTTCTTCAAGGACACAAAGGAACAATTTGGCAAGTCAATTTCAGTCCCGATGGAAAAACTTTAGCATCATCAAGTAGTGACAATACGGTTAAATTGTGGTCGGATAATGGAACATTAAAAGAAACAATAGAGGGAAGAAGAATTAGTATTCAATCAACTCAAAATTATACTTCGGGTTTAGAAGATATACGCGCCATCGCAAAAAATGACGGTAAAATAGAGCTTTGGAGTTCGGGTAAACGGATTGACTCTTTCTCCGCTCATTCTACTTTGATTTGGGATGTTTCATGGAGTTCTGATGGTCAAATGTTGGCTTCTAGCAGCGACGATCAAACTGCAAAGTTATGGAATATAGACGGAAGTTTAATTGCAACTTTAGTTGGACACACAGCAAGGGTTTATAGAGTTGCTTTTACCCCCGATAATCAGACTGTCGTAACAGTAAGTGAAGATGGAACCGCTAGACTTTGGAAAACAGATGGTACTCTAGTAAAAACCTTAAACGCTCATAAGAATTCAACGTGGGGACTTGATATTAGCCCAGATGGTGAAATCATTGCGACTGCGAGTGTAGATGATACCGTCAAACTCTGGAACCTCGACGGTACACTCCTACAAACTTTAAAAGTAAAATGTCGGGGAATAACTTCGGTTAAATTTAGTCCCGATGGTCAAACATTAGCAGTGGGTTGTGGAGACGGTTCGGTGAAAGTATTAAAATTGGACGGAACCGAGATCGTTAAACTGAAAATTCACGAGAGTAATGTTTGGGATGTTGCTTTCAGTCCGGACGGTCAATTTATTGCTTCTGCTGGAGACGATCAGACTATTATTTTATGGGATTTAGAGGAAATTTTAAAATTGGATGAACTCCCTTACGCTTGCAATTTTATTAAAGATTATCTTCAAAATAGTTCGGAAGTTCAAGAAAGCGATCGCTCTTTGTGTGATGGGGTCAATTGAAACCTCTCTCCCAACCTTTCTCCTACGAGGAGTTAGGAAAACCTCTCCCCCAACCCCTCTCCTCGCAGGAGAGGGGAGAAGTTGAAGACGGCGATCGCATTTTCTATGATCGGGTAATTTTAGATGAAAAATTAATTCCCCCTCGCCTTTTAGGAGAGGGGGTTAGGGGGAGAGGTCAAACCCTCACCATTAGAAAGAAGTAAAAACCCGGTTTCTCAAAGAAACCGGGTTTTTGGTTAAGCCTCTTTAAAAAACCTAATAATTTCTCGGACGTGGCTGAGAACTTCGCTGTCGGTTGTTAGTTGAGAAATGGCATTTTCTGCATCTCTCGCCAACCGTTGATGTTCGGCTTGGTTGGTTGATTTCAACTGTTTTAAATCTGCCGATAAATTCTCTAAATCTCTTTCTTGAACTTCCCAACGTCTAATCTGTTGAGAAATGAACGAATTGGGATTATTCGTATCCAGAAAAGCTTCTAATTCTTTCACTTTATACTCAAGGGTTGTAAAGCGATCGCGAAGTTCAAGCACATCCTCTCGCGGATAGGAAAACTCCCGTCGAACCATCGCCAAACGTGCGGCTAAATATTGATAAGCACGAATAGCCGGACGCAAAACTGTTAATAACAATGCCGCACCCGAACCAATATAACCTACCACACTAATTCCCGCTAAAGCTAAAGCATAAAGTCCGACCGTAGAAATGATATGTAATCCAATCGCAACCCACAGCGAACGACGGGAAACCAGCCGAACATATTGAAGCTGTTTGTCATCAATTTTGATTTCTTTTTTAACCGAATCTTCCGCTTCGGCGAGAACTTCTTTGGCATCAAAATGAATATTCCAAGGAACCGTAACAATTAACAATAACCACCAAAACGTCGCGCCGCCAATGACCCAATCTAAAAAGTTCCCCGTCGGAATATTTAACCATTGCAAGATCCCAAAGCAGAGGAGAACCAATAGAAAAAGTCCCACACCGAAACCTGCAAAATTAATTGAGTTTCTCATCGTTGAATACCAGCCAATTCAGATGATACAATTATCTCGGGCTGAGTTCAGCTTACCGAAAATTATGTGACAGTTCTCTAACTTTCATAATTGTGACAATTTAACAATTGGATGCTAACCTATAAACAATGTAGGGGCGTAAGGCTTGCGCCCAAACCCAAAAATTTACAAAACTTTTACAGAAACCCGGTTTCTCCGAGAAACCGGGTTTCTCGGGTAGAGTCTGTTGTTAAATAGCCGAATTTGCAAATGAAAACCTCAAAACCAGGGAAAGTTTATTTAGTGGGTGCAGGATTGGGAGATCTTGCTTACCTAACCGTGCGATCGCATCAACTTTTGACCCAAGCGGAAGTTATTGTTTATGATGCTTTAGTTGATGATTCTATCCTGCAAATCCTTCCGACAAATTGCCTAAAACTTGATGTGGGGAAACGGGGCGGAAAACCCAGTACACCCCAATCAGAAATTAACAATCTTTTGGTAAAATATTGTCAGGAAGGAAAACAAGTCGTCCGACTCAAAGGCGGCGATCCGTTTATTTTCGGACGGACAACCGGCGAAATTCAAGCCTTAATTGCGGCTAATTGTGACTTTGAAGTTGTTCCCGGTATTTCCTCAGCTTTGGCCGCGCCTTTACTGGCAGGAATTCCCCTCACAGATGCCGTAATGAGTCGTTGTTTTGCCGTATTAACCGCCCACGAACCCGACGCGATTAATTGGAAAAATGTTTCCCAAATTGACACGTTAGTTATTTTAATGGGAAGTCGGAATTTAAAAGAAATTATTCATCAATTAGAACGTCACGGGCGATCGCCTAAAACCCCAATCGCCATTATCCGCGAAGGAGGACGACCCCAACAACAAGTTTGGGTGGGAACGTTAAGCGATATCATTGAAAAAACGGCAAAATGCTCTCTTTCCCCCTGCGTTATCGTTGTCGGAGAGGTGGTCAACTTGCGTGATTTCCTGCAATCTACCCTATATTCTATGTCTAATTCTCAAAAAGCCCTATCTGGAAAAACCATTTTAGTCACCCGGGCGGCGGGACAGTCCAGTAAATTTAGCGAATTGTTAACCGCAGAAGGCGCAACGGTCATGGAAATGCCCGCTTTGGTGATTGGCCAGCCTACAAGTTGGGTCGCCCTCGATGAAGCGATCGCTCATTTTGATAGCAGTTCTCAACCTTATTTTAATTGGTTAATTCTCACTTCGGCGAATGGAATTCATTTCTTTTTTGAGCGACTAAAAGCTAAGGGAAAAGATCCGAGCGCTTTAACTCAGACTAAAATAGCAGTAGTGGGGAAAAAAACGGCCGCCAGTTTGCAACAATACGGACTCGAACCTGATTTTATCCCGCCGGATTTTGTGGCGGATTCTTTAGTTTCTCATTTTCCGGAGTCGTTGGTTGGAAAGCGGATTTTGTTTCCGAGAGTCGAAACGGGAGGGCGAGATGTGTTAGTGATTGAATTGACCCAACAGGGTGCGGAAGTGGTGGAAGTTCCCGCCTATGAGTCTCGCTGTCCCGATGCGATCGCCCCCGATATCTTAGAGGCTTTGCAACAGGATAAAATTGATGTAATTACGTTTGCAAGTTCTAAAACCGTGCAGAATTTCTGTCAACTGACTCAAGTTCTGGGAAAAGATCTTTTGGAGGGCGTTTGTATTGCTTCAATTGGGCCGCAAACATCAGAAACTTGTTTACAATTATTGGGTCGGCTCGATTTAGAAGCCAAAGAATATACTTTAGAAGGGTTAACGGAGGCAATTGTCGCCTGGGAATTGGGACAGAGAACCATTCAGGGTAATTCGTAAGACCAAAAAAATTGAGATTCTCCCTTGGGGGTGAAAATATGAGTTTAAACAGATTTCGACAAAGCTATTTTACACCGAATTTTACCCAGATTTTATTCGGGACTGTTACTGTTGCTGCGATTGTGGTGACTCAGCAACAGATTGTTCTCGCTAAATCGGCTCAAGAAGTCGCAGAAATTGCCGCACCCATTACCGTACAAATTAATAGTCTATTGGGGGATGGTTCCGGGGTAATTGTGGCAAAATCCGCTCAGAAATATACCGTTTTGACCGTGAATCATGTCGTTGAAGATGCCAGTACAGAATACAGTATTCGCACCCATGATGGGGAAAATTATCTGGCGACGGCGGTGACTCGTTTACAAAATGACAACACCGAACCGGATTTAGCCATTGTTGAATTTGAGAGTAATTTAGATTATCCGGTCGCAACTTTAGGAGATTCTGAACAGGCTGTTATTGGCGCTCAAATTTATGTTTATGGGTATCCGGCGACGGGAGGGTTAACCGGGGCGGAACGAGAACCCGAACTTTCCCCCGGATTAGTCACCAGTCGCCCCAAAAGTCGCCCAGAAGGATACAATTTGCGCTATCAAGCGGTGACGTGGAGCGGGATGAGTGGCGGCCCGGTCTTTGATGGGGCGGGGCGTGTGGTCGGTTTACACGGTCAAGGGGAATTTGGATTTGCTCAAACCAGTTCCGGCGATGTGGCGCCCATTAAAACGGGATTTAATGCCGCAATTCCGATTAATTTATTTATTATAAAATTGTCGGAAACGCCCTTAAAAATTGACGATCTTCAGATTGATAATCAGCCCAAAATGGCAACCGAACCGACGTTATCTTTGAATAATCCAGAGGATGCTAAAACCTTCTTTTTTCGCGGATTAACGTTGTTAGATCGGGGATATGCTTGGGAGGCGATTGAGGATTTTAATCAAGCCTTAAAACGCGATCCGAATTTGCCCGAAGCTTATTTTAATTTGGGTTTGGCTCGCACGTTGTTGGCGGCTAACGTCACGAGTGAAATTGGCACCGTTCGCGGCTCAAATCCGATTCCGGATTATACCGAAGCTATCCGTTTGAATCCCGGTTATGCTGATGCTTATTATAATCGGGGGTTGGCGTATTTAGAGCAAAAAAAGTTGGATTTGGCGATCGCAGATTTTAAACAAGCGGCTCAACTTTATCGCCAATTGGGAAGGGAAGCGTCCTATCAAGATGCGGTGCAGCGCATTCAAGAGCTTGAAACTTCTATGTAGTGGATTGAACAACTAAAGTTGGAAGTATCTAGAGTCTCCAGAAATCAATATTCTGGAGAATTTTGCCTTTTTTGGAGTTTTGGTTATAGTAGAATTAGAGAGCCGTCTGGTGCAGTCTGTTAAATTTAAAACAGACTATATATTGTCACAAGATTCCGGATGAAATTTCCACAATAAAGAAAGACAAAGCCGATCCCTAGACCGTCTCTAATTTTTCATTGGAACCTTTGATATATACCTTTTTTTTCTCGAAGTCAGGGAACTATAAAACAAGGAAATTTAACATGAATTCAGTTACCGCAAAAACAGAAAACATAGAAAAAGGAAATATTCTCGTTGTTGATGATACTCCTGATAATTTACGACTCTTGGGTAATCTTCTGAGAAAAGAAGGGTACAAAGTTCGATTAATCCCCAATGGAGAATTAGCATTATCGGGTGTGGAATTATTACTACCCGATCTGATTTTACTCGATGTAATGATGCCGGATATGAGCGGTTATGAAGTGTGTCAACGCTTAAAAGCAAACGAACGTAGTCAAGATGTTCCCGTGATTTTTATTAGTGCTATTAATGAGGTTGCAGATAAAGTTAAAGCCTTTGAAGCCGGAGGAGTCGATTATATTACGAAGCCGTTTCAAGTTCAAGAGGTGTTGGCCCGAGTTGAAACCCATTTAAAAATTCATTTTCTGCAAAAGAACTTACTCGAAAAAAATCACGAGTTAGAAATCACCCTCGCCCAATTGAAAGCCACTCAACATCAACTGATTCAGTCGGAAAAAATGGCAGCACTCGGACAGTTGGTGGCTGGAATTGCCCATGAAATTAATACCCCTTTAGGTGCGATTCGGTCTTCGATTGAAAATATCACCGCCTTTTTTAATGATAATTTAGGACATCTACCCGAAATTCTTCAAACCTTGAGTTGGGAACGACAGCAAGATTTATTTGCTCTCTGTCAGCAGTCTTTACAACAAAAAGACTCCTATTCAAACAAAGAAAAACGTCAAGCCAGACGGGCTTTGAGTCGTCAACTGGAAGCGAATAATATTGCCAATCCAGATACCATTGCCGATACATTGGTCGATTTGGGAATCCTGGAGAGTTCGCCATCGATTTTATCGTTTTTACAAGCTGAAGATGGAGATAAAGTTCTGAATTTAGCTTATCAAATTACCAGCGTTCAAAAAAGTGCAAACACAATAAAAACGGCAACAGACAGAGCGGCAAAAGTTGTGTTTGCGTTGAAAACCTATGCCCGTTACGATCAGTTGGGAAATCCGGTAGAAGCGAATATCATTGAGGGTCTAGAAACGGTGTTAACCCTTTATCAAAATCAGATTAAGCAAGGGGTGGAAGTGATCAGAAATTATCCCCATTCTAGCCCCTTGATTTTATGTTATCCTGATGAGTTAAATCAAGTTTGGACGAATCTCATTCATAATGCTTTGCAAGCGATGAATTATCAAGGAACCTTGACAATTGATGTCATCCCTGAGAGCGAAAGCCTAACAATTAAGATTACTGATAATGGTGCAGGAATTCCCCCAGAAATTCAATCCAAAATCTTTGAACCCTTCTTTACCACAAAACCCGCAGGTCAAGGAAGTGGTTTGGGCTTAGACATCGTTCAAAAAATCATTGCCAAACATCAAGGTAAAATTGAGGTTCAATCTGTTCCGGGTGAAACCACATTTACCGTCTATTTACCCATCAACAGTTAACCCCAATCTCTCTATTTATAATTGGATGAGTTGCATGGTATTCTATAACCTGTGATGTGCTTTTCTAAATTAACGGCTTGCGGTTCCCGAGTTGGAATTGAGTTGAACGCATAGATTGAAATCCTAATTCTATTGAGGTTAGCCATAATGTCTAAGCCCGTCATTTTGTGTGTAGATGATGAAGCTGTCGTTTTAGATAGTTTAAAAATTCAGCTCAAAAATGCTTTTCGAGACACTTATGGCTACGAAATGGCTGAAAGTTCTGATGAAGCTTGGGAAATTTTAGAAGAACTTTCCGAGGACAATACTCATGTTGTCGTGATTGTTTCGGATTGGCTAATGCCGGGAATGAAAGGCGATGAATTTTTAATAAAAGTTCATCAAAAATTTCCCCAGGTTTTAAAAATAATGCTGACGGGACAAGCCGATATCGAAGCTGTTGAGAAGGTAATAGAACAAGCGAGTTTGTATCGATGTTTATCCAAGCCTTGGAACAGCGAAGAACTGATTGCCACCATTAAATCAGGGTTATCGTCGTAAATTTGATGAATATTTAATCTATGAATGGCTGAGAATGATGCGAGAACAGCAATTTTTGTCTTTAATTTTGTGCGATGTAGACTTTTTTAAAAACTACAATGATAAATAGGGTCATCCCGCCGGAGATGGTTGTTTACGAGTGGTTGCTGAAGCCATTTCTCAGCAAGTTCAAGGTCCGGAATATTTAGCCGCTCGCTATGGTGGAGAAGAATTTGTGATTATTCTTCCCCATACTCAAGCCGAAGATGCGGTTGATGTCGCCGAAGGAATTCGTCAGAAAATCAAATCTCTGAATATTCCCCATTCTCAATCGAAAATTACCGATTGTATTACCGTGAGTTCGGGGGTGGCGACTGTGGTTCCTCATCCAAATTATTCACCCTCTGACTTGATAGCGGCGGCGGACAAAGCGCTTTATAAAGCCAAAAAACAGGGACGAGATTGTGTGATTTATCAACCCTTTTCTCCCTCGTCTGAGACTGAGGATTTAGATGATTTAGACGGGGGTTAAATATTCCGATTGAATACTAACCTGACGTTCATCAAGGGTTTGTTTAAATAAATCCGTTGGTAAGGCTTGCTCAATCGGCCAAACTCCCGGTTTATGCAGTTGGTTTGTTAGTAGAAGTTGAGCCACACTTCCGGTGCCAATTCCGGCGGCGACGGCTGTATTTTTATGGGTGAGAGTTGAACAAAATTCCACCGGTTTTTGGTCTTTGTAGCCTTTAGCGGATGCGCGGACAGCCACCCCAATTCCACTAAAATAATCGGTGACAGTTGTCATCGCATAACTCACCTGAGAGAGAAACTCAATCACTGCGGTATTTTGTAACCAACTGGGCGGCCATTGATGAGCCACCATTCCGGTTAAATAATTATAAAAATCGGGAAAGGTGCCGAATTTGGTCACCACCGTTTTGACGTCAAAAGATTGAGCCAGAGTATAACATTCCGGCATATCAAACCAATAGACCCCTAGTTTACCATAGGGTGCCGGAAATGCAATCACTTCGCGATCGCTATAGGGTTTAACCTGTTGCCATTTTCCCGCTTTCCAGACCTCAAAAGGACGCTGTAAGCCGAGAAAAGTGGTTCGCATCACGGTAATTCCCGCCCCACCGGAACCGCCAACCACATAACTTAAATGAATGGTTTCAACTTGATCTAACTCCTCGACACCCAAACGAACTAAACTATTAGAAATACCGGGAAAAATCCCCGTATTAATCACTGCGGTGATCCCTTTTTCTTGGGCTAAAGGGTGAAGACTTAAAGCCTTTAACGTAAAACTGCGATTATCACTGACATCAATATAATTCACCCCGGCATCAATACACAGTTTCAAAACCGTTGCATCCCGATATTGAAACGGTCCCGCACAATGAATCACTAAATCAACCGATTCAATGGTTGATTTTAACAGAATCTCTTCGGCCAACTCCAATTCTAAAAACTGTATTCGCGGATCGAGTAAGGGTAGAGTGGGAGAAGCTTTCCGACCTGTAACAAGAATCTCAACCTCTGGGGTAAAATTGATCAGATCTTCAGCCACACGACTCCCAACTCGACCTCGGCCTCCTAAAATTAAAATTCGCTTTTTCATCATTCTATTGATTGTCTATTGTTTGCATTCAGTCACAGACTTGTGATTAAGTAAAAGCAGGTAAAATTGCCCGTGCCGTTTGGATATTGGTTGCACAAATCACCTGATAGGTATCACAAAATCTACAAATAGCATCTATAGACGCTCGGTTTGGTCGGCGAACTAAGGGTTCTCTCAAACAAACCACAGCTTTAATGTTACCTAAGATAATTTGGGCGCCAATCGTATCTGCTCCCCCGACTAACACATAGGGATTAATGACCTGTTTAACGCTCAGATTAACTTTCTCCTTTAAGGTTTGAGCAACCCATTCGGGCGCTAAAATAGGGACATTCGACAGAATATCAATTTCCTTTTTGACCCAGTTTACCAAGTCTGAGATTTTTGTTTCATCTGCCATGAGAATCATATATTTGCGATGCGCTCTAATTCCACTTTTCCGCATTCCCTCCACAGCCGATTGCGTGATCCGATGAATTAATTTAACGGCTAAATAAGGATGCTTATGTTTGAGATTTTCAATATCATCAAAGGTCATAATCGCAATCTGACCATCACTGGCGGCAATAAAATCGGCTTGGCGATAGATTGACTCTAACAGCGCCATTTCGCCTAAAAAGTCTCCGGCGATGCGACTCGGGTTATCCAGGCGATCGCCGATAATACTAATTTCTCCATTGAGAATCACCCCAAAAGAAGTGTCACGTCCCGTTTTTGGCATGATTTCTTGTAGGTCAAAAAACTTATGAATTGAAAAATATTCACAGATCAGTTCGACTTCTTCCGAGTAAAAATCCTTGAAAGTCTTCAAATTTAGAAATAAGTCCGCTTTCTCAGACATAAAGTCAGAACCCCAATGGTATCTTAGGAGAGAAATAATCATCGTCTGCTTTTGGTCGAATCAGGAAGGCTTGACTATCAGGGGGAATACAAACACTCAAAAGTGGAGAGCCAGATCCTTGACCAGACCAAACAGAAGATTTGAGAATTAAAAATTTCCCCACGATGAATCTGACCGAAATCTGCAATCAAAAATCCCCAATTACAACTTATAATTAAGATCCATATAATAACTGAATCCCGCATCAATTCTCAAATTCGATGAGTCCATCACAACTGATTGCATTTCAGCCCATTGCGGCGATCGCCACAACCCCCAACGCCAGCCAACGACTGCAACCTTTGTGTCAGACTGCTGATGTGACGCTGTACGTCCCTGCCGCTTTGGGCAACATCCCCAGAACCCAAGTTTATCCCGACTCTCTGAGACAACTTCTACCGCAACTGTGGTCCACTCATCGCGCCCTGATCTTCTGTCTGGCTTTAGGCGCGGTTGTCCGCCTGATTTCCCCTTTATTACAGCACAAATCCCGCGATCCGGCTGTGATTGTGGTCGATGAAACCGGTCAATTTGTGATTAGTGTCTGTAGTGGTCATATTGGCGGCGGCGATCAACTCGCCCAACTGGTGGCCCGTCAACTGGGAGCAACACCCATTTTAACGGGGGCTGCCAATGCTTTGAAACTCCCCGGAATTGATGTCTTGGGGGTGCCGTTTGGCTGGAAACGCGGAACCGGAGACTGGACGGGTGTCAGCGCCGCCATTGCCCAACAGCAAACGGTAGAAGTTCGGCAAGAAGCGGGTTCTACGCTCTGGCAACAGCATCTCCCAGGCGATCATCCTTTTAATTTTACCTCGGTTTCAACTCCCCAAGCCAAAATTTGGATTAGTCCTCAATTGCAACAATTCTCAACCGAAAATTTACCGCAAGTGCAATGGCATCCCCGAGTGTTGTGGGTGGGGGTTGGTTGTGAACGCAATACGCCGAAAACGGTGATTGAAACGGCGATTTTACAAGCCTTACAAGCCCATCAACTCGCAGAAGAAGCCGTTGCCGGAATTGCCACGATCGATCTTAAAGCTGATGAAACCGGATTGGTGGAACTTTGTCAAGAGCGAGACTGGCCGTTACGCACGTTTGGGGCGGAGGTTTTGCGTCAGGTGACGGTGCCGACGCCTTCTGAGGTGGTTCGTCAGGAGGTGGGAACGCCCAGTGTTGCCGAAGCCGCAGCCTTAGAAGCCGCACAGGTTCAACAGTTGCTTGTTTCTAAACAAATTTATCGCCATTCTCAACCCCAACCCTCGGAAGCCGAAAGAATCGGTCAGGCGGTGACGGTGGCCATTGCCCAAGCCGAACGAGAATATACGGGTCGAGACGGACAATTACTGCTGGTTGGTACCGGCCCCGGTCAACTTAATCAAATGACTCCTGCCGCCCAAACCGCAGTCACTCAGGCTGATGTAGTGATTGGGTATTCCCTGTATTTGGATTTAATTCGGCCCCTATTGCGTCCGGGGCAAATCGTCGAGTCCTACCCCATTACCCAGGAACGTCAACGGGCAGAACGGGCGATTTTCTTGGCCCAATGGGGGTTAACGGTGGCGGTGGTCTCTTCGGGAGATTGTGGCATTTACGGCATGGCCGGGTTGGTGTTTGAACAGCTTCGCGCCCAAGGTTGGCAGGGTCAACCCGGAGTGCAGGTGTTTCCGGGAATTAGTGCCTTGCAAGCGGCCGCTTCTCGGGTGGGGGCGCCGTTGATGCACGATTTTTGTGCCATTAGTTTGAGTGATTTGTTGACGCCTTGGGAGGTGATAGAAAAGCGGTTAAAAGCGGCAGCAATGGCGGATTTTGTTTGTGCGTTGTACAATCCGCGATCGCGAAGTCGCACGGAACAATTATATCACGCCCAGGCGATTTTTTTACAGTATCGTTCTCCTGAAACTCCCGTTGCCATTGTGCGTTCGGCTTATCGAGAAGATGAACAAATTACCTTAACGACTTTAGAGAAATTAACCGCAGTTGAGGTGGATATGTTAACAACGGTTTTGATTGGCAATCAAAGTACAGTTTTTCAGGGCAATTGGATGATTACGCCGAGGGGATATTTAGGGTTTAGTTAGAAATGATAAATTCAGAATACTGAAAAGGGGTTGATTCTTAGAGAACAAAGATCTCTGTCCTCTAAGAATTAATCCTTTTTATAATTTATAATTTATAATTCCTAATTCTGTTAAACTTCCTGGCTGCGATCGAAGACTTTACTAATCAAACCAGAAACTAAGGATAAAACAATCGAACCGAATAACGCCGGAAAAAATCCATTCACTGTAAATCCGGGTGTAAAATACCCCACTACTGAAAGAGAAATGGCGTTAATTACAAGTAAAAATAAACCCAAAGTTAGCAACGTTAAGGGGAGTGTAAACAAAATCAAAATCGGTTTAACAATCGCATTCACTAACCCCATAACGACGACCCCAATTGCTGCGGCTTGCCAACTCGCAATCGTTAAGCCCGGTACGATATAAGCGGTAATCCACAGGGAAATGGCTGCAAGTAGCCAGGTTAGAAAGAAATTCAGCATAGGAAAGCTCAACTCAATCAGTATCTTGTAATTTTAGCAAATTTAGCGCTTTTTTCGGCTTCTGTATCCGGAAATCGCTATGCTGGAATTAGAGATACCATTTCATTAGGAGATTTGAGGATGATTCGAGGATTTATTACCCTTTTGGCGATGCTGTTGTTGTTCTGTTGGCCAATGACGGCGATCGCCAAGGACAATCCACCGGGTTTATTTTTTAATCATAGCCTCTTACAAGGACGGGATTTTTCAGATGAATCTCTCCCCGGGGCTGAGTTTGCCAATTCAAATTTAGAGTCTGCTAATTTTGACAATTCCCAATTAGTGGGATCGGTTTTTAGTAAAGCGATTATGAAAAAGGCAAATATGCGGGGTGCAGATTTGACTTATGCGATGTTGGATCAGGTTGATTTTAGTGATGCTGATTTGAGTGATTCTATCTTTACAGAAGCTCTATTTTTCGGTTCAACTTTTAAGGATACTAAGATTACAGGTGCCGATTTCACCGATGCTCTTTTGGATGGCGAACAGCTTCGACAATTGTGTGAAAGAGCGATGGGGGTGAACTCAAAAACCGGGGTGGAAACTCGATATTCTTTGGGGTGTCGTTAACCTTTGATCAAGGTTGAGTAAAACGCTAAATATTGAGCCAGAGCTGTTGATTTAGAGAAGCGAAATTCCTGAGTTTTGAGTTGGGGGCGAGGCTGTTTTAAGACGCTAATAATCGCTTGAGAGAGATGATTAACCGGATCGTTGTCTAAGTCAAAGTAAAAACAGTCAGACTCCCCAACTTCTCGAAAGATCCCGATATCAGAACAAACAACCCGACAAGAAAAGTAGAGTGCTTCTGCTAGCGGTAAACAAAATCCTTCTGTTGACGAAGGACAAACGACTAACTCACAATTTTGATACAGCCAGCACAACTGTTCATCATCAATAGATGAGGTGAGAAGCACTCGATCCGCCAGGGATTTTGTATGAATAAGTTCGATTAAATTTCCCGTTTCTGGGCCTGTACTTCCGACTAAAATCAGTTGAGTAGAAGGTTCGATATGACCCTGTTTTAGGAGGCGATCGTAAGCTTGAATAAGTAAGTCTAAATTTTTATTTTTTCGATGTTGAGCCACGCTCAAAATAAAGGGATTGTTCTCTACATTGAGTTTAACGGGGAGTTTGGGTTGAGTATTTTCAAAGTCAACATAGTTGTAAACTACACGGTTTTTGCCTTGGGCATAGACTTTCGGAAAATAGTATTGAAGTCGGTTTAAAGTCTCTTGAGAAACACAGACAATTCCATCGCTATTCATCACCGCCATGTAAGTAAAAAGCTGATTAAATAAATAATTAGGAAAGCCAAAATTTTCGGGTTTTTCATAGGGATAAAAATCGTGAATCGTAGAAACAACCGGAACGGAGAATAAAAAGTTAAAAAAGGGAATTGGAAAAGAAAAGTGAGCCAGATCAGGTTTGAGTTTCTTCACCAGTTTGGGAAGTTCAAACATAAACCAAAGGTTCCGTTTCAATGAGCGGTTTTTTAGGTGAATCTGAAGAATTTTAATTTTAGGAGAATTAAGCTGAAAATCTTCTTCAAAATAACCCCTTTGCCAACTTCCTAAAACCAATGTAACTTGCTCAACTTGTTCAGAAGCCGCCAAACATTTGGCTAAATTTGCGGCTCCTCGACAAAGACCTGTGGGTTGAGTAAATCGACTTAATGCTGAAATTAGTACGTGCATAAAATCACCTATTATTTAAGACTAACTCTCTTTTTGAGCGAAAATAAATGAAACAATTTCAGCAATTGAACGGGCTGCTTTTGACGGTGTATATTCAGAAATTAATTGAAGTGAATTTTCACCCATCTCTTGAGTTAAACCGGGATGATGCTCAATAAAACGGCTCATTGCTGCTGCTAAATCTTCCGGTTGGTTAGAATCAAAAACATAGCCATTTTCTCCCTCTCGAACCAATTCAGACGCCCCCGCCCATTTTGAGCAAAGAATGGGTTTACCAAAAGCCATTGCTTCTAAAACCACCACCGCCCAAACATCCTCTAAAGTGGGTAAAATAAAAACATCGGATTGCTGAAAATAAGTTCCTAATTTATTATAGCTGACTTGACCAACCCACCGAACAACTTCTTCTAATCCAGCGTCTTGACTGTAAGTTTGGAGTTCTTCTTTTTGTTCTCCATCGCCAACAATCAGCAAGGTATAATTTTGATAGCCTTGTTGCTTCAAAAGGATGCAAGCATCCAGTAAATTCTTGACTCCTTTTCGGGGGATAACTTGACCAACAAACAAAAAAATTGGAGATTTTAATTGCAGTTGACTCAACTGTTGATCAGAATTTTCACATAAAGTCTGAATATCTGCCACTTGATAAGGTTGTATAAAAATACAGCTTTCTTTAACGTTTAAATGATTAACCAGATAGAATTTACCGCCCTGATTATTCGTGAGAAAAGCATCGGCAAAGCGAGACATCAAACGGCGAGAATACATCCGTAATTGGGAGTGAACAGCATCGACAGTCGGAGAACTTCCATCATAAAAAATGACAACTTTCCAATTTCCAATCGGTTTAAATAATAAGGCGAAAAGTGTCCAGATGGAAAAATAACTACTAAAAATGATATCGGGTTTAAATTTCAGCAAATCTAAAACAATAGCCGGGGAAGCATAAATAAAGCTGGGAGTATATCCGGTTTCCGAATTTGTTTCTGTGGAAATTTGCCGAGTTTTTCCGACAATTTTAACCGTAAAACTATCTTTAAATTGATTTAAAAAACCTGACCAATACCCGGTAAACAAAACCGTGTGAGGAAAGATTTGAGCGACTTCTTTAAAAAAAGGTTGCCAATAGTATCCGCCTTTAACTGAAGGAATTAGCCATGCTAATCGAATTCGTTCTCTATTTTTCACCGGGGAAGACCTCCACTTAAACGCTTAACAAGGTTTTGATTTAGAGATTGTTAAAAATAACTTGAGCAAATTTTTCAGTTGAATTTTCTTCGGCAAATTGCTTCATTTTAGCCCGGTCGCACAAAACCGTTTCTGGTTCTATAATGAAACGAGTTAAACCTTTAGCAATTTCAGCGGCAACTGTAGAATTAACAGCTAGACCCAAACCATAGCGTTTAACCATTTCTCCCATTAAGCCATAATTTGAACTCAAAACAGGCTTTTGAGTGGCTGCGGCTAAGACTAGGGTTCCACTCATACCAATATGTTTTTGATGCGGAGATAAAATCACATCGGATAAATGAAAGTATCCATGAACTTCTAATTCCGATATAAACTCAAAATGAGTGACAATTTGGACGGGTTTTGACTGAGAAATTGCTGCAATTTTTCCCTTGACTAATTCGCGATCGCTATCTACAATTTTTCCTACTAAAAGCAAGCCAAGTTTTTCACAAAGAGAATCGGGTAACAATGCAATTGCATCTAAAAGTTGGTAAATTCCCCGACGTTCGCCGATACTTCCCAGCAACAAAAAGATTTTTCGACCGGATTGAATATTAACCTTTTGCTTGAGTTTTTCGAGATTTAATTCTGAGGAACGATAATGTTTGACGGGATCGGGCATATAGACCGCTTTCTTAAAGTTCCAGCTTTGATTAATGGCGTTAACTGCAAAAGGATCGAGAAAAAATAAGCTTTTCAAACTGGGATTTTTTAAAACCTGAGAGAAAGTCAGTTTTTCTCGAAAATATTGAAGGTTTTCTCGCCAAGAAGGCTGATAGTTTTCTAGCTGACGATAATGCAGTGAAAATCGGTAATAAATCCCCGACACAGGACAAGTCGGTTTCATACCAAAAATCATTGATAAAAGATATCGATCCACAATCATCATTAAACAGTTCGTGATCGCCAGAGAGCGAATATACTGACACATTAAGTTCCACTCTTGAAAATCACGAATAAACTGATTAATTTTTGAAGTATTGGGCTTCAGCATTGCCTCTTCTTCGGGTTTAAGACTCACAAAGTATATATTGTTTTGTTCGCAGGTTTTAGCCAGATTAATCAGGTCAGTATGTTTGTCAATAAACTCTTGGACAACTAAAATATAGAGATGATCTTGAAGTTGATGCTCACACCAATATTGAATTAAATACTGAATATAATTCGGATAGTGACCCATTGGCACTAAACTAAACAGTAAAAAATTCTGAGGACTTTTAGGCGAGTCTCGTTGAGGATAGGAATTGCTCATTGTCTTGTTTAAATTATCACCGACTTTAGACAGAAATTGATGTGAATTGCTGTCGATTTTGTTATTTAATCGCTTCTACAAAAAGTGATTCTGGGCGTTCATCGATGAGTTCTACATCTTGAGTCTTACCTTGCCGATATTCACATCGATAAACTTCTCGAAAGCCCGCTTCTGAAAGAATTTTATGAAATAGCTTCTCGTTATAATGCCAATGATGTTGATTAGAATCGCGGCGTTGTGTAGTTTCAAAAAACTCGGTGAGAAACTGTTCAGGTTGATTGGGATTGTAACTGGCAATCATTCGATCTAAATCAGGAACAACAATCCGAAATATTCCTCCGGTTTTCAGCACTCTAAATACTTCTGAAATACAATTGAGAGCTTCTTCTGGATAAAGATGTTCTAACATATGAGAAGTATATACATGATCGAATGTTTCATTACTCCAAGGAAATTTTTGACTGACATCTAAATATTTAATTTGACGGAATATTCCTTTTTGATACTGTTGATATCGTTCCGAAGAAATTTTATTGAGTTTATATAATATCCAAGCAAGACCGGGGAATTTTGAGACGTATATATGGGGGGTAATATCCGTATTAATCCAACCGGGAAAAACTCGATCTAGACATCCTAAATGTAGATTTTTGGAGTTCATAACTTTCTCCTTTTTGAGAATCTGAATAGATGGGGAAAACTTTGCTCAAATAACCAAGGGATCAAAAAATGAATCACCGCTTTAAATGGTGACAAATTTTTTATACAATTCACTCATAGCTTTAGCTTTTTCTGGCCAAGTTTGCTGCTTGGCAAATTGATGACCGAATTGACCCATTTCCAAACGTTTTTTTGGATGAACATAGAGAAATTCAATCGCTTCAGCAAGTTTTTTTACTGTTTCTTGAGGATTGGTCACAGGAATTTTTATTCCGGCTTGAAGGGGGACAAAATCTCTGGCTCCTTGATGATCGAGAACAATCACAGGTAAAGCATAAGACATCGCTTCAATTAATTGGGAACCAAAGGAGTCTCTTAAGCTGGTGAATAAAAATGCGTCATGGCTTAAATATTCTTGCTTCACTTCAGCCCAGGAAATTTGACCTTTTACCTCAACTTTTGATTCAATCTTTAATTCTTTTAGCCAGTTGGGGATATATTGACTGAGGGAACCTCCTCCTACAACAGTTAGCTTCACGGGGATTTCCGAGTTAACTTGAGAGATCGCTTCCAATGCTAATAATAAACCTTTTCTGTGAAATAAACGACCGACCCAAAGTAATTTTAAGGGAGAAGTTGGAATTCGAGTCGGAGGAAATTCAGGAAAATAATCTGGCTCTAATCCCGTATCTAAGCAGAATTCAACCCGAGAAGCGCCCAACCGTTTCGCTAAATTTGCAGTATCTTGATTGGTTACTAAAACTAAATCGGCATGACTAACCGTTTGACGTGCAATCAAATGCAGAGGAAGCAATTGAGTATTCACAAAGGAACGAAATGCTTCACTTCGCCATCGATTCAAAAAATATTTCTTAAACGCTGGTGCTGTAATTTGACCTCCTCCAACCGGCCCAAAAATAAACGGTTTTTTCAGACACCACAGCCAAGAACCTCCGATTAAACTCCCCCAAGTTACATGATGAACGATATCAAAATTTTGTTCTTGATTCAGTTGTAAAGCGAGGGAATAGGCTTGTCTTTGCCACAGAAAATAATGAAGATAGACTCCTGTTTGACCTCGCAGGAAAGGTTTAAATAGATCGGGAATATCAACGGAAACAAAATGGAGATTGGGTAAACATTGATTGGCTAAGACTTGTTCGCGATCAATTTGACTTTCCTCATGTTCACGAGTCAGCACCCAAACCTCGTGACCTAATTGTGCTAAGTGCCAAGCCCAGTTCCATCCAACACCGAGTTCTGAACCTTTATTCGGTTGACAGGCATAAGCTGAAAGCAAAACTTTTGTCATAATTTGCTCTGAGGATGCACTGATTTTATAGTAGCATATTTGGATGTTCAGACTCTCATTTGGTGACAATCTTTAAAGTTTTTTCTTAACTATTCTTCATCTTTTTTTTTGGTTTTATCGAATACTAATTTTAGTAAAAACTTAAATTTTTATTGTTCAATTCCCGATAGAGTTAGCCGAGCGGTTGCTCCTTCGTTGAGATAAAATTTTATTAATCTTATGTTGCATTCGGGTCAAAAAAGTCGGTGAGTAGCGATGATCCTGAGTGATTCGATCCGCTTGATAATCTTGTAAAATCTTTGCCGGATGTTGTAACGGGAAGCTCATCGCTTCTATCTGCATATTCGCATAGGGAACTTTATCAGCTTCTACGATTGTGTTGGATGAATTTGTTACGCTAAAACCCAAATTGGAAACTAAATTAACATTCGGTCTAATTGCTAAACCGTTCTGCACCCAACAGGACAACAACCAGCGATAAAACCAACTGTTAATTCTTCCCTCATAGGTGTCTTGAAACTCTTGCTTCCAATACTGAACAGCCCGTTTATGGGGTAACTTTTGAGTGAGAAAGTCGCCATCTCGTAACTTCGGCCAGCGCTTCATTTCAAAGTCAAAATATTGCCACGCTCGCCGCCAAGTTGCCCACCCCCAACAGTCGTGAAAACCTGAATAATAATAGCTGTATTCAGTCGGTTTCTGTCCAAATTTAAAGTTAGTTCCACCAATTGACATAACTCGTTCCTCTTGGTGATAATAATCTAAAAGTTCTTCGCAGTACCGAAAAAACGTCGGATCGGGTAGACAGTCATCTTCTAAAATAATCGCAGATTCAACAGTCTCAAAGACCCAATTTAAACCACTTGAAACTCGCTTGGCACAGCCTAAATTGATATCAGAATAGTTGGTTAATACCTGACAATTCCAGTCAACGCCATCAATAACTGCACGAGTTTGTTCACATTTTTTAACTTCATTGACTCTCTCAGGGCGGGGGCCATCTGCAACAACCAATAACATGGGTGGTTTGGCTTGACGAATAACCTCAAAGACTTTTGCAGTTAATTCTGGGCGGTTGAAAATTAGAAAAACAATTGGAGTTTTCATAAGATTTGATAAGAATTAATCGGTTTTAGGAGTCCGATGATTTTAATAAGTTTTCATAGATTTTAACTAACTTATCATTGAGTATATTGATATCATAGTTCTCCTCAACAAACGCCCGACCTACTCGCCCCATCTCCGGCCATTTTTCGGGATTTTTAACTAAATAACTTATCCTTTCTGCTAAGGCTTCCACATCTTTTTCGGGAACTAAAAAGCCCGATTTACCGTCTAAAACGCCGTCGGGAATTCCGTTATGTAAAGTCGATAAAACGGGTAAACCCATTGCTTGCGCTTCTTGTAATACTAAACCTTGACCCTCGCGATCGCCATTGCTAGCGGTGACACTGGCTAAGATAAAAAGATGAGAGTCAGCATAGATTTCTCGAACTTCTTCTTGAGTCATCCAACCCAATAATTGAATTTTTTCTGAAACTCCCAGGTCTAAAATTAACTTTTCTAGGGATTTTCGCAACTCTCCATCACCGACAATTCTATAAATAATATTCGGATAATCTTGAATGACTTTGGCAACGGCTCGGATAGAATATTCAATCCCTTTTTTTTCAACCAAGCGTCCGACGGTAATGATTTTTATCGGTTGATTTTCTTGCAAAATTCGCTCAGAAAATGGATATAAACCCGGATTTAAACCTACAGGTAAAATCTCGATTTTCTCGGGGGGACAACCCAGTTTAATTGCCATCTCTGCGGTATAGTTGGTATTGGCTGTATATAAATCTCCTCGTTCAAATAAAGGATCATACATATTCGCCCCAAAAATGCGCGGATAGGAATTAACATCCGCCCCATGAAATGTTGTAATTAGTTTTCCCTGAATTGCACCAATTTCTCGCAGAATAGCGGTATTTTTTCCGGGGACTCCAAAATGACAGTGAATAATATCATAGGGTTGCTTCCCTAATAATGGTATCGCCCAATATAATAACCGCATTGATAGGGCATCTTGACCATATTTAAACCCATTTAGCGATCGCCATAAAATTTGAGGGGCTTTCGGGGCGTTCATTCCCAATAAAGCCAACCCTTTTAATAAAGCATAAACTTTCGGATATTGCCATCGTGGACGATAATAAGTTCGCTCTAAAAGTTTATATTTTTCAATCTCAGAATGCCGTTTATTATTCTTAAATTCGGGATCATCTGCATAAATATCAATTTCATGTCCCCGATCTAATAAACCCACAATTTGATTGAGAATGAATGTTTCTGATAATAGGGGAAACCAGTACAGGACAAAAGCAATTTTCATTTCCTTAATTTAGGCGAGTAATCTTTGAACGAATTTGAGCATTTTTAGATAAAATACTAATTCAAATAGTTTAGTTTTTTCAGGTGTTCAAAACAAATTTTATCGATTTTATGGAGATTTTTTTCTCCGAAAAAATCCTGCCATTTTACGGATCTATTCCCACGACTTTGATATTGAACATCAACTTCATCGGAAATATTATTAACAGAATTTAGCCCCAGTCTTTGAGCGAGATCGGTGATGGCTTGGCTTTTATCTTGGAGAAAATCTTCATAACGAATTAAGATGGTTCTCTCAGAATATTTTTCAAATAAACTACTCATATAATTCCAGCGATAAGCCATCATTTCAATATAGTTATCTCCCGGAAGATTCAACCAATGACTATCTACAATTAACCGCCAAGTTGGACTCATACTTTCCCAGTGTTTGGCGTCAAGCTGGGGAAGGTTTCCCGGAAGCTTTAGACGGTTGAGAATACTTCGGAGATTATCTCGGGGATCGCGAACGACAAACACCAACTGAGATTGAGGAAAATATTCTAATAAATTCTCATAGAGAAGGGTAAGATTGGGTTCTTTGATAATCTCTCTCGAAAAATCTAATTTATTTAAACGAACAAATTCTTCAAAAGACAATTTTCCTTGAACCACTTGATGATGTAGGGGGTGATAAATCTCCTTGTATAAATCAATAGTTGTGGATAAATTAGTCAGTTTTCCTAATAAAGCAGCAATCACAGAAGTTCCCGCTTTTTGATTTCCTAAAATCAGAATAGGACGGGGGTTGATTTCCGCTCTTTGGGTTTTCAATTCTCGCTCGATGTCATCCCTAATTTCTCGAACTTTAGAGTATAATGGTTTGATTTGATTGGGAATAAATTGCTGAAATTTAGACATGGTTTTCACCTCCCTTTTGGCGGGAAAATCTTAACTCTTTAAACAGTTGCACAATCTCTATAATTTTTTGTAAACCTTGGGGAAGAATACACCAGATCAATAGATAAAAGAGAGTATATAATCCTAAGTTAAGCAAGATTTCTATAAATGGATTTATACTCCAAACCCAAGCTTGACGACTTATCCAAAATAATCCACCCGCACCCAAGGAAGCCATCGTTGGCCTCCACAAAATTTCCATCAAATATTCAGGTGTTAGTGGCGTAGATTTGAAGCAATAAATAATACTGGGATAACGCAAGCCGCAGAAGGTAATACTCGCTGCGATCGCTACTCCCAATGCACCCCAATTCACCCCAATTAGAAATCCAATGACCGTAATGATTGAGGAAAAAGTATTCCAATGAAACTGACGATCTGCTCGACCTAAAGAGATAAATACCCAGGCGGTTGCAACGTTAAAAGTGCTGATAAATGCCACAGGTGCAAGCGCTCGAAATAGAAGAACCGCCTCACTCCATTGAGTTCCCAATAAGTTGATAATTAACCGCTCGGCATCCACCGCCATATACACGGTGATCGGCATTCCTAGCATTACCATTAACTCGACGGCTTTGCCATAATAAGAGCGGTAACGTTGCGGATCGGATTGTACACTACAAAGACCCGGTAATGCAACAGTTGTTAAGGGAAAATTTATCTGTTGTAAGGGTAAAACGAGCAGTTTATACGCTTGGGCATAAAGTCCTAATTGATCGGCACCCCAAAACTTTCCAATTAATAAATTATCGAGGTTGCGAGTAAAATAATTCACAACGGTAAAGCCCGTATTCCAACCCCCAAAAGCCAACATCGGCATTACTTCTGAGTCGATCTTTGGCTTCCCCGGACGCCAACCACAACTCACCCAAACCCCAATAAAATTAATAATTGGCATGGCGAGTTGCATCACGACTAATGCCCAATAACCTGTACCCAAAATTGCAAAAATGAGGCTGATTCCAACACTAACCAGCATGGCGATTATATCTATAATTGCCAAGGCTGTTAAACGCATTTGTCGCTTCAACAATGCCTGATGTTGAACCGTTAATCCTCCAAAGATAAAACCACTAGCTAGCACTAATGTAATCCCAATTAAACGGGGTTCGCCGTAAAACCAAGCAATGACCGGCGCCAACACCATTGTTAACACCATGATCGCCCCGCTAATAGCAACATTAATCCAAAATAAGGTACTCACTTGAGTGTGGGTAATTTCTTCCCGTTGCACCGTTGCCATTGACAAGCCTAAGTCCTTGAAAATGGAAATAAAGCCTGTAATAACTGTCACCATCCCAATTAAACCATAGTCTTCGGGAGTTAAAAGACGAGCAATGACAACAACGGACCCAAATTGCATGATTAGCTTGCTAATTTGAGCCATTATCGTGATTGCACCCCCGCGAATTGAACGCCTTTTCAGATCGGCTTTTAAGTGTTCGGTACGAAAAAAGCGTTCAGGATCGGTGCGAGCAGGAACTTTTGAGTCGGACTCCGGCACAGTTCTTTTATCCCGCTACTGTTGCTGTCAACACTATATCACGAAATCTTCAGTTGACTTGTTCTTTTAACTTCGACATAATAAATATTATAGGACTTTTCGGTGGAAGTTTTATTAAGTTATTTTACGCGGGAAAACGATGATTATTATCACTCAGAAGTATGGACAACTCGGCAATCGATTAATTTTATTTTCACATTTAATTGCTTTTGCGATCGCCCAAAAGGTGACTTTAGTCAATCTCGCTTTTGACGAATATGCTGACTTATTTCAACCCACCAGTCAAGACTTATTTTGTCGTTATCCTCCTGATTCTTCCTCGGGTAAACCTAGCCCCATTCTACGCCAATTGTTCAGTCGTTGGGCTAATCCTTTGGTCACGCTCATCGATAAACTTAAGTTTTTCCGCTCTAAAATTCAAGTGATTCACATTGAAGAGCGGCAAGATTGTTTACTCGACAGCGCTGAATTTCTCCATCAGTTTAACCCTCAGAAAACCTATTGTTTTCAAGGATTTCGCTTTCGAGATGAATCAAACTTGATCAAATATGCCGATCAAATCCGAGAATATTTTACCCCGGTTGATTTCCATCAGAATAATATTAAAACTTTAATTCAAGATATTCGTTCTCAATGTGAAATTTTAATCGGGGTGCATATTCGTCATGGCGACTACCAACAACATCGAGGAGGTGAATTCTTTTTTACAGTTGAACAGTATGTACAAGTCATGCAGAAAGTTGCCGAATTATTTCCCCAACAAAAAGTCGGATTTTTAGTTTGTTCTGATGCTGAACACCACATCGAAGAATTTGCTGATCTTAAAGTTTTCTTTGGGAACAATCATCTGTTAGAAGACCTTTATGCTTTAGCCGCTTGTGATTACTTAATTGGGCCGATGAGTACCTATTCAACTTGGGCATCTTTTTATGGAAAAGTTCCCCTGTATAGAATTTATAACCCCGAAGACAGCTTGAGTTTGGAACGGTTTAAAATCTATGTTCCGGGAATGGATTACAAATATCCCCAAGGTTTAACAATAAATGCTCGCAATTGAGTTCTTTGATATAACCTCTGGAGATTATTGTTTTAAAGAGCGATTTGAGCTTCTATTTAAAGAGACATTTTTTTCAGTATCTAGACTTAATCTCACCGAACTAATCACATAATAGACCCAAACATGAGAGGGTTTGAGTAAAAAAGATTCCGAAAGGTTTAAAATGATTAAAAAGGTTAAAAATAATAACGAAAAAGTAGACTCTATCTTTGAATCAGTCACTAAATATTTAACCCCCAAGGCAATATAGCGACAGATGGAGAGGAGAAAGAAACTTAATCCAATTAAACCCAAGTCTACGGCTAAATCTAAAAAACCTTGATGACCGTGACGCGGACGAAAGCCATTTTCTGTAATCATATAACGAGAAGGATCATCTTCTCCTCTCCATTTTTGCCAAAACCCATAATATCCATAACCCAATAACGGACGCTGAGAAACTGCTTTTTCTAATACCAGATTCCAGACGGGGACTCGTCCTGTTAAGGTTATATCTTTTCCGAGAACATCAACAATAACATACTCAAAATTACTGCTGACAAAAATCGTTAAACCAATGGCAACGACCAGAAATAAAATAAATCCTGTCAAAGCTTGCTTATAGTTTAAATGTTTAAAAAATAGCAGAACCATTAACAAACACATTAACAAGAATAAAACCACAATACTGGTTGATGAATTGGTTTGTTGTCGAACATAAAGAGAAAAGATAATCATCACCAGAGCAATTTTTCTATCTTTCGGATAGGCAATGGCATGAGCAGTCCAGAGAACAATATTAATCGCTAAAATTGGTGCAATAATATTCGGGTGTCCGGTGACTCCCATCCATCCTTTAGAATGTACACCAATATCCGGTTTAAATCGGGCATAATAGAAACTCAACAAAGCTAAAGTTGATGTACTCCACCGAATAAACCAAGACAGTTCTTGCCAGTTATACTGTTTACCAACATAGGCGGCAAATAAAGTAGGCCCCAATACAGTTAAGCTGGCTGTCAACGTAAAATCCGGAGTAACAGACCAGAGAAAAGAACAAGCAATCAAAAATAATAATAAGCCCAATCCAATATCTTTAAAAATCACAATTATCGCTCGAAAAATATATCGAAATCTTGAGAGCAAAACAAAAAATAGAGTTGCATAAAGAGCAATTTGTATAAGTTTCCAAGGGATGGGAACATCGGGGGTTGTAAAATAACTAGGATGGAGGTTGGGTAAAGGATAAGGCGTTAAATTGGGAATGAGAACAAAAAAACCAAAAATAATTATTTTTTCTAAAATTAAAGCAAATTTTTTATGTTCACCCGCCAGATGGAAAACAATCAGAATAACAATAATTCCTAAGCTTAGAGGAACCAGTGCAAACAAAGGAACCATTGATAATAAGCTTTTGATCGTGTCTTTCATAAATTGAGTTTTTGACTAACAAAAATAATGATGTAATTCCATCACTTGGCAATCAAATCCCGCCCCCCCGTTCAAAAATCTATAAAATTTTCGAGTTTATCCTAAATTTTTGTTAAGTTTTATGCCGATTACCTCAATCTTAAAACCATTCAGAATTAACAGTAAATCCTAGCAAAATGTTATAATCAAAAATCAGAACAATAAAGAGAGTCTAAACCCTAAAATCCCCCATCAAGTATGTCATTTGGTCTTTGGAACCGCCGCTTAATCCCAGTGACGCTAGGAATTGCCAATCTCAGCTTGTATAGTGTCTTATCGATTATTAACACACCTCATAGTTTAGCTCAACAGCTTTCAACTCCACCGCAACCGACAGCGACTCAATCCCCTCAAGCCGAAAACCCAATCACCTCCTATATACTCGGCCCGGGCGATCGGCTTTCTGTGAATATTTTTGATGCCCCTGAATACAGCGTTGAAGAAACTCAAGTTCTGATTAATGGAACCATCAATTTACCCGCAGTCGGTTCTATTTTCGTTCAAGGTTTAACTCTCGAACAAGCCCGTGCAACCATTTCTGCTGAATACAATTCTATTCTCAAGCGTCCTGTCGTCACGATTAACCTACTCGATGCTCGTCCGATGAGAATTGAAATTGCCGGGGAGGTCGATCGTCCCGGATTTTATACCCTGTCATTATACGATCCTGAATCTCGTATACCTGAACTGCAATACCCCACCATCACAGATGCGATCGACAAAGCCGGAGGAGTAACCATAGCCGCCGATGTGCGTCAAATTGTACTCCGCAGACCTCAACCTTCCGGTAGTGAACAAACTATTCATTTAAACCTATGGGATTTCTTTCAAAACGGTAATTTCAGCCAAAATATTACGCTGCGAGACGGAGATAGCATCTACATTCCCAGTACAACCCATGTCAACCCTGGTGAAGTTCGTCAACTCAGCAATACAAACTTAGCAACAAAACTCGATAATCCCGTAAATGTTACCATTATCGGCGCCGTTCAACGTCCGGGAACCTACGTTTTAATTGGCGGTTCAACCCGCACAGAACTACGACTGGCTGGACGTCCTACCGTCACCTCAGCCCTTGGACAAGCCGGAGGAATTACCGCCCAAGCCAATGTTCATCAAGTCGAGATTCATCGAATTACCCGAAATAACACCCAACAAATTATCCCCGTTAATCTTTGGGAACTCTTACAAACCGGAGATGTGAATAAAGATCCCCTCTTGCAAGATGGAGATACTATCGTCATTCCCACTGTAACTGCCGTCAATCCGGGTGAACTTCCCTCTTTAGCAAAAGCCAGTTTCGCGACACCCTCGATCAAAATTACCGTTGTCGGAGAAGTCGGAACTCAAAATTCCATCGCACTGGAAGTTCCCATCGATACCACCTTAAACCAAGCCCTCCTCGCCGCTGGAGGGGTTAACCGCAGAGCCGATCAAAAATTTGTAGAGTTGATCCGCCTCAACCCCGATGGTAGTGTTTCTCAACGTAAAATAGAAATTGACTATTCTCAAACCCTCAACGAACAGACCAATCCTTTGCTGCGAGAAAACGATATCATCGTGGTTCCTCGATCCGGTTTAACTCGTTTTTCAGATTGGGGACTGGCGATTAGTCATCCGGTTAATGCGATTGGTACTGGACTGACCATTCCGAGTCGAATTTTCCTCATCTTAGACAGTCTCAATATTATTGATGATGATTAACATCGAGCTTTTCATCAACCTCCGCTCATTCAAAAACATAGAGAAACGCATATGGATACCGAACGAGATTTTCAAGAGCGATTTTCTAGCCATCGCTATCCTCAACAATTTCAGTCCTTATCTGACAATTCTAGATTTCAATCTGAAGAAACAGAAGAAGAAAAATTAAATCTAGGTTGGCTGTTCGCTGTCATCTGCCGGCGAGCGCCAATTATGATTATTGTGGCGATGATGTTAAGCGGACTTTTTGGTAGCTTGGTGGTCTTGAAATCTCGCAAAATCGAGCCGGAGTATCGCGGAGGATTTCAGCTTTTAATCGAACCTGTGACTGTAGAAGGTCAGTTCGCTAGGCAATATTTACTCGCCCAATCGGAAAATACAGATATTCAGAGAATTAATGTAGAAAAAAGTCTCGTAGATTATGAAAGTTTGATCCGGGTGCTTCGCAGTCCCCAGCTTATGGAACCTGTCTTTGAACAACTTAGTCAGCAATATCCAAAACTCAATAAATCCTCAATTTTAAGTAAACTGGAAATCGAACGCATTAAATATGATTTAGATGGCAAAGAGCAAGGCACAAGGATTATTAAAGTCAGCTATCACGATTTAGATCCTGAAAAAATTATGTCGGTTCTCAATGCTGTTGCTAATACTTACCTCAATTATAGTCGTCAAGAACGGCTTCAAAGTCTCAATCAAGGGGTTGAGTTTATTAATGAACAACTTCCCGGTTTACAATCTAGATTTAAAACTCTACAAATTCAAAAACAAGAATTTCAAGAAAAGTATAATTTTATCGATCCCGAAACCGCCGTTTCCAAAATATCGGGTGAAGTTCGACCGATACAACTTGAACTAGCCAATACAAAAGCTGAACTTTCTGAAGCTCAAGCCCTCTACTCTACCTTACAAAAACAATGGATAGAACAAGATTATGTGGGAATTTTAGGAAATCACTCGCAGTCTTATGCTTCACTGATTAAGCAATATCAAGAACTAGAAAGTCAAATGGCTATCGAAGCCGGAAGACTACGAGAAGATAGTTTTCCCATGCAAGCTTTACAAGAAAAACATGATAATGTATTAAGGCTTTTAAGCCGAGAAGCAGAACGAGTTCTTCAAAATGTAGCCAATCAAGTTGAACTGTTAACAAAAAAAGAAAATTCCTATGAAGAAACCATCGAAAATTTTGAACGAAGACTCAGAGAAATTCCCCAGTTAAGACAACAATATGAAGCTTTAGACCAAGAACTTCAAATTGCTCAAGAAACACTCAATGAATTTTTGAAAAAGCGAGAAGCACTCCGAATTGATGCCGCTCAACAGCAAACTCCCTGGCAATTGATCGCTCCCCCCAATTTGCCCGTAGATGCTGAAGGGAATATTATACCAACTACAATTGTACAAACCAAGAAAAATTTAGCGATTATTATCATTCTTAGCTTTCTGTTGGGGGTAGGAGTTGGATTTATCATTGATATTTTAATCGAAGTTTTCCACAGTCCCGACGAAATTAAATCCACCACAAAATTACCCATACTCGGTGTTATTCCCCTTTCCAAAAAAGTCAAAAAAATCGTCAAACCATCCAAAACCTTTATTCCCATCGGTTCAGTCACCCGTTTAACTCCGGTTCGCGATTCTCATTCATCGATGAAAAATGGGCGAGTCCATCAATACCATCGAGGTTCGGGCGTTTCCGAAGCCTTTCGATCGCTATATGCTAATATTTGTTTACTCACCTCTAACAAATCCTTACGCAGTTTAACCATTAGTTCTGCGACCTTCGGAGATGGTAAATCAACCGTTGCCATTCATTTGGCTCAAACCGCCGCTTTTATGGGTCAGCGTGTGCTGCTGGTAGACGCAGATTTCCGCAATCCTCAAATTCATCATAAACTCGGTTTACCCAATCTCAGAGGCTTTCAAGATGCCATTACCACCGATCTCAGTTTAAACGATGCAATTCAGCGATTCTCGTTCCCAAACGCGACGCGATCGCCTCAAGATGATAACTTATTTGTCCTCACCGCCGGACAAATTCCCCCCGATCCCGTACAAGTCCTTTCCTCCAAAAAAAGACAATATTTGATGGAACAATTTCGAGCCTTTTTCGATCTGGTCATTTACGACACTCCCGCCGTTACCGGGTTAGCCGATGCCAGTTTAATCGCCGCTCACACCGATGGGATTATTTTAGTCGTTGGCATCAAAAAAACCAACCGTTCTACCCTGTTAAAATCTCTCGAAGAACTCAATCTCAGCAATTCTGTTTTGGGGTTAGTCGCCAACCGCATGAAACGTTAAGAAGTCAGGCAATAGGTAAAAGAAAAGTTTACTATTGTCTGCTTCAGATCTCATAACTCAGAGCGATGAGTTATTAATAGATCTTACATAATGCCTCAAAATCTCTGAAACGGTAAACAAAGATTCCTGTTTATTTTCATGGCTCTCAATCAAAAAACGTCGCTTTAAAGATTGTATAATCTTGAATAATTGTTGATAATTTAATTGACTATCTATCAATAATTTATTAAGAGAAACAGGTTCAGATTCACGACTGATACAAGCAATAATTGTTTGCTCAAATTCTGGTAAATGTTGCCATTGTTGATCGAGAACAATCTTCAATTCTTCACTCAAGTAGGGTTGTTCATATTTAAAAAATTCTCCTAATCTTCCATCAAAAACTTCTTGAATTGTATTAACTGTTATTTTCAAAAATAATGGGTTTCCTTGATAAGTATTAATTAAATTATTCCATTCAGACTCATCTGATAATTTGCTTTCTTTGAGTATTTCTTTAGCTGCTACACCTAAACCCTTCAGAGGAAAGAGGCGAACAGGTGAGTTTTTGCCTGCTAAGATCATCAATTCTTGGGGAGCTTCCCAACTGTTAAGAATACAGCAACTTTTGTGAACGGTTTCACCAATCATTTTAAATAATTTTTGATAGTTTTTATAGTCTGCTCTGTAAGTTCCTGCAAATTGTTTCTCGCTGAGTAAATTCTCTACCGCATCTAATACAATTAGACAGCGTTTTTGTTGCAAGTTTTCTAATAACATTGACAACTTTTCACCTAAACTTGAAGGTAATTTAGGTTCAGCTTGACTCGAAATAGATAAAATTAAATTGTTTAGTGTATTTTCTAAAGGAGGGGATAGATCAAGATTTTGCCAAATAACGACATCAAAGTGAGTTTTTATTTTTTGTAATAAATATCCAGACAGTGCAGTTTTACCGATTCCAGAGCAACCTAGAATTGCAATTAAACGACAGCCTTCGTACAGTATCCATTTTTCTAAGGTGGCAATTTCCTTGTTGCGATCGCATAATTTAATTAAGTCGGGTGCGTTGCTTAAATCTTGTTGAGGTTTGGTGAATGTTGAGGGTGAATGCTGATTTGATGAGGTATCCCCGCAAATATTAACATTACCAACGATAAAATCATTACCTACCAAATTAGAGGATAAAATTACTGATTGCTTCCTCTGCATCACTGAGCGCAAATTCGCTCGATTGACATTTTCTGCTATAGCATCTGATAAAATTTGCCACAGTTCTGAGGCTATATTTCTCACATATCCTTCACTACAATAATGTTCTTCAGCAATTTCAAAATACTTTTTACCCTGCCAAACTCCTCGTAAAACAGCACTTTGTAAATCAGATAGATGTTTCCCTGTGTTTGCGAAGACCAGTTCATCAGCAAAACCCAATACTTCTTGAATATCCATTATTTTAATTTTTTTGGAGATAGAAGTCTTGCTTCTCAGTATTATTACTGAATAACAATTTAAGAGATGTGATTATTGCTATGTAACTCAGTAATTTTACTATAATATCATACTTTTTATTGATTTTGTTGATTTTTATGATAAATTCTGATTTTTTCTGACACTCTCGATAGAGTTTTTGCTGATAAAATCAAACTTATTCTGATTGTATTTAATTAAACAAGAGGCAATAATAAGTATTAACAAATCAATTTTGCGGTACGGCTAAACTGCTTTTTTGGTTGATTGTAAACAGTTATTTTAGCCAATACTCTCTACTACAACCCGGAATATTTTTTTACTATGAAACCTAAAAAATTTCTCAAAACTCTTTCTATTGCCACCATTTTTTGTGGAAGCATAATGGTTTCTACAGCCGAACCTGCATCAGCATTTGGGTGGTGGAAAACAGATTATTTAGGGCGAGCAACCATAGCAGATAATGGCGCTTATTCGAGGTCGAGAGGAATATCTTTACCCACACCTCCCGCGAATCGTGACCTCATTTGTCGGTGGAAATATCCACGTCGTAATGGTACAGTATATGGTAAAGCTGCTGCTTGGGTGGGACGAGCTAGTTGGGAAACAAACTGCTACCATCGGTACTGGAAAGGGTGGTGGTAAAAGATAAAATCTAAATTTTTAACGGTCAATTCAGTGAGTAGTCTTCATTCACAGTCAATAACTCTCACTGAATTTGTTCACGGTAATCCGACAAGAATTAACTATGAAAACAAGCCTGAAATACTTAACCATTCTTTTTTACAAATATGATTCTCAACTGCCAAGTTCAGGATTCACTCTTATAGAACTCTTGGTCGTTATTTTAATTATTGGTATTTTAGCTTCTATTTCTACGGCAACACTGTTTAAAATTATTCATCAAGCGAAAGAAACAGAAGCACTTGCTAATATTAACTACTGTCAAAAACAACAACAGACTTACTATGTAGAAAACACAAAATTTGCCGAGTCTTTAGACTCAATTGGTTTGTCTAGTGAAACCCAAAATTATCTATACGATCTAGAAATTTTTCCACCGACAAAACCCGAAGATAATAATGTCACTATTGCTTGCTGTATGGCTCTTGAAAAGGGCGGTGAAAGACAAATGCTATCTTTGTGCGCTAGTAGCAATTAATTTAAGCAAACGGATTAGCTCTCGGTTGGCAATAGCAATTAATGAATGTCTAAGAACTCGCGCTTAGTCATTACTTTCACTTTTCATCCGTTACTAAATTTATCCATTACTAAATTGCCAACAGTTGACTTGACTCGCTTTTCCCTCGACTGCGATCGCCGCACAATAGTTTTCGCCCAAATCTAGAGATTGCAGCCCCCACTGACAACCCATACAATCAACAGTTAAATTCTCAGCAGATTCTAACTCCGATAACGAAATTTCCACCGTTTCCAACCCCGCCAACCCCTCTCCCGTCGCCTTCACATAGGCTTCTTTCGCCGTCCACAACTGAAAAAAAGCCCGGAGTTGTTCCTTTTCCTGCAAACCCCTCAAAAACAAATACTCCGACTCCCGAAAAAACCGCTGCGCCAGTTGCAAAACCTCAATCGATCGTATATACTCCACATCAATCCCCACCCGACGGTTAAGCGCGATCGCCAATAATGCTTTATCCTCAGAATGAGACACATTAAACTCAATCCCCGTCGAATGGGTCTTTAACTGCGGCTTTCCCCGTTCGCTGTAGCCAAACTCCAACTCCGACGGCGACAAACCCAAATAACCGCCTAAAATCATTCTGAGAACCCCTCTGGCGACGATAAAACGAACGCGATCCCGTTTTTGGCGATATCGGTTGGCTCGTTGTCGCTCATCCGGTGAAAGCACCTGCTCAAATTGTCCCAAATGTTCACCCAGAAGCCCAAACTCCAGCGACCAAACCTGAACCTCACAAGCCGAGAGAGGATACACTTGCGGTAAATGCCAAATCGAATTCATCGTCTCACTTTGGGCGGTAACTGAGCAACTCGATGAGATTGATCGAGGATCGGTTGGGTGTAGGGTGAATGCAGAGTGATTAAATTCTCCTGCGTTGGTTCCTCAACCCACTCTACCTCAAGATCGGCTCCATTAATGATCGCACCTAACAGACGAGGACGGTATTTGCTGGCATCTTCGTCTTCATCGACTTCTGTCAACTGATCAGCCAATTCTCCGAGTTGACCGGATAGGGTATAGGAAGGACGAGCCACTAACACCATACCATCGGTTGAGGGTTCTAGGGTCAAAGCATCGTTATTTGCATTCAGAGAAGGAACATCAATAATGACCATATCAAAGCGATAGCGGACTTCACTGAGTAAGCGTTTCATCTCGCTGGACTCTAAAACCGTCGCCGCTTGTCGCACGGGTCCCGGACTGGGAATGACATACAAATTCTCGACATCGGGAACCAAGCGAATACAATTATTGGCATCGCCGTAGTAGCGTAACGGTTCAGTTGCACTGAAGGGTTCGGGTGCTAATCTCAATAATTCTACCCGAGACGGCGATCGCAAATCCCCTTCAATTAACAGCGTCCGTTTACCGGCACGGGCGGTAGCAATTGCCAAATTATATGCACAAAAGGTTTTTCCTTCCAAATCCCCCGCACTGGTAATCAGCACCACTCTAGCCGATTTTTCCCCACTGCGTTGTAGATTGCTCCGCACTTTTTCATAATATTCTAAATAGGGAGAATGAGGTTTGAGAATCAGAGGCATCACCGCAGAAGAACCCTCCAATAACATCACATTCGGTAACAGACCCAATAAAGGCACTTCTCGTTCTTGCAAAGCACCTTTGATTTCTTCCCAAGTGTAGAATTTGCCACTGAGCATTCCCAGTACAAAAATTAACACCGCTCCGCCTAAAACGCCAGCCAGTCCACCCCCGGCTAAAATCAGAGCCATACTGATCGCTTCTGGAACTTCTACATCCTGTGCATAGGCTTCTTGAGCAACTTTCAAACTGCTAGCCGTTTCCGCTTCCGCCGCTTGAGAGTCTACTAACTGAGCCTTCATTTTATCGTACAAGGCTTTTTTGTAGAGAATTTCTTGTTCGAGTCGTTGTTTTTCTAACTGTTTGTTGGGTAAAGTTCGGTAATCTTCTCGTAAATCAACTTCAATTTTTCGGAGATTTTCTAATTGTTGTTGTAAGGTTTCTTTTTGCGTTTGTAACGTCATCAAATTTTGCGCCAATTGTTGACGAGCCGGATCGAGAGAAGAATCAACCCGAATTTGATCGGCTTGTCTTAAAGGGGCGGCAATTCCATCTCCTCCTAATACTTCCGAGGCTCGCGCTTGTAATTGTCGTTCGGCGGCTTGTTTTTGTTTAATTAAAGCGGCAACTTGGGGATGTTGGTCTCGATAATCTTGACGTAAAAGGGCAAGCTGAGACTCAATTTGATACAGTTGAACTCGTAACTGGGCGATAATCGGATCGGCGGTTAACGCTTGCGAAACATAGGCTTGATCGGCGCTTAATCCCAATCTGGACTGCAAACTTTGAATTTGTGCGGTAATGGTTTCGATTTGAATTTGTACATCTTGCTGTTGTTTTTGATTGCCAACAATTGCCTCGGGTAAAACCCCACTTTCGATCGCCAATAACGTTGCTCCTTCTCGTTTATCGTATTCTTCTAAGGCTTTTTCAGCCTGTCTTAATTCTTGTTCAACAGGCTGCAAACGGGCTGTAATCGTATCAATAATATCCCGCAGATGTTGACTATTAATCAAGCGACTCTGCTCGATCATCTCCGCCATCATTACATTGACAATTTCTACCGCTCGTTCTCGATTAAAATCTTTATAACTAACTTGAATAAAACTCGGCGCTCCCTCTTGATTTTTAACATTTACCTTTAAGTTATCTTTCAACTCTTTGGGAGTCACATTAACCTTTTCCATCACATTTTCAACCACGCGGGGCTGAAGTAACATTCCTTCATTAAGTTGCTGTCCTCTTTCGCGAATACTTTGACCCGTTTCTGAAAAGAGTACGGGAGGATTTTGATACGTTAAAACCCCGTTAGCGTTGTAAGGGGGAGCCTCTGGCGGTTCTAAAATCATCGTTACCGCTCCCGAAACTCCCAAAGCGAGCATAAAGGTGGAAAGTCCTGCCCATTTATACTGTTCAAAGGCGATCAGATATCGTTTAACAATAGGTAAAGTCATAAGTCAGTTTCTACTCAAAACGTTGGATTAAATTAACGATCTCAAAAAGCAGTTGATCAACCTAATTTTAACAATCGCTTCTCAAAAAGTACAAGATAAAATTATCGATTGCGATTTCCCTCACTGTTGGGGCCGAATAGTTCTTCAGCGGCATTACTAATCTCTCTAAAAAACAGCAAAAAGCCGAGAATATCCCGAAACGGCTGAGTAAAGGTATTGAGAAAATAACTAACATCGGCGGCAAAATTGCGATCGATGACAATTACATCTTCATCTTGCAACAAAATATTATCGCTGGGATCGCCTTGTAACACTGTTTTACCATTGAGGGTACGGGTAATGGCTCTACCTTGTTGCGGATCGAAGCGAATTAACGTGATTTCATCTAACTTCGCCGTTGCTAACGGAACATTATTCAAAATATCGACAAAGGTACTCCCATTCGGTAAATTCACCGATCCCACCGCTCCGCCGGCATTGCTGAGAATTCGCACGGTAATCTGTTGATTGACCAATGTAGAATTCGCCACCAACTTCCGATTATAATCGCCTTCGTCTTCTGCTGACAGTTGCGGTACAATCACCGAATCCCCATTGGATAACGCCACATTCGGTAAAGCCGTTGCTTCTTCTAACGGAGAATACAGATCGACCACATCTTGAATCACCCGACCATCAATGGTAACGCGACAAACAATCACCGATCGCAAATCGGCCGTTAAAGTCGCCCCTCCCGCTGCTAAAATCGCCGCAGAGACTCGTCCTAACCCCGCAGGTAAGGTATAAAAGCCGGGTTTGACCACTTCTCCGACAATGGTCACTTCGACGGGTGTCGGGGCTGCGGCTAAACTATAAGACTCGATAATATCCCGTTCGGGGCCTTGAGTAGGTAGGGTTTCTTGGGTGGGAACGTAGATAATATCTCGGTCTTCTAAACGAATATCAGGGGGCGCTAAACCCGCTAACAAAGGCGTTAATAAATCAATTTCTGCGGCTAAAGTTCGACCATCGGGTAAATTTCGCCGCAGTTGCACTGAACGCAAGTCTGCATTTGAGCGCGTTCCTCCGGCGGTTGACAGGGCGATGGCGAGTTGAGGGGTCCCCAACGGATAAAAACCGGGTCGGGCGACTTGTCCGGTGACGGTGACTTGTACGGGGCGCTGGGCTAATAGGGAAACGTTGACTTGGGGATTTTTCACATATTGATTTAAGCGAGTCTGAATTTCCCGTTCAATATCTTGTAAAAATAATCCTTCTAGTCTGACGGTGCCAATTAAGGGGATAATGGTTGTTCCTTCCGGGCCGACGATCGCATTGGGAATACTCAACTCTGTTGAACGCAAACCGTTAACAAAGATATCAATAAAAATTTGATCTCCAGGTCCCAAACGATAGCGTTCGATCTGATTTTCGTTCCCCCGTTCAAAATAGGAAATATCGACAGGAATTAAATTGGGTTCTAGCGGTCGTTCTACTTGTCTCGGTGGGCTTCCGGGTTGTTGAAATAATCGTAAAATTTCCGGTGTAGATTGCGGTTCTACTTGTTCTAACAGTTCGATTTTGCGATCGACAAACTCTTGGGGTAAAACACATTGATCGGGAATTTGCTGTGCTTGGCTTTGGCGAACAAATACAAAGCTATCAACTCCTGTGATCAATACAGTTAATCCTAAAGTCCAACTCCCCGAGTAAAGACCCGCCACCAATACTGAGATTAACCGATGAATTGAATTAACCATAGAACATTTTTTGAGTGAGCAGTAACCAGTGAACGTAGGGGCGGGAGTTTACAGTGAACAGTGAACAGTTCTACTGTTACCAGTTTTTTCAGTGAATACTTAACAGTTAGTCGCAACCGAGTTGATCAATTAAATTCAGTCCTATGTGCGAGGACTTTAATTTTCAGACAGGGATTTTAATCCCTGGTCACTGTTAACTGATAACTGTAAACTGTAATCAACCTGCCCTTCAACCAGTTATCAGTTCTTTTCCCTGTCACCTGTCACCTGTTCCCTATTCCCTATTTCTTGCTTTCGTTGACGGTGAAAGCTTCTGCTTCCAGTGCGGCTTGAATGCTTTGACTCAGCGAACGGCTAACATCCTCTACTTGTTCTATATTACCTAAAGGTTCAATGGGAATTAACAGGTTAACCGCTACCCAAGGCGCTCGTTTTTGAGATAATTGAGCCAAGCGATCGGCCATAAACCAATGACTTGCTGCTGGACTACCCCCATCAGGCCAAGCGTACCATTGCATGACCGCATAGGTTTGTCTTAAGCGCTGTTTTTGGTAAAGGTCACAGAGTTGATCTGAGGTACAATCTTTCCACAATAAACTTAATAACGGGTTAGTTGCTTGCGTCCAACTGCGGAAAAATTGAGCGCTAAATTCTGTCGGGGATGATCCGTTTTCCGACGGGTTAGCGGTTAAGCGCAGACGACGAGAAGAATCAGTTTTCCATTGTTGAAACCCGTTGAGATCCATCCATTCTACTTGCGGTCTATCTTTATAATATTTCTGCACGAGCATTAATACAATTGCCGTTTGATTATTTTGTTCGACGGTTTGAATTAACCACTCGTGACCGCGAAGCGTCATCAGTTTGTGGTCGAGGGTTTTCCATCCGGTTAGATCTAAACCCTGTTCGCGAATTTGTTGTAATTGCGCTAAAGTTTGCAGTTGCGGTTGATCGGCCCAAGTCCATTTTCCGGTCAGATAACCGGGAATTGCTGCAACAATTAACATCACTAACATAAACGCTATAGCGATGATCTTCGCCGATTGTGGGGGAAGTTTTGCTTGTACAACCATAGGTTATTTATAATGTTAAGTCTGGGGAATTAGAACGGTTTAATGAGTCTCAGCTTCCGGTTGGTTCTGAAAAGATTTTTGCATCCAATTGATTAACACCACTAATAGACCTAGCATACAAGCTGAATAAAGATCGCCGCCCCAACTATCATGCAACCAGTGAAATAATCCATCTTGACCCGTACCATGAAACAAAGTCAGCAAAGTATTTCTAATAATATTGGCGACGACACTAATGGTTGCGGCACTCAACAAAAACACAATACTTTTGGTGCGATCGGACACCACACCCGTCCAATATAACAGCATTAAGCCGACATATAAACTGGTAAATAGCATTTTCAGTCCGGCGCAATGGGGGGCGACTTCAACAATTTGTCCGTTGACAAACAGATAAACTTGTTCAACCGTTACATTCAGATTAAACTGAACCAAAATAAATCCGGCGACTGCGGCAATAAATTTTTGTAAAGGAAATGCCAACGGTTCGATTAAGTAAGGTAAATGAGTCGGAGTCGCCAACGCCACAAAAATTAACGGCCATTTCTGCAACTTTAAACCCGCAATTCCTTTCAACCACAAACACAGTCCCGCTAAGACAAAGGGAAAAGAAAGATTCACCAAGTCTGATAAACCCGACCAATAAAATAATCCCCCAATTAAAAGCAAGATTGCACCCGCAGGATGGCTAGTATTCGGAAGTTGACTCCACTGCGATCGCTGTATCCAAGCAATATAAGCCGCAAACGGTAAACCAATTAAGCCATGACTAAAATATTCATGTTCAATGCTAATCGTTTTTTCTAGCCAGCCGTAATACCAATAAATTAATAAAGGAGCATACAATAACCCCAAAAGTACCACCAGAGCGGCATTTAATAGATATCGCTCAATGGCAATGGGAATTTTACGTTGAATTTGCATCTTTTTGCTAACCCTTCGATAAATGAGTCCCGATCAAAAGTTTTCCCAAAAACACCTTTACAGTTAACAGTGAACAGTTATCAGTTACCAGTGAAAACAGTTTACAGTTATCAGTAGCATGGTACTGCACGGTACGCAGGTCACTGTAGAACTGTTCACTGTTCACTGTTCACTGTTCACTGTTAACTGTATAAACCCGCCCCTACACTACTGTTGACGGTTTAATGTTTACCGATGAACTCCTAACACCGATTTAATAGATGCAACCACATAATTGATTTGATCGTTATTAAGTCCAGGATACATCGGTAAGGAAAGAATTTGACGACTGAGCATTTCAGCCATCGGAAAATCACCTTCAGAATAACCCAGATGTTTGTAAGCCGGTTGCAAATGACAAGGGATTGGATAGTGAATTCCCGTTTGTACGCCCATTTCAGACAGTTTGGCTTGTAGAGTATCGCGCTCAACTGCACATTCGTCTGTTACCCGAATCACGTACAGATGATAAACATGACCATTTTCACATTGATTTTCTATGGGGATAATCCCCTGTTCCCGTAGCGATCGCAACCCAGTATCATATTGTTCGGCAGCAAAATTGCGATCGCGATTCCAACCTTCTAAATGGGGAAGTTTCACCTTTAAAATCGCCGCTTGTATGGTATCTAAACGGCTATTGGTTCCCAGTTCCATGTGAACATATTTTTTCGGTGCGCCATAATTTCGCAGACTTTTCAGGGTTTGCGCCACGTTTTCGCTGCGGGTAATCACCATTCCGCCATCTCCAAAAGCCCCCAGATTTTTACTCGGATAGAAGCTAAAAGCCGCCGCCATTCCCACCGAACCCGCTCGATAGCCTTCTCGTTCGGCGAGGTGGGCTTGGGCGGCGTCTTCAAAGATCAGGAGGTTATCAGTATTCGCCAACTCCATCAACGCTCTTGGCGAGACCATTTGCCCGTAGAGATGCACGGGAATGATTGCTTTAGTTTTCGAGGTAATTGCTTTTTGGGCGGCTTCTAGGTCAATTAAAGCCGTCTGAGGGTCACAATCAACCAGAATCGGAGTTGCCCCCGAATGAAGTACACCGATCGCCGTCGCAATAAAGGTATTGGCGGGTAAAATCACTTCATCCCCTTGACCAATACCGCAAGCTTGCAGGCCCAAGGCGATCGCATCGGTGCCACAGGCGACCCCGATACCATATTTCACCCCACTCGCCTGAGCAAAAGCGCTTTCAAATTCTCCCAAAACTTGACCGAGAACAAAATCTCCCTTGTCGATCACGGCTTGGATCGCCTGTTCGATCTGAGTTTGTATGGGTTGCTGTTGTAGTTTGAGATCGACAAAAGGAATGGGGGTTAAAGTAGTAGTCATCGCGAGTTTCCGTTGAGTTTTTCTATAGTAAATAGATGGGCGCAAATTGCCCAGAAGCTTTGAATTTTAGATAGTTTTAGAGTGACGAAGCCGAGTAAGTAAAGCAAGCAGTCTTTCGGCAAAATCTCCTGACTAGATGGAAATTGACTCAGCAGTTCTGGACATCAATAGCATAGCTTATAAAAATCTTAGGTCTGTGTGATCTCAAGTCCGGTGATTTCTGAAGATAGAGAAAGGAAGGGTTCGGTCTCCGCCTTTAGATAGAAATTAATAGTTTTCGTCAAGTTTAAGACACAAAAATTTGCAGTTTTGGAAATATCTAGTTACATTTAGAGTAATTATCTGATTGTCCACATTCAATTTTTAGCGATGAGTATACTTTCTAACTTCATCCCTACGCCTGAACCGATGAAACCTCAATCACGTGTTCAAGACTTAAAAAGTCGTTTGGATTGGGGTGAACCTGGTTTAACCATCATTGATGTTCGTAGTCTTGAAGCTTTCAACGCTTGTCATATTCTCGGCGCAATTGGTATACCAATGGAAAGATTGGTTGAGCGTGTATCGGAAACTTTAGAACCCGCTCGTGATATCTACATTTATGGTGAAACAGACGAAGAAACAGCACAAGCAGCAGCCCAACTTCGGGAAGCCGGCTATCTTCATGTTTCTGAATTAATTGGTGGACTTGCAGCCTGGAGAGCGGTTGGTTATCCGGTAGAAGCAATTAGTGCGATCGTGACCTAAAATTAACTCGATCCTCATTCTAACACTAAAAATCGCGATTAATCAAAGCCTTGCAGAAAAAACTACTGTAGGGCTTATTTTTTTTGAGCTTTTTAGGCAAAAATTTTTGTTGCTTATCAACCGTAAAAAAATAGCTCAACTCGAAAATATCCTGATTGAATACTACAAAACTACGGATTACCTGAAATGTATTAACGCTTTACATTTGTAAAGCATATCATTTTATCACCGTAGTTAATTCAGGAATATTCGGCGATGAAAACTGTAGTTAATTTTCAGTTTTTAGCTTGGTTAAATCGACAAAATAAGTTTTGGTTTTACCCCTTAAAAACAGGATTTGAGCTGAAAAAATATTACCGAAATACTTTAAAATTCCTCGGGCTGTTCTTGTTAATAGCTGCCACAGTTATTGAAGTTAACGCTGCACAAGCTTTACAATTCGGAAACAGAGGAATCCCGGTCATTGAACTCCAGCATAAATTGCAAGAAATCGGTTATTTTGACGGAAAAATTACAGGTTATTATGGAATTTTAACTCAAAATGCAGTCCGACAATTTCAAGCCGCAAATGGACTCAAAGTCGATGGAATTGCCGGCGATCAAACCCGGGCTGCACTGGGGTTATCAGAAGCAATCACAACTCAAACTTCTCAACCTACATTTTTTCTAAAATTAGGAAGTAGTGGTTCAAAAGTAATCGAAATTCAGCAATATCTACAAGTAATGGGATATTATAATCAACCGATTACAGGTTACTATGATCTTTCTACACAACAAGCTGTTATCCTGTTTCAAAATGATGTTGGATTAAAAGCAGATGGTATAGTTGGTCCCCTGACTCAAGCAGCAATTGAATCAGAATTCAACTCTCCGCCAGTTTCCACTTCCACCTCAACTCCTTCCTCTTTACCCGAGCGGGGAGATTATCGCTAATTGTATCCCTTAGATCGATAGTTTTTGTTGCCAATTAGCAGATAATAAAGGACAAGTTGCCAGTTTCCTTTTGGCATCTCGATCGCCACAACGATTGTACATGATGTCATTCGCCTGAGCAACTGTCCACTCCGGAAAAGGGCGTTCGGTTAATATTAAAGGTAAACCCGATTTTACATAACCTTCTTTCAAAACTCGAAAATACCAACCTGTACGTCCGGTTTTTTGAACTTCTAAAGCTAAATCTTGAATTCCCCAACGGCGAGATAATTTCCAGCAGGGTTTTCGAGGTTGAGATACCTGAATTTTGGCTTCACCAACTTGATAAATATCACCGATACAAACCGATGTTTCCGTTTGTTCCCCAATGGTAAAATTCTCCCCAAAAGCACCATAGGGAAAATTAATTTTATCTTGAATTTGATTTAAACTCTTTCTCCAAATGGGATAGTGTTCCGCAGCATAACCCAAAACCGCTTTATCAACACCCCCGTGATTTTTTAAATCGGCTTGACCATCACCAACCAGGTTTGTTTTTCCCAGCCAAATTAATCCTTGAATCGGTTCTTTAAAAAATCCCGTAGACCAAGAACGCTCCATCGGGTCGGTTGCTTCTTCTACACCCATTTTTTTGGGTAAACCCACTTGAATAGAGCAGAGTTGAGGAATTGACATAAAATCGGTTTGAAAAAATCATTTTGACGTTTATATTCTATATTAGAACATAAACACAATCCAAACCGGAGGGAAATAGTGGCTCGTTTACGTCAAAAAGCTTGTACGCTCTGTCAACAGTTTCAACCCGTACTTTATCGGGTTCAATATGATGAATCCCATCAATGGGTGTTTGTTTGTCGTCGCTGTTGGGAACAGGTAAGCCAAGATAACCCCAATTATGTTTATGGCGGAACTTGGAAAGCTAAAAAGTAGCTGAAACATTTGATGTGATTCAACCGAGGATTAAAGTTAATAAACCCGGTAAAAACAAGTAACCATCCAAAACAATATTATAAACATTTCGGGGGGTTTCTGGTGTTACCGTCCAAATGGCAATCAGGTTTAACAAAATACAAGGAATCACAACAACCGGAGACAAAATCCAAATTAGCTGAGTCCAACTCCAACCCGCAACCAAAAGCAGAATTAAATTTAACCCCGTCCAAAAAATACGGGTTCCTCGAATCCCCAGAATTAAAGGTAAAGTTCGCACCCCTTTTTCTCGGTCAGACTCTATATCCCGAATATCAAATAAATGGGAATTGGTTCCGACAAATATTAACAAAAAGAACGTAACTAATGCGGTATAATAGTTAAAACTCACCCTGGCATAAGCCAAAGGTACGGCAATCACAGCATAAGTAATTACCCCGCAAACAATCCAAGCCTTAATTCCCGGTATATCTTTAGGGCGATACCAGTTTAAATTTCCCTGTTGTTGGAAGGGGAACAATGGCACTCCATAACTCAAGGGTAAAAGTCCAGCCCAACTTACCCGTTGAACCGATGAAGGGGCTTGATATAATAAGAATACAAAACTCAAAATTGCAGCCAAGACTAACAATAAACTTCCCGGTTTTTTCACAAAATACTGTTCTTTTGAATCGAGACTTTTTTGAACGTAAGAGTCAAAAATTCGGTCTAAGTTGTAGGGAATTAAAGCCGCAGCCAAGAGGAAAACAGTGGGATGCCAATCTATCGGGAGATTGAGGGCGGTTTGGACAAAAAAGACCAGAGAAGCGATTCCCGCAGCAACCCAAAGATTAGAATAAACGATTAAGGATAAAAATTGCTCGTAGAATCCCTTCCCCAGTTGGGATAATTTTTGAAGATTATGAACAGATTGGCTTTCAAGAGACATAAATTTGAGTGTGAAAAAATCCTAACTTGTCAAATCACTACAAAAGCGATTCAACAGCAGAAGAAAAGCCCAAATTAGAACGAGAAGTGTAGCTAAAAGTATCATGGCTATTTCGTGGCGTTGGAGTGGAAAGCAAATTTTTGATAACTTCTGATAACTTATTGCTGTAGAGGAAGTTAACCCCGAATTCCTATCCCGTCTTGAAATAACCTAACTCTCAGTTCAAACATCATGCTACACCGAACAAGTTAGCTGATTAATTTAGGATATGCGATATTTTTCTAGGCGTTCTAACTTTCCTCTACAGCATTGTATCGTGCATCATTCATTCCTCAAAAAATTGAGCGGGAGGTAGAATTTCCTCGGAAAATCAAACCTTAGCCAATTTCCAGAGCTTCTGTAATACTTTTATCAATTCCCCAAGATTCTTTAATAATCTCGCGGAACAGATTTTCACGAATGATGGTACTTTTATATAAATCAACTAAAAGTTCTTTTGCTTCTTCTTTAGAAATTGTTTCCACTTGACGAGCAAAAGACTGTACTTGGAACTCTTGTTCTAAGGAAATATTTTGGTTTTGATTTTGGTTATCCATCGTTAAACCTCTGTGAGCAGTTAACTGAACGTCTGAACTGCATTTCCCAGTCAGACAGTCAGGTTTGTCCATTACGTTAACCATTGTAACGAAAATTTTACAAAATATGTCATTATCTTGAAAAATTACTCCTTTCGTTGTAATACTTAGAGCCGATCCACCTCTACCCTCGAGGGATGGGGCGGGTTGATTAACCTTTACTCCGGGTAACAAAAATCACCTCGAACCCGCCCCTACATTGACCCATCCAATGATTCCGGTGACGGGGCGGGTTTATTAACCTTAATTTTGGGTGACAAAAATCACCTCGAACCCGCCCCTACATTGACCCATCCAATGATTCCGGTGACGGGGCGGGTTTATTAATATTTATTTTGGGTGACAAAAATCTCGTCGAACCCGCCCCTACATTCAATCCCATCCAACCCCTGGGGCGGGTTCCGCCAAAATTTTCAAATCTCACAAATAACTGTGATAAACCCGCCCCACCCCAACAGATTTTTGACCGAACAAAAAACGGTTTTTTGTCATTTTGGGGTAGGGTGGGTGACAGAATTAATCTTGGGGTTTTTTCCGATAATTCTCGAACGTCACCCACCCTACAAATGTTCTCAGTAGATTTGTAGGGTGCATCAGACCCGAGAACTATTAATTAAATTATTAACTTAAAAATCTGATGGACCCTACGGTTGTGATAAAGATTATTGTTTGAAAACAAAAGTATCGAGCGCTAATTTAGCCGCACCAATAGCACCGGCTTGATTGCCTAATTCTGCGATTAATACTTGTAAATCTTGACGGGAACTCGCTAATACTCGCCGTTCAATTTCTGCAAGGGTACTCGGTAAAAACAATTCCGCACCCGCACTAATTCCACCGCCCAGAATAATCGCTTCTGGGGTTAAAATATAAATTAAACTCGCCAAACCTGCGCCCAATCTTTGGCCGTACTGCTGCCAATATTCTATCGCGTTTGTATCGCCCGATTTTGCTTTTGCAGCCAGTTCAGCCGGTTCTAAACCCGTTTCTCGACGAATTGCTTGAATTGAGGCATACTGTTCTAAAGAACCCCGATTTCCGCTATTACAAACCGGGCCGTCAAAATTTAACGTAATTAATCCCAATTCTCCCGCAGTTCCATTTCGCCCAACAAACAATTCACCGTTTAGAATAATCGCCCCACCGACGCCCGTTCCTAACGTTAACAAAATCAAATCTTTGAACCGACGTCCCGCCCCCAACCAAGCCTCTCCCAACCCCGCACAATTGGCATCATTTGCCATCACAACAGACAAGTTTGTTTTAGCTTCTATCCAGTCGGCTAACGGTACATTTTGCCAATTTTTGAGGTTAATTGCAATTTGAGAAATACGGCCAGAAGCATCCACCGGCCCCGGCAAACCGATGCCAATTCCGGCAACCGACTTGACATTTTCAGTAATTTGTGATAAACCATCTAACAAAGCTGAAAAAACTGCTTCTGGGGTTGCGGGTTGGGGAGTCGGAACCGTTAAAGACTGATGACAATTTCCCAACGCATCGAACCGTCCCAATTTAATCGCCGATCCGCCCAAATCAACGCCAATAACCTGAGTCAAAATTTGTTGATTGTTCATGGTTTTAGGATTTTTAATAGCGGATCAAAAACAGCGAGTATTGATTGATATTAATCCACTTCATCCCGGTCAATACTGGTAGTAAAAATCGGTTCAACTCGTATTGCCTTAATACTCGAAGGACGAACAACCATATATTCCCCTTGCATATTTTTAATCGGAACATTGACAAACTCATTAGACTCATGTTGGGGATTTAAGACCTTAGTATACCAGATCTGAAACTGCTCAAATGTGGTAAATCTGACTTCTTCCCGATGTCCCCCTTCCAGCATCAGGTAAACTGCAAATGAACTAGGCTTTGGCATAACCGTTCCCCAAACGTGATAGATTCCTTCGTCTAGTCATTTTACCCCGCTCTGGGACTTCCTCGCTCACCGAAAGATGAATTATCAATCTTCCCCTGTAACCTGTAACCTGTAACCTGTAACCTGTCCCCTGTAACCTGTAACCTGTAACCTGTTGCCTATTGCCTCAAAAGCTACAGTAAGTGTTAAGCCAAACCATTACCCTGACAATGGCGAGTTATCATTGACAACCAACGAATAACTCGATCATACAAATCCATCACCGAAAAACTATGCCTCGACGCGATGATCTGCATAAAATCCTACTCTTAGGTTCTGGTCCCATTGTTATTGGACAAGCCTGTGAGTTTGACTACTCTGGAACCCAAGCCTGTAAAGCGCTGCGAGAGGAAGGATACGAAGTGGTGTTGGTCAACTCCAACCCCGCAACCATTATGACCGACCCGGAAACGGCGGAACGAACCTACATCGAACCCCTCGTTCCCGAAATTGTCGAAAAAGTAATCGAAAAAGAACGCCCCGACGCCCTGCTTCCCACGATGGGCGGTCAAACTGCACTGAACTTGGCTGTGGCGTTGGCGAAAAATGGAGTTCTTGATAAATACGGCGTTGAGTTAATTGGCGCCAAATTAGACGCAATTGAAAAAGCCGAAGACAGACAACTCTTTAAAGAAGCAATGGAACGCATTGGCGTGGCTTGTTGTCCGTCTGGAATTGCCAGTAATATGGAAGAAGCAAGAGCCGTAGCCCAAAAAATTGGCTCTTATCCTCTGATTATTCGTCCGGCGTTTACAATGGGCGGAACCGGTGGCGGTATTGCTTACAACCAAGAAGAATATGAAGAACTGGCTAGTGGGGGTTTGGATGCGTCTCCGGTTTCTCAAATTTTGGTTGAACAATCATTAATTGGTTGGAAAGAATTTGAACTCGAAGTCATGCGAGATTTGGCAGATAATGTGGTGATTATCTGTTCGATTGAAAATATTGACCCGATGGGGGTTCATACAGGAGATTCGATTACCGTTGCACCCGCACAAACTCTCACCGATAAAGAATATCAACGCCTACGGGATGCCGCAATTAAAATTATTCGAGAAATTGGGGTGGAAACGGGCGGATCTAATATTCAGTTTGCTATTAATCCGGTGAACGGGGATGTGATTGTTATTGAAATGAACCCCCGTGTTTCTCGTTCTTCCGCTTTGGCTTCTAAGGCGACCGGGTTTCCCATTGCTAAATTTGCAGCAAAATTATCGGTGGGTTACACGTTAGATGAAATTAAAAACGACATTACTAAAAAAACCCCCGCTTCTTTTGAACCGACGATTGATTATGTCGTCACGAAAATTCCCCGTTTCGCCTTTGAAAAGTTTCCCGGTTCTCAACCGACTTTAACCACTCAAATGAAGTCGGTGGGCGAAGCAATGGCAATCGGTGGAACGTTCTGCGAGTCCTTCCAAAAAGCGCTGCGAAGTCTAGAAACGGGTTTATCGGGTTGGGGATGCGATCGCGCTGAAAAATTACCCAGTTTGGATAATATTGCGGGTTCTTTACGAACGCCTCACCCGGAACGAATTTTGGTGGTTCGACACGCTTTGATGTTGGGAATGTCGGTGGAAGAAATCTACGAACTGACGGGAATTGATCCCTGGTTTTTAGATAAGTTTCAACAGCTTTTAGAAACAGAAAAGTTTCTCAAACGAACGCCTTTGAAACAGTTGGATGCGGATCAACTTTTGGGGGTTAAACGTTTGGGATTTAGCGATCGCCAAATTGCTTATGCAACTAAAACCACCGAAGATGAAGTGAGGGCTTACCGTTTACAATTGACGGTTAAACCGATTTATAAAATGGTGGATACCTGCGCGGCGGAATTTGAATCTAGAACGCCTTATTACTATTCGACCTATTGGGAAGAAGATGAGATTTTACCCTCGGAAAAACCGAAAGTAATGATTCTCGGAGGCGGTCCAAATCGCATCGGACAGGGGATCGAATTTGACTATTGTTGTTGTCATGCGTCCTATGCGTTGCGGGCGAATGGTTACGAAACAATAATGGTGAATTCCAACCCGGAAACGGTTTCTACAGACTACGATACCAGCGATCGCCTCTATTTTGAACCGCTGACGAAAGAAGATGTAATCAATATTATTGAGGCGGAAAAACCCGTTGGAATTATTATTCAGTTTGGCGGACAAACTCCCCTAAAATTAGCCGTTCCGCTGCAAAAATATCTCGAAGCCAACGCCGAGAAAAATCCCGATCTGAAAATTTGGGGAACCTCTCCAGATTCTATTGACGCCGCAGAAGATAGAGAACGGTTTGAAAAGATTTTGCGTCAATTAAACATTCAACAGGCGCCCAATGGAATTTCTCGCAGTTTTGAGGAATCTTTAGCCGTAGCGAGTCGAATTGGTTATCCGGTTGTTGTGCGTCCTTCCTACGTTTTGGGGGGACGGGCGATGGAAATTGTGTTCTCCGATGAAGACTTGGAACGTTACATGACGTTTGCTGTACAAGTTGAACCGGATCATCCGATTTTGGTCGATAAGTTCTTAGAAAATGCGATCGAAGTAGATGTCGATGCGATCGCCGATCATACCGGAGAAGTGGTCATCGGTGGAATTATGGAACACATCGAACAAGCGGGAGTTCACTCGGGAGATTCGGCCTGTTCTATACCCTATCAAACCCTGCCAAAAAGCGCAATTGAAACTATACGACGCCAAACGATTGAGTTAGCAAAGGCGTTAAAAGTTGTCGGTTTGATGAATATTCAGTTTGCGGTTCAAGGCGAACAGGTGTTCATTTTAGAAGCGAATCCTCGGGCGTCTCGAACCGTTCCGTTTGTGTCGAAAGCCATTGGAGTTCCCTTGGCAAAAATGGCGTCTTTGGTGATGTCCGGTAAGACGTTAAAAGAGTTGGGATTTACCGAAGAAAAAGTTCCCACCTATGTATCGGTAAAAGAAGCGGTTCTTCCGTTTGCAAAATTCCCCGGAACCGACGTATTATTGGGGCCGGAAATGCGTTCAACCGGGGAAGTCATGGGAATCGATACCGACTTCGGGAAAGCGTTTGCTAAAGCCGAACTTGCGGCGAGTCAACTGTTACCCCTATCAGGAACGGTATTCGTTTCGATGAATGATCGGGATAAAATGGCGGTTATCCCAATTGTGCGAGATTTTATCGAATTAGGATTTAAAGTCACCGCGACAATGGGAACTCGTCGAGTATTGTGGGAACACGGCGTTAAAGTGGATTTGGAATTAAAACTCCATGAAGGTCGTCCTCATGTGTTGGATGCGATGAAAAATCAAAACGTTCAACTCGCAATTATTACCCCATCCGGGGAAGAAGCAAGGGCGGATGGAATTTTAATTCGTCGGACGGCGTTGGCGTACAAAATCCCCATTATTACGACAATAGCGGGGGCGAAAGCAACTATTGCGGCGATCCGTTCGTTGAAGTCGGAGTCTGTAGAAGTTAAAGCCATTCAAGACTACTACTAAACGTTTAAAGTAGGGTGGGTCAGACCGTTAAGTTAACGATTTTATCAATAACCTTTTGAGACTGACCCACCCTACAATAAATCTCCATTGACCTCTCAATTTATTCAAAAGGAAATATTAACCGATGAGAGTCAAACAATTAAAAATTACATCATTTCGAGGGATTCGTGATTTAACATTAACCTTTGACCAACAGAATTTAACGGTTTTTATCGGTATTAATGGCGTTGGTAAATCAAGCATTCTTGACTGTATTGCTATTTTGTTATCTTGGTTGTTAGCACGAATAGAATACGATCCTGATGAAACATCTGTATCGACATTTATGAGGAACAAGAGAGTTTTATCAGAAGGATGGTATTTTGAACCCCAAGATATTAAAAACGGCTTTCAAAAAACTAGAAGTGAAATGATCTTTTCAATAGACCAAGATAAAGATGAGATTCACTGGTTTTTAGAACAAGATACACAACCGATAAATCGTGTAATTACAATTGGTTCCAAAAGAAATTTTACTTGGGGAGATGAAGACGAAGTAAGCGAAAAAGATGGGTTAGAAGCAATTGCTGATCGTATCCGTAACCAGTGGAAAGAAGATCCAAAAGCGAATATTCCGCTTGCGGTTTATTACCCCGTTAACCGAGGTGTGCTTGATATTCCTTTAGACATCAAAAATAATTACAGATTTAAACAAGTAGAAGCTTATGAACAAGCTTTAACGGGTGTTCAAGTCAGTTTTGACAGCTTTTTTAAGTGGTTTAGAGCATTGGAAGAAACCGAAAACGAAGAACGACGGGATAATATTGAATATCGCGATCGCCAACTTGAAGCCGTTAGACGAGCGATTTATTCTATTCTTGGCGAAGAATTTGATGATTTGAGGGTTCGGCGTAAACCTTACTTGCGAATGACTATTCTAAAACACGGAGAAGAAATCATTGTCGATCGCCTTTCGGATGGTGAAAAAAGTTTGTTAGCAATGGCGGGAGATTTGGCCAGACGTTTGGCGATCAGTCAACCTTCTCGCGCCCTACCCCTAGAAGGAAGTGCGGTAGTTTTAATCGATGAAATTGAACAACATCTTCATCCGAGTTGGCAGCGTCGAATTCTTTCATTATTAACAGAAACCTTTCCCAATTGTCAATTTATTGTAACAACTCATTCCCCTCAGATCGTTAGTCAAGTTCAACCCGAAAGCATTTATATTTTAGAAAAAATGGGTGAGGATATTATTGCCAAACACCCAGAAAGTTCGTTTGGTCGAGATAGCAATCGCATTTTAGAAGACTTAATGGGAGTTCCAGAACGTCCTTTAGAAATCAAAGAAAAATTGCTGGAATTATTTAGAGTAATTAACGATGGAGATTTAGAACGAGCCAAAGCAATGCAGCAAGAAATAGCAGCAGAAATTGGCGATGATGAACCGGAATTAGTTAAAGCAAGTGTATCTATTCGTCGGCGCGAAATTTTGAATCGATGAAATTTATCAAAAAGTCTGAAGAACCCGAAATTTTTCAACAATGGAAATCTCAAGCCAATGAAAATTGGCAACCAACGTGGGATGTTTTACGAGCGAAAGAAAAACGCCAACTTCATCAAAGCTTGTTAGCAGAACAAGGATTTATCTGTTGCTACTGTCAGCGACAAATTTCTATAGAAGATAGCCATATTGAGCATCTGAAACCCAGAACACGTTATCCAGATTTAGCATTAGAATACACTAATCTTTTGGCATCTTGCAAGGGAGAAAGCGAAGAACCTCCTCCCGTTCCCGTTCACTGCGGACACCATAAAAAAGATTGGTATGATGAAGATTTGTTGGTTTCTCCTTTAGATGAAAACTGCGAACAGCTTTTTACCTATACAGAACTTGGAGAAATTAGACCGATTTCCGATCCTCAATGGCAAAAATCAGCCGAGACAACAATTGATCAACTCGGTTTAGATATTGATAAACTTAGAGCGATGCGTCGGGAAGCTATTGAGGCAATTTTAGAGGGTTTTGAAGACTTAACAGAATCGGACAAACACCAACTGATTGAAGGATTTAAAACAACGGATAATGAAGGCAAGTATACCGAGTTTTGTATGGTTTTGGTGTATATTCTGAAGCAATATTTATAAACTTAGTAGGGTGCGTCAGACCGTTAAGTTAACCATATTATCAAGAATTTGCTAATTCTGACCCACCCTACAATACTGAAATGGATCGGGTGCGTCAGACCGTTAACTTAACGATATCATCAAGAATTTGCTAATTCTGACCCACCCGACAAGGTGTTAAAAAATAATGGGTAGGGTGGGTCAGACCGTTAAGTTAATGATTTGATCAATAACCTTTTGAGACTGACCCACCCTACAGGGTATAGCCGATAATCAACAATTAACGGTGAGTTGAAACGGCGTACTCGGGTGCATCTTCCGGTTTGCGTTCGGCGGGAGAAATTTTAACTTTCCCTTCCTCGTCGATGTCAACAACCGCATGATGTCCTTCTGTTAACACACCGGATAACATCGCTTCGGCTAACGCATCTTCTAACAGGTTCATCACCGCACGGCGCATCGGTCTTGCACCGTAACTCGGATCGTAACCCACTTCTACGAGATGTTCTTTGAATTTCTCGGTCACTTCCAGAGTCATATCTTTTTCGCGCAGACGCTTGAAGACTTCCCGCAACATAATATCGGCAATTTGACGAATTTCGTCGCGTTGTAACTGACGGAAAACAATAATTTCATCCAAACGGTTGAGAAACTCAGGACGGAAATATTGCTTCAATTCTTCATTTACCAAGTTGCGAATGCGATTATACTGCACATCTTCTCCGGGTGCGGCCATTTCAAACCCAATTCCGCCGCCACCTTTTTCGATCACTTTCGACCCGATATTAGAGGTCATAATAATCAAGGTGTTCTTGAAGCTAACAGTCCGTCCTTTGGCGTCGGTTAACCGTCCGTCTTCGAGAATTTGCAGCAACATATTAAACACGTCGGGATGCGCTTTTTCAATCTCGTCAAACAACACAACCGTGTAAGGACGGCGCCGCACCGCTTCGGTTAACTGTCCGCCTTCGTCAAACCCAACGTATCCGGGAGGCGAACCAATTAACTTGGATACCGTGTGACGTTCCATAAATTCGGACATATCCAAGCGGATCATCGCTTCTTCCGAACCGAAGAAATAGGCCGCCAACGCTTTGGTTAACTCGGTTTTACCGACCCCTGTAGGCCCTGAGAAGACGAAACTGGCGATCGGACGGTTGGGGTTCTTCAAGCCGACTCGCGCCCGTCGAATAGCCCGTGAAACCGCGCTAACGGCTTCATCTTGACCGATGAGGCGCTGGTGCAGGGTGTCTTCCATGTTCAGCAATTTCTGAGACTCGGACTCGGTGAGTTTGCTGACCGGAATACTGGTCCACGCCGCTAAGATTTCGGCGATATCTTCTTCCGTTACCATCAGTTGCAGTGCGGGTTTTTCTGCTTGTTTTTCTTTAGCAACCGCTTCAATTTGGTCTTTGAGTTCGATTTCGCGATCGCGGAGTGAGCCTGCTTTCTCGAAGTCCTGATTTTTGACGGCTTCTTCTTTTTCGCGGATAATATTCGATAATTCCCGCTTCAGTTCTTGAGTTTCAGGCGTTGGTTTGGAGTTCATTACCCGCACGCGAGAACCGGCTTCGTCAATTAAATCAATCGCTTTATCGGGTAAGAAGCGATCGCTAATGTAACGGTGGGATAAGGTGGCTGCGGCGTACAACGCCTGATCGGTAATGGTGAGGCGGTGGTGTTGTTCGTAAGCCGGACGCAACCCAAACAGAATTTCTACCGTATCTTCGACACTGGGTTCGCCCACCATCACCGGTTGGAAGCGACGTTCTAAAGCCGCATCCCGTTCGATGTGCTTGCGGTATTCGTCGAGGGTGGTTGCACCCAAACACTGCAACTCTCCGCGTGCGAGGGCGGGTTTGAGCATATTGGCGGCGTCCATGCTGCCTTCGATCGCACCGGCGCCGACAATGGTGTGAATTTCGTCGATCACCAGGATAATGTTACCTGCCGATCGCACTTCTTCAACGATTTTTTTGAGTCGTTCTTCAAATTCGCCTCTAAAGCGAGTTCCGGCGACTAACGATCCCATATCCAAACCGATCACCTGTTTGTCGGCTAACAAGTCGGGAACGTCTTCTTTAACGATGCGTTGAGCCAATCCTTCGGCGATCGCCGTTTTACCGACACCGGGTTCACCGACTAAGACGGGGTTATTTTTGGTCCGGCGTCCGAGAATTTGGATCACCCGTTCAATTTCCCGTTCCCGACCGACGACGGGATCGAGTTTACCTTCTGCGGCTAATTTGGTTAAATTGGTGCCAAATTCGTCTAGGGTGACGGTGCGTTTATTTCCTGAAGTGCGACCGCCGGCGGAAACTGTTGTTGCATTTTCTTCTCCCAAGGCTCTAATGATATCGGTGCGGAGTTTGCCTCGGTCAATGCTAAAATTTTCCAGAACTTTTGCAGCAACTCCTTCTTCGTCCTGCAATAATCCTAATAAGATGTGTTCCGGGCCGATGTAGTTGTTTCCCAGTTGACGAGCTTCTTGTAATGAACCTTCAAAAACCCGTTTGGCTCGGGGTGTGAAGGGGATTTCAGCCGGAATAAAACCCGAACCTCGTCCGATGATTGATTCAACTTCTCGCCGTGCGTCTTCGAGGGTTACGCCTCTATCGGACAACAGTTTAGCGGCGACACTGGTTCCTTCTCCCAGAATGCCTAACAGCAGTTGTTCGGTACCGACAAAATTGTGTCCTAAGCGACGTGCCTCTTCTTGAGACAGCATCACGACTTTAATGGCTTTATCTGAAAAGTATTCAAACATGATGTTTCGGTTCCACCTATAGAGCTTATGGCTTCTCCTGTTCGGAGTGGCTAGAGATCAGAGGGGTTTTTTTATCTGATCGGTGTAAATTTTTGTGTACTTGTTCGTTATCTTTACTGTACCGTTATTTTAAACTACGATACAGTGAGGAGAGCCGTAATCTACCGAACGGTCAAGATTTGGTGACAGGCATTATCAGTCACCAGTTTTCAGGAGACACCGAGTCAGGAGTCACCGAGTCAGGAGTCAGGAGGAAAGAATTACCTATTACCTCTTGCATGGTTGCCTTTCCCCTTTCCCCTTTCCCCTTCCCCCTTCCCCCTTGCCTCTTCACTGGTGACTGGTGACTGGTGACTGGTGACTGTAAATTGCCTATTGCCTGTTTAATTTTGTTTCATTTTGGCGAGTAACCAGTTGGCGGCTGTGGCTCGGCGGGCTTGGGCGGGGGTAAATTCACCGATTTTGTATCCGGTAAACCCCAATTCTTCTTTTAATAATTGCTTGTATTCTTTGGGGATAGAACGGGTTAATTTGACGGTGGCGGGACGACTGTCAATAAAGTCGGGAGGTGCGGGATACTCCTCTTGCCAAGCGGGTTCAACGTTGCTATTATCCCAGGTTTGGGTATCGGTGTTGTAGCGATAACCGAGATGATACCAAAGCAGTTGATTAACGGTGGCATCATCGAGTTTTTCGTGGAGAATTGCCCAAATTGTATCGGTATTGAGGGGAGGAAGTTCGGACATAGTTTGAGATGAAAAACAACAAGACGATTATATTTCTAGAGTTTAATGTAATCCGGGGCGATCGCTATTTCTCAAGTTGGGAATTTTGACTTGAGTTGAAGAGCGTTTCGAGGAATTGTTCAACTTTTGTAAAACATTGAAAGAGGAAAACGAGAATAAAAATCGGTTTTAGACTCAACTTTTTTATTCTCGATTCCCCGTTCTCTAAGCAATTAGAGAAGGCCGTCTTTTTTCGCCATAGACAACATTAAATCAACGACGCGGCAAGAATAACCCCACTCGTTATCGTACCAAGAAACGACTTTAAAGAAGTTAGAATTTAACTCAATTCCGGCATCCGCATCAAAAATACTGGAGTGAGAATCGGTAATAAAATCGGTGGAAACAACCGGGTCTTCCGTATAACCGAGAATACCTTTCATTGACCCTTCAGCCGCTTCTTTCATGGCTGCACAAATGTCTTTGTAGCTGGTCGATTTTTCCGTTTTAAACGTTAAGTCTACTACAGAAACATCGGGAGTGGGGACGCGGAAAGCCATCCCGGTTAATTTGCCTTTTAATTCGGGTAAAACCAATGTTACCGCTTTCGCCGCACCCGTAGAAGCGGGTATAATATTTTGACCGGCACCCCGTCCGCCGCGAAAATCTTTTTTACTCGGACCGTCAACCGTTGGCTGAGTCGCCGTCGCCGAGTGAACGGTTGTCATCAAGCCTTCAGTTAACCCGAAGTTATCCTGAATGACTTTAGCAACCGGTGCCAAACAGTTGGTGGTACAACTGGCGTTAGAAACAATTAAATGTTCTTTCGGGTCAAATTCTTCGTGGTTAACCCCCATTAACAGCGTTTTTACCTTGTCGGGGTCTTTGGTGGGGGCGGAAATAATCACCCGTTTGGCGCCGGCGGTAATATGATTGTAGGCGCCGTTATAATCGGTAAATAGCCCGGTAGACTCTACAACATAGTCTATTCCCATATCTTTCCAGGGCAATTCTGCCGGATTCCTCACCGAAGTACAACGAATCACTCGGCCATCAACGACGATGCTATCATCTTTAGCTTCAATTTGGTTTTCGAGTTTACCGTGAGTTGAATCGTACTTGAACAAATAAGCTAAGTTTTCCGCAGGTACGAGGTCATTAATGGCAACAAACTCAATATCGGGATTTTTCAGGGATGAACGGACGACCAAACGTCCAATGCGACCAAATCCATTAATCGCGACTTTTATAGCCATAATTGAAAACTCCTCGTTGTCAAATGCTGCGTCTTTAGTGACTGTAAGCGCAATTTTCTGGATAACTGTAACATAATTAATTGTACGTGTCGGCTGTTCTTCGTGATTTTTTAACAAGGCTGTGGGGCGGTTGTAGCTGTCTCAGTTTTCCACGATTCAACTTTTATCCGTTCATAAACCGGTAATTTGATTGAGCCGCAAAACGATATCATATTTAATTAATTTTGTCAAATTAGCAATGTTTAAATTTTTTCAAAGTTGATTGGAGAGCTTCGTTAAATTCTCGTTAAAGATTATTGTTACTACAAATAGTATATAATAATCACAGGTCGAGGTTTAGGATTAGTCACGATGAGAAGACAAGCAGTAAAAGTCAGGTTGTACCCCACAGATCAACAAAAACAAATACTTGCACAACATTTGGGTTGCGCCCGTTGGTGGTGGAATTATGCGCTAAATCAGTGCATTGAAACCTATAAAGCAACAGGTTTTGGCTTGTCTCTATCTGGACTAAATTCTATGTTGCCAGCACTCAAAAAAGATAAAGAAACTGAATGGTTAGGAGAGTGTTATTCACAGGTTTTGCAGTCCGTGAGTCTCAATCTTAGCCGTGCTTATCAAAACTTTTTTGAAGGTAGGGCAAAATATCCGAGGTTCAAATCCTATCGTCACCGTCAATCAATCCAATATCCACAGAAGGTAAAACAAGTTAATGATTGTTTGAAGTTTCCAGGTTCGGTTGGGATAGTAAAAGCTAAAATACACCGACCCCTTGATGGAACTATCAAAACAGTTACAGTCAGTAAATGCCCATCGGGTAAATATTACGCTTCTGTGCTGATGGAATATGAGGCAGACAACCCAACACCAAATACTGATGGTAAAGTTGTGGGTATTGATTTGGGAATTAAGGATTTTGCTATTACCTATGATGGCGATAGGACTTCTAAGTATGCTAATCCTAAACACCTGTATAAGTATCAAAAAAGATTAGCTGTAAAACAACGGATTGCAGCTCGTAAAGAAAAAGGCAGCAACCGCAGAAATAAGGCTAATAAGATTACAGCTAGGGTATACGAAAAAATTAGCAATGTCCGCCAAGACTACTTACACAAGCTATCTAGAAAGATAGTTGACAATAATCAAGTCGTGGTAGTCGAAAACCTAAATATCAAGGGCATGGTGCGTAACCAGAAACTAGCAAAAGCAATCTCTGATACCTCATGGGGAACCTTTGTAAATTTCCTTTCTTACAAGTTAGAAACAGAAGGGAAGGTACTGATAGAAGTAGATAGGTGGTTTCCTAGTTCTAAGCTTTGCTCTAATTGTCATTATCAAATAGGCGATTTACCGTTAGATGTCAGAGCTTGGACTTGCCCAAGCTGCGGGACTCATCATGATAGAGATGGCAATGCCGCGCAGAATATAAGGGCTGAAGGTATCAGACTGCTGTCCTCCTCTGGGACGGGGGAGGCTAACGCCAGTGGAGAGGATGTAAGACCAACTCGCGGACGTCAATCCAAGATGCGGCAATCTTCCGTGAAGCACCGAAGCCAACACTCACCCGTAGGGAAGTGTGGGTAGTTCACGAAAAAATACAAAAAACAAAGTTAATCCGGTAGTTCACAGGTTTCAAGGTACTATAGATGTGGTGATGAAATAATCGCTGTTTGCATCATAAAACAATGAATCAACGCAAACGAATTGGCATTCTCACCAGTGGCGGAGATTGCCCGGGGTTAAACGCAGTGATTCGCGCCGTCGTGAGTTACGCGACTACCGAATATAATTGGGAAGTCAGAGGCATTCCCTACGCCACGCAAGGACTACTCGAACGCAAAAGCGTAGTTTTGAATCAGTACGGTTTGGAACGACACGGAACCGATCCTTTACTCAGCATGGGAGGCACCATTCTCGGTTCACTCAGCAAAGGCAATACCGAAGCCCAAGCCGAAGAAATTATCGCCGGATACCACGACTTAGAACTGGATGCGTTAATTGCCATTGGCGGCGATGGGAGTTTAGCCTTACTCCAAAACCTCGCCCAACGGGGAAATTGGAATTTAGTTGCCGTCCCCAAAACCATCGATAACGACGTCGCCCATACCGCCCTCTCCATTGGGTTTAATTCGGCCGTTTCTACCATTTTAGACGCTTTAGATCGCCTCAGCTACACCGCAGCCAGCCACGATCGCGTGATGGTCGTTGAAGTGATGGGACGCACCACCGGACATTTAGCCCTTCATTCCGGTATTGTTGGGGGGGCGGATGCGATTTTAATTCCCGAAATTCCCTACTCTCTCAACAATTTGTGCAAACAAATTCAACACCTGCGAACTTTGTGCGGACGTAAATTTGCTATTGTTGTGGTGGCGGAAGGGGCGAAAACCGCAGAAGGCGAGGGTCGGTATTACAAAGATGCCTTGGGAGAAGTGCGACTACGAGGGATTGGCGAATATATTGCCACCGAAATTGAACAGCGGGTCGGCGTAGAAGCGAGGGTCACGGTTTTGGGTCATGTGCAACGGGGCGGCGCACCTTCGGCGTTGGATCGCTTAATTGCAACGGCTTTCGGGAAATCTGCGGTGGATTTGGTGGGGAGCGAAAACTACGGTAAAATGGTGGCTTGGCAAAACGAAAGGGTGGTCACAGTCCCCCTTGATGATGTTTTTGCTCACAGTCCCCGACTGGTCGATCCTAACGGCTTTTGGACCGAAACCGCGCGATCGCTGGGGATTTATATCGGAGAACCGAATCACCCCGTTGAATGTAACGCCAATCCCGACCAAACAACGGTTCAAAATTCAGTCGCCCATTCCCAATAAATTATCGTTTCCGGTTAATAAAAAACAGAAAAAACCGTGATAAAATGGGGAAAAAAATCATCAGAGAGTTGAACTTAACTTGAATCCCGATGCTCTAAAACCTGATTTCTCAAGTTTTAACTGTGTAGAAATCATCTTTCCCCGTTAAGCCAACTCTCCAGATCAAAACTGTTAAATTAAATGTCTCAAAGCATTCACCCGATCTGAATAACTTCTCATTACTTCTAATGCAAACATCGGCGTTTGTTGGACTGCAAACATAAACCGTTCTTTATCTAAAATCGCTAATACACAATCGGTTTTCGCTGTAGCCGTTGAACGTCGGGCGTGTTCAGGATTAAGGAGCGCCCCTTCTCCAAAAACATCGCCGGCTTTTAGAGTTTCTGCTTCTTTCCCATCAATAGAAAACTGTACTTCTCCTTCAATTATACCGTACATCAAATGACCGGGTTCACCTTGTTTAAAAATGACTTCTCCGGCTGAAACGGTGTGAGGTTCACAGTTCTTTTTAAAAATCATCACCGTTTGTAAGGGTTCTAGCATAGGTTGAGAGTCCTTTAATTTCTGAATTTTTGTCCTTAATTTTTCTGGGAAGAAGGCAGTTAAAAGCCTAAATAAATTAGCTTGAATCTGCCTGATAAAATTAGCTAACGACCGAATTAAAAGCTGGTTGTTAGCAATTGATTGGGATCAACTTTAAAACAGGCTTTGGCTTGAACATAGTCCTCAAGTTGGACTGGAACCGCTTGGACATTCCAAATATCTTGACAATATTCTCGAATGGCGCGATCGCTGGAAAAAATACCCATGCGAGCCGTATTGAGAATAGACATCCGCGTCCAATTGTCCCAATCCCGAAAGGCTTCGCTGACCCGATCTTGACAGTCAATATAAGACTGATAATCGGCCAACAACATATATTCATCGTGGTACAATAGTGAGTCTACCAGAGGTTTGAACAAGTTGGACTCTTTGGGAGAAAATAAACCGGATGAAATTTGATCGATCACCTCTCGCAACGCCTGATTAGAACTGTAAAACTCCCAAGGATTATAGCCTTGAGACTTCATTTGAGAAACTTCTTCGGCTTTCAAACCAAATAGGAAAAAGTTATCTTCCCCAACCTGTTGACGAATTTCTACATTCGCCCCATCTAACGTTCCAATGGTTAAGGCTCCGTTAAGAGAAAACTTCATATTTCCCGTCCCCGAAGCTTCTTTTCCTGCGGTCGAAATTTGTTCGGATAAGTCAGCCGCAGGATAAACGGGTTGAGAGTTGGTCACGTTGTAGTCGGGGATAAAGACTACTTTTAAACGTCCCCGCACATCGGGGTCATTATTAATAACTTCCCCGACAGAATTAATCAGTTTAATGATTAATTTTGCCATGAAGTAACTCGGCGCCGCTTTTCCGCCAAAAATAAACGTGCGGGGAACAATATCGATGTTGGGATTTTTCTTAATTCGGTTGTAGAGGGTGATAATATGTAAAACCTTCAAATGTTGGCGTTTGTATTCGTGAATGCGTTTGACGTGAATATCAAACATCGAATAGTTGGGATCAACCGTTATCCCACAGCGTTGTTGAATGCGACGGGCTAACCGAGTTTTAACCCGTTGCTTCATTTGTCGCCAAGCATTTCTAAAATTCGGATCGTCTGCAAAAGGTTCTAATTGTTGTAATTCTTCTAAATGGGTAATCCAATTGTCTCCAATTTTTGAAGTAATTAACTCGGTTAATTCCGGGTTGGATAACACAATCCAACGACGGGGGGTAACGCCGTTGGTTTTGTTGGTAAATTTCTCGGGAAACAGTTCATAAAAACCCCGCAATACATCTTGTTTTAACAACTGAGTATGGAGATCGGCAACTCCATTAATGGCATGAGAACCCACGCAGGCTAAATGAGCCATGCGAACGTATTTTTCCCCGCTTTCATCGATTAAAGAAAAGTTGGAGAGTTTACTGACATCGTTGGGGTAGCGAGTGCGAATTTCATTGAGGAAACGACGATTAATTTCGTAGATAATTTCTAAATGACGGGGAAGTAAAGAACCAAATAAACCCAAAGACCATTTTTCTAGGGCTTCTGGTAATAAAGTATGGTTGGTGTAAGCAAAGGTTTTTTGGGTAATTTCCCAGGCTTGTTCCCATTCATAATCATGCACATCCATTAATAACCGCATTAACTCCGCGACACCAACAGAAGGGTGAGTATCATTGAGTTGGGCGGCAAATTTTTCCCCGAAGTTATCTAGACTTTCATCTGTTCCTAAATGAATGCGAATCATATCCTGTAACGAACAGGAAACAAAAAAGAATTGTTGTTCTAAACGCAGTTGTTTTCCTTGGATCGGTTCATCGTTGGGATAGAGAACTTTGGTAATATTTTCGGAGTAGGTTTTTTCGTTAACGGCACCGTAGTAATCCCCCACATTAAAAGCTTGAAAATTAAAAGATTCAGGGGCTTCGGCTTTCCACAATCTCAGGGTGTTGGCGGCGTTGGTTTTATATCCTAAAATCGGGGTATCATAAGGAACACCTTTGATAAGGCGATCGGGAAGCCAACGCACTCGATAACGGTTGTTTTCATCATAATAAGACTCGGTATAACCGCCCAACCCAACCTCGACACAGGCTTCGGTGCGGGGGATTTCCCAAGGATTACCATAACGCAACCATTTATCGGTGATTTCAACTTGCCAACCTTCGCAAATTTCCTGATCGAAAATGCCAAATTCATAGCGAATTCCGTAACCGATTGCCGGAATATTTAGGGTTGCCATTGAATCCATATAACAGGCGGCGAGTCGTCCCAAACCGCCATTTCCCAAACCGGGTTCTTCTTCTTGTTCGATTAAATCATCTAAATTTAATCCACATTCTCCCAAAGCTTGACGAACTTGTTCGACTATTCCTAAATTGATTAAATTCTTGCCTAACTGGGGTCCGATCAGATATTCTGCTGAGAAATAACAGACGATTTTAACATCTTGTTTGAGATAGGTTTCTTGGGAGTTTAACCACCGTCGCAACAGGCGATCGCGTACCGTATAAGCTAACGCCATGTAAAAATCATTTTTGGTGGCAATTTCTGGAAATTTTCCCAGCGCATAAAAAAGATTATCTGAAAAAGCCCGTTTGAGCGTTTCTACATCAATTCCCGTGCGATCATCTTCAATTTGAATTTGGTTTCCGTTACCTTGATTGTCATTCATCGTTAATTTTTTCCGTTTTCTGGGGTCAATTTAATTGATATAAAAGTCTCAAGAATTATCTGCACAAAAACAAAGCGATCGGCTGCTTTCAGGAATTTGATTTTAAAAGGTGCTAACTCTTTATCTATTTCCTGTTCACCAATAACCGATCGCGTAGCGTCTTGGAAAGAGAATCTCATCTCACAATCAAATGGTCATTTCTTGAGTCAAGAAATTGCAAGAATTGTGACTGTGATCCAACCCAATTTAAGAGGCTAACCGAAAAGCCGCTCCCAAACCGGCCGCCATTTCTTCCGGGGTAATTTGACCGTCTTTGTTTTCATCGAGGGCATCAAAAACGGCATCGGTTCCCGACCATTCTTCCCGAGTAATAAAACCATCGCCATCGAGATCGTAGACGCGGAAAAGTTCGGCCGCCGCCTGAGAAACGGGGCTTTCATTTTCAATCCGGGTCAGTCTTTCCGCTAACAGTTGTTCTAAGGCTTCTAACGCTTTAGAAAAGCCTTTAATCCCTTCTTCTAACTTTTCGGCTGCCATCCGATCTTCGCTGTGCATCCGGTCAAAAGTTTCTTTGTCGATGGAGATTTTTTCGATCTCCATTTCCTCGACTGCTTCCGGATCGAGTTTGCGGGGAAGGTCGGCACTTGTTGCACTTAACTCCTCTAAAAGTTTCGGAGAAATGGTCAACAAATCACATCCGGCTAACTCGGTAATTTCGCCCAGATTTCGGAAACTGGCGCCCATGACTTCGGTTTCATAACCGAACTTTTTGTAGTAGTTATAAATGGTTGTCACGGAAACTACACCGGGGTCTTCTTCTGGCGGATAGGATTCTCGTCCGGTTTCTTTTTTGTACCAGTCTAAAATCCGACCGACAAAAGGAGAAATGAGCGTGACTCCCGCTTCGGCACAAGCGATCGCCTGATGAAGACCAAATAAGAGGGTTAAATTGCAGTGAATTCCCTCTTTTTCGAGAACTTCTGCGGCTCTAATTCCTTCCCAAGTTGAAGCGATTTTAATTAAAATGCGATCGCGAGAAATTCCAGCCGCTTCGTATTGGGAAATCAGTTCACGACCTTGAGCAATGGTCGCATCTGTATCGTAGGATAAGCGGGCATCAACTTCGGTTGAAACTCGCCCCGGAATAATTTCTAAAATCTTCAGTCCGAAGGCGACCGCCAGCCGTTTAAACGCCAAAGTTGCCACATCAAATGGTTCAGCATCTTGACCGAGTTCTTGACGTGCCTTTTTGAGCGTATCATCGACAATTTCTTGATATTCGCTCATTTGAGCCGCCGCCGTAATTAAAGACGGGTTTGTGGTCGCATCTCGCGGCTTAAACAGTTCTATCGCTTTGATGTCTCCTGTATCTGCAACAACAACGGTCACTTCACGTAACTGCTCTAACAACGTTTTCGCCATATTTCGCTCCTGTGAAGTCGATTTTTCAAAGCACAATTCTGATGATACTATTAACCCTTGACAGAGATAGTTAAGAAAACGTTAGGTTCTGAGATTAAAGAAGTTTAACCTTGTTTCTTAGCATAAATAGATCCTGATTGCAGTATCAATTGATCCTAAGCTCGGAAATCCCTGTAACTTTAAACAAGTGTATGCAGCTTTTTGGTTTTAAGTTTATTTCTCTGGATAGATGTTTAACAGGTGGAATTGTCGTCGGCGATCGCGTAGAATTACTTAATCCAACTTTGATCAAGTTTTTAACAGTGTATCTCCGATTCTGTTCCCCCTCAACTTAGATGATGTTTAACTAATAAATAATCCGCTTTGTAGGGGCGGGTTCATTACAGTTTACAGTGACCAGTGACCAGCGCGCTCCTTGCGACCCGGCGGAATAGTCGGTAGCGCGAACTTGCGACGGGCGCGGTTTCCGCCGAGAGCAAAGTTCGCGATCTTCCGCAAAGTTTGTAAGAGAGTGACCAGTGAAGACAGTTATCAGTTATCATCTCACCCAACACCTGAGATCTAACACATATCGACTGTTCGCCGTTCACTGTAAACTGTTCACTGTTCACTGTTTAAAGCCGCCTTATTTAAAGCTTTTTTGAGGTTAAAAATTAGGAGAGTTGAGCCGCACACAACGCCGCCCCAATTAAACCCACTTTAGGATTAAGAACAATATAAACCGGGACTTTTTTCATTAACGGACTAATCCGACCTTTAGAAGTAAAAGCTTTCATAAAAATGCCTTTTTCCATCAAGGTGAGGTTTTTAGCCGCAATTCCACCGGCGATAAAAAGTCCGCCATAGGGCAACAATTTTAACGCCATATTTCCGGCTTCAGTTCCGTAAGCATCAACAAAGATTTGCATCGTTTGTTCGCACAGATAATCATTTCGAGATACAGCGCCTTTAGAAATTTCCGCCCCCAAGTCTATCGTTTTTTCAGCTTGACCAATTTCTTGTTTCCACTGTTGAAAAACTTCCGCCATTTCTGGAGTTTCTAAAGAAGGATTGCGATCGCGCATAAACTGATAAATCGCCGCAATTCCCATCCCAGAAACAATCCGTTCAACCGAAACTCGTTCGAGGTTGTGAAGTTCTCGCACGTAGCTTAACAGTTGAAATTCTAATTCAGAACGGGGAGCAAAATCAACGTGTCCGCCTTCGGTGGAAAACACAGAATAACCATTAACAGTAGGAATAACAAACCCTTCTCCGAGTCCGGTACCGGCGCCAATAACAGCGATGGGTGCGGTTGGATCGGGTTCTCCGGGTTGCAAAATGCGTAAGTCTTCTTCGGTTAAACCCACAACCCCAAAACCAATCGCCGCAAAATCATTAATCAGTTTAACTTTGGAGAGATTTAATTCTTGTTCGAGGGTGTTGGCATCGAGAAACCAGCTTAAATTAGTAAGTTCGCAGGTATTATTGACGACTGGGCCTGCTATTCCAAAACAAGCTTTTTCGGGGCTGTATTTTTGACCCAAACTGGTTTCGGCACTTTTTAAAAACTCGATAACGATAGGAATCAGGTCAGAATAGGCTTGAGAGGAGTAGCTGTCTTCGTATAGGGTTGTAAGTAAAGGAAGGGTTTTGAGAGAGTCGCTGGGTTCTGCTTTAACGAGGCGTAGAATGGTTTTGGTGCCGCCAATATCTCCTGCAAGCAGAATGGTCATGGTTAAAATACTCCTATTTTCAATAATACCGCTAGTTTATCAAACCGTTTCAGGATTCTAGGGATATGTGGGGTTTTAGTCTAGTATCCCAGGGTTGAATTTCGCCCGTTCAGGGAACCGGATCGCATCAGGTACATTCCAAAAACCCGGTTTCTGATAGAAACCGGGTTTTTAATTCCCGAATTTCGCCCGAACGGGGAACCGGATCGCATCAGGTACATCTCAAAAACCCGATTTATTCTGATAGAAACCGGGTTCTTAATTCCCGCAGTCGGACAACTTTAAGCCTTATAAAAATCCCGAATAATTAGGCAGTTACCGGACGAGAAAAAGCGGTTCTTTGTGCATATTTTGCCTTGCTTCCTAACTCTTCTTCGATGCGAAGCAATTGGTTATATTTTGCCAAACGTTCGCCGCGACAGGGAGCGCCTGTTTTAATCTGTCCCGAAGCCGTAGCAACCGATAAATCGGCAATAAAATCATCCGGTGTTTCTCCCGAACGATGACTAATCATGTAAGTATAACCCGCCGAACGAGAATCTTTAATTGCCTGCAAAGTTTCGGTAACAGAACCAATTTGATTCACTTTAACCAGGGTACTATTTCCCACACCATCAGCAATTGCTTTTTTAATGATAGCCGGGTTCGTAACAAAGGCATCATCGCCGACAAGCTGCACGCGACTTCCCAATTTTGTAGTCATTTGTTGCCAGCCAGACCAGTCCTGTTCTCCCAAACCATCTTCAATGGAAACAATCGGAAATTGATTAATCCAACTTTCCCAAAGTTCGATCATTTCGGTAGAACTTTTCTTACTCTTATCCGATTTATAGAACAAATAACTGCCATCATCCTGATACAATTCACTCGTTGCCGGATCGAGAGCGATCGCCACCTCATCCCCCGCTTTGAATCCCGCTTTTTCAATCCCGGCTAAAATCACCTCAATCGCTTCAATATTGGCTTTTAAATTGGGTGCAAAACCGCCTTCATCGCCAACATTGCTGTTGTAGCCTTTTTGCTTCAAAATAGATTTCAGCGCGTGATAAACTTCCGCCCCCATGCGTAAAGATTCGCGGAAAGTTGGCGCACCGACCGGCACAATCATAAACTCTTGAAAGTCTACGCTGTTATCGGCGTGAGCGCCCCCATTAATAATATTAAAACAGGGAGCGGGTAACAAATGAGCATCCTCACCGCCCAAATATTGATAAAGAGGCTGTCCTTTGGCGATCGCTGCGGCCCGTGCAACGGCCATCGATACCCCTAAAATGGCATTGGCGCCCAATGTGGATTTATTGTCGGTACCATCAAGTTCCAGCATTTTGTTGTCAATAGCGGCTTGATCCGATCCATCCATCCCTTTGAGGGCATCAGCGATAGTAGTATTAACATTCTCAACCGCCTTGAGAACCCCTTTACCGCCATAACGACCTTTATCGCCATCGCGCAACTCAATCGCTTCTCGAATGCCCGTAGAAGCCCCAGAAGGTACACCAGCCCGACCTTTGCTGCCATCAGCGAGGGTAACATCAACTTCAACCGTCGGGTTTCCGCGAGAGTCTAAAATTTCTCGACCGTGAATGGTTTGAATGGTGGTATCCATAACTTTATTGTTTCCTCTATCTAGAACAACTAAGGACGTTGCATTTTCCAGTTCAGAAGCTTTATTTTAGGGCTGAAACTCTCAATACTCCCGTTCAGCAAGGCAATTTTAAGGTTTCCCACCCCAACAAAGAGGCAGGAAACAACAGAAGTCAGGAGACAGGAGGTGGGGAGGTGGGGAGGTGGGGAGGTGGGGAGAAGTCAGAAGTCAGAAATTTAGAATTCCCTCTTGCCTCTTGCCTATTGCCTCTTGCCTCTTGCCTATTGCCTAACCCCTGTTCCCTGTTCCCTGTTCCCTGTTCCCTGTTCCCTAAATTAATAGGGCCACTTCCAGTTATCGACGTCTTCCTTATCTTTGCCGTTTTCAAAGGCATAGTTGAGGTTTTCGATAATGGCGTTTTTCATCCGTTCTTTAACGTGGGCCGCAGCAGAACCCAGTTTGGGAACGCGATCAATCACATCAATGACCAGGTTAAAGCGGTCAATTTGGTTGTTAATCGCCAACTCTAACGGGGTGTTGATGTTACCCTTTTCTTTGTAACCCCGAACATGAATCCGTTCTTGGTTTGTCCGACGATAAGCCAATTTGTGAATTAACCAGGGATAACCGTGGAAGTTGAAGATCACGGGTTTGTCTGGAGTAAACAGGGTATCAAAATCCCGGTTCGATAAGCCGTGAGGGTGTTCGGACTCCGACTGAAGTTTAAACAGGTCAACGACGTTAATAAACCGAACCCGTAACTCGGGAAACTCCTCTCGCATGATGGCGGTGGCGGCTAAAGCTTCGCGGGTGGTAATATCTCCGCAACTAGCCATGACTACATCGGGAATATCCGGTTCAACTCCGCGATCGTCGTTACTGGCCCACTCCCAAATTCCAATGCCTTTGGTGCAGTGTTTAATGGCTTCTTCCATTGTCAAGTATTGCAAGTGCTTTTGTTTGTCGGCCACAATTACGTTGACATAATCTTTACTGCGGAGACAGTGATTAGCAACCGACAGCAAACAGTTTAGATCCGGTGGGAAGTAAATCCGAGTCACACTGGCGCTTTTATTCGTCACCAAATCAACAAAACCGGGATCTTGGTGAGAGAAGCCGTTGTGATCTTGGCGCCAAACCGTCGAAGATAACAGAATATTCCAGGAAGAAATCGGCGCTCGCCAAGGTATCTCTTTAGAAATATCCAACCATTTGGCGTGTTGGTTGAACATGGAGTCGATCACATGAGCAAACGCTTCGTAGGTGTGGAAGAAGCCATGACGTCCGGTGAGAATATAGCCTTCTAACCAACCGATGAGGGTATGTTCGCTCAACATTTCCATCACGCGACCATCGGGAGAGAGTTGACTCCCATCGAGGTCTTCTTCTTTGAAGTCGGCCATCCAAGTTTTTTTACTGACTTCGTAGATGGCTTGTAAACGGTTAGAAGCAGTTTCATCCGGCCCGAACACGCGGAAATTGGTCATGTTGTTCCGCATCACATCCCGCAGGAATTCGCCCAAAATGCTGGTGTTTCCGGCTTCGGTGCGACCATGATCGCGGACATCTACGCCGTATTTGCGGAAATCGGGCATTTTTAGATCTTTCCGCAATAAACCGCCATTGGCGTGGGGGTTGGCGCTGATGCGGCGCTGTCCGGTGGGTGCGAGTTCTTTGAGTTCGGGTTTGAGTTTGCCGTTTTCATCAAAGAGTTCTTCGGGTTTGTAGCTGCGTAACCACCCTTCTAACACCCGCAAATGGTCGTTATTTTTGCGAACATCGGACATCGGAACTTGGTGCGCCCGCCAGAAGCCTTCGACTTTGTGACCGTCAATTTCTTTGGGTGCCGTCCAACCTTTGGGCGTGCGGAGAATAATCATTGGCCAGCGAGGACGTTTGGCTTCTCCAGTGCGACGGGCTTCGTCTTGGATGGAACGAATTTGGTTAACGCAATGTTCCATTGTCGCCGCCATCTTTTGATGGGTGACACTGAGATCGTCTCCCTCAACGTGTTCGACGACGTAGGGCGTGTAACCGTAACCGACAAACAGGCTTTCAAGTTCTTCTGGGGAAATACGAGCCAAAATGGTCGGGTTGGCGATTTTGTATCCGTTCAGGTTGAGAATGGGGAGAACGGCACCATCACGGATGGGGTTGAGGAATTTGTTGGAGTGCCAAGCGGTTGCTAGTGGTCCGGTTTCGGCTTCTCCATCGCCGACAACAGCAGTGACAATTAAATCGGGGTTATCGAATGCAGCACCGAAAGCATGGGACAGGCTATATCCTAACTCTCCGCCTTCGTGAATGGAACCGGGTGTTTCGGGGGTGCAGTGGCTCCCAATATGTCCGGGGAAGGAGAACTGTTTGAAGAATTTTTGTAATCCTTCTTCGTCTTCGCTTTTGTCTGGATAAATCTCCGAATAGGTTCCTTCTAAGTAGGCGGGGGCTAAAATTCCGGGCGCACCATGACCGGGGCCTGCCATTAAAATGACATCGAGATCGTATTTTTTGATCAGTCGGTTCAGATGGACGTACACAAAGCTGAGAGCGGTACTGGCTCCCCAGTGACCCAATAAGCGGGGTTTGGTGTGTTCGGGTCGCAGAGGCTCTTTCAGCAGAGGGTTATCCATCAGATAGATCATCCCCAAGGCTAAGTAATGACAAGCATTCCAGTAAGCCTGGGTTTTGCGTAGCTCATCATCATTGAGCGGGTTGGTGATTTCTGTAGGTATATTTGGTGCTGCTACCATAATGTCCTAATTCCTTTGTAAATCTGTTACTTATCGAGGAAATTTCGGCGTCATAGGATATCTTTATCAAATTGCTCTCTGTAGATCATCAGTTAAAAGTCAGATATCCTACAGCACCAGCACTAAGACAGTTGAATTCTATCAACTTTTTAGATTTTGGCTTTTCGCCAACTCTTGCTTAATTTAAAGTTATATCGGTAACAAATCGCAAAATTTCCCGATTTATTTTATGTTTTAGCAAGAGATTAGAGATTTTTAACCGTGATTTAATATTCTTTTAAAATTTAATTGTAGAGAACTTGCTACTTTAGAGAACAAGCTGGCGATCGCAGTAAGCTGTTGTGTATTTCAACTGCATTATAGAGATTGGTGTCAGGTTTTGGGTCTCAGGTGTCGGGAATTTGCGGTCGTATAATTTAGATGGGTAACAGCTTGGTCTAGATTAATTTTTCAACATATACGAGATTTTTATGACTTTAAAGCTCTATTTTTTGCGACATGGAGAAACGGTTCATAGTAAAACAGGCGGTTACTGTGGCGAACTCAACCCCGAACTCACCCCAGAAGGTGAAATCATGGCAAAACAGTTTGCTGAAGCTTACCAGAATTTACCTTGGACTGCCGCCTATGTTAGCCCCATGAAGCGCACGGTAACAACCGCAAAACCGTTGTGTGATGCTGTCGGTTTAAAGATGGAACTACGAGACGGACTAAAAGAATTATACTATGGAAAATGGGAGGATGAACGTCCGGAAACGGTGAATGAAAAATATCACGATGACTATGTTCGCTGGTTAACCGATCCGGGTTGGAATGCGCCTACCGGTGGCGAAAAAGGAATTGATGTGTCTCGACGTTCTTCGCCGGTTATTCAGGAAATAGAAGAAAAACACCCAACCGGAAATGTTTTGGTTGTCTCTCACAAAGCCACTATTCGCATTATGATCTGTCGCTTGTTGGGGATCGATGTTGGCCGTTTTCGCGATCGCATTTCTATGCCTGTGGGGGGAGTTAGTATTATCGAAATGGGAGTACACGGACCGTTAATGCACAGTTTAGCCGATCGTTCTCATTTAGATCCTCATTTACGTTCTATCGTCGGAGGGTAATATCAGTTTACAGTGACCAGTTTACAGTGACCAGTTTTTTCAGTTTTCAGTTTACAGTGACCAGTGACCAGTTTTTTCAGTTTTCAATTAACAGTTTTTTCCCAACTCCTGTCTCCTGTCTCCTGTCTCCTGTCTCCTAACTCCTGACACCGTTTGTTATCCGTTTTTAATTTTACAGAACCATGAAAATACTTGTACTGAATGCAGGTTCTAGTTCCCAAAAAAGTAGCTTGTACAATATTGAAGGAAATACACTTCCTTCGCAACGCCCCGAACCCATCTGGGAAGCGAGTATTGACTGGACTGCATCGAATGATTTCGGCACTTTAAAAGTTCAAGCCAATGGGAACAAAATCGAAATGAAATTAGACCCGAATAAACGGGTTGAGGGTGTTTCTAAAGTATTGGAGACTTTAACCGAAGGAGACACGAAAATTTTAGAGGATTTATCAGAAATTGATGTCGTTGGTCATCGGGTTGTACATGGCGGTTCGGACTATTCGGAAGCCACCCGAATTACTTCGGAAGTCAAGGCGAAAATTGAACAATTAATTACCCTCGCTCCCAATCACAATCCGGCTCATTTAGAAGGAATAGAAGCCATTGAAAGGCTGTTACCGGATGTTCCCCAAGTGGCAGTTTTTGATACAGCTTTTCATAATAAAATGCCCCGTTCATCTGCGGTTTATCCGATTCCCTACGAATGGTTTGAAAAGGGAATTCGTCGTTACGGTTTTCATGGAACCAGTCATAAATATTGCGCCCAACGTGCTGCACAATTACTCGGAAAACCCTTAGAATCTCTCCAGTTAATTACTTGTCATTTGGGAAATGGTTGTTCTTTGGCAGCTATTCGCGATGGAATTAGTGTCGATACGACGATGGGATTTACCCCGTTAGAAGGGTTGATGATGGGAACTCGAAGCGGTTCGATTGACCCGGCAATTTTGATTTATTTGATGTGGGAGCATCAGTTTAATGCCGAACAATTATACAATTTATTGAACAAAGAATCGGGAATAAAAGGTATTACTGGAAAATCAAGCGATATGCGCTATGTGTTAGAAAACATGGAAAAAGGGGATGAACGGTCTAAACTTGCATTTGATATGTTTATTCATCACCTCAAAACCGGAATCGGTGCAATGTTAGGAAATATCACCCGTTTGGATGCGTTGGTGTTTTCCGCAGGGATTGGAGAACATTCCGCCCCCGTGCGAGAAGCGACCTGTAAAGGGTTTGAATTTTTGGGGTTAAAAATAGATGTCGAAAAGGATGCAAAATCTCCGGTTGATACTGATATTTCAACGGAAGATTCTCCGGTGAGAGTGTTGATTATTCATACTGAAGAAGATTGGGCAATTGCATCGGAATGTTGGCAGATTTTACAGTCAAATTAACGCTCAGTTTCTCAACAAAATTTGAACCTTAATCCACAAAAAAACCCGGTTTCTCTGATAAACCGGGTTTTTAATCCCTACTTTTGCGATGTGCATATTTTTGTGACATCGAACGTAATTAAAGATGTACAGGTTTTATAATTTGGTAAGTATGCGTTGGGTTTGGTTCCTCCACCTAACCTACATTTCTATCCGTTGGGTTTCGTTCCTCCACCCAACCTACATTTATCCTCTATATAAACCCGCCTTTCCTCCTGCGAACAGTAATTAAAGCCTGATAAGAAACGTGAATCAATCTGTTGTTATTAACTTTAGTGAAGGAAACTGTCAAAGCGGTTTTTCAACGGTTGTCGCTCAATTGTGGGAACAGGATCGCAGTCTAAAAACGCAATGGACGGGGAGTTTACCTCCGGCTTTAGACCTTTTAGAATTGTATCAAAAATGGCGATCGCTGTATCCGGTAATGTACGATGCTTGCGGGTGGCGTCAGCCAGAAATTGAGTTTGATGATGAGGAAATCACTCAAGTTTCGGAAGCGGAATTTAAGGCAATTTGTCAGCAGTTAAGAACGGGTTTAAATCAATGGTTGAACTCGGGTTCTTTTGGTCGAATTGAACGCCAAATGCGAACGTATCTAACACCCGATCAACAAATTCGGATTATTATTCAAACCGAAGATACCCAACTCCGACGTTTTCCCTGGCATTTGTGGAACTTTTTTTTAGATTATCCCGATGCGGAATTAGCGTTAAGTATTCAGCAATTTCAACCGCCCATTCCCAAACCTCGTTCACGAAAAAAGAAAGTTCGACTGTTAGCAATTTTAGGGAACAGTCAAGGGATTGATATTCAAACAGATCGCCAACTTTTACAACAACTTCCCCAAACAGAAACAGTGTTTTTAGTCGAACCTCAACGCCCAGAATTAGATCGCTGGCTGTGGGATGAACAGGGTTGGGATATTCTGTTTTTTGCGGGACATAGTTTTTCTCAAGCGGGAGATACGACGGGAAAACTGGAAATTAACCCTCAAGAATCAATTGCAATTGAACAGCTAAAAAATGCCCTAAAAGCGGCAATTAGACAAGGTTTACAACTGGCAATTTTTAATTCTTGTGATGGTTTGGGATTAGCCCGTCAACTGGCTGACTTACAAATTCCGCAGTTAATTGTTATGCGAGAATCGGTTCCCGATGGGGTCGCCCAAGCCTTTGTAACTCACTTTTTACCGACTTTTGCGAGTGGAAAATCTTTTTATCTTTCGGTGCGAGAAGCCAGGGAAAAATTAGAAGGTTTAGAATCTCAATTTCCCTGTGCGGGTTGGTTGCCTGTTATCTGTCAAAATCCGGCAACAATCGCCCCAAATTGGCGACAATTGCGAGATGGAATTAAACCGGAAAAAATTCAACCCAAAGTTAATCTATCTCCGCAAATTTTATTTACAGGTGCGAGTTTAACGGCGAGTTTATTTGTAATTATAATCCGGTTTTTAGGAATTTTACAACCCTTTGAACTCAAAGCTTTCGATCATTTCATGCGATCGCGTCCGGATGAGGGAATGGATTCGCGGCTATTATTAATAACAATAACCGGGTCAGATGTACAAGCCCAACCCCCAAAAGAACGCCAAGCAACTTCCCTTTCTAATCGGGCTTTAGAACAGTTAATTGAAAAGCTGACCGAGTACAAACCCCGTGTAATTGGATTAGATATCTATCGAGAAATGCCGACAGAATCGGAGTATAAACCCTTAATTAATTCTTGGCAAAATTCAGATCGTTTGATTGGAGTTTGTAAAATAGGAGAAGACGGAGAAAACCCCGGAATTCCCGCCCCCCAAGAAATTCTTAAAGACAATTTACGGGAACGGGTAGGATTTAGCAATACAGCTATCGATCCCGATAATATTGTCCGACGTCAATTAATTGGTCAAGCTTATCCTCAATATTCTTTATGTCAAGTGGATACATCTTTAAACTTTCGCTTGGCGTTGCGTTATTTAGCCGATGAAGGAATAACGGACGAAATTACAACATCAGGAAATATTAAAATTGGTGAGGCAATTTTTAGGCCCGTAGAACAAAATTCTGGCGGATATCGTTCAATTGATGCGAGAGGTTATCAATTTATTGTTAATTATCGCGCAGGAAAGCAGATAGCACCCCGATTAACTTTAGCAGAGGTTTTAGTAGAAAATCGGCTTACTCCAGAATTGGTGAAAGACCGAATTGTTTTGATTGGAACGACGGATAAAACCTTTAAAGATTTCCATCGTACACCCTTAAGTCAAGGGGATTTTCCCGATATTCCGGGTGTTGTTATTCAAGCCCACATGGTCAGTCAAATTGTTAGTGCAGTTAAGGATAAACGTCCTTTAATTTGGTGGTGGCCTGAATGGATAGAATTGCTTTGGATTTTAGCTTGGTCTGGTTTAGCGGCGTTTGAAGTTTGGAAGTTAAACTCACCCAAGATCTTGATTTTTGCAATTACGGGAAGTTTGATTTTTATGTATAGTAGTTGCTTCGTTATGTTGTGGATTTTTGGGGGTTGGATACCTTTAATTCCCTCTGCGATCGCATTTATTTCCACAATTACCCTGATTATTATAATTCGCCGACTGTTCAAACCCGAAATTAATCGATAATCCAAAAGCCATGTTTTCGCCAATACTGTTCGCGCAGGGCTTGATCGAGGTCGTGAGGCTCAAGCCAGCCTTTACTGACCAACAATTCCCCCAACTTCTCGGAGTACAAACACTGAAGGTTCAACGCTTGTTCGAGTTGAGTCGAAGAAATCAGTTTCTTCCTTAACAAAATTTCACCGAGTTTCATAATCTGTAGTCAAATTCTCCTATTTCGTTCATAGAGTTCAACCAATGAGTTTATGCACGTTGTTTTACAAAAATTAAAATTTGGGGTTGAGGAGAAAAACAGCTTCTAACCGAGGGGTTATCCAACTTTAGTTAAAGCTGTAATGTACAAACTTTGTTCATTTTGTCAATTCGCTCAATCGTGTTACCAAACTTGAGTTAAACTTCAAAATAGGACTGTACATTTTAGATAAATTTGTTAATAAAAGTCCGCTTTTACAACTCACAATAAGCTACGATAATTCGAGGATAATGTTGTCGTTTATTATAGATTTCGCCAGATGATTATCAGATAATTGTCTCCTGTTTCATCCGGTTTGCTTTTGCATAAATTCTAAATATCCATCCTAATTTAAGAGCAGAGAAAGTTTTAGCTTGAAGTAGCTTTAAGTAAATAAATTCTCAAAATATCAACAGTTTGGATTGAGGAAAATTATCATGGCACTGTTTAACGGCACCAACGCTAATGACGTGATTGCACCCGATCAAATCACAACAGGTATCGTTTCTGGGGATAATATTTTCCCCGCAGGTGTTCCCATTCCCAGTAATGTTTTTATTGGTAACGATCAAATCTTTGGTCAACTAGGAAATGATCTTCTCGGAGGGGGTGAAGGGGATGATTTAATTAACGCCGGAGATGGCGATGATAACCTCTCTGGGGGAAATGGAAGCGATACTTTAGATGGCGGTTTGGGAAACAACATTATTGATGGTCAAGATGATTTTGACTATGTTTCCTATGAAAATGAAGCCAATGTTTTTGTTGATATCGCCACCAATTCAGGATTCGCTACCGGACGATTTGATATCCTCCAAAATATAGAAGCAGTCATCGGTTCAACCACCAGCACCAATAGTTTATTTGGGGATAATGAAGATAATGTTTTAATTGGAGGGGATCTCGATGATAACCTCAATGGTGGTGAAGGTGCAGACACTTTAGAAGGTGGAGGAGGAAGCGATCAACTCATAGGAGGAGGCGGAAAAGATTTTCTACAAGCGGGTGAGGGAAGCGATACTTATACGATAAATAATGTTGCTTTTTCCGGGGGGTCTCAAATCGAAGATACAGGCGGAAATGCAGATAGTTTAAATATTGATCTTCCGCTTTCTCCGGTTGCGGCGCCTCCAAGTCCGACTCAAATAGGACTCGCTCGCAATGGAAAGAATTTGATTGTTGATATCAGTCGAGATGGTCTGGCTGACCCCGCTAGTGATTTAACAATCAACAACTTTTTTGCAGATGAAACTTCCAATACTGCGGGAACTGGATTTATTGAAAATCTGAGCGGTTTACCGGGAAATACGGTTCTTAGTAGTGGAATTGGAGAAGTTGTTACTGTTTCTATTAATACCCCGGTTGCTAATAATACGGTTCCCGGAAATCCGGTTCCGGTTGATGAATTTAGTCAGATTGATATTTCCGACGACATCAAACTTTATACCCTTTCTAATGAACCCGATACGACAACGGTTCCGGTCGATCAAATTGACCGTCAAATTGTGGCTTTATCGGGAAATGATAATATTTCGGGTACAACTAATCCCGAAGATGTTGTCGGAAACCGAGGCGCCGATACGCTGAATGGTGGCGGTGGTGACGATACCTTGCGAGGGGGTCAGGGTTCCGATTTGGTCAATGGTGAAGGTGATGATGACCTGTTGAATGGAAATCAAGATAATGACACCATTAATGGCGGTTTGGGTGATGATATTGTTCGCGGAGGTCGCGGAAATGATGTATTATTGGGTGGCGATGGGGATGATTTTTTAATTGGCGATCGCGAACAGGATATTCTCACCGGAGGAAATGGTGAAGATACCTTTGTTTTAACCGGAGGTAACGCCGCAGCAAATAACCTCGATGAAGCGGATTTAGTGACGGATTTTGTTACCGGAGTTGATCAAATTATGCTTACAGGTGGCACAACTTTCGCCCAATTAACCTTAACTCAAGTTGAGTTACAAATTGATGGCGGTGCGTCTGTAATGGCGACGGCGATCCAAGCTCCAGATAACGCTTATTTAGGAATTATCCAAGGGGTGACAAATCTAACGGCTACTGATTTTGTTCCCGAAGATACCACCATTACAATCTTAGGATAATTTAACCATAAACCGGGAAAAACTTCAAGCCTTTTGACTGATTAAGTTTTTTCACTCATCAATCCGGTTTTGTCTGACCAATCCCCCCTAAAGAAACAGCCTAAGTTCAGAATCATCTGGCTTGGGTTGTTTCCCATCACTGCATAAATTCAACAACTCCAACCTATTAACAGTTAATCGGGTGAAGCAAGTTGAATGAATCTATAAATTAGAATTGAAAACTAAAATTGATAGGTTTACAAAACTCTCACCTTTTGTTACGTTCTGTTTAAACTGTCCGGAACCGGGTATTTTTTTTGAGAAATACCACTTAAAGACCCTAGAAAACGCTGAGACTGATAGATTTCTGAAGACCAAAACTCAAGCTTTCATCATCAAAACAGAACAGATTAATCTGGAGTCAACCATGAATTACCGCCCTTTCCAGCATCGCCATCTTATATCTGCTGTTCTCTGTGTGGGAATGTTAATCGCTTCTAGCAGTTCAACTTTAGCAGAATCTTCTCCCTCTGAGGAGATTAAAGCCTTGAGTCAAGCTAACAACTCCAAAACCAGTTATACAGATCGAGGTCAACCCAAAGTTCAAACCGGACAAGCCAGCCGAGGAAGTTGTTCTTCAGGTATTAATTCAGAAGATTTGCTGGCTTATATTCCCTCGGAAACCGCAGAAGAATATCCGAGTTTTCAGTTTGAGATTCCTTTTGAATCAACAAGCTTTCACTCGGTTGAATTTGTTTTAATGGAAGATAATGACGAGGCGAAAATGATTTATGAAACTCAACTAGCTTCGAGTCAAGTGTCTCCCGAGTTTCAGATTAATTTACCTCAAACTTCAACTGAATTGGAAGTCAATAAAAGTTATGCGTGGAAATTGATCGTACACTGTAGCGATCCTGCAAATCCCGATAATATGCAGGATGTTCTTTATGTCGAAGGTAGCATCAAACGAGTGCAGTTAACCACCAGTTCGGAAAGATAAAAAGGACACAATTTGAAGTGACAAAAAGGGTGCAAGCCAGACGACATGGGCGCAAGGCTTGCGCCCCTACTTAAAATCGATAATTAATACTAAAATAAATTCCATCATCTTGAATATTATCGCCCCGATCGCGAAAATCAACTAAAGGAAAACCATAGTCAAGTCTTAAACTCATTCCATTTACCCCCAGAAACGGGTCCCATAAAAACCCAAAACCCGTACTTACTAAAAAGGTTTGACGGGGTAATTTATTGGGGTTATCCACTTGATTCCAAACTGAACCCATTTCAAAAAAAGGTGCAATTTGAATCGTTGGATCGCCCGCCGAATTTCGACTTAAGGTAATTCTATCTTCTATCGAAAACCGAAAACCATTATCCCCTGTACGCAAATTTTGTCGATAACCTCGAACCGATTTTCCTCCCCCAATTACAAACTGTTCGGCGGGAAGTAAACTATCCGCAGTTAGCTGAAGATCGCCCCGAATAATTACTAAATGATCTGCACTAACTAATTGAACTCGTTGTACCTGTCCTAACCAACTAAAAAACCGACTATCGGGTATCGGAGAATCATTTACTGTCGCCTCAAACACATCAATTCCAAAATTAAATTGCGATCGCAAAGACCAAGATCCTTCCGAGTCTCGTCTTAAATAATCTTGACCCAATTTAATCACCCGAGTCCGACTATTTCCGTCTTCATCAGGACCAATAACAAAGGGTCGGGGTACATCTTCAAACACAAAAGTTTGACCATTTTGGATGGCAAAACTCAAGGATAACGCCAATTCTTCGCGGGGATTTCTAATAATCGGTTGACGATAAGCCAATTCATAACGGGCTTGAGTCCCGCGAATATCTAACTCATCAAACGGTTCCTGAGTGACTCTATTTATATTCGGAGAAACCCGTAATAATATTGTACCATCTTTGGCATTAATCGGAACTCGATAAGCAAAATCATAGACATCAGTTCCGCCTGTAGTCGAACGAGAATAAGAAGCGGCTATATCATCTCCAATTCCGGTTAAATTCTGAAACCCTAAATTAATGCCGGTTCGTTCACCGCCAACACTCGGAGGCGAATAATTATCAATATTCACACTTCCAAAAAACCGTCTACTCTCCTCAACTCTAACCACTAAAATACTTTCTCCGACTTCTCCCCCCGGACGTAAACTCGCTTCAACATTATTAAATAAGGGATTAATTCTGAGCAATCGTAATTGATCTTCTAACTTCTGAATATTTAAGGGAACATCCGCCCCCAATTCAATTCGACGGCGAATATAACCGGGATTTAACCGTCTTGTTCCTTCGATTTCAATATTTGACAACCGACCTTCTGTTACCCGAATTTCAACCCCACCATTTTCAATCCTTTGAGAAACAGGTCTAGCAATAGATGTAATATATCCTCGATTAATATAAAGTTGCGTAATTTCATCGGCAACTTGTCGTAATTCTTCTAAGGTTAATTCTCGACCTTCAAAAGGTGCAACAATGGGGTCAAAATCTGACTCATCAAAGACTGTACTTCCTGTCACCTCAATTTCACGAACAAAAATTTGAATGGGTTCGGGTTCGGGTTCAAGTTGGGGTTCTATCGGTTCTGAAGGATAATTTTGAGCCAACAATTCAAATTTAGAGATTTCCGGTTTTAAATCCGTTTCTCTAGAGGCAGAACTCCCAAATTTTGAAGGTTCAAGAGGTTGAAAAATGGCACGAACTAAGCTAGAATAGATAGTCAGTTCCGATAAGGATAAACATCCCAAAAGGGCAATTTGTAAAACCAATGTAAAAACAGGCATATTTTGATGATATCCCCGATCGTAATGAATCATCAATTTGATTCTGACTCCTGACTCCTGTCTCCTGACTCCTTCTTCAACGTAGGCTTGACTCTTTCTGATCCAGAAAATGAAGCCCTAACCCGTATATACTTCTCAAGGAAATTGAGTCTTCAGAAAAAAAGATAAAAAAATAGTACCAAAATTAAGTTAACTTGGTACTAAAGTTGTATTATAGATTGAATATCATCCGAGCAACTCAACCCATTAAGAATGCTCTAGTTGTTCAGTGGTTCGTTCCAACATCGACTCCTGTAAATGGTGTTCATGTTGACGTTCTTTTGCAGTCAACTCTCGGGCTTGTTCGTTGGTTTCCCCTTCCACATGGTGATCGACTTCCTCTTGGGCGCGATTCCGCATCGATTCATGCAGATGTTCGTCGTGTTGACGATCTTTAGCCATAGACTCCCGGGCTTGCTCTTGCAGACTCATCGTTAATCGCTCCAGCTTATGAATTTGTTCAGAATCTCTAATAACACTGTGCCACGATTCCAGGCAAAATGTAGCGAAGTTAACAGAAAAATATATTAAGCATCTGAAACATCCCCACAAACGGGACAGCGTTACCCCGGAAGGGAACAAGGGACAAAAACTCAATCAATTACTGACAACGGACAACAGACAAATTAAGATTGAATCATTGATGTCTAACAACTCAAGACAAATGATACCTGTTATTCTCGCTGGTGGTAAAGGTGAACGGTTTTGGCCGTTGAGTCGCAAGCATCGACCCAAACAGTTTTTAAGCTTAGATGGTAGTGGTCAGAGTTTACTACAAACGACTGCAAATCGCTTGCTTTCCCTTGCTGAAGATTGGGATGGACTTTGGGTTGTGACTTCGACAATGCTGGCTGATGGCGTTCACCAACAGCTTCCCCAATTACCTCAAAAAAACATTTTAGCCGAACCCGAAGGGCGAGATACGGCGCCTGCCGTTGCTTGGACAACCATTGAAATTGCCCGTCATCATGGAGAAGATGCGGTGATTGGATTTTTTCCCGCCGATCATTGGATCGGTGAACCGCAGGTTTTTGAGAAGACTTTAAAAGCTGCAAAACAGTTAGCTGCAACTCAAGATGTCATTGTAACTTTGGGCGTAAAACCCAGTTATCCGGCAACGGGTTATGGATATATTGAACAAGGTGAAAAGTTAGGGGTATTTGATGAATTTCCGGCTTATAAAGTTGTGCGATTTACCGAAAAACCCGATCAAGAAACCGCCGAAAAATTTCTCTCAACCGGGAAGTTTAGCTGGAATGGCGGAATTTTTGTCTTTCGGGCGGGAGTGATGTTGCGAGAATTGCGAACTTATGTTCCCGATTTGGTAAAAGTTTTGGAAGAAAAAGGTGCAGAAGCCTATTCAGAATTACCAAAAATTAGTATTGATTATGCCGTCATGGAAAAGACACAAAAAACTTGTGTTTTTCCGGTCGAATTTGCTTGGGATGATCTCGGCGATTGGAATGCTTTAGGACGGTTACATGAAAGCAAAGATTCTAACGTTGAATTAGCCCATCATGTGGGAATGGATACGAAAAATTCGATTCTTTTTAGCGAGAATCAAGAAGAAATTATTGTCACTCTCGGTGTGGAAGATTTGTTAGTGGTGCGGGAAGGAAATGTAACGTTAATTGCCAAAAAAGAACGCAGTCAAGAAATCAAGCAACTGTTAAAGAAGTTAGCTGAAGATCCAAATTTACAAGAGTTTTTGTAAAAGGATGAAAAATTAAAATCGGTTCTAACATCATCAGGGAAAATCAACAGAGATTGAACGCCTAAAACCGGGTCAATTTTCGGCGATCGCCTGAATCTTTAGAAGCACCAAATCCAATTCTTTGAGGGTGCATCTCGGGAAAATCCTGGATGGATAGATTAACTTTTGAACAGCCAAAAACTCGGGTTGATTTAACAGAGGGATGGGAATAGGAGATTTGACTGGGGTTTATAATACTAAAATCATACTATAAACGTTGCAGCAAATTATGCCCACCTTGCTCACCGATCTAAAAAATTTACTGGCTGATTTAGTTGAACGCTATCGTTCTCAGGTTGATTATTTAGCAATTCGAGTCGAAGAAGCTGAAGAAACGGATATTTTACTCAGAGGCGATCGCATTGAAACCCTCAGTGAAGGACTTTCTATTGGTGGACAAGTTCGCGCCTGTCATAAAGGCGGTTGGGGTTTTGCCAGTTTTAATCGACTTTCGGGGTTAGAAGAACGCATTAGTGAAGCAATTACGGCGGCAAAATTAATCGGAGAAGAAGAAACCCTACTCGCCCCGATTCCGATTGTACAAGAAACTCGGATTTTACCCCTAACCGGAACCGATCCGCGTCAAATTCCCCTCGCTCAGAAAAAAGAACTCTGCGATCGCTACGGTCAGATTTTACGAAGTGTAGACTCCCGAATTACCACCATTTCCGTTCGTTACAGCGACAGCACCCAACGCATACTCCTGGCGACTTCCGAAGGAACTATTCTCGAACAAGGTTGGGTGGATATGGAAATGCGGTTCGCCGCCACCGCCCGGAATGGAGAAACGGTACAAACCGGACGGGAAACCACCGGATCGCGCCGCGCCTACGAAGATTTAACCAACCTCGACGAACAAGTTCGCAGTGCGGCGCAACGGGCGGTCAATTCCCTGGCTCTTCCTCCGGTTAAGGGAAATACCTACACGGTGGTGATCGATCCAATTTTAACCGGTTTATTTGTTCACGAAGCCTTTGGTCATCTTTCAGAAGCCGATATGACCTATGAAAATCCCGATTTATTGGAAGTAATGACCCTCGGGCGTCAGTTTGGGCCGAAAAACCTACAAATTTTTGATGGTGCCGAACCTCCCGGACATCGGGGGAGTTATTTCTACGATGATGAAGGAACACCCGCAACCACAACCCAATTGATTAAAGATGGGGCGTTAGTCGGGCGTCTGCACTCTCGGGAAACCGCCGGAAAGTTAGGAGAAGTCCCCACTGGAAATGCTCGCTGTTTGAATTATCATTATCCGCCTTTGGTGCGGATGACGAATACTTGGATCGAACGGGGAGATACTGCGGTTGAGGATTTATTGAGTGAAGTCACTGAAGGCGTTTATGCGCGAAACTGGTTGGGCGGAATGACCAATGGGGAAATGTTTACCTTTAGTGCGGGTGAAGCTTGGATGATTCGCAATGGAAAGCTGGCTGAACCCGTGCGAGATGTGACGTTATCGGGAAATGTGTTTACCACGTTGGCTGATATTGAAGGGATTGGAAATGATTTTTATTGGGATGAATCCGGAGGTTGTGGAAAAGGCGGACAAAATGGTTTACCTGTTGGTTGTGGCGGACCAAGTTTGAGAATTCGCAATGTGGTTGTCGGAGGCGAAGTTTCTTAGTCGCTTCTCAATAGGTATTTGATCCGCCTGAAAAAAATATCGGAATTCCTATCAAGGAATTCCGGGTACAGCTTGTTTGGCTGGTATTTTATGTTGGTAGGTTTAGAGGTGAATCACAGGTCAGTGGTTTCCAACAAAAAAGAGGTTTCTATGAAGTTCGACGATCTTCACCTCGGCTAGGATCGGTTTCAGTTTCTTCTGTATTCTGTTCGTCGTGGTTGTTTAAGATCGATCCGTTCAAATCGGATTGAGGCGATCGCACTTCCACTGAATTCGGGGATAGAAACTGAGCAAAAAGATTGTTGGCAAACAGTGGGGAAGAAGCGACTAAACCGGAAGACAGCAAGCTAAAAACAGACAGTAAAATGGGTTTTAGCATGGATGGATCGAGGCTAATGGGGTCACTTCTGTGTGCAGTTACCTCGTCATTTGGTCAGGAAAAATCTCAAAATTTATTTCCCCATCCGCTGGAAATAACCTCTTTTTGCTGCAATTTCTTAACCGGGTTCAAGATTTGCGTCCACTCCCGCGATTATCGTCACCAGGAGAACAATTAGCAGTACAGTTAACACTGTTATCTTCAACCAGCAATAATGAACCCCCTTTCACACCTTTTATGGCATCAGTCCAAGCCAAGAAGAAAAAACTGAATAATAGAATTAAAGTGTAGAAGCGCATCAGTCTGTCCGTTTAATGTGTCCATTCTCTAATACAGACAGTTTGTTCGAGATCCGGTTAAAATCATCAAATGCTTGAGTCAGCGAATATTTCTCATCAACGGCGATCGCCAATGCATAATATAGCGGTTTTCAATTTTTAGAGGCCTAGTGAGATTAAAAACCCGATTTCTATTGATCAACCGGGTTTTGGGGATGTCCCTCACGCGATCGCCAATGCATAGAATTCAAAAAAAATCCCGTCAAACGAGTTAACGGGATGAAAGGTAATTATTGAGGTTTTTAAAGCTGATAAATCTAGACGGTTATGCAGTTAAAATTGAGGATTTTTTGAGAACAGCCAAGCCAATCAAAATGCTTTTTATGAGAAACCCGGTTTTGGGAATCTTCCTCGTTCTAATGCACACCGCTATAGGTTTTCCAAGGGTTAGCCGACTCAACAGCTTTTGGTAAAATCAAGGTCAAAATACCATTAAAGTAGTTGAATTTTCTACCTTGAGGAAGAATCGCTTGGGGAAGGGCGATCACTTTCCGAAACTTTTGGAATTGTAGCGGCTGAGACGGCGATTGAGTCGTCTGTTGAGGATAATACAAGTTTCCCGAAAGTACAATGGATTCGGGAGTTACTTGCATTTCTAAACTGTTTTCCTCTAAAGTGGGTAAAATCGCTTTGATCACAATCTGATCTTCGCTTTCCTGCATTTGAATCACCGGACCTTGAAGATTCGCATTTCCGCAAAGATCGGGTTCATTAAACACTTGATCGACTTGACGTTCAATATTTTCGAGATCTTGAAAGGATTGATAATGGGTCAGTACCATGTTTTTTGAAACTCCTCAAACAAATTCAATGTTGACTTCAAAAGTGAGATTGATTAAAATTGATTCAGTTCAATTGGAATCGGTTCTCGAATTGAGAGCCGTTCAACAGATGAGAAAGACATTCAACTCACCGGGTTGAAAAAACAGTTGAACTCCGTCCATAAAAATGCACGGAAAGCCTCTACTGGAAACGACTTTTTCCCCTGAAAATAAGGTTGAGTCCGAGTCAAGACCAACCCGAGAAAATCAAGAAACTCAAAACGTTCCGACGATTAAACCGGAAAATTAACCGCTAAACGCAGAAAAATTTGAGTCTATGTAGATCGGGAATCGGAAATGTCTTTTCTCAACTCATTCCTCATCTAAAGGCAAAGTCGGAGCCGCCGGAGGAACAACAGAACGTTCGACTATTACTTTATGACTTTCTCGTTGAGTCTGCATCTCAACGGCGATCGCCTCAAATTGAACCTCTAAACTGCCGTAAGCAATCTCTAAGTTCACTGTGGTTTCAATCTGGCCAAAACCGTTCGGTAAAAACTCGGTTAACCAGCGTGGCCCGTCTACAATTGTGCGAGACTGGCGATCATATACCCATATTTTGACATAAATTCGCGGTAAATTGTCGCCCATAGACACGCGAACTTTTACGGTTCGACCTGCAATTATTTCGGAATCGATCACCTCTAAAATCGGAGGAGGAAGGGGTTGCTCTGCTGATAAGCCACTCGAAGCGTCCGAAGTTGACCGTTGAGTGCGGGTGGAGTCTAATAACCGCAGGGTGGGTGGTGAAGAAGCAAAGGATGGGGTTGTCTCCAGTGGTGGCTCATCATCAACCACAATTTCTTGAGACTCTAAATCCTCATCAAAGGGGGGAAATAGTGGTTCTTCGGCTTCTGGGGAGGGAACAGGGGTTTTTGGAGATTCATCTGGACGAGTTTGAATAAAAGAGGTATCCGGGAAAGGTATCGGTTTGGCTTTCTTCATCCATTGAGACAAATCTTGATCTTGAGCTAAAGCATTTAAGCGAGACCAAAACCGATTTTCTAAGTTCAACGCTCGAAAAGCCGGATCGACAGGTGAAACGGGAACTAACTGAGCCTCTCCACTGTCATCATTGTCCGTTTCCAAGGAGAGGGGTTCTGTTGAGGGTTCATCGGTTGGAGTGAGAATTTCCGCATCCACCGCATCAGAGGAAGTGCTTGGGGGTTGTTCTGAGGAGGCTTTTGCAGACTCCACAGGTTGCTCGCGATTTTCTGAGAGAAAATGACCAAAATTCGGGAGTTCGAGGGAAGATGGCGAAGTCGTTTCTTTCTTGGGGGTTTGAGGGGAAGGTTGAGTCACCGGAACAGTCGGACGGCGAGAATAGGGTTCCGAGGGTGGCGGTTCCGGGGAGGGAGTGGCGTTGGGATCGATCAAATGTAAGCGATTTTTCGGTTCAACCCCATCGAGTTCATCTTCCTCGATGCTGATGTCGATCTCCTCTGAAGAAGTGAACTCTCCTCCAATGGCGGTGAGAAGATGTTCAACTTGCGTGGCGATGGTAAAGGAATGACGAGTAACAGACTCTCCCTGGCTAGAAATAACGATTTCTCCTAAAATTAGGCGAGTTTGACATTCAAAGGGAATATAGATCAAACAAGAAAAAGGGATGGGGAGAATCGATTGGGGAATTGCCTGTTGAACTTGTAATAAAATATTGAAATTATGGGGATCGCGCAGATAAACTTCGACCCGAGGCCGATCCAAAAACAATCTCAGAGATTCACCCGGTAACGGTTCTGAAGATGCAGCCGGTTCAACCTGTCCGGAAATTAATAACGCCTGTCCTAATTTAGCCACATAGGAATCTTGTGCCAGGGTGAGTTGAATCTCATCGACATCAACAGTCAGAGGATCGGAAGGGGACTCGGATGTAACGGCTTGTGAATCTTCTCCATTGAGGGATTCTATCTCAACTGAAGCATCGGGTAACGGATTTGATGCGACGATCGCCAATTCTGGGGGTTCACTGTCCGGGGTTTGAGTCGAGTCGGGGGAAGTGAATTCCGGTTGCGTTTCTGGGGATGGAGTTTCAGCAGTGCTGTTGCGTTCGTCAATAATTTCGACAATCGATTTTTCTGTAGCCGTTGTCTCGGTTTGAGCGTCTTGAGCGTCTTGATCGTCGCGATCGTCGCGATCGTCGCGATCGTCAGAATCAGAAATTGTTACCGCTTCTTCGGAGTCGGAAACTGAATCGGTTTCAACATCTGAGTCGGAAGTCAGAGGCGGATCAAACTCTGGAGGTCCATCTAACGGTTCGGAGTCATTGGAGAGAACCCGCAGTTTAACCGACGAGTTGTCAGCAGACTTGTTCACCAGAGTCGCCTGAAGATGAAGAGAACAGGACAGTTCCCAAATTCCCGGTTTCAGTCGAGTGTAGGGAATCACAACCATTAATCCCTCGGCTGAGGTATTCGTGGTGCGAGTTTGAACCCGGCGAACGGGGGGAGCTTCCTCCAGAGCGTGATGGATAATCCGAACTTCGATTTTGGCATTCGGATAACCAGAACGGGCCACAATCCGGTAACGTCCTTCTAGAATTTCCACATCTGGAGTTTCTAAAGGAAGCCAAGTTGTATCTCCTTCTCTTTGAAGCAGAAATTCCCAATTTTTCATCTGCATCTCCCGCCCTAGTTCTGCTACACCCATTTATAATAGCTGACCAGAGTCACCCAAAAAGAGATCAGAAAAAAAATTAGAATTGAGAGTTTCCGATTTCCCATCCCTCGCCAAACCCCAGAGGGTTATGGCGTGGGAACCCCATTACATCAAACCTGTATTCATTCCAGGCTTTCCGGTAGCCAACTCTACCTTAACGATTTTACCGCCCATTTTCATAATCCGTTGTTGTTCACGGAACCAGTTATCGTAAGGAACTAATTTGGTAAAGTAAGTATTTTGTAATTCTCGCTGAGTCCGAATCCGAGTTTGGCTCGGAACACAAGCCGTCACTTTAAACATCCGCATGGTAATGATTCTCCCGAAATCAAATTCCCAGTCTTCACAGTAATTTTTAAACGATAGAAGGCAGGGAGTCACCGAGTCAATACTAGCTCACGAAAACCTATCATTTGACAACAGACAAGCCTTTAGCGTTCTAGCACTCACTCCAGACTTCCCTAGCCTTGCTTGATGACGATTGAGCAATTAACAACAAAGGAAAGAATCGCTTGGTGACTCTACACCCCTGTTGAACAGGTTCGTCTCGTTAAAGAGTTCTAGCTTAAGCCAGAGCAGATGTAGTCGAAATAGACACCCATTTCTTTTCCGGCGTCAGCACCAACCAAACCAGCAGTCACTTCTTTCATGGCTTGAATGGCTTGTACAGTCGAACCAATGGGTACACCCAGAGAGTTGTAGGTTTCTTTCAAACCATTGAGTACGCGCTCATCCAAGATGGAAGGATCGCCAGCTAACATGGCGTAGGTTGCATAACGCAGGTAATAGTCTAAGTCGCGGATGCAAGCAGCATAGCGACGAGTGGTGTACATATTTCCGCCCGGGCGGGTAACATCGGAGTACAAGAGAGACTTAGCAACTGCTTCTTTAACGATGGAAGCTGCATTAGCGCTGATAGTGGTTGCAGCGCGAACGCGCAGTTCACCAGTGGAGAAATAAGCTTTCAGCTTATCGAGAGCGCTGGAGTCCAGGTACTTACCTTGAACGTCAGAGGAGTTGATTACGGCGGTAATTGCGTCTTGCATGATTGAGTCTAATATTCCTTAAGTGTTGCTGCTGAATCTAAGATTCTTAAGTTTGGGGTCACAAAGATCGGCGATGATCCTATGACAGCATTTGACCGACCACATAGTCGAAGTACGCTCCTGCTTCAGCAGCGTCTTCACCGGGAAGCAAGGAGGTAGCAACGCTCTTCATTGCACGAACTCCTTCTGCAACAGCATCAATGGGAGTACCGAGAGATTTGTACATTTCACGGACGCCAACGATACCGATTTCTTCGATGGGGGTAACGTCGCCTGCTACAATTCCGTAGGTGATCAGACGCAGGTAATAATCCAAGTCGCGCAAGCAAGTTGCGGTCATTTCTTCACCGTAAGCATTTCCACCAGGAGAAACAACATCAGGACGCTTTTGGAAAAGTTGGTTTCCAGCTTCCTTGATGATGCGTTCACGAGAAGAGGTCATGGTTTCTGCAATGCTAACCCGACGCGCACCAGTGGTGACAAATGCTTTGATTCGATCTAACTCACCGGGGCTGAGATAACGAGCCTCAGCATCTGCATTGACAATGGATCTAGTGACGATACTCATTTTTTACCAAAGAGTTTTAGCTAACGTGTTCCTGATTTTACCCTCGATCGGCCAGAAACTTTAGGAATCTGTTGTCGAGGTCGATCATTTTTGGGGTCATCCCGAATGAAACCTTGTTAAGTGCTGTCCTGTCAAGAGGACTAGCCGTAGCCGTTCTACACTCAACGAGCGCTGATTTGTCCCGTCTTGCAGCTTTTTAACCCGATTGCTACTCTCTGAGAGCCGCAACATAAAGTTACATTACTCTGCTCGACGATCCAATCTGGTAGCCAGCCGGGACATTGCCCGATGATTTTTACTACCTACCGGAAGTATTTTGAGGCATCACGCTCACAATATTAGTAGTGTCGTAATATTTTTTTACATTTCCTCTCATTCAATGGGGTGGTGGGGTGGTGGGGTGGTGGGGTGGTAGGGAGGGCCGTGCGCGTTCTAGCCCTAAAACTTGATTGGTGGGGAGGTGGGGAGGACCGGAGGTAGGGAGATTGGGAGAATTTTTATTAATAAAAAGTTATTTTTCATCAGAAGCGCACTTCACCCACCACCCCATCACCCCATCCCCCCCGAACCCCCCAGGGCCGTGCGCGTTCTAACCCTAAAACTTGATTGGTGGGGAGGTGGGGAGGACCGGAGGTAGGGAGGTAGGAAGGATTTTTATTAATAAAAAGCTATTTTTCATCTCAAAAAAGTCCTCTCCCCACCTCCCCATCCCCCCATCACCCCCCGAACCCCCGGCAATTTTTAACTGAGAACGAAACGGCCCTGCCCGACCCCCCGGCAATTTTTAACTGAGAATGAAACAGCCCTGGGGTGGTAGGGAGGACCGGAGGCGGGGGAAGACAGGGAAGATTCATAATTCATAATTCATAATTCTTTTTTCTATTTCTTGAGAATTGAGGCGATAAAGGGTTAATTTCTCTTGAACTTGCGGGGCAATTAAAGTATCATTCGGAATGGTTTCAAGTAAGTTAATTGCAGCTTGCCATTTCTTTTCAGCTTGTTGCCAAACTTCTAAGGGATAGGGCGGATTTTTCACCAGAACAGAAGCTTCTAATGCGAGTTTTTTCGCCGAGTTGAAATTGGCGATCGCCGTTTGTTCTTTGATTAAATTTTGACTCGCTCTGTGATAATCTTCTTGATAAATCGCCAACTGTTTTTGAACGGGTTCAGATTGCAATTTAGAAGCGGGAAGTTCTTGTAATTCGGCGATCGCATCTTGCCATTTTCCTTGGGCTTCTCTCCAAGCGGTTAAGGATAAAGGTTGATTTTCTACGGCTTCGTTGGCTTCCATTGCTAAGGCTTGAGCGGACTTTAATCGCAGTTCTAACGGTTGATTTTCAGCGATTGCACTAATTTGTTTTCGAGAGTTTACCGAGGCTTTGGGGAGGAACTGAACGCCGCCTAAAATTCCAATCACAACGGCTAATAACAGCAAGGGACTCCAACCTAAACGCTGGCTTTTCCTCGGGGATTTTTTGTCAATTATTGCGTCGGATTTTACCGGAGAAAAAGATTCAAGATTGGGCTGTAATAAGGTTGGCTGTTGTCGTCGGAGTGCAGTTTTTTGTTCTTCTAACAGGGTTTGCTGTTGGCGGAGTTCGGCTTTTTGTTCTTCCAACCAAGCTTCTTGTTGACGTTTGAGTTCTCCTTGTTGTTGATACCACTGTTGTTTTTCCCGTTCAAACTCGGCTTTTTTTTCGGCAAATAATTCGGCTTGCGGTTGAACAATTAACTGATATTCTTGTAACTCTAAAAGAATCGTATAAAATCGTTTGTGTTTTTGTTTGAGGTTCTCTGTGGGGAGTTCTTTTCTGAGGGCTGCTATAAATTTTCTAATTTCAGCAGTTAGGGTTTCTATTCCTTCGTAGGCGATGGTTAAATAGGGAAAATGTGTATAACGGCGAATATCAATGGCAATAAATTCGAGTAAATGATGTAAAAGCGATGTAAAATTGAATGTCTCTCGGTAGGAATTGTATCGAATAAAATCACAAAAACACAAAAGCAGATTATCATGGATCAGCAACCGTTCTAACAGTTGTTCTTGCTGTTCTCGCTTTTCATACCATTTTTTCTGGGTTTGTTCATCCGCCCAGAGAATTTCTAATTTATCCAAATCTCCAAACTTTGCATGATTTTGTTTTTCGGTCTGCAAACGAGTCTGAAGATTTTTCAGGGGAACCTTAAATTGTAGAATATCATAGGCACGTCGCTGAATACCATCCTGAGGACAGAAGACAATTTTCATCTGTTCAACTACAATCTGAAATTCTCGTTTAAGCTGAAGCAGTAGGTCTGTATTCATCGCTGCACCTCGTTGAACACCTAGAAAGAATGGTAATACTTTAGTTTGCCATAAAATCAACCGTTTAGCCACAATGTTATAAAAATTTTCAACTCATCGTGTCGGTTGGCTTTGACTTCCTTTAACTCCTTTGTATCCCATAAAAATCTCAGTAGGTTGGGTTGAGGTACGAAACCCAACATTAAAAGATAATTGTTTGGTTTCATTTTCTTTAACTGTTGGGTTTCACTTCGTTCAACCCAACCTACTGGTGATTTATGAGTTGAGAGATTCTGTTTTGACTCGTTGACGAATCATTTCCAAATTGGTTCGATAAATGTCTAATTTTTGTTTTGCTTCCGGTGCAATAAAAGCATCTTCTGGTATACTTTCTAAAAGATTAACTGCTTTTTGCCATTGCTCTTGTGCGGTTTGCCAAACTGTTAGCGAATAGGGAGGATTCTTGACCATTACAGACGCTTCTAATGCTAATTTTTGAGCCGATTCTAAGTTGTTAACTGCTTTTTGTTCTTGGGCAATTTTTTGAGTAACTGAGTTGTAGTCGGTTCGATAAATTTCGAGTTGCTTTTCTATTTGTTCAGAATTTGCTGTATCCATAGAAACAGCTTCTAATAATTGAATTGCTTTTCGCCAATTATCTTGTGCAGTTTGCCAAACCGTAAGCGGATGGGGTGAATTTTTGATCATCTCACCGGCTTCTAAAGCTAATTTTTCAGCCAATTTTATATTGTCTGCTACGGAGACTTTTTCAACACTATTCACTGGGTTTTGTTCCGGTTTACTTTTGAAGGTTTTTTGAGATGCAAAACCAACTATTCCGAGTAGAGGAACCAGCAAAATTAAGACAAGGGGTAAAGTGAAAGTCTGTTTGATGCTGTCCGGTTTTTTCTCGTTATTGGTTTTTTCTTCTTGTTCTTTGATTTGACTTTCTAACTCATCGATTTGTTTTTTTATCCGTTCTTTTTCTTCCTGTCTTAGTTCCGCTTCTCGCCGTTTAAGTTGTTCTTGAAATTGACTGTAAAGTTCAGTTTCTCGGTTTTGAAGTTGTTCTTGAAATTGACTGTGAAGTTCCGCTTCTCGTTGCTTGATTTGTTCTTGATGTTGAAGTTTGAATTGACTTTCAGACTTTTCAAGTTGTTCTTGATATTTAACTGAAAGTTCCGCTTCGGTTTGCTTGATTTTTTCGGCTTCCTGAATTTTTAATTCGGTAATTTGTTTTTGCAGTTGGTGAATTTGGTCTAAAAGTTCAGCTTCTCGGTTTTCAAGTTGTTCTTGATGTTGGAGTTTGAACTGACTTTCAGACTTTTCAAGTTGTTCTTGATATTTAACTGAAAGTTCCGCTTCGGTTTGCTTGATTTTTTCGGCTTCCTGAATTTTTAATTCGGTGATTTGTTTTTGCAGTTGGTTAATTTGGTTGGAAAGTTCGGCTTCTCGTTGCTGAAGTTGTTCTTGATGTTGGTGTTTGAATTGAGTTTCAGACTTTTCAAGTTGTTCTTGATATTTAACTGAAAGTTCAGCTTCGGTTTGCTTAATTTTTTCGGCTTCCTGAGTTTTTAATTTGGTGATATGTTGTTGAAGGTGATTAATTTTCAGTGTATATTCTTCTTGTTTTTGACGAGTGTGTTCTTGGTGTTGACGCTGTACCTCGGCTATTTGCTGTTGAAGTTGGTTAATTTGAGTTACAAGTTGGGCTGTTCGTTCCTCATTTTTTTCGGTTTGCTGACTTTTTA
>JAYKHV010000197.1:0-34567 GCA_035285085.1 Lyngbya sp. | reverse complement strand
AGGAGTTAGGAGTTAGGAGTTAGGAGTTAGGAGTTAGGAGTTAGGAGTTAGGAGTTAGGAGTTAGGAGTTAGGAGTTAGGAGTTAGGAGTTAGGAGTTAGGAGTTAGGAGTTAGGAGTTAGGAGACAGGAGACAGGAGACAGGAGACAGGAGACAGGAGACAGGAGTCGGGAGTAAAGAGTAAAGAAGAAGAAACAGGGGGAGAAGGAGAAAGTTTTTTGATCACTAATTATCCAGACATGATATAACTATTTGATATAATAATCCTCACTAACTGGAAAAAACCCGCTCTAAAAACGTTGTAATTTCCGACCAAGCCGCAGTCGTCACTACCGGGTCGTAACGATAACCGTCATCCCGCATAAACGTATGTTCGGCTTCGTAGGTAACAATTTGGTGGGGAATATTTGCCGTTTCTAAGGCATTTTTAACGGTTTCGCGGTCATTTTCTGGCGTGTGGCGATCGAGAGAACCAAACACAATTAACATCTCGCCTTTTATCTCTGAAACTCGTTTAATAGTATCGGCGACTCCTTGACCGAGTTTACCGCTAGGAACACCCGTTGGATAACAACAAACCGAAGCTTTGATTTCACTTTCAAAAGCCGTTCTAAACGCCAAATGTCCGCCAATACAAAACCCTAACGTTCCAATTTTATCACGGTCAACCGCACTTTCTGACTGTAATAATTCTATCACGGCCCGAGCATCATTATCATAACTTTCTACGGCAGTTCGACGGGCGTTATCATTCCCCCGCATCCGCCCAATATCATCGGGTTCGATCACTTGACCGATGGGTTCTATGCGATGAAAAATTTCCGGCGCCGCGACTACATAACCGTATCCCGCTAAATAGTTTGCCAAACGAATAATAGGTCCGCCTAACTGATAAATATCGCTATAAAAAACAATACCCGGATAAACGCCCGACGGTTTGGGTTGGGCAATATAAACCCGCATTAAACTGTCATCTACTCTTAAGTCTATATTGCGGCTGGTAATTTGCACTGAAAGTCCCCCAATTTAAGATGTTAACTCAAGCGGTAACGGTTATCATAAAATTTCTATTAGTTTAACAGCGATTTCCTAAACTGTGCTATAATTTTGTTATTTTCTTTAGAATTTAAACGTTTTTTTATTGCTGTAAAATTATTATCTAATTATGGAACTTGCGCCCTGGAGAGAACCGTTAGCCCGTGCTTTGCATCGAAATCGGAGTTTAAAATATCACCGCTATTTTCAACTGGCAACAGTTCGCAGCGATGGACGACCCGCCAACCGAACTGTTGTTTTTCGGGGCTTTGTTGAACAGACAAATCAATTAAAAATAATCACCGATCGCCGCAGTCAAAAAGTCGAACAAATTACCAAAAATCCCTCGGGGGAAGCTTGTTGGTATTTTCCCAAAACTCGGGAACAATTTCGTTTTTTGGGTGAACTAATCGTAGTTACCGGCGCATCTTCCGATCGCATTTTATCATCCGAACGTCAACAAGTTTGGCAAGATATTTCTGACAATGCGCGATCGCAATTTTTCTGGCCGTCACCGGGAGAATCTCGGAGGGATGCGCCTGAGTTTACCCCGCCAGAAGTGTTTCCGGAAGAACCCCCTGCTGAATTTTGTCTGTTGTTGCTCGAACCCGAACACGTCGATCATTTAGAATTGCGGGGGGAACCCCAGAACCGTTACCTATACTGGCGAAAAGAAAACCGGTGGTTAACTCAAGCGGTCAATCCTTAGAACATCGAGAACATTCATCGAGATGCCAAATTCCCGAACCATCGAGAAACTCTAAAATTTCCTTATCTTTGAGACTGCAACAGGTTGTCTGGCCACTGCAATCAACCTCTGACTCTTGGGAGTCGTTAACAAGATGGTTTTCGGAGGTAAAAGATAAACCAGATTCACTCAAAACAACCGTCGGAACTCCCGAAAGCTTATCTTTGAGGGTGTGAATCTCATTTTCGAGCGTTTCAATGCGATCCATCAAAGTGCGAATGACAACGGCTTCCGAGTCGGGTAGGCTACCGTGTTCGAGGGGGTTAACCCGCACACCCGAACGATAAATCACGCGCCCCGGAACTCCCACAACGGTACAATCGGAAGGAACTTCCCGCAAGACAACCGAACCCGCACCGATGCGGACGTTATTGCCAATTTGGATATTTCCCAACACTTTCGCGCCGGCGCCGACAACGACGTTTTCCCCTAAAGTGGGATGTCGTTTGCCACTTTCTTTGCCGGTTCCACCGAGAGTCACTCCCTGATAAATCAGACAATAGTCTCCTACAATTGCGGTTTCACCGACGACAACACCCATCCCGTGATCGATGAATACCCCCGTGCCAATGGTCGCGCCGGGATGAATTTCAATTCCGGTGAGAAAACGAGCCACATGGGAGATCAGACGGGGGATAAAAGGCATTCCCAGAATGTATAACCAATGGGCGAGACGATGAAACAATAGCGCTTGAAGACCAGGGTAGCAAAACAGAACTTCAAGCCAGTTGCGAGCCGCAGGATCTCGCTCGAATATTATGCGCAAATCAGCTCGAAGGCTTTTGAACACGATTCTAATTTCTTGTCTAACAGACCACGTTTCTATGGTAATCGATATTGGTCTCAAAATCGTTCCTCAAAAAGGGAGAAATTCCGAATTTTTTAGACCGGGTTTCCATCGGGTGTCCGTCTTGACAGGTCAAATCAAGCTCTACTGCTCCAATGGCCTTTAATCAACTCAAGGTTTGCTCGGTTGTATAAGTTGAGCCAATGGAATTGAAAGGTTTTCGAGAATGTTATAAGCTTATTAAAAACATAAAAGTAATTTGATTTATTTTTAATTGATTTTTTTATCAATTTTTGATTTGGATAGAATCGCCGTTCCCAACCAACTTGAGAAAGTTTGACGACCAGAGCATTCCTTGAAAGAATTGAGTCAAAAATTGTATAATAACTTTGGGTTTAAATATTTTATAAACTAATCAAACCAATCAAATAATTTCGATCTCTTTTAAGCTTCCTTTCCCGCATACTCCCAAAAAACCCTCTGAAAGTGTGATGTTTTTATGTTTTTAAATTATCTCAAACAAAAACTAACAAACCCAGACGTTAATATTCGGCTACGAACCCTATTAACTGTTCTGTTTGTTGTACAGGTTACGGGCGTTGTCAGTCTGGTCAGTTATTTATATTATCGCAGTCAACGTCAAACGATTGAACAGATAGCCCATCAACTCACCGAAGAAGTTGGAAATCAAGTTACTACCCACCTCGATAATTATCTCAAACTTCCCCATGAAATGATTGCTTTAAATAAAGCCGCCATTGAAACGGGCGAAGTTGACCCGACAAATCTTTCCCAGTTACAAAAACAATTTTGGCAACAAATGCAGATTTTTGATCCCACTCCAACGGGGATAACCTTTTCGACTCCTGAAGGACAATTTATCGGTATAGGATACAACCGGGGGACGGGAATTATTCAAGGTGAATATTTTAAAGGTCAATATTTTTTAGCAGAACTCAAAGGGACTGCGCCCGGAAATCGAAATTACTATTTATTGGATGAGTCAGGTCATCCTCAAAGTCTAGTTCAATCTCTCCCAAATTGGGATGTGCGAAAACGACCCTGGTATCAAGAAGCCGTAAAATTGGATAAACAAACTTGGGCGACAATTTATCCAATTGCGGGGCTACCCCTAGCCAGTTTAGCGGCTGTCACTCCCGTCTATTCTCAGGGAGAATTTCAAGGGGTTTTATGTTCGGAGATGCTATTATCCGATCTCAATTTATTTTTAGCGGAGTTGGATTTTTCTCCCAACGGACAAGCATTTATTATTGACCGTTTGGGTAATATTGTGGCGACTTCCACCCAAGAGCAACCCTTTGTTAAAAATATTGACGGAGAAGTATTAATTCGTCTGCAAGCTACCCAAAGTAAGAACTGGTTAACCCGTACCGTTGCCACAAAATTACAACAAAAATGGAATAATCTTGACTCAATTAAAAAGCCAGAATTTATCCTTTTTAAAACACAGCAATATCGTCATAAACTTAATCATTATTCCGATTTTAAAACGCCCCATAATCTTCAAAACATCAAGTTAAACCAAAATAATTTCTTCTCAATTCGTCCTCGGTTATTTAGTCCGAAATATTTTGTTCATGTTGTTCCCTATCAGGATCAGTATGGGTTGGATTGGTTGATTGCGGTTGTGATTCCCGAAACGGACTACATGGGAGAAATTCATGCTATGATTTACCAAACAATTGCCGGGGCAGGATTGGCGTTAATTGGCTCTATTTTTATCAGTATTTTTGTGACTCGATTAATGACGAATCCCATTTTAAATTTACGGGATGCAATGGCTCAATTTAGTCGCAGTCTAGAACTAGATATTAATATCCCATCAACCCCAGTCCTTGAAGTTAAGCAGCTAAAAACTTCATTTGTAGAAATGGCAAATCAGTTAAATAGTTCTTTTTCAGAAACTCAAGAATTGAATAAACAACTTGTCGAAAGTGAAAGGAATACGGCTGAATTTTTAAATGCGATTCCGGTGGGTGTGGCAATTCATAATAGGGAGGGAAAACTGATTTATCTCAACCAAGAAGGAAAGCGACTTTTGGGTGATGATATTATTCCTCATCGGACAGAAGATGAGTTTATTTCAATCTATCAAGTATACATTTCGGATACAGATCAACCTTACCCTCGCGAAGAATTACCCGTTTTATATGCCTTGCGGGGTGAGTCCGTTATTGTAGATAACATGATGATTAAACGAAATGGAGTTAATATCTATTTGGAAGTTCGCTCAACTCCTATTTTTAACTCGGAACAAGAAATTACCCATGCCCTTGTTGTTTTTGAGGATATTACTTGGCGTCGAGAAGCTGAAAAAGTCCTGATAAACTACAATCAAAAACTGGAAAATAAAATCAAAAAGCGCACTCAAAAACTTCGGCAAGAAATAGAACAACGGCAGAAAATAGAGGCCAATTTACGAGAAAATCAGGGGCGATTTAATGCTCTTTCTGATGCGATACCCGGAGTAATTTTTTCCCTGGTAAGGAATCCAAATGGCGAGTTTTGGTTTGAATATGTGAGTCAAGAAGTCGAACGAATTTATGAAGTGTCTTTGGCAGGCTTTTTACACGATGCAGACTATTATATGTGGGCATATATGTCTCCAGAAGATGCGATTAACTACGAACAAGCCCTGATGAAATCGGCAGAAACTTTAGAAAAATTTAGCTATGAATGGCGAATTATCACCCCTTCCAGCCAACAGAAATGGCTGCAAGTGAATTCCCAACCCCAACGCCGAGAAAATGGGGAGATTTGTTGGTCTGGAATTATATTAGATATTAGCGATCGCAAACGCATAGAAATCGCCCTGCGTCAGCGAGAAATCGAACTTCGCCAAGCCAACCAACAACTCAAACAACTCAGCCGCACCGATCCATTAACTCAAGTTGCCAACCGGGGCTATTTTGAAACCTATTTACAGCAAGAATGGAAACGATCTATTCGAGAAGAATATCCCCTATCTGTGATCTTATTAGATGTAGACTATTTCAAACGTTATAACGATACCTACGGTCATCCAGCCGGAGATTATTGTTTAAAACAAATTGCCCAAACTCTAAAAAAGTCCGTCCAACGTCCAGCCGATTTGGTAGCCCGTTACGGAGGGGAAGAATTTGTGATTATTTTAGTCAATACCGACGAAAAAGGAGCCGTTCATATCGCCGAAAAGATCCGCAGAGAAATCCAGAATTTAAACATACCTCACCAAGCTTCCGAAGTCAGTCATAGAGTGACCGTCAGCATCGGAATTCGCACCACTATTCCCACATCAGAAACCCAACCCGAAAAACTGATTAAACAAGCCGATGAAGCCTTATACACCGCCAAACAACAAGGACGCGATCGCTATTTTGTCGCCGGTTTAGTTTAAAATAAATAGGGCAACCGAAAGCGCCAGCGAACAACAACAGCCATGTCAACTCTACTCGCCCTCCTCGTCGTCTTCCTCAGTTCTAGCTTTTGTGTGGTGTTTATCGTCTGGCCGAGTTACGCTTTACACTGGTTACACCTGCCGCAGTGGACAGCTTTACTGGTGTTGGGATTGCTGCTATCTTGGCTGATGGGAGAATAACACCCGTCGCGATGGCGATCAGACGATCGGGGGGATCTTTTACGGAAATTTTAGACAACCTAGTTTACAATTGGCTTTGATTTGTGTTCCAATGACCATTGATTGAGCAATCAAGAGTTCAATCAAAAGTAACCTGTAATCGGCGATCGCGAGCGTTTCGCTCAAAACTGAAAACGGGCAACTGAGAACAGATCCGCTTAAATATTGACACGGCAGGGCTATGGTGCGTCAATTGTCATACACCTCTGAAACGACTTCTGAAACGACTTCTGAACCTTCTTCTATCAATTTCTTTCAACCCGATCCCAAACGAGATAAACGGGACTCTCGCTATATCTATCGAGCCGTAGCGTTTATACTATTAACAACCGCATTGATGGGGTTAAATGTCTATCGTTTGGTACAATTACAACTGATAGAAGGGAAGCAAAATCGCCTCCGAGCAGAGGAGAATCGCATTCGTCTATTACCCATTCCTTCCAAGCGGGGACTGATTTTGGATCGCAATGACCAACCCCTAGCCTCAAATCATCTCACTCGGGCGGTCTATTTATGGCCGAAGGAACAAACGAAGCAGCAATGGCAAAAAACCGCCGCCCAACTGAGCGAAGTTCTCAATGTACCCACTGAGCAAATTCTGGCGAAGTTAGAAAAAGTAAACTATAACTCAGCCGCTCCGGTTCGCGTGACTTCCTCTGTCACCCCAGAAGCATTTGTTTGGGTCGGAGAAAACGCCCTACAGTTACCCGGTGTCGAAATTCGCAGTGATTCTAATCGTTACTATCCTCACGGGGATTTAGCCGCTCATGTGATTGGTTATATTGGGGAAGCGACCCTAGAAGATTTAAAAGCCCACCCAGAATATCCGATGGGAATGATCGTCGGTAAGTTGGGGTTAGAAGCCGGTGTCAATGACAAAATTGCCGGAGTTTGGGGAGCGCGTTTGATCGAAGTTAATGGCCAAAATCAAGAGTTGCGGCTGTTGGGTGAAAAACCCCCGATCACAGGCACCGCCATGAAGCTGACTCTCGATCTGGGCGTCCAAAAAGCCGCAGAAGACGGGATTGGATACAGACGAGGCGCCGCAGTTGCTTTGAATGTGAAAACCGGGGAAGTTCTGGCGATGGCGAGTAGTCCCCGCTTCGATCCCAATACATTTACCAAACCCATCTCCACCGAAGAATGGGAACGTCTCCAAGGAGAAGATAACCCCTTTCTCAACCGCACCCTCCAGGGATATCCTCCCGGTAGTACGTTTAAAATTGTCTCATCGGCGGCGGGTATGGGGAGTGGTAAATTTTCTCCCGACTCGATGATTGCCACTTCTGCGGCGATCACCGTCGGCGGAATTACCTTTCACGAACATAGTGGCGGTTACGGCGTGATCGGCTTTAGAGATGCTTTGGCGTTTAGTAGCAATACGTTTTTTTACCGTTTGGGAATGGCCATCGGTGCCGATGAAATTGCTAAATGGGCCGAACGTTTTGGCGTTGGGACCACAGACTTGGAGTTGTTGAAGTTAACCGAAGGGTCTACGGGTTTTGTTCCGACTCCCGATAACAAAGAAGAAATTTTCGGCGAACCTTGGTATTTGGGCGATACCATTACTATGTCGATTGGTCAGGGCGCTGTTTTAGTTACTCCGTTAGAATTGGCGGTGATGGTGGCGACTGCGGCGAATGGCGGTTATCGCGTTAAACCCCATTTATTGACCGAGATGACTAATACTCCCGAAACTAAACCCGTGCCGACGGGGTTAGATCCGGCCGCGATTAATACGATTAAAGAGGGGTTAATTGGTGTTGTTCAGTACGGTACGGGTCAGGGAATGAATGATGGTACCATTCCCCTTACAGGCGGTAAAACGGGGACTTCTGAGGTGTTGTGGCAGCGATCGCACTCTCTGTTTGTCGGGTTTGGGCCGGCTAACAATCCCGAAATTGCGGTGGCTGTGGTGATTGAAAATGGCGGTTATGGTTCAGTCGCCGCCGCCCCCGTCGCCAAGCAGATGTTTCAAGCTTATTTTGGCAAGAAAGGGGAACAGGGAATAGGGAACAGGGAATAGGGAGATGGGGAGATGGGGAGGTGGGGAGATAGGGAGATGGGGAGGAAAGAAGTCAGAAGTCGTGATGTCAGTCGTCAGAATTACCTTTTGCCTCTTGCATGGTTGCCTCTTGCATGGTTGCCATCTCCCATCTGCCCTCTGCCTTCGTTCAACCTTCTGCCATCAGCCATCTGCCCTCTGCCTTCGTTCAACCTTCTGCCCTCTGCCCTCTGCCCTCTGCCTTCTATCAACTTACTTTTCGAGTACCGAGTAACCATTGTTCGGCTAAGTTGGGGTGCAAAGGTTTGGAGAAAAAGTAGCCTTGACCATATTTGCAGTTGAGTTTTTTCAACTGAAGATATTGTTCTTTGGTTTCTATTCCTTCGGCGATCGCATCCATTCTCAAACTTTCCGCGAGTTCAACAATAACTCTGACAATTTCTTGTTTGTCAGCCGCCTGCATTTGATTGACAAAAGAACGATCAATTTTGAGAATATCAACCGGAAACTGATGCAAATAGGCTAAAGAACAATAACCGGTTCCAAAATCATCAATACAAATCTTTATTTCCCGCCGTTTCAATTCATTTAAAGTGGCGATCGCCAGTTGGGGATCGGCCATAATTGCTGTTTCGGTGATTTCCAACTTTAATTCTCGTCCTAAAACCCGAGTTTCTTGGAGAATTTTATCGATGCGTTGGCTCAAATCTGTGGTAAACTGTTGACTGGATAAATTGACGCTCATCATTAAGGATGAATGAGAGAGAAATTGCTCTTTCCACACATGAAGCTGACGACAAGCTTCTCGTAATACCCATTCTCCGAGAGGTACAATGATACCCGTTTCTTCAGCAACGGGAATGAATTCAGCCGGAGAAATAAAGCCTTTTTCGGGATGTTCCCAGCGTAATAAAGCCTCAAATCCGGCTATTTTACCCGTAGATAATTCGATAATGGGTTGATAGTAGAGTTGAAATTCTTCTCGTTCCATCGCCCATCGTAAATCGGTTTGAATTTGTAAACGTCGCAACGCATCGGTTCGCATCGCCGCATCAAAGAGAACAGCACAGCCTTTTCCTTGTTTTTTCGCCCGATACATCGCCGTGTCTGCATCTCTCAAAATCTCCGGAGGAAAACGATACTCAGGAGTTCCTTGAACAATACCAATACTCGTCCCGATAAACACTTGATGACCTCTGAGAGTAAAGGGTTTGTTCAGCAATTTTAGAACCCTGGAAGCGATTTCTTTGGCTTCATTGATGTCGGAAATATTTTCTAACAAGATTGTAAATTCATCCCCACCTAATCGAGATAAAATATCACGAGTCCGAATACAAGTTTTCAGACGTTTACTAATTTCAATTAACAGCAAATCTCCCATCGCATGACCCAAACTATCATTGATAAATTTAAAGCCATCTAAATCTAAAAATAACACCGCAAATTTAGAATTAGGTTGTTTTTGAAGGCGAGCGATAGATTTTTTAAGTCGTTCAATAAAAAAGGCTCGATTCCACAAATTCGTTAAGGCATCGTGAGCAGCGCTGTAACGTAACTTTTCTTCAGTTTTTTTCAAGTTAGTAATATCAATGACCGATCCTTCATAATAAATGACTTGCTTTTCTTTGCCGGCTCGAATGGCTCTAGCATTTTGTAAAATCCAGATCAAACGTCCATCTTGGCGATAAACTTGTGATTCAAAATTAGAAACTTCTCCCCGTTCATGCAAACTTTTAATTAACTTAGAATACTGCTCGGAATTTAAGTAAATATCTTTAAGTCTTGTTTGTTTGTCGAGTAAAATTTGCGGTGAATTATAACCTAAAATCTTTGCCAAGGCTGGATTTGCACTGGTATATTGACCTTCTAAATTCAGTTGAAATATACCTTCAACCGCATTTTTAAAGATGTTACGATATTTTGCCTCGGCTTGTTTGCGTTCAAATACAGCCCCAAGTTGTATCGCCACGGAAGAAATAAATTCAACTAAACGCCGATCTTCAGTTTGGGCAATAGACATTAAAAAAACCAGGACGGCTAGAACTTTATTGTTCGCTAAAATTGGCACTCCAAATCCGGCTTTAAATTCCGATTCTGTGGCGATTAACGTGCGAGGAAAATGGATTTCACATTCTCTGGAAATATCGGGAATCCATTCGGGTTTTTGAGAACTCCAAACCCGCCCCGGTAATCCTTCATTGGGTGCAAATCTCAAACTACAACTCTGTTCTCGAAATGCGGTTGCGTTTGGGGTAGAACCATAGCCGACTGAACTGTATTCTAGATAGGTTTGTTCCACATTCGGAACCCAAGCCTCGCCAAATTCCCAACCCGTCGTTTCACAGACCAAATGCAAAGCAACATCAATTGCGGAGTCAAAATCGGAAGCAACACTGACTGCTTTTGTAATGCGTTGGAGGAGTTGTAATTCTTCTTCTGCTCGCTTGCGTTCGGTAATATCGAGTCCCGCACCTAAAAAGTATTCATATTCATCTGTTTGTGCGTTAAACACCGCCCGACCATACCATTCTACAATAATTTCTTTGCCATTTTTCGTTAAGACTTTTTCTTCGGTTCTAATCGGAAGTCGGCGGCGAATCATCAACTCAAACACCCAAGGTAAAGAGTCTTTATCCTTGCGAGGAACAAATGTGGCTAAATAATCGGTATCCAAAACTTCTGGGAGGCTATACCCTAAAGCCATCAGCATCGCATCATTGATTAATTTGACTTTTCCTTCCGGATCAAGCACAATTAAAAAAGCGGGATTGGCATGAAACAAAGTTTGATTAAAGTCTTTTTCTTGACGCAAGGCGATTTCGGCTTTTTGACGTTCGAGAATTTCCGTTTGCATTTGATTGGTCAGGGGACGTAAAATTAATACAACCCCAATCGTTCCCCAGACAATTAACAGGACAATTGCCCCGGCAACGGTTAAAAATTGTCGATAAATTGAAGCATAAAGTTTAATTTTTCCCGTTGCCAGTAATAGACCCCCATTCGCCGTTTGCACCGGAGCATAGACAATAAAATAGTCGCATTGTTTACACCATAATGCTCCCGTTTCTCCGCCCAGGGATTTATCTATTGCAATCTTGACAGATTCATCTTCAAGTAAGAGATCATCGGATTGAGAATCGGGATTTCCCAAGGGAAAAAAGGCTTCTGTTTTTTCCGGTTGTTCAATTCCTAAAATCCCATGACAAGCATTGGAAGCCTGAAGACAACTTTTTAACTGTTCGAGCTGAGGAAATTTAAACAAAACTATACTTTGACCCAGTTTTCTTGAACTGAATATGGGGTTAATCACGACAAAATAAAAGTTTTTATCATTCCATAAAAACTTTATTTTAGATGAGTTTAAATCGGGATTTAAACTTTTAATAACTTGATTGGGTAGAGATTCACCCAATTCTATAATTTTTTGGTTTTGAGAATTAAGATAGACAATTCCCACAACAAATTGATTGAGTTTTTTTTGAAGATCCGTCTGAATTTCTTCTAAAGAACTTGCCGAATTTAGGGCGGCCGATGAGCCGGATAAAACTTGTTTGACTTGAGAATTTTGAGAAAACTGTACTCCCTGTTCCTGAGCCGTTCTTAAAATATTATCGAGAGCCACAGCACTTTTTTCAGTTTGGAATAACAAATTCTGTTCTTCTTGTTGTTTAATGCGACTATAAAGGGGAACCAAGCTAATCAGCGCCACCGTCGTACTAATCACCAAGAGTCCACTCGCGGCCCCAAGCACAATCGATCTTTTTATTTTTTTGGGGTTCATTACCATATTCGATCAACCCATGAATAATTAATTTTATTGGTTTGATTTTTAGTTCTTTAACCCATTCTCTGAAAATAGGCATTGCCAAAAATTATCGCTTCCCAGACAACCCTTAAAAGAAAAAAGAGAATCTCTTTCAAGGGTAAGGTGGGATTTACAATAAACACTCAGTCTCTATTAATGAATCTTTTCGGTCATAAAGTTGACACCGCACCCCATAGATAAACTGAGTGTAAGTTAGGAGATCAAGCATGATTATTACATTTGGACGAGAAATCTGTTGTGATCTGGCATCTGCTGAATCCCGAGAATGGCTAATCACCAATGGAATAGGTGGTTACGCTTCAGGCACGATTGCAGGTCTATTAACCCGCCGATATCACGGATTACTCTTGGCCGCTCTGAATCCGCCTTTAGGTCGAACTTTACTCTTAGCGAAGTTAGATGAGACGGCCAGTTATGGCAATCGATTGTTTCCAATTTACACGAATCGTTGGGCCGACGGCAAAGTTGATCCGGAAGGGTTTAAGCATCTGGAACGATTTTATTTAGATGGCACCATCCCCACGTGGAATTTTGCCTGTGCAGACGCTCTCCTCGAAAAACGGGTGTGGATGCAGCAGGGAGAAAATACCACCTATATTCAGTATAGGTTGCACCGTGCCACCCAACCGATGACGCTGACCATAAAGGCTTTAGTCAATCACCGAGACTACCATCACAACACCCACGCCAATCAATGGCCGATTCAAGTCGATACCATTGAACATGGAGTGTGCATCAAAGCCTTTCAATTGGCAACCCCTTTATATTTACTCACCGATGGGGCAAAAGTTGCCACCTCCATTGCTACCCATCCCTGGTATTATGGGTTCGATCTGGCGGTTGAACGGGAACGGGGTTTAGATGATAGCGAAGATCATTTACACGGTGCTACCTTTCACACTACCCTAGAAGCCGGACAATCGATCACCTTTGTCGCCAGTACCTCCCCCTCTCCCCAACTCAACGGTGAAATTGCTTTAGCGTCTCGCCGCCATTACGAACAACAACTGCTACAAAATTCGCCCGTTAGCGAACAAACTCCCCAATGGATTCATCAATTAGTTTTGGCGGCGGATCAATTTATTGTCGAGCGTCCGACTGCCGATGAACCGGAAGGTAAAACGATTATGGCAGGTTATCCCTGGTTTGGGGATTGGGGGCGAGATACCATGATTAGCCTTCCCGGTTTAACCCTCTATACCGGACGCTTGGATGTGGCCCGTTCGATTTTACGAACTTTTGCTCAATATGTCGATCAAGGAATGCTTCCCAACCGTTTTCCCGATCGCGGAGATCTTCCCGACTATAATGCAGTTGATGCCACGCTGTGGTATTTTGAAGCGATTCGGGCTTATGTGGATGCCAGCGGCGATGAAAGCTTGGTACAGGAACTTTTCCCGATTTTGGCTGAGATTATCGACTGGTATAAACGGGGAACTCGTTATAATATTCGTCTCGATCCCGAAGATGGTTTAATCTACGCCGGAGAACCGGGAGTACAACTGACTTGGATGGATGCGAAAGTCGGAGATTGGGTGGTTACGCCCCGGATGGGAAAACCAATTGAAGTGAATGCACTCTGGTATCATGCGCTTCAGATGATGATGCGCTTTGCTCAACAACTGGGTAAACCCTACGACGAATACCAACAACTCGCCCAACAAACGGCGAAGGGTTTTGCTCGGTTTTGGAATGACGAGGCTGAATATTGTTACGATGTTCTCGATACGCCCAAAGGCAATGATGCCAGTTTGCGTCCAAATCAAATTTTAGCGGTTTCTCTGCCACCTTTTGCCGCCAACTCCTACCCTTGTCTATTAAATGCCAAACGTCAGCGTCAGGTGGTGGATATCTGCGCTCAAGAACTGTTAACCTCTTATGGACTCCGCAGTTTGGCGCCGGATGATCCTCAGTATAAAGGCAGTTACACGGGCGATCTGCTGCGACGGGATGGCGCTTACCATCAAGGTACCGTTTGGGGTTGGTTGATGGGGCCGTTTGTTTTGGCGCATTTGCGGGTCTATAAAAATTCTGCCCAAGCGCGGGAGTTTTTGCAACCTCTGAGCGATCATTTATTGGGTGCGGGTGTTGGGAGTATGAGTGAAATTTTTGAAGGAAATGCTCCCATGCGTCCCTGTGGATGTCCCGCTCAAGCTTGGACGGTGGCGGAGGTGTTACGGGCTTGGTTTTTGAGCGAACCAAACGCTTAAAATAGCGGTGAATGTGTTAGCAAACTGGGTTTATTTCAACTGTTGAATTTGATATTGAGCATCTCGATATCCTCCGGTTAATCCCTGTTCTAAATACAGTTGTCCGGCTTGTTGAAAATCATTAATTGCACCGTTTTTATCCCCTAAAGTCACTCGCACCATTCCCCGTCCATAATAGGCGGTAGCATAGTCGGGTTTGAGGCGAATGGCTTGCACATAATCCGCGATCGCTTGATTATAATCTTGAAGTTCGTAGTAAGCAACCGCCCGATTGCTGTAAGATTGAGCATCATTGGGGTTGAGTTCTATGGCTTTGGTATAGTCGGCGATCGCGGCTTCAAAGTCTTGACGGGCAACTTCAACCATGCCACGATTACTATAGGCTTTGTGATCGTTTTGGGTCAGTTCTATGGCTTTGCTACAGTCGGCTAAAGCGTTTTCCAGTTCTTGTAAATTCAAATAAGCAACACAGCGATTATTATAAGCTACGGCGTTGGGTTTTAATTCGATCGCTTTGGTACAATCGTCTATAGCGGCTTGATGTTTACCTAAGTTAATTTGGGTACTACAGCGATTTCCATAAACATAACGGTTATCCGGTTCTAATGCTATCACGCGATCGTAATCGGCTAAAGCGCCTTGATAATCTCCTAAATGAAAGCGTGTTCTGCCGCGATCGTAATATGCTAAAATATTTTTAGGATCGAGTCGAATCGCTTCGGTATAATCGGCGAGTCCTCCTTGTAAATCTCCGGCATTGACTCGGGCGATTCCTCGGGAACGATAAGCCAGGGGATTATCTGATTGTAAACGAATGGTTTCGCTATAATCTTCGATAGCCTTTTGATAATTTTGCAGATCGTATTGAGCCAATCCTCGTTTATAATAAGCATCAGCATCTTGAGGTTGCAACTCTATGACTTTAGAATAATCGGCGATCGCCCCGGAAAAATCTTCCGCATCATAACGGGCTAATCCGCGATTAAAATAGGCATTAATGTAGTTGGGATTGAGTTGAATGGCTTTGGTATAATCTTCGATTGCCTTTTGATAGTCTTCGAGATCGTAGTAAGCATTTCCCCGGTGCTGATAGGCTTGGGAATTATTCGGGTTATAATTAATCGCTTGAGTTAGGGTTCTAACGGCTGCTTTGGGATTGCCTTTTTCGAGCTTTTCTACCCCTTGAGAAAAAGCGACTTCTGCTTTCACCGGATCGGGACGATTCAAGACTTTTATTAATCCAAAAATAACCAATAATCCGACCAATCCCGTCGCCGTTAATGTTGCTATTTTTCCCCAATTCATGTTTTTTGTAGCCGAATGAGCAGCAACGATATTGGGAACATGAGTAAAATCAGAGCGTCCGGTGAGTTTTCTTAAATCGGAGATGACATCACTAGCACTTACATAACGTTTCCCGTGATAATGATGTACCATTTTATCAATAATTTTGGCAAAACCTGCACTCGCCCGAGCGCGATTTCGCCAAGTCAAATCATCGGGGTTAGAAAGATTTGGGTCTTGAAGTTTGGGTAAATCTGAGGCTTCTAACCCGGTAATAGCTTGAATGGCAATCATCCCCACCGCATACAGATCGCTATTATATTGAGGATTGCCTTGAAACTGTTCAATCGGCATATAAGACGGGGTTCCCGTTGCAATCGTTCGCAGGGATTGACTGTTACCATTTAAGAATTGATGGGTGACTTCTTTAACCGAACCAAAGTCAATTAATACTAATTTTTTATCACTTCTCCGGCGAATAATATTGGAAGGATTCACATCTCGATGAATCACCCCTTGTTCGTGAACAAACAGCAAAATTTCTAAAATTTCTTCTAATAATTTAATCACCCGTTCTTCCGGCCAAGGACTACCCGGAACCAGTTCTTTCGTCAGCGAATGCCCTTCGATATATTCTTCAACTAAGTAGAAATGATTGTTTTCTTTAAAATAAGCTAAAAGCAGGGGAATTTGGTCATGGCGTCCTAATCTTTCTAAAATTTCTGCTTCTTTTTCAAATAATCGTAACGCCGTTTTCAGAATCTTAGAATTATTATTGGGAGGACGAAGCTGTTTAACCACACATTGAGGATGACCCGGACGACGAGTATCAGCCGCGAGATAGGTTTGCCCAAAGGCCCCAGAACTAAGGATTTGAACGATGCGATACCGTCTATCTAAAAGTTGACCAATCATTTGCATAGGAGGGTTTAGCGTCTAAAAACAATCGGCATTCATGCAATTCAATAGCAGTCAATGGTGATTCTATTCTACTTTTTCACTCACTTTTTAGCTTGAAGGAATTTTCCTCAGAGTCAAAAATCGTGAGATTTCATCGCATAAAAAATCAGGGAATAGAGAATCTAATCAGAAATTATTAATCGGTTTTTGTTGTTTTTCCCCTGAGGATACCGTTGATGCAACCTCTAAAAAATTAGGCTGATTGTTCACCGAACCCAGTCAAGGGTACTTGAGGGTACTGGGAACAAGTGAGTACAAGATATTGACTCTGCTATGACAAACAGAGCGTTTAAGTTAATTGTGGCACAGAATCCGGATCGGCGACCAAGTTTAGCCAGAAATTCACTTATAAGTAGTCGGTCAAAATGATAGTCCCGTTGCGATCGGGTACATCCCAAAAAGGCAATAGGCAATTTACAGTCACCAGTCTTTACAGTCACCAGTCTTTACAGTCACCAGTCACCAGTCACCAGTCACCAGTTATTAGAGTTGTCAGTTTTCAGTAACTTCTGACTTCTGACTTTTGACTTCTGACTTCTTTACTCCCCCTCTCCCCACCTCCGGTCCTCCCCAGCGATAATCCATCCGTTTCCAAGCATCATTAACCCAAAAAACCCACCAACAACCCATCCGTTACCCATCTCCCCATCTCCCCACCTCCCCATCTCCCCATCTCCCCACCTCCCCACCTCCCCAACTCCTAACTCCTGACTCGTAAACGATAGCCAACTCCGCGAACAGTTTCAATGAGTTCACCTGGTAATTTTTTGCGAAGTAGTCGGACGTAAACATCAACAATATTAGAACCCGGATCGTAATCATAACCCCAGACTCGATCTAAAATTTGTTGGCGTGTCATTACTTGTCCGGGGTGACGCATGAAGACTTCTATGAGGTTAAATTCTTTGGCGGATAATTCAATTTCTTGTTCGTTTAATTTGACTGAACGGGTGCGTAAATCAACCACCAGTTCACCGACTTGTAAAGTGGTTTTTGCTGGACTGGTGTTGAGGGTGTTGGTGTTGCGGTTTTGGGATTTTAATCTTAAGCGAATTCGGGCTAAAAGTTCTTCAAAATGAAACGGTTTGGTGATGTAATCATCAGCGCCTTGACTTAACCCTTTTACTTTGTCGCGAATATCATCTCGTGCGGTCAAAATAATAATCGGAATTGTTACCCCTTGACCCCGCAGTTCTTCCAGTACAGTTAACCCGTCTTTTTTGGGTAAACCCAAGTCTAAAAGAATCAGATCAAAATTCCCAGTTAAAGCCTGATTTGTGACTTCTTTCGCATCGGATGTGGATGTGGTTGCAAAACCATTGGCTCGCAATCCTTTTTCTAAAAAGATCACAATTCGAGGTTCATCTTCAACAATTAAAATCCGGTTCATAGTCCTTACTGATCCTTGGGAAACATCGATTAATTACTGTTAATTTTAATCGGTAAAACTAAAGTGAACGTCGCGCCTTCACCGAGTTGACTGTATAATTCTACAGAGCCACCGTGACTTTCAGCAATAGCGCTAACAATGGATAGACCCAAACCCGTACCCTCAGAAGAACTCCGACTATTTTCTGCTCTGACAAACCGTTGAAAAATTCGATGTTGATCGGCTTGGGGAATGCCAACGCCAGTATCTCTCACCCAAAGGCGAAATTGCTGCTTTTTTGAGGTTTTCTCGACCCTCGAACCGATGGCAATGATATCGTTTTCTTGGGTATGTTGAACGGCATTTTGAACTAAATTGATTATCGCTTGAGTCAGGCGTTGAGGATCGACATAAATTCGACCTGTTCCTTGAGCGTCTAATATCCAATTTCGGTTAGCTAATCCCTGAATTTTTAAGTAAATTTCCTGGGTTAGTTCGGCTAAATCTACTGATCGCTCGCTCAGAAAATCTTGATTTTCTGAGCGAGCGAGGAGTAATAAATCTTCGACTAAACGAGTCATTCGCTTCAGTTCATCGAGAGCCAATTTAATAATTTCCGGTCTTTCTTCGGGATCGTAATAATCAAGAGATTCTAAATTTCCTTGAACAATGGCTATCGGCGTTCGCAGTTCGTGGCTAACATCATTCAAAAGCTGTTGGTGAGCCAAAAATGCTTTTTCTAGACGATCCATCATCTGATTAAACGTTGTTGCTAATTGAGCCATTTCTCCTTGTCCGGAGACAGAAATTCGTTTAGAAAGGTCAGTTTCACTAATAGAATGAGCCGTTTTAATCAGGGTTTGAATGGGACGCAAAACCCGTCCCGAAATAAACCAGGCTAAGATTAAAGCGAAAACAACCAAAACCAATAAAACAGTAACAACAATAAAAACGGTATCTAGAACTTCTTCTCGTTCTCCGGCTAGAATATTGGCAATAATTAACACCCCCGCCACTTTTCCGTTAATCGTTAGCGGCTCTGTATGATAGAGAATTTTTCCAGCTTCTTCATCGAAAATATGCCCTCGCATCGTTTGAGTAATTTGGGCAAGTTCTTGAATTATAGCCGAATTTCGAGAGATTGACTCCGGCAAACTCAGCGGACTTGAACGATAAAATTTACCTCCAATTGTGGCAATCAAAAATGTTTTATCACTGGGAAGTTTTTCGTATAAAAAATGGTCGAACAGTTTTTGAGGATCGGTTTGTTTTTCGGCGGAAACATGATGGTTTATAGACTGTTCAAAAACCTCGATTTCTTCCTCTAAATCTTCGGCAACTCTTCGGTCAACTTGCAGAATGACTAAATGAGTAAAAATGGGAATAGACAATCCTACAAAGCAGCCAGTTATAATCACATACAAACCGAGAATGCGGGTGCGAGCTTCTCCAAAAAAACCATGACTCACCCCGTTTTTTGAACCCGAACTTAAGGTCTTCCCCGGTGTATTTTTGCGATCGCTAGCGGTTGACACTTATTTCAACTCCTCCTGCTGTTTGAATTCACAGCTTATTTCTCAAAAATGAAGCTAGTTTGCGATGTTGATATTAGAGTAGAAGTTCCCCCGAAGCGAAAGACTTACCTCAGTACAGATGAACGTTTACAGGCTAGTTAAAAGGCTTTACCTGGCCTGAATACAACCGTTATCTGGCGTCAGTTAGAATCGCTCGTTTTCCTGATAGCACAGTACCACGACTTTACCATTCTAGCAAGGTTTACAATCCCATCCTTGATTTAACCTTCTATCGGTTTCCGTCCTCAAGTGGGGAATTTCAAAAAAATTTTGATGTATCGATTGATGATTGCTGATTTTAATGGGTAAAACCAAAGTGAACGTCGCACCTTCACCGAGTTGACTGTATAATTCTACAGAGCCACCGTGACTTTCTGCAATAGCTCTAACAATGGATAGACCCAAACCGGCACCTTCATAAGAACTCCGACTATTTTCTGCTCTGACAAATCGTTGAAAAATTCGATGTTGATCGGCTTGGGGAATGCCAACGCCAGTATCTCTCACCCAAAGGCGAAATTGCTGTTTTTTTGAAGTTTTCTCGACACAAGAACCGATGGCAATGATATCATTTTCTTGGGTATGTTGAACGGCATTTTCAACTAAATTGATTATCGCTTGAGTCAGGCGTTGAGGATCGATATAAATTCGACCCGTTCCTTGAGCGTCTAAGATCCAATTTCGGTTAGCTAATCCCTGAATTTCCTGGTAAATTTCCTCGGTAAGTTCGGCTAATTCCACCGTTTCTAAGCTCAAAAAATCTTGCTGTTCTGAGCGAGCGAGGAGTAATAAATCTTCGACTAAACGAGTCATTCGGTTCAGTTCATCGAGAGCCAATTTAATAATTTCGGGTCTTTCTTCGGGATCGTAATAATTAATCAACTCTAAATTTCCTTGAATAATCGCTATCGGCGTTCGCAGTTCGTGGCTAACATCATTGACAAGTTGTCGGTGAGTCACAAAGGCTTTTTCTAGACGATCCATCATCTGATTAAACGTTGTTGCTAATTCCGCCATTTCTCCTCGTCCGGATACAGAAATTCGTTGAGAAAGGTCAGTTTCACTAATAGCATGAGCCGTTTTAATCAAAGATTGAATGGGATGCAGAAGCCGCCCGGAAATAAACCAGGCTAAGATTAAAGCAAAAATCACTAAAAAAAATAAAGCTTTAATCACAATATAAAATGTATCTAGAGCTTCTTGTCGTTCTCCGGCTAAAATATTAGCAATAATCAACACACCCGTTACTTGTTCGTTAATAATTAGAGGCTTTGTCTGATAGAGAACCTCTCGATGTTTGGCATCAATAATATGCCCTTCAATCGGTTGAGTGGTTTGGGAAAGTTCTCGAATCAGGGGAGAAGTTTCAGAGATTGACTTCGGCAAACTCAGCGGACTGGAGCGATAAAATTCACCGTTAATCGTCGCAATCAAAAAGGTTCTATTGGCGGGAATCTGTTCGGATAAAAAATGATCAAATATGTTTTGCGGATCGGTTTCTTTTTCGACAAAAACGTGATGGTTTACACAGTTTTTAAAATTCCGTATTTCCTCCTGCAAGTCTTTAGCAACTCTTTGATCAACTTGCCAAATCACTAAATGAGTAAAAAAGGGAATAGACAATCCCACGCAGGAACCCGTTAGAATCGCATACCAAGCAAGAATTCGGGTTCGAGTTTCTCCAAATAAACCCTGACTCAACCCGTTTTTTAAACTGAAGCTTAATTTCTTGCTTGATGAACTTTTACCCTCGCTATTGATTGACACAAATTTTCACTCCCCCTGATGTTTACAACTCACACCTTCTTGATCAAATATGAAGCCAATTTAATGTATGGATATTTTAGCCGAACTTCTCCCGAGTCAAAAGCCCGACCCGACGACATGAAATTTTCGAGGTTTTTGAAGGGGTTTGAGGGGGTAACAAGGGTTGAAACTATTGTGGGGATTAAGTTTCAGCCGATGCGGTTCTGACACAACCCAAGCAGAATTTGACGATTTTAGCCCGGTTGACCTCGATAGAACCTAGAACCGAGAGACCAAGGCTTCATCAAAAATTCATCAAATTCATCAAAGCTTCATCAAAGCTTCATACTTGCTTTAAAAACCTGTGGAATAGTTAAAACTGTCCGATTTCGAGTTCGGCACACTTCATTCATCTTATACAGTCCAGGTTATCAAAACCCAGGCCTAGCACCCAAAAATTAACGGAGAAAAGATTGATGACCAGAAAAGCCAGTCTAGCAAACCATTATACCTCTGACGAACTGAAGCAAAAGTACCTGAAAAGTAAAGAGATAATCGAGTCAAGAAGATGGCATCTTTTGTGGAAAATATCCGAGGGTTGGACAATAAAAGAGAGTGCAATTGCTGTCGGTATTAATTATGATTATGCCAAAGAAATAGTCAAGAAATATAATGCTCTAGGAGAACAGGGAGTCAAGCACATCAAAAGCAAGCACATGAGAGGGAAAAAAGCGCTGTTAACCCAAGAGCAACTGGAAAATTTAGCGAAAGAATTAGAATCTAAATCATCAAAAGGAGAAACGTTGAGCAGCCCACAAGTGGCGCGTTGGATAGAAAAAGAAACAGGAATAAAAAACGTCTGGAATCAAAGAGGTTGGGATTACATCAAAAAAGCCGAGTTACTTATGGCAAACTCCTAGACTCAAGTAACTGAAAAAAACTGTAACAAACCTATCCGAACTTGAAAAGAGTTTGTGAGTCAAAAAGGGCTGTAAATTCACTTCACTTTACAAAAAGGGATGCTGTACAGGTACAGTTGTCCCTTACCCTTCTTGAGGTGTGTTTTTCAGCCCTTGAAAAACCGTTAACCCCAATAAAATCTGAAGAGAAAATAAAGTTCATCCGAAAAGCGAGTTTTCGGGTCAATGACAATAAATTGACAATTCATCACCTGTTTTTGATGATTCTTGCTGCTTATGTCCCTAGACTTCGCCAATAATGGATGGTGTATCGACTCTACATCAGATGGGAATGCAACCGACTTATGCAGAACCTATCGCCTCAATGGGAGAACCCACAGAAGATATCGAAGTGATTGGTCAAAAAGTAGCAACACCTCTGAGGTCAGCGTTCATCATTCAAGTTCAACCTCAGAACAACAATCTAAAATTTTGCTTAAGAAAGTTGCTGTTGAACGGAGTGTTTTTCTCATTTTAACTTTAACTTTACCGGAAATCGTACTGAAATCTGCTCTGAATCCAAACTCATAAATTCTTGAGGGAAAATCTAACCCATTCTAGTTTGACCTGTTGTCTTTTGACACTTGAAGAGACCTGTCATAAAGTACGATGCACAGTTCATTTTTTTGACCCAACTTGCAATCCCAAGATAATTCTTAAATCTTGTGGATCAAGTTGTCAATCAATCGTGCTGCCAATTAACCTTTACCAGGAAGAAAGCGATGAAGGTCAATAGCAAAATAATGACACTGATTTCTCTACTCAGTGCTTCATTAAGTTTAACATCCAACTCTGTGCAGGCTGCAACGGTCTCTTTTAGCGATCCAGTTCCAGAAGAAGGCTTAAGTTATGAATGGACAGTCCAACTCGATAGTGACGACACTGCTGAGTTTAGCTACTATGTTGGTGCAAAAAGTTGGAATGAACCTGCAAATCCAGTGGGATTAAAGGGTTGGACTCATACCTCGAATTGGGTAGCCTTAGAACTACTAGAACGGACACAACTCAACATCCAAATTGATCGACAACCCGGAGTTCCGACCGCAACAGACATTGCAGGCGATCAACTCTATCCTGCCTTTTCACTATATAAAGGATGGCAAAACAGCGGCGAAGAAGATCATCAATACAACACAGTAGGTAATACGGACTGGATAGATGAGATTTCCTATCTAGCCCATGCAGCCAATGAAAACCTCGGTATATCAGTTTTTGAGTCTTTGACTTTACCTGCCGGACTCTACAGCCTCTCAATTGGAGGTAATCCCCCTGAAGATCCTAGCATTGTTGGATTCCACGGCTATAGCGCGACCCTAACGACGGTGCCCGTACCAGAACCGGCAACGAGTGGCTTGGTGTTTATGGCGATGGGAATTCTGGGGATTGCGACTCGTCGTCAATCAGAGGTTCAAAAATGAAACTAACTCTCTTGAATTTAGGCAAAATAGCGGCATTAACAGCTATTTTCTGTCTTGATATTGGTTCTGATGCCAAGGCGGCTTACTTTCAGACCAACCTCGTTTCCAACAACCCCGCTTACAACCCCCAATTTCTTGATCCATATTTGCAAGGTTCACGTAGTATTGCCATTCGTACTGCGGGGTTTGGCGGACACTTTTGGATTAACAATATCGATACCGGAACCGTCACCGAATATGTTGGAGATGTGGGCAATATTCCCTTATTTCAAGATGGTTTAACCGTAGTTACCATTCCCGCCTCACCGAATAATCCTTCCGGAATGTCGAGTCCGACTGGGCAGGTATTTATTAATTCTCAGGACTTTGTGATTACCCTAGATCATCCCAATGGTGCAGTCACCGCTCCCAGTAAATTTTTATTTGCCTCACTCGATGGGACGATTTCGGGTTGGACGGATCGCAAACGGCCTGATGGTACAAATGACTGGCCGATTGTCTCAACGATTGTTGTTGATCGTTTTCAAGAGTCAATTTACTACGGTGTAACCGTTAGTGATTTGGCTTCAGACAATCGGATTTATGCGGTTGATTTTGGGGAAAATCCAGGCATTGAAGTTTTTGATCGGGTTTTCAATGAGATTACCTCAAATGTGGTTTTTGCTAATCCTTTTGAGTCGGAAGGTTATGCTGCTTATAACATCCAAACCTTTGACGGATCATTGTATGTCACCTATGCTCAACAATCAACCGAGTCATTAGGTTCCGAAAAAATCGGAACCGGATTGGGTCGTATTGCTCAATTTGACTTTAACGGGAACTTAATTAACACTTGGGAGGATGGGGGATTGCTGAATGTTCCGGCAGGTTTAGCCATCGCCCCTTCGGATTTTGGTGAATTTAGTAATAGCTTATTAGTTGCTAACTTTGGTGATGGCACGATTGTAGGATTTGATCCGAACACTCGCCAGCCTTTAGGTTATCTTGAAGATTCTCAAGGTAATCCCATTGTGATTCCGGGTTTGTGGGGATTAACTTTTGGGAATGGGGCGAGTCTGGGTGAGGCGAATCATCTCTATTTTGCCGCCGGCCCGGAAGATGGCAGCAATGACGGACTTTTTGGGAAACTTCAGTCGGTTCCCGAACCGGGTTCTGTGTTGGCGCTGTTTGTCGTTTCTGGTGTTGGGGTAGTTTGCAGTCGCCGTACTCAGGTCAAACACCACAAAAGCTGAAGACAAACTAAAGTTGATCGAGAAAGCAAGTCATCACGTTCACAGCAAGAATTTAACAATTCATGGCTTGTTTTTGACCACTCTTGCTATCTAGGTCACTAGAGTTCACAAACAGGGTAGGTTGTGCCTACCCTACAATTGTTATTCGGTCACGATGTACAAAGTCATTATGGAATTTTTATCAAATACAGTTGTTCTTTCACGAATGCAGTTTGCATTAACTGCGATTTTCCATATGCTTTGGCCTATCCTGACAACCGGGATGGGAGTATACCTCGTTATTATTGAAGGTTTTTGGCTAAAAACCCGCAATCCTCAATATTACTATCATGCCCGCTTTTGGTCGAAACTCTACGTCCTCAACTTTGGAATTGGGGTCGCGAGTGGAATTCCAATGGAATTTCAATTTGGTACCAACTGGGCGCCCCTTTCGGAAGCGGTTGGGAACTTCTTTGGAAGTATTATCGGCTTTGAAGCATCCTGGGCGTTTATGCTGGAAGCCGCTTTTTTAGGCATTATGGTGTTTGGTTGGCAACGAGTTAATCCCTACATTCATTATTTGTCAACCATTCTGGTGGCGTTTGGGGCGAATTTATCCAGTTTTTGGATATTAGTTGCTAACTCTTGGTTACAAACTCCAGCCGGTGGAGAATTTGTTGACGGTAAATTTATTGTCCAAGACTATTTTCAAGCCATTTTAAATCCCTTTATGCCCAACAGTGTGATGCACATGGTGTTGGCAACTTGGGAAACCACTCTGTTTTTTATTGGGGGAATTAGTGCTTGGTATATTCTCCAAAAACGCCATGAAGCTTTCTTTAGCACTTCGTTAAAAATTGTCTTGGCTGCGGCGATTTTAATTGCACCTTTACAACTCTACATCGGACACCTCAGCGGCGAACAGGTTTATCATTATCAACCGACAAAATTAGCCGCAATGGAAGCCCAATGGGAAACAATTCCCGCAGGCGTTGCAGCCGACTGGAGTGTTGTGGCGATTCCCAATGAAAAAGCCGAAAAAAATGATTGGGAAATTAAAGTTCCCAACGCTTTAGGCTACATTCTGGAGTTTAAAAAAGAACTGTCCGAACCGGTTCAAGGGTTGAAAGAATGGACACCGGAAAATCGCCCCCATTTGTTGGGATTAATTTATTACAGTTTTCGGATAATGATTGCCATTGGGTTTTACTTTGCGGGGTTAATGTTTGTGAGTGTAATTCAATGGCTGCGGGGTAAATTTTCGGCTGAAAATGTTACTCAACAATCGTGGTTAATGTGGGGCTGGATTTTAGCCGCACCTCTCGGTTTTATCGCCGTTGAATGTGGCTGGACGGTTCGCTGTGTCGGACGTCAACCCTGGACGGTTTACAACTATATTCGCACCACAGATGCAGCTTCTAATTTACCTCCCGGAGATGTATTAACCAGTTTGCTGACTTTTGCAACGGTTTACAGCGTTTTGTTTGTCACGGCGTTGTATTTCGGGAGTCGAATTATTAGAAAAGGACCTAATTTGAATCTACCGCTTCCCGGTTCCGATGAAAAACCGGCTGTTGATACAAAACCCGGGGAATTTGTTCCCGATGAACGTCCTGTAGAAGCCCAACAATAAAGGAGAGTGCATGAACACTTTAACGTATTTCTTGCCTCAAGTTTGGTTTGGAATCTTAGCCCTGTTTCTATTGCTTTATGTGATGTTAGATGGGTTTGATTTGGGGGTGGGAATTTTATCTTTGACTTCTTCTAGCGAAGAACGTCGGGGTATTTTGATGACCAGTTTAAGCAATATTTGGGATGCGAATGAGACTTGGTTAGTGTTGATGGGAGGGTCTTTATTTGGGGCGTTTCCCCTGGCTTATGGAACGATTCTCAACGCCCTTTATATCCCGATTTTTATGATGATTTTTGGGTTTGTTTTTCGGGGGGTGGCGTTTGAGTTTCGCGAACAAGCCCGTCGGAAATTATTCTGGAATATTTCGTTTGGGGCGGGTAGTTTTTTGGCGGCTTTGGGTCAAGGCTTTGCTTTGGGCGGGGTTTTAGAAGGGATTAAAGTTGATGCTGCGGGTCATTTTATTGGCGGTCATTTGGATTGGTTAACCTGGCAAACGATGTTAGTGGCGTTAACGTTAATTCAAGGGTATGTTTTGATTGGTTCGACCTATCTGATTTGGAAAACAGAAGGAGAACTGCAAAGAACCCATTATGCGACGGCGAAATTGGCTGCGGTAACAACGTTAGTGGGTGCGGTTATTATTACCATTGGTACTCCCATTTTTTACGATTTTGCCCGTGAACGCTTGTTTTCAAAGCCGTTGGTTTATCTTTTTGCCGTGATTCCGGTGTTGGGGGTTTTGTTGATTTGGCAGTTAATTCGCAGTCTGAACAATGAAGCGGAAAGAACGCCGTTTATTTGGACTCTTTTGCTGTTTGTGTTAACGTTTTTTGGATTGGGTTTGGTTGTTTTTCCTTATATTATTCCGACTCAAATCACGATTTATGAGGCGGCGGCTGACCCGAGTTCGTTGGTGTTTATGTTGATTTTTATCGGGGCTTTAATTCCGGTGATGTTGTTCTACAATATTTACCAGTATTTTGTGTTCCGAGGAAAGGTCACAAACCCTCATTACGGGGAATAGTTTTTTTAGATTTTAAAAACCCGGTTTCTCAAAGAAACCGGGTTTTTGGTATTTTACTTTTGAAGAAAAAATTAAGAATAATCGGGTTAAATTTTATTTGGGGAAAGAAAAAAAATTTGCGGTAAAATGGGAAAACCAGTTTCTTCTAGATCCCGAAAAAAATCTTAAATTAGGGTGAAACTTTCCGGCTCAAAATTCTGTTTAATCGGCTACACTTTACAAATTTTTATCAGTAAAGTTTGACGGTTTGTCAATCTTTTCAGAATGTTAATCTTGATACTGTCGAAACTGTAGATGATCATTAAAAATTTGTAATAGGACTGTTCAACATTAAGTAGTGTCTCGATACATTATTGCAAGCCTTTACTTGTGAGGTGTGACCGAGGTTGAGTAGGTATGCCGAGGAGAATCCCATGTTCGAGTCTCTCTTTTCCCCATCATTAAATGATCACAATTTACCCTATCCCGACACGATGCACCCCATCGTTGTGCATTTTGTGATTGCAATGGTGTTGTTTGCGGTTTTATGCGATGTGATTGGCTATTTCACCCGCAATACCCGCCTTTACGAGGTAAGTTGGTGGAATCTGGTTTTCGCTACAATTTCCATCTTTATCGCTATTATTTTTGGTCAGGCGGAAGCGGGGTTAGCTTTACCCTATAACGCCGTCGAACAAACTCTAAATTTACATACATTAATTGGCTGGTCGTTGGCGGGAATTCTCGCCGCATTTACAGGCTGGCGGTATGTTATTCGTCTAAAAAATCCCCAAAAATTACCGATATCTTATCTAGCCGTCGGACTGTCGCTGTGTGTTTTAGTCGGCTTTCAAGTTTATCTCGGCGATGAATTGGTTTGGGTTTATGGACTGCATACCGTTCCCGTCGTTGAAGCTGTTAAGGAGGGTCTTCTGTAATGGATGCTGAATTAATGAACCAATTACAGTCGCTCGGGGCGAACGGTTTACCCTACGAAATTCCCATTCATCCCAACTTAGTTCATCTTACCTTGGGTTTGTTTATTCTGGCGATCGCTTTTGATTTTATTGGGGTGTTATTTCCCTTTGAAAAACACGTCTTCAAATTTTTTGCGATTCCGGCGGCTCGCGCCAACTTTTTTGATGTGGGTTGGTACAATATGTTGGCGTCGGCAATTATTACCGTGTTTACCGTCGCTGCGGGTTTTTATGAAATCATGCTGGCGAACCCCTACACCAACGTTAAAAGCGCTTGGGGAATGGAAGCAATGGAAACCATGCTTTGGCATGGAGTCGGCGGTGTATTCCTGTTTTCGCTGATGATTGGAATGACAATTTGGAGAGCATTTCAACGGTTTTCTTGGCGAAAAGATAGAACCCGGCAAGTGCAGTGGAGTTATCTAATGGCGGGTGTTGCAATTTTATTTATCATGTTTGTTCACGGCACATTGGGCGCCCAACTCGCCGCAGAATTCGGAATTCACAACACCGCAGACCAACTGTTAAGAATGGGCGAAAATCCCAATATTGTCTTGAGATAAATTCGGTCATTAGGGAACACCGGAACAGGAAACAGTAATCAGTGACCAGTGAGCAGCGAACAGAACATATTGATAACTGTAAACACTGGTCAGTTTATAACTGTAAACACTGATAACTGCTAACTGTAAAAACTGGTGACTGATTACTGATTACTGGTGACTGTAAAAGAGGTTTTTTATTATGTCTGGTGAATTAACGGGAGGGTCAACCCCTCAAAAACAATACCGAAAATGGTTAATCCTAACAACAATAGCGATTGTTTTGGCTGTCGTTAGTATTGGAATTGGAAAACTTTCCTATTCTTGGCTACCCCCACAAGCGGCGGCGGAATCTATCTTAATTGATGATTTATTTAGCTTCTTAGTCACGTTGGGCGCGTTTATCTTTTTGGGAGTAACGGGAACCATTATCTATTCCGTTATCTTCCATCGTGCGGCTAAATATGACATGAGCGACGGTCCCCATATTGAGGGGAATGTCATGTTAGAAGTGATTTGGACAGCGATACCGATTTTATTAGTCTTTTGGATTGCCGGATACAGTTACCAAGTCTACCAAAAAATGGCAATCAAAGGGCCGATGGAAGTGGTTCATTTGCATCATATTCAGATGGGAATGCAACCCGCTTATGCAGCAGAATCTATCGCCTCAATGGGAGAACCCACAGAAGATATTGAAGTGATTGGTAAACAGTGGGCTTGGGTGTTTCGTTATCCCGAACAAAATGTTACCAGTACCGAACTTCATCTCCCCACAAATAAACGAATTCGATTGGCGTTAAAATCGGAAGATGTTCTACACGGGTTTTATATTCCCGCCTTTCGTCTCAAACAAGATATTATCCCAGGCGAAAACATCAACTTTGAATTTACGCCTATTCGCGAGGGAACTTATCAACTCACCGACTCTCAATTTAGCGGAACTTATTTCGCGACAATGATAGCGGATGTGGTTGTAGAATCTCCCGAAAACTATCAGGAATGGCTGGCAAATGCGGCAACTCAAACCCCAACAGCAGCCCCTAACCAAGCCGCAGCCGAATACGCCGAAGAACAACACGAAACCATTAAATTAGGCTGGCCAACCGTTAAACCTGCTGAACCTCCGGTCGTTAACTATCACAGCTAAATACAGTGAACAGTGAACAAGTAATAGCTGATAACTGATGACTGAAAAAACTGAAAAAACTGGTCACTGATAACTGATAACTGTTCACTGTAAAAGACTCCTGAATAAACATTAGGAAATTTCATCAATGAGTAGCACTCCCCTAGAAAATAAACCTGCTGTGAGTCATTCACACGCAGAAACAGTAACAACCTGGAAAACGTACTTTAGCTTTAGTACCGACCATAAAGTTATTGGCATTCAATACTTGGTCACGTCGTTTTTCTTCTTTCTTATTGGCGGTATCTTTGCCATGATTATTCGGGGGGAATTAATGACCCCGGAATCCGATTTAATCGAACGAACTTTCTATAACGGAATGTTCACAATGCACGGCACCGTGATGCTATTTTTGTGGACGTTTCCGGCGTTGGCGGGAATGGCAAATTATCTGGTTCCGATAATGATTGGGGCGCGAGATATGGCGTTTCCCCGGTTAAATGCGGCTGCATTTTGGATGATTCCCGTTGTCGGTTTGTTAACGATGGCGAGTTTTTTCCTCCCTTCGGGTTCTGCCCAGTCCGGTTGGTGGTCTTATCCTCCCGCTAGCACTCAAGTTCCGTTAGGATTTTGGCTGAATGGTCAATCCGTTTGGATTTTGGCGGTGGCGATTTCCGGGGTTTCTTCGATTATGGGCGCCCTTAATATTGTCACCACCATTGTGAAAATGCGGGCGCCGGGAATGACTTATTTTCGGATGCCTGCCTATGTTTGGACAGTTTGGGCCGCACAAATTATTCAGCTTTTCGGACTGCCTGCTTTAACAGCCGGGGCGGTAATGTTGTTGTTTGATGTGACAGTAGGAACCAGCTTTTTTGACCCCGCAGATGGCGGAAATCCGATTATCTTTCAACACCTGTTTTGGTTCTATTCTCACCCGGCGGTTTATGTGATTATTCTGCCGATTTTTGGTATCTTTTCGGAGATTTTTCCGGTTTATTCTCGCAAACCTTTATTTGGTTACAAAGTCGTTGCCATTTCCTCGATGATTATTGCGGGAGTTAGCGGTTTGGTTTGGGTGCATCATATGTATGCGAGTGGAACTCCCGGCTGGATGCGGTTGATTTTTATGTTATCAACCATGTGTGTTTCTGTTCCCACAGGAATTAAAGTGTTTGCTTGGGTGGCAACAATTTGGGGCGGTAAATTGCGTTTAAATACCCCGATGTTGTTTGCATTGGGCGCCTTAGTTTTGTTTGTGTTTGCGGGAATTACGGGGATTATGTTGTCATCGGTTCCTGTTGATATTCACGTTAACAATACTTACTTCGTTGTCGGACATTTCCATTACGTTTTATTTGGTACCGTGACGATGGGGCTGTATGCTGGCATCTATCACTGGTTCCCGAAAATGACCGGAAAAATGTATTACGAAGGGTTGGGTCAGTTGCATTTTTGGTTAACGTTTATTGGTACAAACCTCAACTTTTTACCGATGCACCCGTTAGGATTAAATGGAATGTTGCGTCGGGTTGCTTCCTATGACCCAGAGTTTACATTTTGGAATGTTGTAGCCAGTTTGGGGGCGTTTTTGTTGGGAATGTCAACGCTACCTTTTATCTTTAATATGGTGAGTTCTTGGAGTCATGGTAAACCCGCTCCTGCTAATCCTTGGCGGGCGATAGGGTTAGAATGGTTGGTGCCTTCTCCGCCTCCGGTTGAAAATTTTGAGTCAATTCCGGTGGTTATTAGTGAACCCTACGGTTATGGAAAAACCGAACCTTTAACCGCCAATGACCCCAACGTTAAATTACCTCACCCGGCATCGAAACCGGTCGAACATTAAATAACGTAGGGGCGGGTTCTGTCAAAAATATCTGTTTCTCAGAAATAACCTGCATAAACCCGCCCTAACCCCGCCAGATTTGTGTAGGTTTCTCTCAGAAATAACCTGCATAAACCCGCCCTAAACTCAACTCAATTTGTGTATGTTTTGTCAAACGGGTTTGGGCGTATGCCATACGCCCCTACAAACAATAATCACGCCATAACAAAGGTGTATCCCACCTACCCCTACCGAGGAAGAAAGATGACGACAAATAGTTCCTTAACTTCAGAACAAATCGAACAGTATTTACACGAGGCACTCAGCGAACACGTTCACGACGAAGAAGCCAACAGTATGTTTGGCTTTGTCGTGTTCCTGCTGTCGGAAAGTATTATTTTCTTGAGTTTCTTTGCGGCTTATATCGCCTACAAAACAACAGCAGTAGACTGGCTTCCCCCCGGCGTTGAAGGGTTGGAAGTTCGAGAACCGGCAATTAATACTGTGATTCTGGTTTCCAGCAGTTTTGTGATTTACTTTGCCGAACTCGCCCTCAAACGTCATAATTTAACTTTCTTTCGCCTGTTTCTCGCCGCAACAATGGCGATGGGAACTTACTTTTTAGCCGGACAAGCGATTGAATGGATGGGGCTAGAATTTGGCTTTACCACTGGCGTTTATGGCGGGATGTTTTACCTGTTAACCGGTTTTCACGGCTTGCACGTTTTAACGGGTGTTTTGTTACAGGGAATTATGTTAGGACGGTCTTTCATACCCGGTAACTACGATAAAGGTCACTTCGGTTTTGAAGCGACTTCCTTATTTTGGCACTTTGTTGATGTGATTTGGATTGCTTTATTTATCCTTATCTACATCTGGCAATAACAGTTATCAGTGACCAGTTTACAGTGACCAGTGAAGATTGATAGCTGATAACTCAAATCACTGTAAAGTTTTCACTAAAACTTCTGGTCAGGTGATAACGACAGAACTGATAACTGGTCACTGAAAACACTGATAACTGATAACTGATAACTGTTCACTGAAATTACTGCTATGATTATCGACGATCAACACTACGACATTATTATCATTGGTACCGGTGCGGGTGGCGGCACCCTCGCCCAAAAACTTGCACCAACGGGTAAGAAAATACTCATCCTTGAACGGGGCGATTTTATGGCTCTAAAAGATCAAAATAGAGCCGAGGTTGATATTTTCAAAAAAGAACGTTATCGTTCGCCTGAGCGCTGGTATGACCCGCATGGTGAGTCTTTTTCACCCCTGAATAACTATGCGGTGGGTGGCAATACTAAAATTTATGGTGCCACTTTACAACGAATGCGCGAACGGGATTTTGAAAAGGTTGAACATCAAGATGGTATTTCTCCCGAATGGTTGGTCAAATACAAAGATTTTGAACCTTATTATGCAGAAGCAGAAAAGTTGTATCAGGTTCATGGTTTAGCGGGTGAAGACCCCACCGAACCGCCTCGGAGTGCAAACTATCCTTATCCGCCTTTTAATCACGAACCTTGTATTCAAAAAGTTGTTGATGCAATCGCAGAAAAAGGTTTGCATCCGACTTCTTTACCGATGGGATGGACGCGCCAAGATGATGACCCGACCAGTGATTCTGAAATTTATGGAATTAATCCGGCGCTGAAACATCCAAATGTTACTTTAAAAACGTCCGCTAAGGTGATTTGTTTGCATACCAATCCGACCGGAACGGAAGTTAAAGCGGTGGAAGCGGAAATTAACGGCGAATCTTATTTGATGTTTGCTGATATTGTTGTTTTGGCTTGCGGCGCGATTAATTCATCGGTGATATTATTGCAGTCGGCGAATGAAAAACATCCCGACGGACTCGCCAACCGTTCCGGTCAGGTTGGGCGGAATTTAATGAAACAACAAATGACCGCAATTGTTCAATTGGATATGGGGTCTAATTCGGGTAAGTTTACCCGGTCTGTTAGCGTAAATGATTTCTATTGGGGTGATGAGAATTACTCCTATCCAATGGGTCACATTCAAAATACGGGCGGACTTTTGCAGGATGTTATTTTTGCCGAATCTCCCCCGATTTTCTCGGTTTTGGCGAAAACAATGCCGCAATTTGGATTGAAACAATTGGCGATGCGTTCGATTGGTTGGTGGGCGCAAACGGAAACTTTACCGGATACAAATAACCGGGTTCGGGTGTCGGATAATAAGATTTATCTCGATTACTCTCACAATAATATTGAGGCACACGACCGCTTAGTTTATAAGTGGTTGGATGTGTTAAAATCGATTGATAAACAACGGGCTTCTGTTTATCCTCGCGGCGAAGTTCCGGTTCAAGTTGTGGCAATTCAGTCGGGAACTTGTCGCTTTGGAGAAGACCCGAATACTTCGGTTTTAGATGTCAATTGTCGCGCCCACGATGTTCAGAATTTGTATGTGGTTGATAGCAGTTTCTTCCCTTCTAGTTCGGGGGTAATGCCGGCTTTAACGGTGATTGCTAATGCGTTACGAGTGGGAGATCATCTCATCAGTCAGATTAATTAAGCCTGAACTATTGACCAGGGCTTCGCTCTTAAGGCAGAGGGCAGAGGGCAGAGGGCAGAAGGGAATCAGTTACTTCTTCCTTCTTCATGCATGGATACAAGCCTCTCCTTTTAAGGAGAAAGGGGTTTGGTGGAGGT
>JAYKHV010000196.1:0-45276 GCA_035285085.1 Lyngbya sp. | reverse complement strand
CGTTAACGCTAAATTCTTCCGAGTCGTTAACATCGAGGGTAAACGGACCCAAATTAATTCGGTCAAATTGGGCGCGTTCTCCGTTAGCATTGAGAGTAAATTGATCGCCTTGGTCAATAGAACCATTAACTTCAACCGTATCAATTCCTTCTCCGCCTTCCATCAAGTCGCTACCATCACCATTATTCCACACCATGCGATCGTTATCCTGACCTCCGAACATGAAGTCATCACCGCGATCGCCAACTAATAAATCATTCCCTTGATTACCCAGTAAAACATCAGTATTATCTCCACCTTTTAGGGTATCATCTCCTTCAAAACCGATGAGAAGATCGATACTGTTACCGCCTTCGAGAAAATCGTTTCCTTGATCTCCAACTAAAATACCCATAACTAATTACTCCTTTGATAGAATGTGAATCTCGTTGTTTTTGGGGTGTTTTATCCCCGTTCATTCACCAATCTAAGGGAGGATTTTGGGTTTGTCATTGCAGGAAATCTCAGGAGTTATTTTGTATAAAAACTAGAAAAATTTCAGATGAATTAAATGAAATCTCAGGAGAATTGTCTCGATTTTGTTGAACTAAATAGACTGAAAGACCTCTACTCTGGGGTGTTAAGAAAAAATCAGCCGGTTCAGAAGATCTCAGGAAATGTCAGATTAATTATAAATTATTAATGATGAATCTTCCCTGTCTCTCCCCATCTCCCCATCTCCCCACCTCCCCACCTCCCCATCTCCCCAACTCCCGACTTTTGCCTCTTGCCTAAGTTTACAGTCTTTTTTAATTACTCTCAGGAATTGAACCTTCCCCCGTTGTGGTTATAGATAGATGACCGCTAATCGGGGGCATAAATATGAACTTAAAACTAAAGGATAATACCATTTTTGCCACTCTGGGAACAACTATCTTAAGTCTGATTGTTATTCCTGAGATTGCTTTAGCTAATCCGGTAAAAACCCCTCTACTTCAACGAGAAACTTCTCAAGTGAATTTCCGGGGTCAAACCCCCTCGCCGACTGAAGCGGGGGCGGAATATATTGTTTATATGCAGGACAAAAATAACCAAGTTCGGGGTTTGGTTTATATCCAAAGTTCCGATGCTGGCGCTTGTTTTCAAGGCAATTATCAGTCCGCATCTCGTCAAATTGAAAACCTCACCTATGCTTATCCTGTTTTGGGAGAAGAAGGGGTACAGGGTTGGGAAATGAATGTTTCTAATCAGGCTTTGGATGTGGAAGACTATTCTCATTCTTTTACTCCAAATCAAATTAGTGAAGGCGCACAAGATTGGTTTAATCAATGTGTGGAATTGTTTAATTAAGGTTGATTTTCCGATTCTTCTGGGGTATTTTCCGCTTCGGGTTGATTTTGACTCTCGGGTTGAGAATTGTCGGTTTTGGGTACGGTTTCTGAGGGCTGAGGAGAGGTTTTGGGTGAGGTGGGTTCTGGTTCTTCTGGGGGAAGTTTCCACTCGTCTAACGGGCGATTAATTGCCGAAATAATACCTTCAGGAATAACTAAAATTGAGAGTGTTTCTTCAGTTTGGGGTGTGTTGGTTTGGGCATAAATTGAACGCCCAGTAAAGTCTTTGGTTCCCAAATTGAGTTTATAGGTTTCTTCGTTTTTGAGTTTAACTTCGACGGTTTGTTGAGGTTTATCTAACCCATACTCGGCTAATTCTTTCTGAGAAATTGTTAGGCGACGCAGGCCTAAACTGGGGTCTTGGGGGATACTTTGGTCGGTTACTAACTGATTTAACAAAAAGTCTACTGTTGCTTGGTTAGCTAAGGTTTGAACGGGTTGGATAAGTTTCCAGGGCGACTGTTGGGGGTTTTCGGTTTCGGAAATGCGTTCGACAATTATGGTTTCTTCCGGTGTGGTGACGGTGACTGATTTGACATCATCTCGGGAGAAGGAAAAAATTTGTTTTTCTAGGGCTTGAATTTTTTGCTGTTGAGAACTTCGTTGGGCTTCAATAACATAAACATATCCGGCTAAACCGAGAGCAACAAGCATTAAAATCAGAGTGGAACGCTGAAATTTCATGGAGTTTTAGAAAATTTGGAATTAGAGGATAATTAAACGGCGAGTCAAATTCTCGGACTCTTCAAAAATTTATAATAATACAAATGAATTTTGGTATATTTTACAGTAGATAACCTTAAACGGAATTGACATCAGTGACAATTGAGCTAGAATCATCGAGAGAAAGTTGCTAATTTTCATAGAGATTTACGCCCAGAATCACATTTCTATTTAAGAGATTATAACAATTTGTCAACCAAGGGAAGACAAATTCTCTAAATATTCTCCAGTGGGTTTACACTTCTTTCTCAAAGAGCAATACCATTCATTTTTTTTTGATGCAATGCTCAACTCTCAGCTTAAGACTGATCTGACTCGAATTCTTGTGCTTTCCCTACTTTACACCAGCGCCGCTAAGTTTGGGCAGATTTTTTCACGGGTTGGGGGGACTGTCACCCTCGTCTGGCTTCCTGCGGGTATTGGGTTGGCGGCTTTATTAATTTACGGTTATCGTTTGTGGCCGGGTATTTTTTGCGGTGTGGTTTTGGCTAATTTATCTTTTTCCTTACCTATTTCCACAATAGTCGGTATGGCGACGGGTTCATCTTTGGGGGGAGTGGCGGGGGCTTATTTGCTGCGAAAGCGACATTTTCACCCCGAACTTAATCGCATTAAAGACGCTTTAAACCTAATTGTACACGGAGCGGGTTTTTCTCCCATTATCAGTTCACTCATCGATGTTCCCAGTTTGTGGTTAGCAGGAGTAACACCAAAGGGAGAATTGGCTTCTTTTTGGTTACAGTTTATTATGGGAGATGCGATGGGAGTATTGGTAATGACTCCGGTTTGTATTACCTGGGCTTCCCTGCGTAACCGCAAGTTATCCTTACAGCGCCAAACCGAAGGGATTATTCTATTTTCTTCTCTGACTTTAGTTTGTGGAATTGTTTTTAACGGTTGGTTTTTGTCTGCGGGGACTGTTTTACCAGCTTTTCTGGTTTATCCGTTTTTAGTTTGGGCGCCGTTGCGGTTTGGGACTCGGGGTGCTTCTACTGCTATTTTTATTATTTCTGGACTGGCTTTATTTGGGCTAGCTCATCAGGTCGGCCCTTTTGTCACCCATTCCACCTTTGAGAGTTTAATTTTACTCTGGTTATTTGTCAACGTTGCTGCTATCGTTAGTTTAGTCTTGGCCGCTTCTATTAGTGAACTGACCACCGCCAAACATTATCTCGAACAACTCGCTTTACATGACTCCCTCACCGGACTTGATAACCGTCTATTATTAATGGAAAAATTAGCCGAGAGTTTGGCACAAGTTCATCGCTATGATGCTCAAAGTGTTATTCTATATTTAGATCTCGATGGCTTTAAACCCATTAACGATAGCTTCGGACATGAAGTCGGAGACGGGGTTTTGATAGAAGTTGCCAAACGTCTTAAATCTTGTGTTCGAGAAGTCGATACTGTCGCCCGACTCGGAGGAGATGAGTTTGTGGTTTTGTTGCACAATCTCAGCGATATCTATACTATTGAGACGGTTGCCGATAGAATTGTGGAAACCATTAACATTCCCATGCACTTATTTGGAAAAACGATTAACGTCGGAGTCAGTATGGGAATTGCCATGATTCCCCAAGATGGCGAATATCCCCATCAACTGTTAAAAAATGCAGATATTGCCATGTATCGCGCTAAACAACAGGGTAAAAATCAATATCAATTTTATTCGAGGGAATAGTTTTACAGTCACCAGTTATCAGTTATCAGTTATCAGTTTGACAGCCAAACACGTTGATAACCCAAGCGTCAACTTATCCGTTTCTTAGCGCGTTAACCTTGATAACCCAAGCGTCAACCCATCCGTTTACCATCTTCCCCTATCTCCTCCGCCACCACAAAATTGCTGCGGTGACAAAGCCAAATAGAGGTAAAATAACTAAAGCTACCCAACTGATCGATCTTCCTAATACCGGAGTCATCGCAATGCGACGGTTGGTAACGGGTTTGGGACGAATAGATAGGGTGGCTTGGTCGGGTTTGCTCAACCAACTGACCGTGTTGATGAACACATCTCCATTGAGTTGCTGTTCAAACCAACCGTTTGTCGCAAATTGAGAATTTCCCAAGACCACTAACCTCGCTTCTTCTGTTGTTGCTTCTGAAGTTTCTGCTGTGGCTTCTGAGTTATCAGAAGTTGTCGCTTCTTCTGAGTTATCAGAAGTTGTCGGAGAATTTTCAGAAGTTGTTGCTTCTTCTGAGTTATCAGAAGTTGTCGCTTTTTCTGAGTTATCAGAAGTTGTCGCTTCTTCTGAGTTATCAGAAGTTGTCGGAGAATTTTCAGAAGTTGTCGCTTTTTCTGAGTTATCAGAAGTTGTCGCTTCTTCTGAGTTATCAGAAGTTGTCGGAGAATTTTCAGAAGTTGTCGCTTCTTCTGAGTTATCAGAAGTTGTTGCTTGTTCTGAGTTATCAGAAGTTGTCGCTTTTTCTGAGTTATCAGAAGTTGTCGCTTCTTCTGGGTTATCAGAAGTTTCTGCTGTGGCTTCTGTTGTGGGTTTAGCCGGTTCAGAAACCGTTTGAGAACTCGCGACTTCTACAGGTTTGGTCAACGCTACACCCAATGATAGCGGCCCTTTGCGATCGCTATCGGGATTAAACTCCAACTCCCGACTGGCCAAATTTGTTTCCGCCCAACTTTCGGCTTCCGTCCAGATGAGAGGACTTTCCGTTATCCCTTCTACGGTACGAGTTTCAACAGGACGGGCTAAAGGATAAAAAGAAATCCCATTATTAAACTGTTCAGTAATCGGATGTTCCCCATATTCGCGTACAATGGGAACGGTAGGCCCGAGTCCGACTAACCGACCGCTTCCTGTCGCATCGATAGCAAGGCGATCATCAATTTTAATTCCCCATTTTTCCAATAATTCATTTAACCCCGGATCGGTTTTCGGGTCAATCATTAACAACAAACTTCCGCCTTCTTCCAAATACTCATCCAACGCTTCAACTTCCCCTTCAAACAGCGGACGTTGGGGACCGGCGACAACAATCACATCCGCATCATCCGGAATAGTAGACTGTTGAGTTAAAGTCAAAGGTTCGCTAACAAAATTTTTCTCACTTAAAGCATTAACCGCATTTTCCAAACCGCCTTGTCCTTCAGTTAGCGGACGTTCGCCGTGACCTTGCAGGAAATAAACTTTGGGAGTCCGGTTGCTGAGAAGCTGTTCAATACCGTTAGTCAGTTGGGCTTCTGTTAAAACTTCCAACCCTTCTTTTGGCAAAGACTGGCGTTGGTTTCCCGACTGCAAATAAACCTCGCCAAACTCACTCACCCCATATTCTTGGGCGACTCCCGGTTGAACTTGCGGATCGATAAATTCGTAGCTAAACTGTTGGGGAGCGATGCGACGATAGCGATCTAAAAGTTCTTTAGTTTGCGGGTTGCTAGAGCGTTCAAACACCAAAACTTTAACCGGCTGCTCTAAATTGGCTAATACAGTTTCCGTTTGCGGGGCGAGGGTAAACTGTTGATTTTCAGTTAAGTCGAGACGAACCGCATGGCGAACCGCCAAAAAATTAATTAACCCGACAATGACAAATACAGAAACCGTCGCCGCCAAAGCATTAGTTCCGGCTTGAGTTGAACGGCGACTCCAATAGGGATGTTTAACACTATCGCCCTGACGAAAATAGACCCGAAACAGAAACCACAACCCAATAATTACCGTTCCGGCAATGATTAAACCCAGCGGTATCGGTTCCCACGTTCCCGAAACAAACCCGGCCGATAAGCCCATAATGATTAAAAACGGGCCGAGCCAAAACGTGTACTTTAACAACTTCCAACCGAGAGGTGTTTTCTGTTTCATATTTAATAACGCTGGAAGCGCAAGGCATCAATGGACTGAGCGGTGAGAAATATCCCCAAAATAATATAACTGCCAAATAAAATAATACTACTGCTATCCAAAACCCCTCGAATTAAGTTGGTGTAGTTGGAAATTAGCGATAAATGAGCCAAGGCGCTGCCAAAGTTTCCCCCCACCGTATTCCCAATCAGATCGATCACCCACAAAAATAAGACTAAAGCAAAAGTCAAAATCGCCGATAAAAGTGTACTGTCGGTTAAAGAAGAAATAAACATCCCTAACGATAGCACTCCGGCCGCCAGCAAAATTAATCCGGCATGGGCGGTTAGAAAAATAGCGGGAGACATCGGCGGTTGAGCAACACTTAAGGCGGCGGCTTCCAATGCCATTAACGGTAAAATCATGGTGGCGTAGAATGTCACAACCCCCAATAATTTTCCGGTGGCGACCACCCAGTTAGTAATCGGAGAGGTTGCCAACAGTTCTAAAGTTCCCCGTTTGCGTTCTTCGGCGTAGAGTCCCATCGACAGCATTGGGAGAACAAATAAAGACATCGAACCCATCAGTCGCAAAAAGACCTGTAAAAATTCATAGGGTAAGTCGATGGGCGGGTCGGTAATGCCGTACTGATCGCGAAGGGCAACTTGTTGAATTAAACCGTCGGGGCCTAATAATACAGCAACAAAGAAATATCCGGTCAATACCCAAAAGACTCCGGCGATCGCATAAGCCAGAGGAGAGGCAAAGTAACTTTGTAGTTCTTTGCGATAAATAGCGATCAGGTTGCTCAGGGTAACAAGCATAATCGGGAGTTAAGGGGTTGAGTCGGGTTCATCGTCTTGTTGATTATTTTCTATGGTATCGGCTTTTTCGTCTAGGGGTTCAGTTTCTTCGGATAAGGGTTCGACTTCTGGGGTTGCTGAATCATTTTCGCCTATATTTTCGGGTTCTACCGTTTCTTCTGAAGCCGGAGGGGTTTGTTGAGTTGTCAGTTCGAGGAAGACATCTTCTAGACTAGCGCGAGTTCGGCGCATTTCGTAGAGGTTGAACCCGCAAGAAACGCAGGCGGCAACTATTTCCGGTCCCGGTTCGGTGTTGGGTTCGCAGAAGATTTGCAGTTGTGTCCGGTTTTCTTGTTCTTCGGGAAGATATTGTAGCAATCGCACGCCGGGAATTTGTTCAAATACGGTTAATTTTTCCGGGTCTACGGCGCTGTCGAGTTCGAGTTGATATCCCGATCCGGCCGTCAGTTCTTCCATCAGGGTTTCCGGGCTTCCCGTTGCCACCACTTGACCCCGGTTGATAATTGTCACCCGATTACAGGTCATGCTGACTTCCGGCAAAATATGGGTCGATAAAACAATAGTATGGTCTCCCGCCAAGCTTTTAATTAAGTTGCGGACTTCGATAATTTGCCTCGGATCTAACCCAACAGTAGGTTCGTCGAGAACGATAACGGGCGGATCGTGTACCAACGCTTGAGCAATTCCCACCCGCTGACGGTAGCCTTTGGAGAGTTTGCGAATTAGGGATTTTCGCCGATCCCACAGTCCGCATTTTTTTAGGGCGGTTTCGACGTTGGCTTTGCGATCGCCTGCCGCAACTCGTTTGATGCGGGCGACAAAATACAAAAAGCTTTCGACGGTCATTTCCGGGTACAAGGGCGGGTTTTCCGGCAAATAACCAATCCGTTGGCGGACGGCTATCGATTGTTCGTGTACGTCGTAACCTGCGACTTTGGCGGTGCCGCTGGTGGCGGGGAGGTAGCCGGAGAGAATTCGCAGCGTGGTAGTTTTTCCGGCTCCGTTCGGCCCCAAGAATCCTAAGATTTCTCCCGGTTCGACGGAAAAGGAGACGTCCTGAAGGGCGGGGGTTGAACCGTAAATCTTACACAAATTTTCGACTTCGATCATGGGCGATGGGTTGAACGGCTTTGATGCGACTTGATTTGATACTATCTCAGCTTGGGATTTTCTCCAATTCTATGAGTTTAACTAATTCAAAGCCTGTTTTACTTCAAAAATTTAAAATTTTCTGTTGTTACAAAAATTAATAATTCAAAATTATCGCAAAAAATTTTCATTTATTTAACGAGTTGACAGGGGTTTCAGACTCCGGTACAATTTGGATAATCCAAGGGGATGTTCTAAGTTATTCGCATTTTACCCCCTTCCAAGTCCGATTCTTTCGTTTCCCTCCCCCCTTGACAAACTCTCAAACCACTTTTTTCGACGAACGAGTTTTGTAACCAAATCGTTACATCAAATTGGGTCGATTTGACAAAAAACATAAATCGTGCATTATCCCCCTTTATTCCAAAGTTATCGGAGAAACCGACAAGCGACAACAGCGTTCAAGTCGCTGAGAAATCGCCAAAATCCATCCCCCACCCCAAGCATCCATCACCCCTTCGCTCAAAGCCGGACGCAGGGGCAAATGTCCGGGGGGAGCGGAAACTAAATCAAATATCGGTTGAGCTTGATTCCATCCAACTTGCTGTTCAAAACGGAGAGAATCGTCATAATTTTTCCCTTGTAAATTGCGCCAAATTTCAGCTTGTGTGCTGAAGCCAAAGCGTCCTTGAGAAAATTTTAGCCACAAGAAATCAACGGTTTGAATATCCAAACAGGGTAAACCTTGGGTATCGGATGCGGTTAAATAGCCCCGCTGTTTTTGTCCGGCCAAATCGAGGAGAAAATTAGAAGTTAATTGATTGGCTGATTGCCAATTTTGATTAATTAACGCCGTTTGCAAGGGGGTATAATTAACCCGTCGCTCGGAAAGTAATTGTAGTTCAACGATATATTGGGTTGGAACTCCATCCAAATTTAAGGCTTGACACAATAAAGCCGCAGCTTCTCCTCGGGTAAGATTGCGGTTGGGATTGAGGGTTTTGGGATTAGGATAATTAACGATTAAACCGGTTAACGTGGCTTGAGCAACTAAGGGTTTTGCGGAGTTAGGAATTTCATCGGTATCGAGAAAAGATGAATTTAAAATACAGGGAGGTGCGTAGGGTTTTTCTGGGATTAACGCCGAGGTTAAAATTAAAATTGCCTGTAATTTAGTGACGGGTTGATCGGGTTGAAATGTGTTGTCGGGATAACCGCGAAACCAGCCTTTTTGAACGGCGGTTTGAATCAAAGAATAAGCCCAGTGTTGGGGAGAGAGATCGGAAAAATTAACAGTTTTTTGGGTTAAGGGGAGATTGGGAAACGCCTTGACCGTTAACGCCGCAAATTCGGCGCGAGTTAACTCCCGATCCGGATAAACGCGACCGTCTGGGTAGCCTTGAATAATTGATTTTTCCGCTAATTTTAGAATGCAGGATGCACTCCAGTGATTTTGAAGATCTGAAAACATCAGAAGTTGAGTGAGTTTAAAAATGTGAAAAAACAAGGAAATCCCACAGTCAAGTATAACGGAAAACAAGGGATTCTACTCAAAAAAACTGAAATACAATCCCCGCCCTATCTTGTCCAACAAGCCAAATCCGAGTTGCCAGAGAACGAATAGGCGCTTTATCAATTATCAATTATCCATTATCAATTATCAATTATCAATTATCCATTATCCATTATCCATTATTGAATGCTTGCTTGAGTGTCAACCCTATCCTCCACTGGTCGGGTTTGTCTATAAAATCAGTAATTTTACGGAAAACCCTCTAAATTTTAATTCCGAGAATGTTCTTAAAGTTCAGTAATTCCCCCCTAGCTATCTAAGTTTTTTCCGGTTAATGTAGAGATTAGACTTTATCACCGTCTCTCTGATCATGAAAGATCAAATTAATGCAATTCTCAATGGACTCATTCCGAGTCTCACCCAAAATATTTCTACTGCCGCTCAAACCGTACAAGATGGAGTTTCAACGCTGCTCACACCGGGAGCGGGTTTGATTAATAAAGGCAACGGTGAAATTAGTCAAAATCCCCAAGCCTTTGGGTTTGCGTTTGAACATTTACAGGCAATTGGTTTTAATCTTAATGCCGCCCTCAATAATTCTGAAATTCGGGCTTATCAAATTCCCGCCGATGGAACCACAAAATATAGCCCCGATATTTATATTGACAAAGTGGGAGAAGTCATCGCTCAAATACAAGCCAAAGCCGGAACCGAGAACTATGTAGCCAAGCAAGCCAACTCTGGTCATTATCAAGGTAAAATTCTCACCAACTTAGAAAATAAAGGCGTGAATAACACCACAATTGTTATCGAGGTTGATGGGATTAAAAGTTTTCCCGTCAGTCAAGATTTTGCCGTTTGGGTGGCTGAAAATCCCTATCTCGCCGCTGAAATCATGGAAACGGCTGCAAGGGTTGGAGAAATTGGCGGTGCAGGTCTTGAAGGTGCGGCAATTAATGCGGCGATTAATATTTTACTGCAATCAATTAAAGCTTTAGGCGCTTATTGTCGGGGAGAACAAGAACTCGCCGCTTCAGAACTCGATCAAATTTTATCCGTTACTATTGAGGGTTTAAAAACGGGTTTGATGCGGGGCGTTGCGATTAAAGTCTTGCAAAAACTAATGGGAGAAAATGCCTTTGCAGCATTGGCTTTTACAGTAGGTACAGAGGTTTTTCCGGTTTTAATTGAGGTTTTACAGGATAAAATTACTCTAGAAGATGCGATTAATAAAGTCGGGCTGCGAGTCTTGACATCGGGTTTAATTACCACTGTGGTTATTCTGTTTCCTCCGGTTGGTACGGCATTATTGAGCCTATCTATTTTGCAAGCAATTTGGCAGGAAATTGATCCTAAATGGCAGAAATTCATCATAACAACCGCTCAAACAACTGTTAATGCAACTTACAAAGGAGTGGAAGCGGGAGTTCAACATATTTGTCAAAATCCTTGGGATTTGTTAGGAAGTTCGGCAGCATCTTCGACAGCATCTTCGGCAGAAATGCAAGCGTTACAAAATGAGCTAGATATGCTTTTAGAATAATAAGAATTCAAGTTTAATAAAAAAAGGAGAACGATGAATACTTTTCAACTCGGACAAATCGTCAAACAAAATTGCGGCGCGATCGCTCACTACGGGATTGTGATTGCAGAAAATCGCACGGTGGGTTGGGTGAATAATTCCACCTTAGAGGTAAAACCGATAGAAAGAGAAGGGTGGAGTGCCGTTAAAGTTAGGGGAGAAACCTTTGATTTTGACCGGATAAAACAGAATATAAAATCCTTCAAAATTGCCTTAGAAGCGGGAAATATTCGTTCCTATCATCCCACAGAATTTAACTGCGAACATTGGGCGACTTTGATGGTGACAGGAAAGGCTTATTCTACCCAGTCGGGAACGGTGAAATTTGCCACTCCGACTATCGTTGGAGGTGTGATGATTGGGATTGGAAGTTCAGCCGGAACAGTGGTAACAGTTGCCTCAACTTTGGGCGTTGCTGCCTCTACCGGAACGGCGATCGGTTCTTTAAGCGGTGCCGCAGCCACAAACGCGGCTTTAGCCTGGTTAGGCGGGGGAACGCTGGCATCCGGTGGCGGGGGAATAGCAGCGGGGACGGCAATTGTTTCGGCGGTGTCTACCGGGGGAGCGGTGATTGCGATCGCGGGCGTGGGAATTATTGGTAAACAGGTTTGGGATAATCTGAGTGAAGAACAACGTCAAGCGATTGTCGAAAAAATAAATAATTCCACACCCGATGAAATTAAGGTCGCCTATGGGGTAACAGTCGAAAAAGCAATGGAAATGTTTAATATTACTTCGGGTTGGTTAGGAGAAAGAACATCTTGGGTTGCTGAAGCGGTGGATGGGGCGACTCCCAAACCGATAAAAATGGCTTTTAATCAGATGATTACAGTCGGTCAAAATAGTAGTCAAGCTGTTGGAGAACAAGTTACTCAACAGGTTAATTCTGTTGTCAATGCGACTCAAAAATGGGGAGAAGAGGTAAAATCGGAAGTCAGCAAAAATTGGGAAAATACGACAAATACAATCAGTTCTGTGTTTCCAGGATGGCAGAAGAAAAGCTAATCTAAGTGAAGGGATATTGATGAAACTTAAAGGGATTTTAGGATTGAATAGGGTTTTACCTGTAGACACAAGGCAAGAACTTACTTGTAAAATGATAAATAGAGTGACTCGAAAAGTTCTATAAATGTCATCCAATATTTGTAAGGCGGTCAAAAAGTCAGGAGAACAATGTAAATTAAAAGCCAATTCTTCTGGCTACTGCCATATTCATTATCCTGAAAAGATTGCTGAACGAAAAGCCAAACAAAAAGCTAATGAATTAGTCCGGTTTGAAATGCCGAGTAAAACTTTCAGTCAGCGACGAGGACTAAAAGCTGTGCCTACAGTTATTCAAGTTGAGAGTATGAACCAGGATTTGCGTAACTCTCTGTGGAATGTTCTCAGTGAAAACTTTTTCCGTGAATACTCAAACAACTCAAGAGCGTCATATTATGGGGTATCTGTGGATAGCTTTGTTAAGTATATTTGGAAAGACCACTTCAAAAAACCTTTAGAGACGCTATCTCTACTAACTATAATAAACAGTATGTTAGTTGAAGACTTATTAGATTATTTCCAAAATAGAGAGTGGTACGAAGTTTATGATTTTCTAGAAATTGCGATTAATTATTTTAAATCTCCACACCTGGTTAAAGAAATTAATTATATCTTAGAAAGAGAATTGGCAGGATATAGATTTGTTGGAAATGGTTTCACGCCGATAACCAACGAACAAGAAGTTGAAATGTTAGAGTGTGCAGTAGAGGACAAAGATTTTCCGGCAGTAGCCAGCCATTTAAAATGCGCTCTTTCTTTGATGAGTAATCGAGAAAATCCTGACTACAGAAATTCTATCAAGGAATCGATTTCTGCTGTAGAGAGTTTAGCCAAACACATTACTGGTAAACCCAAGGCAACATTAGCAGAAGCTCTTAAGACACTGGAATCCTCTAAAAAACTTCATCCAGCATTGAAAAAATCATTTGAAAGTTTGTATGGATATACCAGTGATGAAGGAGGTATTAGACACGCTATGCTGAACGATCCTAATCTCACCGCTCACGATGCTAAGTTCTTCCTGCTTTCATGTACATCTTTTATCAATTACCTTAAATCAAAAATTTAACCTGAACTGATTCAGTTAAATCATTGCTTTGTAAGGGTTACAAGGGATTTTAGCGTGAAATAAGTTAGAAAAATCAAGAGAATCCTGATTTTCTCCAGAACACCCTTTAGCAGAGGTGTAACAGAATCATAGAATAAGCGCAGACGGTTTGGTAGCCACAGATAACGATGACAACAATATATGTCAACCCAGCATTGGGAGAAGATCGGGGTGAGGGCAGTCAATCAGCGCCTTTGAAAACCTTGACAGAAGCCTTATCTCAAGCAACACCCGGTACAAGGATACAGCTTGAGGTGGGAACGTACAACGCCGCCACCGGGGAGAGATTTCCCTTAAAAATTCCCTCCGGAGTAACGGTTGTGGGAAATGAGTCGGGAAAAGGTAGCGGTATTTTAATTGAGGGAAGCGGTGACTATTTGAGTGCGAGTGCAACTCCTCAGCGAATCACTTTGTTGTTAGAAAATCAAGCTGAACTGCGAGGTGTTACCTTAACAAACAGCGAGATTTCAAGTACGGGGATTTGGTTGGAGTCGGTAACGGCAACCGTTGCCTATTGTACTTTAATTCACAATAAAGGCAAGGGAATTTATGCCACAGGTTCGGGTTCACCGCAGATTCTCAATAATCTGTTCATTGACAACGAAGGCTATGGAATTTTTATCGAAAATACCGTAACCGGAGAAGTTCAAGGAAATCTCTTTCAAAACACCGGATACGGTCTTGTCATCCAAGATGATGCCGCCCCCCAAATCAGCGATAATGCGATCTTTGAAAACCGATCTGGGGTGTTAATCTCGGGCGATGCCAAACCGATTTTGCGCCGCAATACGATAGAACGCAATAGCAGTGATGGCATGGTCATCGCTGAAAATGCCGCTCCCAATTTGGGAAGTTCTCAAGATCCGGGGAGAAATACCTTCGGAAAAAATGGCGGATTTGATGTACAAAATACTAGCCGAGTTGCGATCGCTTCTTTTGGCAATCATGTCAATGGAAATCGCATTCAAGGTAATTTCAATGTTGTTGCTCAGAATTTTACCACAGCTTCAGTTATGACTCTTTACGTTAATTCGACGACAGGAAACGATTCTAACACCGGTACTCAGTCGAGTCCGTTTAAAACCATTACCAAAGCCCTCTCTCAAGCCCAAGCGGGAACGGTTGTGCAGGTGGCGCCGGGAACTTATACCGCAACGCGTGGCGAAAGTTTCCCCTTATTTATTCGGTCTGGGGTGAAGCTGGTCGGAAATGAAGCCGGAAAGGGAAGTAATACTCAAATTACCGGAAGCGGTCGGTTTACCAGTCCGACGGCGGCCGCTCAAAATGTGACCGTCTGGATGGAAAATAATTCGGCGCTGCACGGATTTAGTGTCACGAATGAGGAAATTCGGGGAACGGCGGTTTGGATTGAATCGGTTTATTGTACAGTGAGTAAGTGTACGTTTGCTAAATCCAAGCGGGAAGGGGTCTATATTACCGGAACGGGGATTCCTGAAATTTTGGATAGCGTGTTTACCGAAAATGGGGGGAATGGTATTGCTTTGGCCGGAAATGCCAAAGGGGAAATTCGCGGTAATAAGTTTCAAAATACCGGATATGCGATCGCCGTGCAAGCCCAAGCGGCGCCGTTAATTGTGGATAATGAGATTACCGGAAATCGCACGGGAATAGTTCTTTCGGGAAGTTCTAAACCGGTGTTGCGGAAAAATTTAGTGGAAAAGAACCTGCAAGATGGCTTAACGGTGATTGCCGATTCTAAACCGGATTTAGGAACCAGTCAAGATCCGGGTGGAAACGTTTTCCGCGATAATGGGAAGTATGATGTTCAAAATGCGAGTAAGTTTAAGCTAATCTCGGTCGGAAACCAAATTAACCTGACTCGCACGAAGGGAGAGATTGATTTGTCGGGTGTGGTTATTCCTCCCACTCCGGGTCCGACACCGACTCCGACACCGACTCCCGATGGTAGCTTAAAGGATATTGCCGGACACTGGGCGGAAGCGTTTATTAAGGGGTTGGTGAGTTTAAATATTATTAGCGGTTATCCGGATGGTACTTTCCGACCTGATAATAGCTTAAGTCGCGCCGAACACGCGGCTTTATTAGCCAAGGCGTTTGACTTAACTCCCATTCGTCCGGCGACCAGTTTTAAGGATGTTGCCTCTGATTTTTGGGCGAAAGCGGTAATTGAGAAAGCCAACCGCGCGGGATTTTTAGCCGGTTTCCCCGATGGTACGTTTCGCGCCAATCAAAATTTAACTCGCGCCCAGGCTATTGTATCATTGGTGAATGGGTTGAAGTTTACAGGCGGAACTTCTAACTCTCTGCTGGCTTATAGCGATCGCGCCCAAATTCCCAGCTATGCAACGGATGCGGTGGCGACTGCAACTGAAAAGCGAATGGTTGTCAATTATCCCAGTCGGAATTCATTATCTCCTCAACGGGATATTACTCGCGGAGAAGTGGCGGCGATTTTCTATCAAACGTTAGTTGCTCAAGGCCGCGTCCAGAGAATTGATTCGCCTTATATTGTCTAAGGTTGGGTTAAGTTCGAGAAATTTATCTTCAATTTCTGAGGGCGTCTAGTTTTAGATGCCCTCGGCGTTTTATGATAGACTGTGGAAATTTAACAAGTGTTTAAAATCTGTTGGTAAAATTATGGCTACAATTCAATTTGCGCGGGGAATTGATGAAAAGGCAATTCCAGACGTTCGCTTAACTCGTTCTCGCGATAAGTCTCAGGGAACCGCGACTTTTTATTTTAACGATCCCGACGCCCTCTCCAATGAATTTTCTGAAGAAATCACGGGGATGTATTTAATTGATGAAGAAGGGGAATTATTAACCCGCGAGGTGAAGGCGAAGTTTGTCAACGGTAAACCGGAAACCATCGAAGCGGTTTATTTGATGAAGTCGGAGGAAGAATGGGAACGGTTTATGCGGTTTATGAACCGTTATGCGGAAGCCAATGGGTTAGAATTTAGCAAGTCCTGATGGGGTTGTTGGGAAAGTCGGGAAAGGTCTTGACATCCGGACAGGGGTAGGGTTGGGCTGTGGATATCCCGCTTTCCCGTAGATTCGCCTATAAATTCCCTGGAAAATGATGTTAAAATTCAATCGTTGTGAACACAAAGCCCTTTATTTATGTATTGAGAGTTAACAATTGGCGAAGGTTTGAGGACAGGGTAGAATAGTCGGTTTCCTCCCAAACGGGAATCGAATTTTGAATAGAAATCGACTCTTTTAACTCTATCCAAGAACGACATCCCCCATAACTTGAATCATAGGGAATTTCATAAACTCGGGAGAGTTTATAGGGTTTTAAAAGCAGGAAAAACAGGGGTTTTTGGGGTTTAAAATTCAGCCGTTCCCGCACAAATTGTTCATTCCAAATCAAAAACGGCAGCAACTCAGAAATCAAGGCTTCTGCTTGGGCGGTTTCTAGGGCTAAAACCTCGGTTATTTCTGCCCAACTGCTAATTTTAACGGTTTGGGGATGCCAACCGGAGGAAACAGGTTGCACTTGAGACTGATATTCGGGTAACAGTAAATGGGGCTGTTGATGTTCAAAAGTGGGATATAATAAAACCTGTTGATGTTCTACAGAAAATTGACCTTTGTGTTCTCGAATTCCCCCTTTTCGCAGCAACAAAATTGTTTTTCCCGCTTCTATTGCCTGAACTGCAATATTCCATTCTTTTAAAGCTGGTTTGATTTTCACTTCCATAAGATAGATACAAAATTTCTAACTCATCTTTACAATAACAGAAGCAGCAGCAGTGAATAACTTAGGAGTCTAATATGGAAACGCGACCCCTTGGCACATCCGATATTTCCATTAAACCCATTATTATGGGAACTTGGCAAGCCGGAAAGCGAGGTTGGACGGGAGTTGAGGACGAAGAAACCATCAAAGCCATTCGGACTGCATTTGAAGCGGGAATAACCACCGTTGACACCGCAGAAATTTATGGGGAGGGTCACTCGGAACAAATGGTCGCCAAAGCGTTATCCGATGTTCGGGATCAAGTGGTTTACGCGACCAAAGTTTTTCCCAATCATCTCAAGTATAATCAAGTAATTGAAGCTTGCGATCGCTCTTTAAAAAATCTACAAACTGACTATATTGATTTGTATCAAATTCATTGGCCGTCTGGGAATTTTAAAAGTGAAGTGGTTCCCCTTTAAGAAACGATGAACGCCTTGAATAAACTCAAGGAACAAGGTAAAATAAGAGCGATTGGTGTCTCGAACTTTTCTCGCGATCAAATTGCTGAAGCAGCCCAATATGGTCGAATTTAAAGTTTACAACCGCCCTATTCTTTATTTTGGCGTAAAATTGAAAAAGAGATTCAACCCTATTGCGTCGAAAATAACATTTCAATTCTGGCTTATTCCTCTTTAGCCCAAGGACTATTAACCGGAAAATTTTGCCCGGATCATCAATTTTCTAAAGATGATAATCGGTCTTCTAATAAGTTATTTGCGGATAAAGAGAACTACGCCCGAGTCCAAACCGCTTTGGATAAATTGCGTCCAATTGCAGAACGAAATCAATGTACATTAGCCCAGTTATCTCTGGCTTGGTTAATTGCTCAACCTCAAACCCATGCCATTGTTGGGGCGCGTCACGAGGAACAGTGTGAACAAAATGCTCAGGCGGCGAAAATTAAGCTTTCAAAGAGTGATTTAGATGAAATTGATAACATTGGACGAATTGTTACCGATCCGCTAGATGAGAGTTTGATCATGTGGGATTTCTAGATAGTTGGGTGCATCAAATCACAGGCATTTTCTTCACTTTTAAAAAAAACAACGGTTTGATGCACCCTACTCTCCTCTAACGGGAGAAGGTGTTATGACGCCATCTTCCTAAATGAGATTCTGCAATGGTTGCTAGACGTCTTAAGTCGATGATTTCTTGTCGCAAATTGTTGATTGTTTGTTCCTGTTCTTCTATTTTTTGTTTTAATGCTCCATAACTTTCTAATGAGTTAGTTAACCCAGCATTTGTATTCCACTGATGAGAAATAGTCTGAGGTTGGTGATAGGTTTGAGTCTGACTCGGAGAAGGGTCTACAGAAACTCCTGGATGAGATTTTGTCGTTGCGGAAGCTAGACTGTGAGCGAGTTGGGTTTCAAGTTCCGGTATGCGTGTGAGTTGATGTTCTAAGTGAGTTATTGAGACATTTTGATGTTCTAATTGCTCTCTCAACTCGTAAACGGTTTCTAACTGCTGTTCTAACTGTTGTTGTAACTGTTGATAATCTTCAGTTGGGACAGTTTGGGCGAGTTGTTGTTCTAACTGTTTAACGGTTTCTAACTGCTGTTCTAACTGTTGTTGTAACTGTTGATAATCTTCAGTTGGGACAGTTTGGGCGAGTTGCTGTTCTAACTGTTGTTGTAACTGTTGATAATCTTCGGTTGGGACAGTTTCAGCGAGTTGTTGTTCTAACTGTTGTTGTAACTGTTGATAATCTTCGGTTGGGACAGTTTCAGCGAGTTGTTGTTCTAACTGTTTAACGGTTTCTAACTGTTGTTCTAACTGTTGTTGTAACTGTTGATAATCTTCGGTTGGGACAGTTTCAGCGAGTTGTTGTTCTAAACTGTTAATGGTGTTGGCTTGTTCCTCTGATTGACGTTGAAGCGTTTGACAACGTTCTTGGAGTTCAACCAGAGCAGTTGTATCTTGATTTTGAGAGGGTTGACTTGCTTGATTTTCGACTTGGGGAGCAACAAAATTTTGCTCTGAACTGGCGACTGAGTTAGAGGCTTTTGTTTCTGTTTGTGTGGCTAATGTAATTGTGGTTTCGCTACCACTTCCAGAAACATCAAACTGACCTCTAGCGATGCGTTCAACGAACTCAGAGCGAGATAAACCAAGTTGTTTAGCAATGTCACCCAATCGTTTTGCTCCAGTGGGAGTCAGAGATACCCCTACTTTTACCTTGCTTTCTGAATACAAGGTTGGAACACCACGTTTTTTCTTTCTTGACATTGCCTTATCCTCAGCATTTTAACTTTAATACTGTATTAAAAGTATAGGTGCTGATTGGGATCAAAGATTTCTAAGATTTGTAACATTTGCTGCCGTCCGCATTGATGCTATACTCACTTAACGCGAACAAAAGGCTTCCAATTCGATGGAGTCGGCTTTGACTTGTTGGCGGGAAACACTTGTACAGCGTTGTTGGGGACGGACACGTGAACTCGCATTCCGACCGATAAAGCCTCTCCCGCTCGGGTGCGAGCAACCCATTCTCGCCCGGAGGGTACTTGTAAACTATAATGAAGTTCTCGGCCTAAAAATTGGCGATCGCGGATAATCACAGGTGCATCTTCATCGGGTTTAAGAATAAAATCTTCCTGACGCACCATTAATTCAACCTGCTCTAAATTGTTGCTATTGCCATTAAATGTCCGTTCAATTATATTACTATCAATGACAAAACTTCCCAGTTCAGTTTCCCAAACATCGCCGCGACGTTGAGCGGGAATAAAATTAGCTTGGGTAACAAACTCAGCGACAAACCGAGATGCCGGATGTTGATAAATTTCTTCGGGGGTGCCACACTGTTCTAAACATCCAGAACGCATCACCGCCACCCAGTCGGAAATTGAAAGCGCTTCTTCTTGGTCGTGAGTCACAAATATTGCAGAAGTTCCCGCAGCTTTGAGAATTTCTCGCAATTCTTGGCGAAGTCGATGACGAACCTGTACATCCAAATTACTCAACGGTTCATCGAGAAGCACCAAAGCCGGACGCGGCGCCAACGCTCTAGCCAAAGCCACCCGTTGCTGTTGACCGCCAGAGAGTTCGTGAGGATAACGGCTTCCCAACCCGCTCAACCCCACCAATTCTAACGCTTCACTGACTCGCTGTTTCACCTCTTCTTTTGACTTTTTTTTGAGATGTTGTAGGCCAAAAGCGACATTTTTCTCAACGGTCAAATGGGGAAATAGAGCGTAGTCCTGAAACACCATCCCCACATCTCGCTGTTCGGGAGGGAGCCAACGGTCTGGACTGGCAACCACTTGTTCGGCAATTTTAATTATACCCGATTGGGGTTGCTCAAATCCAGCAATCATTCTCAACAATGTGGTTTTCCCACAGCCCGACGGCCCCAATAAACCCAAGATATCACCTTGAGATAAGGTCAGCGAGACGTTTTGAACCGCAGGGGTATCTTGGCGTGCGAACTGTTTGCTGACTTGATCGAGATGTAATATAACAGACTGGCCCATGTTCAACTTGACTAACCCAACTCCTACCTTTACACTAGCTTATTGCAATTTTAAATCAAAAAGCACCGATCAATACTACTGTGTTTTTAGGATATCTTCTCATTAATATTGTGTTAAATTTTGTAGACTGTGTTACAACGGGTCATCGTTAACCAAATTGAGGAAAAGAATGTTTCGGGTTTTTCGCTTTAACGCTTGGACGGCTTTTGTAATAGTTATCGCCATACTGATCGCCAGTCCGGTTTTATTTGTTCTCAGCAGTATCTTTACCAATTCTAGCGAAGTTTGGGGTCATTTGGCTGCCACCGTTTTACCGGGTTATCTCAAAAACTCATTGATTCTCATGTTGGGTGTGGGTTTAGGTGTTTTTCTTGTGGGTGTGGGAACGGCTTGGCTAGTAACAATGTGTCGCTTTCCGGGAAGTGGTTGGTTTGAATTTTTATTGTTACTTCCTCTGGCCGCACCCGCGTATATTTTAGCCTATGTTTATACCGAATGGTTAGAATTTTACGGTCCGGTTCAAAGCAGTTTAAGGGCGATTTTTGGTTGGACTGCGGTGGGAGATTATTGGTTTCCGAGTATTCGTTCAATAGGAGGGGCAATTCTCCTGCTGGTTTTAACCCTTTATCCCTACGTTTATCTATTAGTTCGGGTGTCTTTTTTAGAACAAGCAACCTGTATGTTAGAGGCGAGTCGCTCTCTCGGTTGTAACCCCTGGCGTAGTTTTCTAACTGTTGCTTTACCTTTGGCTAGACCAGCAATTATGGCAGGTTTGGCGTTGGCTTTAATGGAAACGTTAAATGATTTTGGTACCGTTCAATATTTCGGGGTCGATACGTTTACAACTGGTATTTATAGAACTTGGTTCGGGATGGGAGAACGAGTGGCTGCGGCTCAATTGGCGGCGGTTTTAATGTTATTTATATTGGCTTTAATTTTACTGGAAATTTGGTCGCGCCGTCAAGCCAAATATTATCAAGCCAACAGTCGATTTAAACAGTTAAATCCGTTTCAACTCAAAGGAATTCGAGCGAGTTTGGCGTTTGCCGCTTGTTTTCTTCCGGTGTTTTTGGGATTGTTACTTCCCGGAATTTTACTGTTTGAAATGACCCTAGAAAATCTAGGAACCGTTTTCGACCGACGCTTTTTTGAGTTTGCCGGAAATAGCTTGCTCGTTGCAACTGTAACCGGAGTTTTAGCGATAGTGATTGCTTTAATTATGGCTTATGGGGTGCGACTTCAACCGAGTCTAGAAATGCGGTTTTCGGTACAAATTGCGGCGATGGGTTATGCTATCCCCGGTTCTGTAATTGCGGTGGGAATTTTAATTCCTTTGGGTCGGTTTGATAACGCTATTGATAGCTTTATGAGGGCAACTTTTGGCATTTCTACCGGGTTGTTATTTAGCGGAACCATTACCGCTTTAATCTTTGCTTATTTGGTGCGATTTTTAGCAGTTTCTTTTGGGGCGGTTAACTCCAGTTTGAGTAAAATTAAACCCAGTTTAGATGATGCTGCACGGAGTTTAGGTCACAACCCAAGCAGTACCTTAGTTAAGGTTCATGCACCCATTATGTGGGGCGGTTTATTAACCGCAGGAATGCTAACTTTTGTCGATGTAATGAAAGAATTACCCGCAACTTTAGTGGTTAGACCGTTTAATTTTGATACCCTAGCCGTGCGCGTTTATAATTTAGCCGCAGATGAACGGTTAGCCGAAGCCGCAGGACCAGCTTTAGCCTTAGTTGCTGTGGGAATGATTCCGGTTCTTTTTCTGAGTTTAAAAATTGCTCAATCTCGTCAGAATTCGGTTGATTTGTAGCCCAAAAATGGTAGAATCTTTGTAGATGGAGTTGCAGGAATTTGAGTGATGCTTTCTCCTTTTCCGGGAATGAATCCCTACTTAGAGCAATTTGGGTCTGGTGTTCATCATCGATTGATTACTGCGATCGCCAATTGTGTAGCGCCTCAAATTCGACCGAAATATATTGTCGCCGTAGAAGAACGGGTCTATCAAACGGTTGGGGAAAGTTCGGTGTTAATTGGAATTCCTGATGTTTCTGTAGCCTGTTTAAACGGCGTTAAAACTCCCATTGATTTAACTTCAGTTTCCTCCTCAAAACAACCAATAACAGTCTTAGTTCCCCAGACTGAAAGATTAACCGAAAGCTATTTAGAAATTCGTCGAGTCGGAACCGAGGAAGTCATCACAGCGATTGAAATTTTATCCCCCATCAACAAACAACCCGGAAAAAGTCGTCAACAATACGAAGCCAAGCGTCAAATAATTTTAGATAGTTTAACCCATTTTGTTGAAATCGATTTGTTACGACAGGGACAACCGATGTTAGTCTATGGAGAGGAAATTAAAAGTGATTATCGGATTTTAATCAGTCGCAGCCATTCCCGTCCCAAAGCCGATTTATATGCGTTCAATCTCCGAGATGAACTTCCCCAAATTCCCCTCCCCTTACAGTTAGAAGATTCCGAACCGATGATTAATTTAGGAGAAATTTTACAGGAAATTTATACACAAGGGGGTTTTGATTTGAGAATTGATTATTCTCGCGAACCCATACCCCCATTAACAGAAGAAGATGCAGTTTGGCTTGATAGTCAACTTCGCGAGCGCCAACTTCGATAATTTTCATACTAAATCCGCTTGGAAAACACCACGTAAAAATAAGAAGGCAGGCGCTCATGCAATAGGTAGTGATAGTTTGAGAAGAAAGAGAGAAAAGGGGATTTTAGAAGAGGATTTAAGATTGCTCATAAATGCTTAAACTGCTCAAGTGTTTGTATGCTGCCAGTTTCACAAGTTAAGAACTCCTGTAGACCTATTACCGCAGTCCTTAACTTGTCACCACTGATAAAAACTGAGATTTTTTTACATAATTTCCTTGGTATTCAAATATTCTATGTTATGCTAGGGATATAGCAATAAAACAGAATAACTGCAAAATATTTCGTTACAGGGTGTGCTATTTCTACAGCTATTCTGGTTGTTTCCCGACTCAAATTAATCATCTACCTTCAGAATTGACAAGTAATACAATGAATAAACATTTCATCTACACTGGTTCCCGCAGTGGCAGCAACTATCTTGTGAATCTTTTAAATGCTCATCCGCAAATTACAAACTATGGTGAGGTTTTGGGTGAATGGACGTTACTTTATAAGCTCCATTCTAAAATCGGATTAGGGGGAAAATCAACGATTGATTACTTGAATTATATTTATACGAATCCACTCTTTTTTTATGCGGCTCAGATTTATTCTGCTACGGCACATTTACAGAATAGAAAACCGATCAATTTAAAACAGTGGAAGCAAGTAAACACAGTTGGTATCAAAGACTTTCACATGAACTTAATGGGAAAAAAAAGCGATCGCTGGTCTTTTTTTAAAAATGATGATGAAATGTTAATCATCAACTTATACAGAGAAAACTTACTCAAAAAGTATGTCTCTTTAGAAATGATGTCATCGACAAAAATTATTAGCAGTCAAGATATTAATCCAAACGATGAAAAAACAGAAGAAAAAAGTAAGCTTTCAAAGTTATATGTCAATCTCCATGAGGTTTTACCCACTTTAGAAAGGGGTTATGCAATGCTTCAAGAGCGTATGGATCGTTTAAAACAGCTTCCCCAGAGAAGAGTTTTTCATGTGCGCTACGAAGATTTATTTGCGTCAGCCTCATCCCAAACTTATTATCGAGATGCCATATTTCAATTTTTGGGTGTAGATCCCATAAATGTTGAAAGTAATCATCGGAAACTTTTATCGAAAAAGCTTTCTGATACGATTAAAAATTACGAGGAAATTTATGATACTCTGAAAAAAACTAAGTTTGCAATGTATCTTAACTCAAACGACTAAAGCTGTTTCTTGTGTTGCTTAAAGTCACATCAAAAAACCCTCTTCTTTTTGAAGAGGGTTAATTAAGCTAAGGTCGAGAAAAGTTATATAGCGTTTCTCGCTCGCCTGATGGTACATATTTGTGATCTTGTCTATTAAGACGGATTTGGTGGGAAAATACTTAAACAGGTTAACGTTCTTACCGTCGCCGCAGCCACATAATTTCGCTTGGCGGGTTGATCGGGAGCAAAAGCGTTTCCGGTTTCATTGAGGGGAGATGCAGCTTGACAATTGGATGACATTTTTAAAATCGTATCTTTCGCCCAATGTCGGCTAATATCAGAAAAGTTTGTCGGTTCTGGGGTACCAAAAAATTCTCGACCATCCCATTTTCGGAGTTCATTGGTATAGCGATCAACTGACCACAACATCGCCATTAATTCAGCCCGAGTCACCGCTTGATCGGGACGAAAAAGACCATCTTTATACCCTCGAATAAATCCAATTTCACGCGCTAATTGAATTTTCGCCGCACTCCATCGGTTAGCATCAACATCGGGAAAGGGATTTTTTTCGACAGTGGTTGGAAGTTCAGGTAAAGTGGGTATCTGACCTGTAGGAAACGGAATATTTGTATTTTCTAAGGGAACTTTGTAAAATAATTCTATCACAACCGAAACCAATTGTTCTCGGGTTAAAGCCTGTTGAGGGCGAAATTGTTGTTGAGGAAAACCGCTCATCAACCCTTTTTCAACTGCTTGCTGAATTTCTTGTTTATAAAGGTCTTGATTGACATCTACCAACTGAGTCCCGGTTGTAACAGATGGAGTTATTTCGTTGGCTTGAACTGGCGAAGCAATTAGCGATAAAATCACTAAAGATAAAACATTTCTCAAAGGTCGAAATCGAAACAACTGAGCGTTCATACCTAACTAGGGAAGTCAAAAAGTTAATCGTCATTGCATAGAGATTTTTTTCTCCTGAGTTCGCAATAAATCCGGCTATTCTCAAAAAAAAGAGCAATGGAGTTAGACCCGAAAGATTTATAGATGGAAATTGAGGTAAACTAAAGTAGGGGGGGTGAAAATCAATAACTAAACTGCTAAAATCACCAACTTTTTGCTGTCACCCACCAACCTTGTCAAAGAAACCGGGTTTCTGGGGAAAGGTTTCTGGGGAAATATTATATTAACGTTAGGGATGAGAAAATGTTACTGATTTTTACCGATTTGGATGGAACGTTACTCAACTCCGATGACTACGGCTATGACGCGGCTTTACCCGTCCTCAAACAACTGCAAAATCTGAAAATTCCGGTGATTCCCGTTACCAGTAAAACCCGATCTGAAGTCGAAGTTCTCCGCGAACAAATTGGATTAACGGATGCGTTTATAGTGGAAAATGGGAGTGCAGTGTTTATCCCGATTTCCGAACAAAATTTAGCTTCTCCCCAAACTGAAAACTGGGGTGACTATTATTTAATGCAGTTTGGTTTTAACTATACAGAAGCCCGTCAGGGACTCCAGAAAGTTGCAGAGGTTTTAAATCAACCGTTAAAAGGGTTTGGAGACTTGAGTGAAGCCGAAATTCATCAGTTAACCGGTTTACCCCCGGATGATGTAAAACGGGCGAAAAATCGGGAGTTTACCGAACCTTTTGTTACCCCGAAAAATATCACCAGTCAACAAATTGAACAAACAGTAAACCGGTTAGGGTTTCAAGTCGTTGTTGGCGATCGCTTTTCCCATTTAATTGGTGAAAAAGCGGGAAAAGGAAAAGCGGTGCAATGGTTAATTCAACAGTACCAAAATTCTCAACCTCATGCTAAAATGATTACGGTGGGTTTGGGAAATAGCCCCAACGATTTACCGATGTTAGAAGTTGTGGAAATTCCCGTAATTATCCCCGGTAAAAAAGGCGCTCATCCGGGTTTACAAAATCGGGGTTGGGAAGTCGCCACCGCATCCGGTTGTCAGGGTTGGGCGAATGCAGTTAGAGAAATTAGCAAGCGCCTAAATATCAACTTAAATTAACCCTTCGTTGTTGCGCTTCAGCGCAATAAATATAGAAGGGCTAAAGCCCTAGAACACATGAATGATAATTCCCCTTAAAAAGGCTTGGCTAAACGACTCTCAACATCAAATTGAAAGCGCTTAGAAGCATTGGTTTCGCCGTACAAATTAAAGGTTAAAGAGGGTTCGTCGCCAACGGCTTCAATGTGATGAATTGCATCGGATGTAAAACTAATAATTTCCCCTTCGGTGAGAACTTTTTCGCCGACTTTTTCAATATTATCGGGAAAATCGGGAGAAGGTTGGCGCTTCCAAAAAACATTTTTTTGTTGTCCTTTTAACACCGCCACAATTCCCCAAGTGCCATGATTGTGAATGGGAGAACCGCAACCGGGTAAGACGGTTTCTGTCTGGACTGTGAGGGGAAATCCTAACTCATCATACAACATAATGATCGAAGTTCCGGTTTTGGTGCAGGGTTCGGGAACTTGGGTTCTCAACCAATAGGAATTGGTGATTAATTGACGGACTAACAGGCGTAAATCTGCTAAAAAATCAACTTCGGATAGACCTTTTTCAAAAGATTGATTAATCACATCTTCGATTTCGGTGAGAAACCGATGTAAGCGATACTCACTTTTGAGTAAATCCCATTCTCTGGCTGACTTGCAGGCTAAACAGTTGCCATCTTCCCTCACCAGCCAATCCCGACTATTCATAGAATTTCCTTTCGATAAAGACTTCAGGTGGCTGTTAACAGCGAACAATTTTCAAGAGTTAGTTTACGTTAACGTTTCCTCACTGCTATATCTTAAGACTCTTGACTGGCGATCGCGAATTTTTTTACAATCATTTTACGAATGGTTTCAGCGGTGGCGGGGGCTAATAAAACGCCGTTGCGATAATGTCCGGTTGCCAATAAAATATTTTCAAATCCTGACAAATATTCAATAATGGGTGCGGGTTTTCCATCGGGACGAGGACGCAACCCCGACCATTGACGAATAATTTTCGCTTCCGATAACGCCGGACAAAGCCGAATCGCGCCTTCCATGACCGGATTAATTTGAGTTTGATCGATAACAATATCATCATCATTACTCGGAAATTCAACCGTTGCACCAACCCAATATTCGGCATTTCCGAGGGGAACAATATGCACATCATCCCCGGTAATTACAGGTTCTAACTCTCCCAAAGGTTGAGACAATTTTAACTGTACGGCTTGTCCGAGAACCGGACGAATTTTAATCGATTTTTGATGATTTTCTGTGGGAAGTAGGCGAGTTGTTCCCAAACCTGCGGCGATCACAATCCCATCAACATTTAATTCTCCCGAAGTCGTAAAAATTTGCGGACAAATGCGTTGAGTTTCGCTAGAATTAACCGTTTGAAACGCCTCGACTTTTACTCCAAACTGAAAGTTAACGCCGTTGTGTTGGGCGGCTTCAACTAATGCTAAGGTTAAAGCAGTCGGATCAACTTGTCGATCTTGAGGGGAATAAATCGCCCCGATGACATTTTCACAGTTAATTTGAGGATAGTTTGATTGAATTTCATCCACATCTAACCGTTGTAAATGCCAGCCTTGTGTTTGACGGGTGGCAATTAATTCTTCCCATTTATTTAAATCTTCTCCCGCAAAACATAACATTAAAATTCCCTGACGGTTAAACAAAATCGAACGACCTGTAATGTTTTCCAACTCGGGAATTAACGTTTCATAGCGCTTGATACTGCACGATCGCATTTGCCACGCCCGCCCTTTGGTTTTGTGACTAATTGCTCCCATCAACACCCCCAAAGCCGCTCCTGTGGAGGCTTGGGCGGGGGAATTTTGTTCGAGAACTGTAACGGTTAATTGCGGGATTTGGCTGAGTTCGTAGGCAATGGTCGCCCCAACCACCCCGCATCCAATGACAACAACATGAGTCATAATATTTAAACGTTTGCTGTCTTTTTTACCGAAATTTTTAACTCAAAAAATAAAAAATTAACCGCAGAGTCCTATCGATCAATACAGGAAATTAATATTACTTGTATTCACCGATATTCATCTGCGGTCAAAGGTTTGATTGTGTTTTACGCTTTAGGCGCTTGAGAAGCTTGAGGAACTAAATTCAAGAAAGCATCCAGATCTTCTAATGCAGCTTGATAGCTAGAAGCGGCTAAAGATCGATCCGCTTTTTCTGCGGCTTCGCCCACTTGAAGCAAATGTTCAAACACTTCTCGGGATAATTTTCGCGCCGGAGGTTGATCGTTAGGAAGGAGATTTTTGGTTAGATAATTCATCTCCTGAAGCAAAGTTCCCAACGGACCGTGAACAAAATTATCCACCTCAACCCATTTGCTGGTATTAATGTAGGCAGGTAATTCAGTCGTCATGCGATCGCGCAACCCTAAAATATCAGATTCATACTTCTGAATTTGTTGGAGTTGAGCATCGCTGTAAGTTGGGGGTTCTTTAACTTGTGGAGAACCACAACCGACGATAAACGCCATGACAAACGCCAATAGGCAAGCCAAAATAGAACGATAACGTTTCATAGCTCAAATTTTTATCAATGTTACATCCTCTACCCGATCTATTGTTGCAGACATTGCGATCGCCGTGAATAGGTGACAGCGAACAGTGACCCGTTTCTCCCCCCATCCCCCCACCTCCCCATCTCCCCCTCTTAACGGGTGACTGACTACTATTTTGGGGTTTTAAACTGCTTCTCAACCATAGTCACAACCACATCTCTAGGAACAAAACGGGAGATATTGGCGATGATCTGATTTCCAAAACCACCCGTTACCAGGGTTGACTGATTTCTCTCTAAAGCCAGGAGTGCTTCTCTAACCACCTCCTCGGCGGAAACCAGTTTTCCCCCACCCCCCAAGGTTGAGGGAAACTCAGCCGCCTCAAAAAAGTTCGATTCTGTCGGCCCCGGACAAAGCGCTAAAATATGAATACCTGTGTCTTTATTTTCTGCCCATAAAGCCTCGCTGAAATGCAGAACAAAGGCTTTTGTCGCCGAGTAGATCGACATATAGGGAATGGGTTGAAAACCGGCGATGGAGGCGACGTTAATGATCGATCCTGAACGTCTTTGGGTCATGGGTTTTAAGAACAGGTGGCTGAGTTCAACCAATGCGATAGTATTAAGTTGGATCATCTTGACCTGTTTTTCGAGATCCCGTTCAATAAACAGGCCGTAATCTCCAAAACCTGCATTATTTACCAACAGATCGATAGTGATTCCTTTTTGAGTCACTTCATCAAAAACAGCTTGGGTTGCTCCCGGTTCGGTGAGATCTTTGGCAATAACTTCGGCTTTGATTTGATGTTTTTCTTGGAGTTGTTGGGCGAGTTCGTCGAGTTTATCTTTTGAACGCGCCACTAAAACCAAATTCGTTTGACTTTTGGCTAATTCGCGAGCAAAACTTTCCCCAATGCCAAAGGACGCGCCTGTAATTAATGCAGTTTTCATCAGATTTTCTTTTTATGAGGTTAGCTTTTGAAAATTTTAACATTTTGATATTAACTCTGCGGAATTGAGTAAATTTACCTGTAGATTTACCGGAAGAAAGAATTTCAACGATTAAGAGAAAAAGACAATGACCGAAACATTTTTGAGAAACAAACAATGGTTTTTTGACCGTTGGGCGCCGGGTTACGACTGTTTGTTCACAACTGTATTTTATCAGGCGGTTCACAAGCGGTTATTAGAATATGTTCAACTCTCGGAGGAAGCGAATATTCTCGATCTCGGCTGTGGGACGGGTCGCCTTGTCGATCGCATCGCCAAACAATTTCCCACTGTTACCGCAACGGGACTGGATCTATCCGATCAGATGATCCATCAAGCGCGATCGCGAAACCGTTACCCCCAACGCCTGAGGTTTACACCGGGAAATGTGGAGTCTCTCCCCTTTGCAGAACATCAGTTTGATGCGGTATTTTGTACAATTAGTTTTTTACATTATCCTCATCCTCAACGGGTTTTTGAGGAAATTAATCGGGTTTTGCGTCCGTCGGGATGTTTTTATTTGGCAGATTATCAAGGAAATGATTCAACTGGACAAACTTTGGTTCCCGTTTCTCCGGGTGGACTTCGGTTTTACAGTCGATCGCAACGGACAGAATTTGGTCAAAATGTAGGATGGTCTTGTGTGGGTCATTATCATTTGTTGGGGCCAATTTTGCTGACCAAATTTCAGAAGTTCAACGAAGAAAATAACTAAGTATTAAGCGTTTGAGAAAAAGGCAGAAAATTGTGGTAAAACCAAATCTATAGTCGAGATTATCCCATCGCTATTGCTCACCTTTTTACTCAAAAAAACAGGAGACCCCTCAATGACCCATCCGGCTCGTGTTGTTCAAATTGCAGCAAATGAAGTTGGATATACTGAAGATCCCCCCGGTAGCAATTCTACGAAGTATGGTGAATGGTACGGAATGAATCACGTTCCTTGGTGTGCAATTTTTGTCTCTTATTGCTTTGAACAAGCGGGGATTTGTTTAGCCATTCGTACACCGAAAGGGTTTGCTTATTGTCCCGATGGCGTGCGATGGTTTCAAGTTAATACTCGGTGGCATTCTCAACCGCAAGTGGGGGATGTCGTGTTTTATTCTTGGCGAGGGGATGGAATAGCCGATCATGTGGGGATTGTGGAGTCGTTAAACGCCGATGGTAGTATTATTAGTATTGAAGGAAATACAGCGATTGACAATGATTCTAATGGCGGTGAAGTGATGCGGAGACGGCGCGATCCTTGGTCTTTTTTAGGGTTTGGTCGTCCCTATATCATTGCTGAAAGTGTTCCGACTCCGCCGATTTTTCAACCTCAAAAAGAGCCGGAGAAACAGCCGGAGAAAGAACCCACAAATTCCCAACAACAACCCAATCAAGGAACCAAAACGGCTCCCGAGTATCATACTAACTTGATTAATCAGTTGTTAGGCAAAGAAAAAGTTACATGAAGAATTCAGAATTCAGAATTTCTGAGTCAGCAATCTTATCAATTGAAGGTCGATTTAAACCTATGAACTCCCGACACCAGTCGCACAGATAGAAATTCTGAATTCTGTCTCCTGTCTCCTGTCTCCTGTCTCCTGACTACTTTTTCTTGTTAATTAACCTAAAATCAATGTCTACAGTTGCAGAAATTTTAGCCTTCTGGTTTGGGAGTCCCGAAGATGAAAATTATGGGAAACCTCGCAAAGTTTGGTTTCAGAAAAATTCGGAGTTTGACGAACAAATCAGAAGCGATTTTTTAGCCGATTATGAATTAGCATCACAAGGGAAATTAAAGAATTGGAAAGAATCTCCCGATAGTTGTTTGGCGTTAATTTTGCTATTGGATCAGTTTCCGCGAAATTTATTTCGGGGTCAGCCTGAAGCGTTTGCAACAGATTCTCAAGCTTTGGAAGTGGCAAAATATGCGGTAAGTCAAGGGTTTGATAGGCAAATGTTACCCGTAAAGCGCTGGTTTATTTATTTACCTTTTGAACACAGCGAAAATTTAGTCGATCAGGAAAAATCGATTGAATTAACCCGCCAACTGAGTGATGATCCCGATAGTAAATCATCCATTGACTATGCCATTCGTCACTGGGAAATCATTAAACAATTTGGGCGTTTTCCCCATCGAAACTCAATTTTAGGCAGAGAAAGCACACCGGAAGAACAAGAGTTTTTAAAACAACCGGGTTCTTCATTTTAAGCCGAGTTAAAATTAACAATTAATTGGCTTCATCGGGTGATAATTCCTGTTTTTCTTGCTCAATTTCTGCTGCTGCTAAGGCTTTGATTTCCTCCCGTTCGAGGTGGGGAAGTTTAAACAATACCCCGGCAAAAAACCAATAATAAACCGCCACCGGATCGGTATCGAGAGGATACCAATAGGAATTATAACTAATCAGAAAAACAAACACCCAGAAAACAACACCATAACCCCGTAAACTGTGATCTTGAACTTGATGATAAGCCCTAAACCCTTGAAAAGTTAGGGTTGTGACCACCGCAAAAAAGGCAATTACCCCCAACGGTCCAATTTCATACATTAACTTTGGATAATAGGTTTCAATGAGTCGGGTATCTCCCAACGCCCTCGCCGCATTGGTCGCCCGTCCCAAACCATTTCCCAGGACGCCTTGATGGGTTCTCGCCGTCCATTCCGCTTGTTCGGTAACAAATTCTGTCGGAGGGGAAGCATTCCAACGAGATACTAAACTGTGTAGGCGTTGAGAAATAATACTGGGAAAAAGTAAATGAGTTCCCCCCATAAACAAGACAATTCCTAACAGCAGAATCACCAAGCGTTTAAGCTGAGGAATATGACTGGTAGCAATAACTAAAACGACAATAATAATCGGAACCGCTAATAAAGCAGTACGTTGACCGCAGAGAATGGCGTTGAGTACCACCAGAGATAAAGACAACCAACCGGCGGTTCGCCAGTAGAGTTTGGGGTCACTAAATGCGGTTGCAAAGCAGAAAAACGTACTAGAAATTAAAAACCAAGCCCAATGCCAAGGAGCAACAAATGTACCGGGTAAACGAATAAAATTATTGGCCGGATAGTAACCTAATGCTCCCCCGACCAAACATTTTCGTTGTAAATTGGCTCGCAATAATAAATAATCGGGAAGTCCGGTATTATCTGGGCATCGACCCGTGACAACTAACCAATATTGAACGACTCCTAAAACACAGCAAATAATCGCGATCGCCACCTGCAAACGGGTTAGGAAATGAAGTTCATCTCGATTTTGAATGAGAGAGTAACCGCAGAGAATTAGGGGAATATATCCCAGCAAAACTTTTAAACCAAAAATCCCGATTAAAATCGCTTGTCCGCCCGGATTTGCGCCGAATTGTTGTCCGCCATTAACGTAGAGGAATGTCAGCAAAGCAATTCCCAATAAACTTAACAATGGAATTTTTAACGATTTGGGAATAATCAGCGGTGAACCCTGTTTTCGGACTCTTTGAATAATGGCAATCAAGGCAGGAAAATAAAAGCCATCTTTAGCCAAGTGAAATAGGGGATGATCGTTACCAATCCAGTAAGCAACGGTACCGGCAAAGGGGGTATAAATCAGGAAAACCCAAAGGGCTTGACGGGGATATCGGTAAGAGAGGCTAATCAAAAAAATGGCGGCGATCGCCAACAAAATTTGACCGAAAGATTTGCCATTCCCAAACATCAAACAAGCAACAATAAAAACAAGCCCGATTACCCAGAGGATGAAGGGAATTTGATTTGGTGTTTGAGCGGTTTGCTCCTCAAAATTAGTCTCCAAATTCTTTTCAAAATTCTCGTCAGCGCCATCATTTTCCGAGTCGAAAAAATTCTGCGCTTCAGTTGGTGGGGGTTGGCTTTTGGGGTTTGACATTGAAGCACTCTGGTACTCAGTAAAATAACTTGGACTCAACCGTTTACCAGATTTTAAATCCGGTGCGTGGGGTTGTGTCGATTCTCGACTCAAGTTCTCCTTGCCAAATTTTCTGAATTCTGATCTGCTGTTCCAATGCAAGCCGATCGTAGGCTTGTAAAATTTCTTGATGGGTGTAATCAATAATTAATGCCTTGAGTTGAGTGGCCGTAGTAGCCTGTAGCAAGGCAAGCTCCAAAACATCAAGCTTAGTGATCATTTTGATTGGTTTTTTTCTGAGGCTCTAACTGAATGAGATGAGACTTTTGTGAAGTTGGGGTTTCCGGTTGGGTTGGTTCGAGCTTTTGTTGCCATTCTAGCAACTGCTGATACATTTTTTCGCTAACTTGAAAGAGGGGATTTTCTGTTGAATTTGGCTCGGACATTTGAATGTTTAATCTGAACTAAGAATTGAGTCGAGCAGTAATTTCATGTTAGCCTTATACTAAGCTAAATCAAAGATTGAACGAGAGGTAAAATAATCCCGACTAAGGCGCCGCCGAGTAAGGTTAAAACGGTGAGACTGCCGATCGCAAAGCCGAGGGTTCGTTTTTCAGCCGCCTGATAGTAACCCCAAGCAAAAACAATTCGTCCCACAATCCAAACCGCACCGATACTCGCCCCCCAAATGGGACTAATAAACTCAGAAAATAGCCAAAGAGCGGGTAAAAAAAGCACGAGTTGTTCTAAAGTATTTTGCTGGACTCGCACAACTCGCTCAAAATTGGGATCTCCACTCATTTGAGGTGGCATAATCTTATATTTAGCTCTCGCTCGACCGACATTAATCGTTAAAACTAAGTAGACCAGTAGAGCGATCGCCGTGACTAGACTCGGCCAAGGTGACATCAGAACCCCCTTGTTTGATAACAGCTTTCTCTCCCTATGCTAACCTCTTACAGTCGTGTTAGAGAAACAATTTTCACAAGGAGGTTTCTGAATCTTAACCGGGAGTTTGAGTCAGTTGCTTTTTCGGGAGAGTGGTATACTCAGAAACAATACGGCGGAATTCATCTCCTTCGATGGTTTCGCGTTCGAGAAGTAAATCGACCAGTTTATCAATTAACTCTCGATTTTCCCGGACAATTTGGCAGGCTCTCTCGTAGCACTTGAAAGCGATTTCACGAACTTTCTGATCGATTTGGGTGGCGACTTTTTCAGAATATTCCGACTGAGTGGGCCATCCGCGACCGAGAAAAACTTCCCCGTTGGGACTTTCCAACGAAAGCAGCCCCAAGTCAGACATTCCGTAGCGAGTCACCATTTCCCGAGCCAAATTCGTCACCCGTTGGATATCGTTACTGGCGCCGACGGTAACTTCCGCATCTCCAAAGATCACATCTTCCGAGGCTCGTCCCCCCAAAGCAATGGTAATTTGATCGATCAACCAAGCCCGAGTGTACAAACCGCTATCGACCATTTCTTCGTTGAACATTTGTTGAGCAAAGCCTCCAATCCCCCCAGAACGAGGAATAATGGTGACTTTGTTGAGGGGATCGGAATTTTCCAACAGGGTCATCAACAGGGCGTGTCCGACCTCATGGTAAGCAATCAGCCGTTTTTTCTTGCTATCAAGCAAGGGAGCTAAAGATAAACCGATGGTAATCCGATCAACCGCATCATCAATTTCTAACATGGTAATCGCGTCTTTCCGGCGACGGGCCGTTAGAATGGCGGCTTCATTTAACAAGTTTGCCAGATCCGCCCCCGAAAAGCCGGGAGTCCGACGGGCGATCCCTTCCAAAGAGACATCATCGGAGAGTTTTTTATTGCGAGCGTGAACCTCTAAAATACCCAAACGGCCGTTATAGCCGGGTAAGTCCACGATCACCTGTCGGTCAAAGCGACCCGGACGCAGTAGAGCGGTATCTAGTACATCGGGGCGGTTTGTCGCGGCAATAATAATAATACCCGTATTGCCTTCAAAACCATCCATTTCGGTGAGTAACTGGTTTAGGGTTTGTTCGCGTTCGTCGTTTCCGCCGCCAATTCCCGCCCCTCGCTGACGCCCTACCGCATCAATTTCATCGATAAAGACGATACAGGGAGAATTTTCCTTGGCTTTTCTAAACAAATCTCGAACTCGCGAAGCCCCCACCCCAACAAACATTTCCACAAATTCCGAACCGGAAATGCTGAAAAACGGAACACCGGCTTCTCCGGCGATCGCTTTAGCCAGGAGGGTTTTTCCGGTTCCGGGCGGCCCGACGAGCAGAACGCCTTTGGGAATTTTAGCGCCAATTGCGGTAAAGCGTTCGGGTTGTTTCAAGAAGGTAACAACTTCCTGCAATTCTTCCTTGGCTTCTTCAATGCCGGCGACATCATTAAACAAAACCCCGGTCTTGGCTTCCATTTGAAATTTTGCTCTTGATTTGCCAAAATTCATCGCCTGTCCAGACGCCTGGGTGGATCGGCGGAGAATCATCAGCAAAAACGCCAAGACGACAAATATCACCAGGAGGTTGACAATTAGCCCCATTGCCGCACTATTATCGGCGGTGGGAGTTACCTCGTAGTCTACGTTTTGGGCGCGGGCGGTCTGTAACAGTTCGGGGTTGCGATCAAATAGCCGGACAATATGGGGAGAATTTCCTTTTTCATCGCCTTTGAGTGTAACTTTAGCAATTTGTCTGGCGGGATCTTCTTCGATACGTTCGACTTCCCCCGCCTTAATTTTTTGCAAGAGTTCACTGTATTCTAAGGGTTTCGGTGTGTTGTCGGCTAAGGCTGGAGTTCCCAAGAGTATCCCTTGAGTAATGATCCAACTACCCAAAATTCGCCATAGGTGTCGGTTCGTCAGGGATCGAACTGTGAAACCACCAGTCGCAAGCCGTTTTTTCCATACTTGTTTCGGTGGGTTTTTCATATTTGGTCTGCCTTTTTTCGCTGTTGCTAATACATCATCATTGCTGGGGGTATAGATATAAGTGTAGCGTTCTTGCGACAGCAAGGGTTTTGCCGCTGGTGATTTTCTGTTGGCGATTTTTGAGTGCCGTGATGGGAAGGCAATCATCTAAGTTCGACTCACACACCTGAGAACATCTGATTTTCTCGACTCACTCCCTCTCAAGTTTCACTTCATTTATTGGTTTTTCAATTTCTGCAACCTTCTGCAACCTTCCCCCAAACGCGATAGGATACAAAAACGAATATTTGTTTCTCAATTTTTTTGTTTGTAGTAGTATTATAACTGATTTTTAGCTGATGTCAAGTCAAATCGTCATTGCAATTGGTTTTATCTTTTTTCTGCTGTTATTTGCCGGAGTCGGCATTTATTCGGCAACTCAAAAACAAAATAATACCGGCGATTATTTACTCGCCAGTCGCAGCGTTAACCCTTGGCTGACCGGACTTTCTGCCTTTGCCACCGCTCACAGTGGCGGGATGTTCATCAGTACAATTGGCTTTACCTACCAAGCCGGAATTTCTGCGGGTTGGCTACTCCTGGGATGGTTTCTCGGTGACTATATTGCCTGGTTTTTTGTTCACAAACCCTTGCGAGAAGTTTCTGAAGAAAATAACTCCGAAACCATTGGTTCTTTTTTAAATAACAATCCCAAAGGAAATCGGTCTATTGCGGTGATTTCTGCTGTAATTACGATTCTCTTTCTTGGGGCTTATGCAGCCGCTCAACTGATCGCAGGGGGGAAAGCGCTTCATGCGGTTTTCGGTTGGAATTACTCTTTTGGAATTATTGTCGGGGCGGTTATTGTGGTTTTATACTGCTTTTCTGGGGGAATTCGGGCTTCGATTTGGACGGATGCGGTGCAGTCTGTGGTGATGATGTTTTCGATGTTAATGTTGTTAGTTATTTCTGTTGCGGCTTGTGGCGGAATTGGAGAACTTTGGACAAAACTCGAACAAATTGATCCGACTTTAATTAACCCCATTCCCCCCAATCTTCAGTTTGGGTTTGGGCTGTTTTTATTGAGTTGGTTATTTGCGGGTTTTGGTGTTGTTGGTCAACCTCATATTATGGTACGAGCAATGGCACTCGATTCGGCTAAAAATATGGCGTTAACCCGCAATATTTACGCAGTTTTGTATTTAATTTTTTCGGCCGCTGCTATTGGGGTTGCCTTAGCCGCCCGAGTTCTCATTCCCGATTTAATCAGCAATGGCGACCCGGAACTCGCCCTTCCTCAAATGGCGATCCAACTGTTACCGTCGATTTGGGTGGGTGTAATTTTAGCGGGGTTATTTTCAGCCGTTGTTTCCACTGCTGATTCTCAAATTTTATCCTGTTCTGCGGCTTTAAGTCAAGATATTTTTCCCGAAACCGCACATTCTTACAAACTGGCAAAATTAGCAACATTAACGGTAACAGTCATTGTTTTAACCATTGCTTTAGCCAGCGATAAAAATATGTTTGCGTTGGGGGTTTTTGCTTGGTCGGCGCTGGCTTCCGGTTTGGGACCTTTATTGGTTTTAAGAGTGTGGAAACGCCCCGTTACTCCAATTGTGGGCGTGGCGATGATGATAGGCGGAATTACCGTCGCCGCCCTTTGGAATGGAGTCTTAGGACTGTCAGCTTCAATTTATGAAGTGTTACCGGGAATGATAGCGGGTTTTGCCATTTATGGCTGTTCTTTGCTATTGACGCGACAACCCAAAAAATCAGTTTAAACCCGGTTTAAAATGCGATCGCCAACCGCAGCACAAAAATAGAACTTAAGTTATAATTTCAGTGTTTAACTCTCGGAAAAACTTGTAGTTCAAAACCTGTTAAAATGAGACCACAACGAATTCCTCCGCAACCGGGTCAAGAGTCAGTTTGGGACTATCCCCGTCCCGCCATTTGGGAAGAAGTCAGTCAACCCATTAAAATCATTTTTAATGGCGAAGTGATCGCAGATAGTAAAAACGCCAAACGAGTTTTAGAAACGAGTCATCCTCCCACTTACTATATCCCCGCAGACGACATTAAGCTAGAGTATTTGATAGAAACTCCCCGAGTAACGGTGTGTGAATGGAAAGGACGCTGTGTTTATTCCGATATTAAATTGGGGGATAAACACGTTCGTCAAGCTGCTTGGCGTTACTTTCAACCGACACCTAATTTTGTTGCGATCAAAGACTGTTATAGCTTCTATGCAAGTCTGATGGATGCTTGTTATGTCGGTGATGAACTGGTTCAACCCCAAGCGGGTGATTTTTATGGCGGTTGGGTCACAAAAAATATTGTTGGTCCGTTTAAAGGTGGTCCCGGAACAATGGGTTGGTAAGTTTATGAAGTAATAAAAACCCGGTAACTTTCACGAAACCGGGTTTTTTAGATGCTTTAATTAAAGTTCCGTAAATCTACGGAGGCTTAACGAGAATCTAGCGAGTATCTTAGAGTTATCGGTTAATTGATCTAATTTGATAACTTTTCGTTCAGGGAGTTGAACTGATGCTTGGATGGATATTTGGCGGCTTGGTTAAAAAGCTAGAACGTTCGGCGAAAAAAGTAGAACGAGATTTTGTTGATCGTTCGGCTAAAAAGTTAAATAAACTCGCCAATAACCTTGATTACATCGTCGCCAAACGAACAGATAAAGTAACGGAAAAAATAGAAAAACTCGAAACTAAAACCGTTAATGATATTGAGAATATTATAAATCAGGCCGATGAAAAGGTCAAGGAAAACCTGCGAGAAATCAATCGCATTCGTCAAGAAACCATAAAAGAAGTCAACAAGACGATTAAACAAACCGATTATTATATTGAAAATCGCATCAACCAAATTTCATTGGTCGTGATGGAATCAATAGTAGAAGCGAAAGGTTTAATCCGAGACGTTGAATTATTGGAAACCAAAATTTTCGATGATGCGAGTTTTTTAATCGACCAAATCGAAGAAATAGTCGATAAAACCCTCGAACAAGTTCGCGGAGAATTGCGGCGACACAGTGCAGAATTAATTCCCAATCCTTTTGATCCCTGTCGTCAAAAATTGGGGTTGGGATTAAAACCCGGTTTTCAGCTATCAGATATTGAATATTATCGGTTGATAGAATGTTATGAACTAACGAAATTAACCCCAACCACTCCCGTACAAACCATCATTGAAACCTACGGTCAACTTCAACTAAATGCAGCCAGAATGGTCGCTTTAACAAGGAAAGCACCGGAGTTAAGAAAATTCGCCGTTGAAGATTGGTTAAAGTATGGAGTGTTGTGTCAATTTTGGAGTAATACCATCAAAATTTATGATTCAACCGAGTTAGAAATTGAGTCTTCTCCCTCACAAAAACAGTTAAATTATCAAGACATCAAAACACAAGTTACTCAATCTTTCTCTAATTTACAGCAAACTTTTTCTAAACTCATCGAATAAATTTAACGATGCGTTGTTGTGCTTCAGCACTATCTTATGGTTTGTTGTTGTGCTTCAGCACTATTATAGCTTTCTTAATGCGCGTGCATCGCAACAACGAGCTTAATTGTTTGTAGAATTTGAATCAAGGATAAATCTAATGAACTCCAACAACAAAACACCGCTAGAATATTATGAACGAGCAATTCAAGAGTTAATAAATACTCGCGAACAGCTTGAAACTGAGTTAGAAAGTCTCAAAGTATTGAAGGATGAATTAAAATTCACAAAGGATGAACTTGCAACAACCCAAGCTAAACTTGATGACACTCAAAGAGAATTATCAAACACAAAACAAGAACTTCAACAGAAAACAGAATTTTTTGAAGAGTTTAACAGAAAAAATGAAGCACAACTTAACTACTGTTATTCAGAAATTAAAAATCTCAAAAACCTGATCGGTAGTCAGACTACAGAATCTTTTGAAAAGTTCAGCAAGAAAATGGAAGCACAAGTTAACTACTGTTATTCAGAAACTCAAAATCTCAAAAATCAGATCAATAGCTTAACTTCCGATATTTTCGCAGGTTGTTTATCCTTGAACTATCGAAAGCTGAAGTATTTTCTAGAAAATAAAATGTGGAAAGAAGCCGACGAGGAAACATTTAAAAAACTGCTTGAGTTAACCGGGAGAGAAAAAGAAGGAACATTACTGGAAACCGATCTTAATTTACTGTTGTCTGAAGATTTGAGAACTATTGATCAACTGTGGATAAAATACAGTAATGGAAATTTTGGCTTGAGTATACAAACTAAAATTTATCACAGTTTGAAAAATACTCAACAACAAAAAGATGATCAAGTCTGGAATGCTTTTGGAGAAAAAGTTGGATGGTATGTAAACAATAGCTGGCTTTGGTACAAATCTGTAAATTTTTCGACTTCGGCTCCTTCTGGTCATTTACCTGCGAGAATATGGGATAACTGGGATAAAGGTGGTGTTGGTTCTTTTAAACCTCTTTTATCGAGACTGATTGATTGTGGAATTTGAAGTCTGTCGGGGAATGAATTCCCCGTCTAATAAACAAAGTCCTTTTCAAAGGACTAACAATTAAACTTTAGTCGGTTTTAACCGACTTTCACTATCACTAGAATTTGAATCAAGGATAAATCTAATGAACTCCAACGACAACAAAACACCGCTAGAATATTACGAAAGAGCAATTCAAGAGTTAACCAACACTCGCGAACAGTTTCAAACCGAGTTAGAAAGTCTCGCTGATATGAGGACTTCCTATGAAACGTTAAAAAAAGAACTTGAAGAAACCAAAGCCGAACTTCATCAAACCCGCAAAGAATTATCAGATACAAAAGAAGAACTTCAACGAAAAATAGAACCTTTGAACAAATTGAGTAATCAAATAGAAGCACAGGTCAATTATTGTTATTCAGAAACTCAAAATGTCAAAAGCAAGATGGATACTGAGTTAGAAAGTCTCAGAAAAATGCAGATTTCTTATCAAAGCTTGAAGGATGAAATTGCAACAACCCAAGTTAAACTTTACCACACCCAAAAGGATGAACTTGCAAAAACTAAAGCCGAAATTCAAGAACAAATCCAAGCCACAAACGCAGAACTACAAAAGCAAAAACAAAAGTTATATAGAATAGAAAACGGCATCTTTTCGGGAAATATAAAAACAACTAAAAGATGGAAAGAAACTTTTAAAAGTTAAAGCTGTTGATATTGACTGCAAAGGATTCTTTGTAGAAATTCATACTTGGGGAAATACTGAAGTTTGGGGATGTGATGTTAACTGGTTGGCTTATGGTTTGTAGTTGTGCTTCTGCACTATCTTAGCTTTATGAATGCGCGTCCGTCGCAATAACGAGCTTAATTAATTGTTTGTAGTTGTGCTTCAGCACTATCTTAACTTTATTGGTGCTAAAGCACAACAACGAGCTTAGTTATCTAAATACACCTTCCGACAGAAGGAATTTGAGGGAATAATTGTTAAGTTGGGAGATGAACGTTAAAGAGGAATAAATAATGGCTAGTACAAAGACAAATAATTCGCAAAATTTACCCGAAGAAGTTGCTCAAAATCCCGGAGCGAGAACGGCAGAAATTAATGCTAATCCTAATGTTACCGCAGAAGAAACTGAAAATGCCAGAGCCGGAGATGCGCCCAGTGGTGCGGGTGGAACTTCACCAAGTACGGTAGAATCTCATGTTCCCAGTGAGGATAGTCCTGAGTCTACTAATCTTCCTTCTGGTAATCATCCGGATAATCGATAATTCCAAATAGATTAAACTCGATGTACAACTCTTTTTAGGGGTGCAATTTTTGCGCCCTTATTCTATTTTCGAGGTTGACGCTAAAAAAAACCCGGTTCCTATGAGTTACCGAGTTTATAGGGGAATGAAATCTTTATAAATTGCACTATTGACTTTCTAACCAGTTCACTAAATCGCCTCGGTTGGTAAAGTCTAATAAAGCCTCACTTAATGTTTCTAATTGAGTGATAGATAACTCTCGAATAGTTGCTTCTAGAGTCGCGTCAATCTCACCGATTCTTCGTCTGAGTAAGCGTAACACAATTGTCGCTTCTCCTTCGAGTCGTCCTTCTTGGAGTCCTTGTTGTAGTCCTTCTTGCAGTCCTTGGCGTCTTCCCTCTGCTAAACCCTCTACTAAACCCTTTGCTGTCGCCTCAGCGACAATTTCTTGATAAATTACAGACTCTTTCACAATTTCCTCCCGCAGTAATCGTTGAATGATCTCTTTTTCTAATAATAATCCAGCTAGAATTGAAGTGGCTGCTGTTACGTTACTTCGTTGGCGTGGGTTGCTTAGGGTTTCAATCTGTTGGTTGATTTGTTGCAGGGTTTGAACCCGATTTTCCGTCTGACCCAAAATAGCTAGAGGTAATAAACCGGGAAACTGAAGTAATTCTTCAACGGGTTGTTCCCAAAGGCGAATCACTTCAAATTCGTGACGAGTTCCTTCTATGGCGAAAACAGTTTGCTGAACTAATTCTGAGTTTGTGGGTTTGAGATAAATAACCACTTGTCGCATTTGTTTTTGAGGATACCGACGATAGATTCTCAATCGATAATCGACCATCCGAAAGGGAATTTCTGGGTCGGGTTGGGTTTGAAATTCCAGATGTAGAACGGTATCTTGAGATTCTAACAAAATGAGTGCATCGGCGCGAATGGGTTCTACCATTAATTCTGATGGACTCAATTGGGTTAGTTCAATGGATTCTCCGAGTAACCATTGGGCAAAATCCCGACTATAATTTTCAGCGAGGAACTTGCAAACGTTGTCGTACATTCTGCTAATTTAACCCCCTCAAACCGTTAACTCTTACTCTTTTTTTCAATCCAGAGTTAACCCTTTACGAAAACAAATAATTCGCTCTACTTCCACATATCCTAACGCTAAATGCGCCTGTAAACTAACCCCGTTATCCAACTCGCAATCACTCGCCATTTCTTCAATTCCTTGCTGTTTTGCCCAATTTTCCGCCGCTAAGACTAACGCTTTCCCCCATCCTTGACGGCGTAAATCTGAGTCAACGTACCATCCCTCAATATACCCAACCCGAGAAGTTGTACACCCTTCAGCATAATTGCGAACACTTGCTTCTAGAAATCCCCCTAATTTGCCGTTGGGTCTTTCTATCACAAATGTTGCTAAATTGGGATCATTTGTGCTATAATATTGGTCGATTTATTGGGAATATTCCGCTAAATTTTCTTCTGGATTTTTCTCGGGAGAACACCACAACTGATTCCGCATTCTCAACCATTCACTAGAATCGCTTTTTTGCACCGAACGAACTTTCATAAGGGTTAACAAAATTCTGAATTATATATGATAAATTATGAGATAAAATTCGGTTGATTAATGCGTGTTCTGGGGGCGGGGCAGGTTTAGCTAAATCTCGCAGTGGTCGTATAGATTTTGTAGAACCCGCCCCTACAGAAAAATGATTGATTCGGGTTAATATTCGTAAGGATTTCTCGGTTCGGGAATTTTAGTTAATTTTGTTGCTTTTATCGTTAATCTTCGTTCGCCGTCAATGGTTTGCGTGGTCATTTCCCCAACGACTTCTAACCAACTATCTTGAGGATAATCTTGGCGGCTAGTATCGGGTGGAAGTAACACCGGTATACCCACCGGATAAGCATCAGCCGCACAGCAAGTAATTACAAATCTCGATAACCACAAATACCCTTGAGGTAGCGAAGGCGGATAAATAATAAAACCGGTTACATTTGCCTTTTGACCGGTATAAGCGTCGGGTTCGGGGTTAACATTTAACATCCGTACCCATTCTATCAGCGATCGCTCCTCGGGTCTGGCGGCCGTCCGAAATTCTTGGGGTTGGGTGCGAGTCGTCGGTAAAGATTCCGTTAGCCCCCGTTGTAACGCCGTGTGGCTGCCGAAAGTGCGGGGGGTGATCCATAACCCCAAAATAGCCGCAGCGAGGAACAGAACGCTACTCCAGCCGGGAGGAAACAGGCTAATATGTTGAAGGTTTTGGGATGTTTTGGGTTGGTCTGACTCAACGGTATGGGCTTGTACGACTTGCCAAAATTTTACACTTCCGATGCCAATTAATCCAATTCCGCCAATAATTGTTAAAGCGAAATAATTGGGATGAATCAGAATATTCAGTTTGCCTGTTATCCAATATTTTAATAATAAAATACCCCAGGCTAAAATAGCGATCGGATCGATCCAGGGTTGAACCTTTTCCCAGTAGGGAATCATGCGGCGGCGGGTATTATTTAAGCGACGATAAACCATAAATATTAAGGGAACGGGGAACGGGGAACAGGGAACGGGGAACAGGGAACGGGGAACAGGGAATGGGGAATGGGGAATGGGGAATGGGGAATGGGGAATGGGGAACAGATTTTAATTTTCTAATTTTTTGATTAGACTAATAATCATTCTACTTTCCTCTTTTAATAAATTGACGATCATTCCTATATCTTTTTCCTCACATAATCCTACTCGTCTACATAAAATGAGATGGGTTTCTAGTTCATTAATTGAACCTTGGGCTATGTTTAAAAATCTCACATACTCCGCTGTATATCTTCGTCCGTATCCTTCGGCTATGTTAGCAGGAATAGATGCGGCACTTCTTCTAATTTGTTGTACCATACCATACAACTCATCTTTAGGAAAAAGTTTTGTCAGGAAATAACACTGTTCGGCGATATCCATACCTTTCTGCCAAATTCTTAAATCTTTAAAGTCATTAATATCTGACATTTTTGCATTTTTTTATTCTTAACTGTTCCCCGTTCCCTGTTCCCCGTTCCCTCTTAACTGACCTTTTTGCATTGTTTTATTCTTAACACTTACCAGTTCCCTGTTCCCCGTTCCCTCTTAACTGACAAGTTTGCA
>JAYKHV010000195.1:0-27395 GCA_035285085.1 Lyngbya sp. | reverse complement strand
TACAGAACCCCATAGATCCAGTTTTCAAGGTGCAGTGCCGACTGCGAGCGTTTTCACAGGTCGGCACAATACATTATAGCAAAGCCGTCCTAGAAGGACGGGGTTTCAGACCCAAAATTTTCGATGATTGAGTAGCCAAGCAGAAACAGATGATGGATCAAAAAGAGCGGATACAAACCATTTTTAACCGCATCGCTCCGGTTTACGATCGCATGAACGACGAGTTCAGTTGGGGAATTCACCGCATTTGGAAAAAAATGGCTCTCGACTGGAGTCAGGCTCAACCGGGACAGACCGGGTTAGACTTATGTTGTGGTAGCGGAGATCTGGCTTTTCTGCTGGCCCAACGCCTGGGAAGCCAAGGTCAGGTGTTTGGGGTCGATTTTTCTCCCGAACAACTGGCGATCGCCCAACGCCGAAAAAAACCCTTTACCTTTGCTCTAGCCGAGATCGCTTGGATAGAAGCAGACGCCCTGCATTTACCCTTTGCAGACGAGACTTTTGACTGTGCGACGATGGGCTACGGTTTGCGAAATGTCACCGATATTCCCCGCAGCCTACAAGAACTGTATCGGGTTCTCAAACCGGGCGCAACTGCGGCGATTTTGGACATGAACCGTCCCGGCGATGGGGGGCTGAGAAGGTTTCAGCAGTGGTACTTAAATACGGTGGTGGTCCCCACAGCAGAACGTTTGGGTTTTAAGGAAGAATACGCTTATATTAATCCCAGTCTCGATCAATTTCCCACAGGTCGCCAACAAGTCGCCTTGGCTAAAGGGGCCGGCTTTGGGCGAGCCACCCATTATGCGATCGCAGGCGGTATGATGGGAGTATTGGTGGTCACAAAAACAGTTATCACCTCAGCAGTGATCGGTTAGTTGTATCAGTTTTATGAAGCAGATAACTGATCGCTGATCGCTGATAACTGATAACTGATATGGCAAACTCGTTTGAACTCTGGGTTTTAATTGCTCCGCCCGTTTTAGGCGGAATTATTGGCTATTTCACGAATGATTTAGCCATCAAAATGTTATTTCGTCCCTATCGCCCCATTCGAGTGGGTAAACGGACACTTCCTTTTACACCGGGTTTAATTCCCCGTAACCAGGAACGGTTAGCAAAACGAGTTTCAGATACAATTATGAGTTCTCTCCTCACCCCGGAGGAGTTACAAAATTTAGCTCGTCGCTTGTTACAACTCGAACGAATGCAAGCGGCGATTAATTGGTTATTACGGTTAGCTTTAGATCAAGTTAAAGCTGATACCCAACAAAAAACCGCTAAAATATTAGCCGGAGTTTTACATGATTTACTCGGAGAATCTTTTCCTCGGGTTTTAAAAATTTGGGCGAGACGAGAAGATTTTCTCGAACCCCAACTCAATCAAATTTTTGATCAAGTTTTACTGGAATTTCAGTTAACCGAAAAACAAGCCCGTCAGCTTTCAGACTGGTTATTAGAAGTTGTAATTCCCCCAGAAGTCATCCGACAGGCTTTAATTGATTTTCTCACCGATCGCAATATTTCCATTATTGATGAAGGCTTTCGAGAACGAACCAGTGGCACCTATTGGGTGGTGGCAAATTTATTCGGTCTGCGAAATAGTTTAACCCGTTTACGCACGTTTTGTTTGGATGAAAGAGAGGAAACAAATCGGCGATTAGCCGAGTTAATTATCGCCTTGGGAATGCGAGAACGGTTGCAAGAATGGTTGCAAAATTTGTCGCTGCAAAATTTACCCGTTTCGACGGTACGCCAACTTCGCACGACCACCCGAGATGCGGTGCGTCATTATTTGCAAGAGCGCGGAATTGACGTGATTCAAGGTTTAAGTCTATCGATTGATTGGGAAAATGTTTCTAGTTTAATTTTAAGGCGACTACAAACTTCTCCGGTTGTTAGTAATTCTTTAGACGTGGTGAGTAAAGAACTGGCTCTTGTATTAGAACGTTATCTCGAACGAGATTTAGAAAAGATTGTCGCGCAAGTGATTCCGATTTTAAATATCGATCAGGTGATTATTGATCGGGTGATGGCGACTTCTCCCGAAGAATTAGAAGTGGCAGTTAATGGGATTGTTAAAAGTGAATTACAAGCCATTGTTAACTTGGGGGGAGTTTTAGGGGTGATTATTGGTTGTTTACAAACGCTAATTTTATTAGTTCGCTAAGAAGACAGTTTACAGTAACCAGTAACCAGTTATCAGTGATCAGTGTGTACTCTTCACCGATCACTGATAACACTGATCACTGGTTATATCAAATACGGGAAATAATGCTACATATCTTTCTCCCCATCTCCCCACCTCCCTACCTCCCCATCAATCATATGTAGCAAATATTTAAGTATTTCATATTACTTGGTCGGTTAGTGTGAAAACTGGTAACAGGTCACTGTTCCCTATCTAAAGGAGGATGCAGTTCTGGCTTGGCAGTAGTAAAATGTGGCGAGCAGTTTTTTGCAAAAATTCATGTCCAACCCGAACTCCGATCGCCAACCTCCTAAAAGTAAACTCTCCCCAGAAAAGTATGCCCGCCTGCAAGCCGAACTTAAAGCCCCGTACCGAGGGCTGCGGCAATTTATTTATGTGGCATTTGGGGCTTCTGGCTTTATTGGGGCGTTAGTGTTTTTCGCGCAACTGTTGGCGGGGCGAGAAGTGGCTTCTGCGTTACCGAACTTTGCCCTTCAGGTGGGTGTTGTGGCTTTGATGGTTTGGCTGTTTCGCTTGGAAAAACGAGCCGCCCGTCGCTCCTCACAGTCCAAGTAACATAACTTTACAATTCTAGACAAAGGTATATAACCCGTAAAGAAAAGAAAATAAAGAAAATATTACGAAATAAAAGATGATCGGCGATCCCTGCAAAAATATAAAGACAACATCAATTGAGGTCAGCCAATATAAAGACCTTAAGCATAAATCGCTTTTTATCGTTCAAATGGGGTCAGCTTTCATAAAGACCCTAACTATAACAAGCAAAAAAGCACCAGCTTTCCCAGTAGGGAAGGCTAGTGCATTTTACAGTCACCAGTTTTTCAGTGATCAGTCAACAGTGATCAGTGACCAGTGTTTACTGAAAAACCCGGTTTCTGTGATCAACCGGGTTTTTTGGGGTATATAGCAGTACAAAATTAGGTTAGGACATTCCTAAGTCCTAGAACCCTTTGACAGTCCACTGTTCCCTGTTGCCTTCTGGAGCTGTTGCCGATTCAAGTAGCGCTATAAATCTGTAATTAGGGATTGCTAACGAGGTAAGGAGAATCAATGGCTTGGGCTTTTCCGGCGTTAACAAGAGCTTGGTAAACAAACGCAGCAATATCGGCACGGGTCGCGACTTGATTGGGATTTAACTGATTTTGTTGAGGATAGTTAACAATAAGTTGCTGTTGAGTGGCGGCGGCTACTGCTTGTAAAGCCCAGTTGGGAATTTGATTCAAGTCTTGATAAACTGACAACACATTGGTATTATCTGAGGTATAACCCAAACCCTTGGCAAGTCCGACAATACCTTGAACCCGAGTCAGGGGTTCATTGGGTTTAAACTGACCATCGGGATAGCCGGTCAGAAAACCCGCCCGGTAAGCGGTTTGAATGGCATTGTATCCCCAAAAATTGGCAGAAACATCGCTAAAATTACCCGCAGGTTGTTGGGGAGAGGGTGAAAAAGCTTTTTGTACAATCGCCGCAAATTGGACGCGAGTAATGGGTTCATCGGGACGGAACGAACCATCATCAAACCCCGACATAATCCCTTGAGAGACTAAAGCCTCAATATAAGGTTGCGCCCAATGCCCCCGCAAATCCGATAGAGTACCCACATTCAGATTAACATTGGGTGCATTGACAGACGCCGCCACAAACTCCACCGCCCCGGAAATGCGACTTTCATCAATTTCATTGCCGACGGCGAACAGGGTATTTCCGCGAGTGGCGTTGTAAACATCGTAGCGGCCATTACTGCGAATAATGTTATTTCCGGGATTGTCAGCGGTGCCTAAATTGGGTTGAGATTGAGCGATCGCCACCACTCCATCTCGGCTATTATTTTCAATGAGATTATTGCGGAGTATCGGTTGAGCAAAATGAGAAACAACAATCCCATCTCGATTTTCGATAATTTGATTTTCGACAATTTGGGGTGCGGCTTGATCGTTAACCGAAATGGCAAATCCGGTATTTTGAAATAAATTACTGCGGATTTCTCCTTGACCGGAACGGGCGACGGAAATACCATTCCCTTCATTTTGAATAAAGATATTATTCTCAACTTTGGGATTGCCTTCTGCACTAATAAAAATACCATCCCGTTTGCTGTTGACAAAAGTGGAGTTGGCAATGGTGGGTGTGGAGGATTCTACCCATAAAGCGGTGCCGCGTGTGTTGGGGTTGGTGACGGTTACGCCGCTAATTTGGCTGTTTCCTTGGGTTCTCAAGGTAACGTTTTGACGCGCAAAAGTGGGGCTGACAAAGTTTCCGCCCCCGATAATGACAACATTTTGACCATTATTAGAAGCATCTCCCCGCAATACCACCCCGTCGGGAATAGAAATGGGGAAAATTTCTCCGGTTTGTTGGCTGTAGGTTCCCGGTGCGAGTTGGACGGTAACGCCAGGTTTGGCTTTTTGCAAGGCGTAGGTGAGAGTACGGAAAGGATTGGCTTGACCTCCGGAGGTGTCGCTATCGACGCCATTGACGGGATCAACATAAATGACTTGGGCTTGAACCAGTTGTTGAGGTTGGGACGGTTGGGGAAATTGGTTGATAGAAGGCTCAGAGGGTTGAGCGTTTGTCAGGGTTGGAGTTCCGACTAAGGCGCTAACTCCTAAAACAAAGGTTAAAGTCAATTGAGGAATTTTTACACCCGAGAAGACAGCCTTTGAGGGCTGATGTGTAAAAGTTTGATAAATCAAACAAGTTTGTAAGGGACAACAGGGTTTAATCATATAATGTTTGGGGGTGTCGTTGATGGATTCAAGTGGGGATCATCGGCAAGCGATCGCCGAAAGGGATCAAATCATCTCGCGGATGTTTCTATTGTGCCAACTGTCAGAATTTTAACCAATTCACCCCTTAACCTAGAACGGCAACGATCATTACCTGTCATCCCTCCAGACGGGAATCGAAAAATACTTCATCCGTTCCCTATCGCTCGCGAACCGTTGATAGCGACGTTCGGACGCATTCACCCGATGATTGGCTGATTTATCCAGTTTCTCAATCATTGTAAATTTTGGGGGATCGGTTGGGAACATTTAATCCACAACAACAGTCACCATTAGTGGTATGGTGACACGTAGCATTGATTCAGTGTTTCTCTAGTTCCTTTGCCCCGTTCCCTGTTTCTGTGACAGAATCGGCGATCCGATAGTTCCGATGTCCCGCTCTGAGATGTTTCATCCTTGGGATGTACAAACTTCTCCTGAGAATCTTCTCCAGAAGATGGCTTTGGGGGTAGGAGTGTTCCAGTTAAGGAGGTGATGGCGGCGCAGTTTGTTTAGGGGTGTTGGTGGAGCTTGAATAAAATTATTTTCCTATTCTCTACCCCAATCTATTGCATTTTCTCAAGCACTTCTGATATTCTGGTACAGAATTTTTACGAATTGACTTGTTGATAACTGCTCCTCACTAGAGTGAGGTAAATTAAGTGTCCCATAATGAAAACTTAAGGTCAAGTTGCTAAAACATCCCAGTTATCACTTAAATCCTATAGCGTTTTGATAGACTGGGAGAGCTGTAGTTTTTCCAAGTAAGCCAGACCGGATTTGGCTTAAACTTAGCGTAAGATTGAGTAAGTTTTTATCTCAATAACAGGTAGACTCTACCATAAAAACGGCTCCTATTGTAGAATCCCATTGTTGAAATTCAAGTGTACAACTCTCGTGTGGAGGAAATATGTCACAGTTACCTGATTCAACTCCTGGTTCAGAAGTCCAAGGCCCAAGTGGAACCATTATCACTGCTGAAAACCCCACTGGGGATAATAGAATCCAACCCACAGCAGTGGGTGTGGTTCAAATCCTGGGAGGAGAGGGGAATGATACCATTGTTCCGGGTAGTGCTGAAATCAATGTTACGATTGCAGGTGGTGCTGGTAATGATTCGATTATCGGTGCTGCCGGAAGTAATGAAATGGCAGGTGGCGAAGGCGATGATGTTGTCAGAGGTCTAGCCGGAGATGATTTCATCTATGGTGGCAAAGGAAATGATCAACTCTTCGGTGGCACTGATAATGACCGAGTACAAGGGGATGATGGCGATGATGCCGTAGATGGCGGTGATGGTTCGGACACCCTGTTCGGGGTTGATGGCGCTGACACGATCATCGGGGGTGATGGTGATGATCTCCTGTTCGGAAACATAGGTGCTGACCTCATGCAAGGTGGAGAGGGAAGCGACACCCTCTATGGGGGTCAAGGTAATGACACCCTGCAAGGTCAAGGCGGTAACGACTTCCTCGCTGGAGATAAGGGTAATGACCGCTTGAATGGAGGCGAAGGAAGCGATACTTACGCCTTCTTCCAGACAGGTAGCGCTGATGCAGACACCATTGTGGCTTTTGAGAGTGGAGAAACCATTGTTTTAGGTGGAGATGCTTTCTCTGGCTTGGGTGGAGATGTCGAAGACAGCGAGTTTACTGCGGTGGGTACTGACGCGGAAAGATCGGGTGCAACTACGCCTTTGGTCTATGTCCGTGAAACAGGTCAACTGTTCTATGAAGGACAGCTTGTTGCCACCATTTTGAACAACCCCGAACTCAATACTGGAAATTTCGAGGTATTCTAAGGTGTAATTTCTTCTGGGTGGGGCAGGACTGGGTTCAGTTTGCCTTACCCTTTTTCAGATCCACTTGAGATTGATCGGCCAGAACAATTTGAGGGATCAAAACGTTCTGGGAGTCAATAACAACTCCTTGACCTAGCCCTAAAAATAAACCATTGGGATGATAGACTCTGAAAATGGATGGCGTGGTATTTTCCCCTTCACAGATGACTCGTTGTCCCTGACACCAGCGTTTAGCATCTTCAACCGAAGAAAGGGTAATTACTTCTAAATGTTTTAAAGCAGTTGAAGCTGGGATCAGTTGAAAAGTGCCTTGTTTAATCTGTGTTTCTAACAGTTCGATGGTTAAACTTTCTGCTAAATCAAATCCGCTACTGTGAGTCCGAACTAAATGAGCTAATGTTCCTCCAGTATGCAGCATTTCCCCTAAATCTCGGGCAATTGAGCGAATATAAGTTCCCGCCCCGCAGGTAATTGCTAACTCTAATTCCGGAAATTCACCAGCATTCCAGCCTAAAATTTCTAACTTAAATACTTCAACGGTTCGTTTGGGAATCTCTACCGCTTTTCCTTGACGGGCTAAATCATATAACCGTTTTCCTTCAACTTGAATGGCACTATAACGGGGGGGAATTTGTTCAATTTTACCTAAAAAATGGGGTAATATAGCTTGGATTTGTTCTAACTTTAATTCGGGAACTTTTTCAGCGGTGAGGGTTTCGCCGTCTAAATCATCAGTTGTGGTTGTCATCCCAAAACGAATCATCGCGCTATAGGCTTTTTGAGACGGTAAAAATTGTAGCAAACGAGTGGCTTTTCCCACTGCTAAAGGTAACACCCCAACAGCCGCAGGGTCGAGGGTTCCTGCGTGTCCGACTCGTTTTAACTTCAGCAAACGACGCACCCGAGCCACACAATCATGGGAAGTCCAGCCCGCAGGTTTATTGAGATTGAGAAAGCCCTGCATATTTCAACAAATAAAGGCGCAAACGCTTATTGATTTTAACAACTTATTCGCTCAACGTGCGAAAATCACCCGATGAGAGATCGCTTTCACTGACACCAACAACAAACCCAATATACAATTCATTGGTGTTACTATCGGTATCAATCCGAATCAAAGCCCCACTTTGTCCGCCAACTGTGCTATCTTCTATTTCCAAATCTCCAAACCGTAGACCATCTATGAGGAGAATCTCATCATCATCGTCGGTAAAGTCAAGAATAATATCAGTCTGGCTAGCAATCGAAGTTGCTCCATTCTCACCGATCACAAAAGAGTCTTCTCCCTCACCTCCAAATAAAGTATCACTGCCTAAATCACCCGAAAGATAGTCATCTCCATCAAAACCAACCAGACTATCGTTATCTCGACCGCCGTAGAGACAGTCATCATCTATACCGCCGATGATCGTATCATTACTAAGATTACCAAAGAGCAACTTGACATCATCACGTTGTTGCTCATCATCCGGTTCACCACCATAGATTGAATCTCCTCCCTGGCCTCCATAGATCGTATCATCCCCTTCTCCACCAATCAGAGTATCTTGATCTTGATTTCCAAAGATGAGATCATTTCCCTCATCTCCTCGGAGAGAATCGTCACTATCACCGCTATCATCGGGGCCACGTCCATAAATCGTATCGCGTCCTCCCGTTCCATAGATACTATCGGGGCCAACATTACCCACCAGTAAATCGGCACCGGCTGTTCCTCGCAGAGTATCGCCATCGGGATCATCAATCCGTCGAGCGTCATCAAAAGAAATTCCGGGGCTGGGTGAGGGTTCTCCTGGACTGGGTGAGGGTTCTCCGGGTGTGGGTGTGGGTGTGGGTGTGGGTTCGGGAATGAGAACACGGGGAATTTCGGTATCACTGGGAACTGCACCGACTGATGTCATAATCGCTCCTAAGGTCAATCAAAACAAGATTCACAATTGATGTTCTATCAACTCACGAATCGGGCCTAGCTGTCAGTATAGACGGTTGCCAAAACACTTGAGGTTCAACTCACAGACAAAGTTGTTTGTCTTCCGGGGCGACTTTGGGATTATATTTTAGGTAATCGCCGATTTGCTCGCAGGCTTGTTGTAATAAGCGATCAATGTTGGAATTGTCAAAGAACTCCTGAAAATCCATATTCCAAACATTCACCCGGTTGTTCCCATTGATCGAAACCAGTTGACCTGACCGACTAAAACCCACCCATTCAACCCGGCTTGCTCCTTCTTGCAGCGTCAACAACAGTGTACCTGCTCGATTCCAAATTTTCACCGTCCCGTCTTCACTGGCTGAGGCGAGAATTTGACCATTGGGACTGAAACTGACTTGATAAACGGCTTTTTTATGCGCTCCAATCGGAGTTAAACTGGAGATATCCTGCCAATTTCCATCTTGCGATCGCCAAAGTTTAATCGAACCGTCATCGGTAGCCGCAGCCACCAGATGGTTATCGGTGGGACTAAAACTAACTGACGAAAACTTACGATTTCCCGATAATTGAGCAATCAGCCTCCCATCTTGACTATTCCAGAGGCGAACCGTTTGATCTCGACTGGCAGAAGCGATCATTTCACCATTCGGACTAAAATCGACACTGGTAACAGCATCATCATGTCTGAGGGTATAAAGTAGCTTACCATCGCGTTGCCACACCTTAACGGTTTTATCCTGACTCGCCGAAGCAATTAACTGACGTTCGGGCGATTTTTCAGGACTGAAGCTAACATCACTCACGCCCTGTTGATGTCCGATCAGCGTCCGTACTGGTTTACCATCGGTTTGCCAAAGTCGAACGGTTTTGTCGAGACTCGCCGAGGCTATTATTGTACCATCTGAACTAAAACTAATTCCGGTGACTTGATCTTGATGACCTCGAACGGTTAACTGTCGGGTTCCCTGAGTGGGATTCCAGATTCTAAACGTGTTATTATCGCTCGGTGTGGCGAGCAGTTCACCGTCGGGATTAAAACTCGCCCCCAAACCCAACACCTTGTAGTCCGGTTGAAAGACTTTTGGGGGAATATTCGACCGACTCCACAACCTCACCGTCCAGTCACTACTCGCAGAAATAAGAGTTTGACTGTCTGGGGTAAAAATCACTTGGTTGACCGCGCCGCCATGACCAATGAGAGTGGAAATTAATGTCCCATCGCCGGCCCAAAGTTTAATTTCACCGTTGCTACTCCCGGTAGCCATGTGTTGACCATCGGGACTAAAACTAATACTGTTGACCGGGGCTTGATGTTGTTTTAAGGTTTTAAAAATCTCGTAAGTTGAACCCTGGCGTTTCCACAATTTAATCGTATAGTCATCACTTCCGGAAGCAATCATTTCTCCATCGGGGCTAAAACTCACCGTCCAAACTGCATCCTCGTGACCATTTAAGGTTTGAATGAGTTTTCCTTCCCGGTTCCAAACCTTAACGGTTTTGTCTTTACTCGCCGAAGCAATTAATTGACTATCGGGGCTAAAACTAACGCTTAAAACCGAGTCTTGATGTCCGTTAAACGTTTGTAATAATTCCCCGGTGTTGCGGTTCCAAAGTTTAAGGGTTTTATCCTGACTGGCGGATGCAATTAACTCCCCGTTCGGACTAAAACTAATCCATTTTACCTCATTTTGATGTCCGGGTAATGTGATCAGCAAGCGACCTTCTCGACTCCAGAGTTTGATGGTATTATCTTTACTGGCTGTGGCAATAATTTGACGTTCGGGGGATAAATCTGGACTAAAAGCCACACACCAAACCGTATCTTGATGGGCGGTTAACGTTTGCAGAATTACACCGTTTTTATTCCATAACTTTATGGTTTGATCCGAACTCGCCGAAGCAATCAGACCATCCGGACTCACGCTCACACTTAAAACACTATCTTGATGATCTTGTAAACGATTTCGTTCGGAGGTAAAATAGACAGATTTCCATAAATGTCTCAGGGTTTCTTGTTCGGTTTCTGACCAATTTTGAGATTTTTTTTTGTCTTTTAGCTGTTGACCTGCTCGCAGGATTTTTACATAAGCATCCAGTTGATTTTCTTCGACTAAACGCAACAGTTGATAGGTGGCGTTTAACTTCGCTAATAGGGTTTCTCCTTTTTGGGCTTCCACCTGAGATTTTTGTTCTTCGGCTTCCCTCCATTTCCACAGGGCTGTTCCGGAGAGAACCGCCATGATAAAACTGACTAAAACCGAACCAACGGTTAACCATTTTTGCAGTTGTTTCCGTTTTTCTCGCTCTTTTGTGAAGTCTGAGATGAATTTCGCCCCTTCTCGTTGACGAATAATAGTGACTAAATAATCATGGACAAGTTGATAGTGATGTTCGGGAAATTTTTTCAATAAAACCACCAATCCTGACCGGACAAAAATCTCTAAAACTAAATTTAATCTTTCCAGTTCAGCCAGGGGATATTGAGCTAAAACTTTTAATTCTCGTTCCAAGTCTGTTCGGGTTTTCAGCGGACGTTTTTCATTGTCTTCAGTGAGTAGATATAAGACCAGTTCGGCGGCGCGTTTGTTTTCTCTTCCACAATCTTTAACCACATCTTCAAGATGATGATTAACCAGTTTTGCTTTGGGGTTTTTACCGAGTTGAAGGTATTGTTGAATGGTGGTAATTTGTTCGGCTTGGAGTTGCGCTCCAACCACTTGTAATTCAATCGGTCGAACTTCTCCAAATTCTTCGGATAAATCTTGAACAATGCGATTAATTAAAGGTTCTTCTAATCGAAATGGGGTTTGTTCTGTAATTTTTTGAATCAGAGATTTAGCCTCGGCGGCTTGCCAATTTCCGAGATGATAAAGAATGCGGCTATCTAAAATATTATTCCCCACAATATCTAAGTTAACCAAACGCCCATTACATTCTAAGAGAAAATGTAGACAGTCTTCTCGTAAAGACAGAATAATTTTCAGATAGGGAATATCGAGACAGGATTTTAAGAAGTTATAAAAACTTCGTCGTTCATCAGGTTTGGATAAGGTAAAAAATAATTCTTCAAATTGATCGAATATTAATAAGGTGATTAAATCTCGCTCGGAATTCGCCTGAAATTGGGCGAGAATCTTTTCGAGGCTGTTCAATTCCGGTAAATTTTTAAAGGATTGAGTTTTGACTAAAGCTTCGGTTAAATTTTTTCCTAACTCTTGAACCCAATCGGTATAAACACGCTGTAAAATGGGTAAAACCTGACGAGAATCAATCGTTCCCTGTTTAACCGTTGGAATTAATCCCGCTTGCAGAAGTGAGCTTTTTCCAACACCAGACTGTCCATGAATAATGGTAAGTTTATGATCGGTTCGTTGGATGCGTTTTACTAAACAATCAATATCATTTTGTCGGGGAGAAGCGGTAATTTCTGGCGCGACCATTCCCGGTGATTTCTGTAGAGGTCGAGTTAGATTTGTGATTTGTTGTTTGGGACGCAACTGACCCGCTCCCACAAAGGCTCGAAAACCATATTGACCCTCTATGGCGAGTTGTTCTTGTTTGAGAGTAAAGGCGATTAAATAGTCTTGTTGTTGAAAATAACATTGACGAAGTTGAGATAAAATTCCGATATAAAGTTCGGGGTCGTAATAGGGTTGAGTAATTTCTTTTGCCGCTTCTAAAGTTAAAATTGCCGACTTAATTTGACCTAAAATTTGTTGTGCTTTTCCCAGTGAAAATAAATACCATCCTTGATGAAAAGAACGTTCCCAATCTAAAAAATTTTCCCGATAATTTTGAGAATTATCGACGGTTTTTTCAGCTTCTTCTAATAAAGATAGTGCTTTTTCAGCAAAGCGTTTTGCCCGTTGAAGATTGGCGGAATTTTGCCAACATAAAATCAGATTGCTGGCTTGACATTTTGCCAGTTCAACTTCTGCTAAAAAGCCATAAGCACGAGCAGATCTAAACAGGTTAGGATATTTCTTGTGTAGCCATAATGCATTAATTTTAGGTTGTTTTGCGACTAATTTTTCTAAAGAGTCCCACTCTCTTAGTCGATATAAAACCTCGGCTAAAAAGTTAATAAATCTCGCGACTAAATCCAGTTTTTTAGCGGTCTTAAACGCATTAAGGCATCGGGAAAAATAATCTTTTGCTTGCCAACAAGCCTGCTGATATTCAGTCCGCTGTCGAATGGCATAATTCAGCCACCACGATCCCAAATAAAAACATAAATGTCCAATATTTTCTAAGTTTCCAATCTGTTGCCATAGCAGTAAACTTTGTTCATAATGTAGTCGAGATTCTTCGGTAGTATTATCGGCTACTCGACCCATAACAAACTCTAAACCCGCTTCTAACTCGCGGTCTAACTGAATTCCTCGCTGTTTTAAAAGCTGGCGTGCTGATAGCAGTTCAATCCGATGAGATGAACCTGTTTCTAAGTGAAACGCTGTATTTTCTAAAAACAGATTTTCTGGGGAAGATAAAACCGCTTGAAAAACCTCATTAACGGTTGATTTAAGAAATAAAATCAACTCATCTGTTTCCATCAAAAATTCTAGGCTGGTGGCTCGATTATGCAAATCAGGAGCCACCCGAATCATTTTGTATATAACTTCATCTGTCACCCATAAGATTAGAGGAAAAGAGAAGTTATTAAACTCTTCAATATTGCGTTTAGTCGCGAGCAACAATTGCTTCAAATCAACAACAGATTCCAACCCAAAAACCATCACTGCTTCGGGTTCGTCTCCTTGAAGCTGCTGAATTAAAGTGGTTAATAAAGTTGGAGTTGTCGGTTCTAAAAAAATTTCTCGCCAACCCAACGAACACTGACTCCGAATTTGTTCAATGATGTGCTGGGTGACGATTTGATAGTTACAACAGGCTAAAATTAAAGAAAATTCTCCCTGAGACAGCTTCATCGCACGGATGAGCTGCTGAATTGAATGTTGATTTTGAATGGTGATGGCTTCGGGTTGAGCAAAATCAGACATCATTGAGTTCCTTTGCATCAGCTAAAATTGGATTAATATCAAACCAATTTCCCTGACGCTCATCGCAATATTCAAAGACAAATAAACTTCTTAATAAGATTTGATATTCATCCTCTCCTCGAACGGTTTTATGTTGGGCGACTTGTTTAATCAGTTCCCATTCATTGGGAGTAATTGCTTTGCTCAATTCATTGCGACGTTCACTAATTACCCGCTCAATTAAACTGTTAGAAAAGGGGGGATCATCTTTTTGAATACAATTTGATAACAGAATTAACAAATTTCGCACGTGACCCCCACTCACTTGACATAAGCGATCTAACGCCTGAGATTCTTCAAAAATTTCTGGAATTAAACTGACGCGCTTTTCCATTTCAACCTCAGGAAATGCTCGTGCTAAAACCATTTGTCGCAATAACTCTATTCCTTTCTCGCCAACTTGACCCTTTCTTTCTTTGACTCGCACCATCGGTAATAATTTCGCCGGAGAACCAAAGCGGTTACTCAAGGTTTCTTTGTCGTTAGAAAAGGTTAAAACTAATGGAATGGTATAAATCACATGACACTTCAGTTTATTCAATTGTTCCCCGCGATCTACAAATAAATATTCGGGTTGAGTTCGAGTTGAGAGCTTGGAAGTATTATCAATCCGGTCTAAGTTATCAATAATCACCACTAATCCGGCTTTTCCCTTTTGTTTGAGCTGTTTTTGAGCGGGTTCAATTAATTCTTTATTAATCGCTTCTATAATTTTACTGACTCTCGGTTCTAAATGCTGCCGCAATAAGGCTCTTACATCCCGACTATCTTTGGCTTTAGCGGTAATTTCTCCGATGCCAAAAGATAGAGAAAACTCCTCTTCTTGCGAACTCAAACCCACATCCCCAACCATCGGAATGTTCCCTTTAATTCCGGTAATATCGGCATTTAAAAGATTAGCCGCGCCTTTGAGCAATTCTTGAAAACGAGTCGGTTTTAAACGAATTCCCGAGGCTTCTAAACTTTGACTAACTTGATGAGCAATTGCCAATAAAATATCACTAATATCAACATCTGCCATATCCATATCTTGGGAAGACTCAAAATAAACAACATGAAAATTTTGTTCTTCCAATTCGGCTTGTAAACGAGACAATTCTGTTGATTTTCCGCAGCCAATATGTCCAGTAAATAACTGACAAGTGGGTTCATCCGCCGATAACGTAATCGTCCGTCGCAGTTCTTTGATCACATGACTGCCCCGCACGCTCGTAAAATCGATATAATACTGAAGATCTTCAGGCTTTGACAGATTCAACCTGTAGGCGGGACTGCAAGCTCGAAAAAATTTACTCAGATTGAGCATGATTCGTTCCCCCAAGCAATTAAACACTATTTTCAATTCTGCCTTCTGGCGATCACTTCTGGAAAATTGGCAGAGTCTCAGAGGCTTTTTACTCCCCGGATCGGCAGCAAACGCCTAACCCTCGTTTCAATTTTAACAACCTTCTGTCAGTCTGGGACTTTCAGCCCTTTTCCCACTCCGCCATCTATTGAAATACAAAGCCTGAAAATCAATCCCTGCGGTGCTACAAATCTTAATCAAAACTGATTTCCATCATCTCCAACAGCTTTCTCAGCCATTTCGATTTGGGGGGAACCGCAGTCGGAGTTGAAAAAATGGTCTCAATTAAACTCCAATCCATCTCACAATTATAGTCTTCAATTAGACCAACTTGATCGTGAATATATCGAGCAATTGACTCGGAATCACTCGACCAAAATGCATCATCTACATCTAAGTTAATCATCAAGAACTCTCTCCCTCAAACGATTTCTATCTCTTATTGATCTTTTCTCCGAGTTTTTTTGAAAAACCGGAAAATCACCCCTTAAAACGAGGATTTCCTTGGGAGGATCATCTGCTGCTCCGCCGCAGAGAATAAAGTCTGATCGGGTTTTTTCTGTTTAACTTTCATCATTTCATCCTCATTCATCTTGTGCTTTAAAGTCGGAAACAAGTCAGTAAATTTCCCCGAGTTTGATCTCGGTTAATGTGAGAATTCAGTGTTTTCACTGAAACGGTTTATTTGATCGAAAACGGCCAAAGTCTACAACCCGAGTCAGGATAAGTTACCTCTTGGGGAGTGAGTCTGTCCAAGAAAGACAGTGGAGGGTTAACAGTTAGAAGCGATACAGGTTTTAAACCTGGTTTTCACTGACGCTTAACTGAAATCCTGTCGGAGGAAGACTCCTGTTGTCAAAACCCCCGACAGATGAAGGCTACACAGAACGTTCTCGGTTCTCCGCAATAGCAGGAGGTTGTACAAATTTATCTTGAATTTTAGCTTGATTTATCAAGGGTGTGCAGTTGAGGATCTGATGTCTGTAAAATTTCAATTCCCCAACTCGATGAATCTGTGTCAATGCAATCGCCTTCTAGCACATTGATCCCGAGGGAAATATAGATGTTCAAAAAACTTATTACCCCAATTGTAAAGAAAGTTTACTCCCCATTTGTCGATACATTTGATGCGGATCACCCGTTCTAGGATCTGGAAAAGAAAAATAATGTTTAGATCGTTTGATGTCACCTGCATACTCGGCAACCAATGGCTAATCCTCAACCCCCATTTCCTGATCTTACCCAACATTGGGCGCGTTCTTTCATTAACCGCCTACAACGCCAAGGTATTGTTAGCGGTTTTCGAGATGGCACCTTCGGTCCGGAACAACCCCTCACCCGCGCCGAATACGCCGCCCTATTGCAGGCCGCCTTCCAACGTCCTCCCAAACGGGCTTATCTTCCCTTTAAAGACGTTTCAACCAACTTTTGGGCGTTTTCTGCCATTCAGAACGCCTACGAAGCTGGCTTTATTTCTGGCTTTCCTGATAACACCTTTCGACCCCAAGCTAATATTACCCGCCTTCAGGTTTTATTATCTTTGGTGGCGGGTTTAAATATTCCCAAACCGACCGCTTTCTCTTTGGCTGAAATTTACACCGATGCGGCTACAATTCCCAACTATGCTGTTAGTGCAATTGCGGCTGCAACTGAATCTAAACTGGTTGTAACTTATCCCCAACCGGAACGTTTTTATCCCGATAAACCCGCAACTCGGGCGGAAGTGGCGGCGATCATTTATCAAGCGTTAGTGTTTCTCGAAAAAGTTTTACCTTTGGCTTCTCCTTATATTGTTGAACCGACTAAACCGGGAATCGTTCGCAGGGGAACTCATTTATCGGTTAATGGTAGAGGTTGGAAATGGAAAACCGCCTGGGGTCAATGGAATTCTGGAGGTTCAACTTTAACGGGAATTAGCGATAAAGGGATGATGTTAGTTTTGGGAATGAACCCGTTAAATACCTCGGACAATTCTCGCCAACCGATTAACTGGTTTTCTCCCGAAACTCAACCTTATTTGATTCAATCTCAATTCGATCAAGACTATCGTTATCTCAATATTGATGAACTGGCAAAAACCGCAGAATGGGAAGTTGAAATCGACGGTAATACTTTAAATATTTTCTCGGCTATCGGTCAAGTTGATAATATCACCTATGAAGAATTTTCCGAGGTTTCTCGGATGATCATTAATTTAAACCAACCGACACCTTGGGAGTTGTACGAACTCAGTTCAGACTGGGAAATTGTGGTTGATGCGATCACCGATAAATCTATCGCAGATCGCTTTGTAGAAACGCCTCCCGAGTCGAATATTCCCGAACCGAATGAAGACCAAAAAAACGAAGGGGAAACGGGCGGAACTGAGGCAAAAATTCCCCGTCCGGTGGTGAAAGTGGGAGAAAAGCAAACAACGATAAAAGGCAAATTACCCGATGGTTATGGGATTAAAGTTTTTACCCTGACAAACCCCAATCGCATCGGGATAGAAATCCGAAAAGATCCGTTAATTGAGCGAAAAATTATCTGGAGTTCGGGTTTAAATTGGCGACAAGAATATTTGACGTTAAATCAAGAGATATTTCCGGTAGTTTGGTTAGAAGTTCAGCCGAATTCGGGATTAAAACTCAAACCGATTTGGACGGATAAAACCAAAATGAAAGGAACCGCTTCTTTATCTCAAATTACCAATAATTGGGGGAGTTTGGCGGCGATTAATGGGGGATATTTTAACCGGAATAATTTGTTGCCTTTGGGTGCCATTCGCAAAGATAATACTTGGTTTTCGGGGCCAATCCTCAACCGGGGGGCGATGGCGTGGAATGATGCGGGATCGATAAAAATGGCAAGGTTAAAATTAATAGAAACCCTGAGCCTTTCCAACGGACGAGAATTTGAAATCGATTTGTTAAATACCGGATATGTGAAAGCCGGAATAGCCCGTTATACAACCGACTGGGGAAGCAGTTACACGCCGCTAACCTTAAATGAAGTGTTAATTATTGTTGAAAATAATCAAATCACTCGTCAAATAGAAGCCACAGACGATAAAACGGCGATCGCGATCCCGACGGGGGGTTATTTACTCACCTTTCGATCTTTTAGAAGCGCTGTGAGTTCGTTCCCGATTGGTGCTAAAATTGCGATCGCAGCGAAAACAACACCGTCGGAGTTTAACCAATATCCTCACATTTTAGGTGCGGGGCCGCTCTTGTTACAACAAAATCAAATTGTTGTTGATCCCGAAGCGGAAGGATTTAATATTTGGTTTTCCCAACAGCGTGCCATTCGCAGCGCTATTGGAGTAGGTGCCAACGGTAATTTATTGATTGTAACCGTTCACAACCGAGTAGGAGGGCCGGGGCCAGATTTAACCGAATTGGCGCAACTGATACAGCAACTTGGGGCGGAGGAGGGTTTAAATTTAGATGGTGGAAGTTCGACTAGCCTGGTTTTGGGCGGTCATTTACTGAACCGAACACCGGATACAGCCGCCAGGGTTCATAATGGTTTAGGTCTATTTTGGGGATAAAGAAATCAGAAAATCGTCAACAATCGCACAAAAATTAGAGTTGATCTGTTGAATACTTTTTCCTTTATTGGGAAGAATCCACACTGTTATATTCCGGCAAGGCGTTAAAATAGTTTAACAAGCCTAACTTGTTGAGGGAATAGATGCAGCGATCAATTTGAGAGTTGTGTTTCCAACAACCGTACAGGCGATCTTACCCAATGTCTCCAGGACCTTTAACGGGTTAATTCCCAATCTCCGGGCTAAAATTGCAGAGGTTTCCTGAAAATGCAAGTAGCCCAAACTCCCAAAATGAAACTTGAGTGACTTCTGCCACTTCCATGATGACTCCAAGCGAACTAAACTATTGCTATCGCGTGTTAGAACTGAAGCCGGGTGCCACTCTGGAAGTGGTCGATCAGGCTTATAAGGACTTGGCGTTTATTTGGCATCCTGATCGCATTCCCGAAGATAATCAGCGATTACGAAAAATAGCAGAAGATAAGCTAAAGGAGATTAACTTAGCGCGAGATAAATTGCGCTCAATTTTAAAACGTAACACAACCTCTCAATACAAGTCTACCCGTCAGCATTCGACGACCGCATCGACTCGACAAACCACAACCCGATATTCGGCGTCCTCCACTCAAACCCAGGCGAAAACCGATTATCATCCGGCGGCGTCGGCCACTTCCCGTCCGCCCCAACCGAAACCCCAACCGAAACCCCAACCAAAACCCCAACCCCAACCCCAACCCCAACCTCCTCAAGCGGACTATCCCCCCAAAACCGCCTATCAGCGGCCTTCAGCACCCGATATGAGCGGCGTTGACCTGAAAGGGGCGGATCTCAAAGAAAGAGACTTTTCGGGGCGGAATTTGACCGGTGCGGACCTCAGCCACGCGAATTTGAGCGATGCTTTCCTGCATAAAGTTAACTTGAATGGCGCTTGTTTGTACAAGGCGAATTTGTTTCGGGCCAATTTCCTGCAAGCGGACTTGCGTTATGCCAATTTGCAAGAGGCCAATTTGATCGGCGCCGACTTAAGCGGGGCGGATCTGCGGGGCGCCAACTTAACCGGGGCGAAAGTCGGAATGGGCGATCGCATCATGGTTAAACTGACCGGGACGATCCTCGCCGGTGCTATTTTACCCGATGGTTCGGTACATCCGCATTGACATCCGACCGCACGCCAACGTTTGACTTTTGGCGCGGGATTCCCAAACATCACTATTTGGGTTCCTGCTTCTTTCTCTTGCTTGAAGAGGGTTTCGCACTTGGCTTAACAGATTTACTCTGTTCGGCTCTTACAGTCGCGACCCAGGCTGACACCGCCTGTCCGGCGGCCAAAATATTAATTGATGCGTTGATATCCCGGTCATGGTGAGAGTTGCACTTAGGGCAATTCCATTCCCGGACGTTCAACGCCATTTTGTCCACAATATAGCCACAATTAGAACATCGCTTTGAACTGGGAAACCATCTATCTATCTTGATTAATTCCCGTCCGTACCACTCAGCTTTGTAAGTGAGTTGTCGAACAAGTTCTCCCCAGGAGCGCATCGCTGATTGCTCTGGCTAATTTATGATTTTTGACCAGATTTTTTACTGCTAAGTCCTCAATCACGATTGTTTGATTTTCACGAATCAGTTGAGTGGTTAACTTGTGAGTGTGGTCGCGCCTGCAATCGGCAATCTTAGCCCGAATTTTAGCTACTTTTACTCTGGCTTTCTCTCTGTTTTTTGAACCTTTAACTTTTCGGGTTAAAGACTTGGAAGCGAGTCGAAGTTTTTTATATAGCTTGTCAAAATGTTTGGGGTTTGAAGCTTTCATACCATCGGAGGTGGTGAACAGACTGCTGATTCCAAGGTCTATTCCCACTTTTTTATCGACGGGTTTTAGTTTGTGGTCGGTTGGGTCGTTTATTCTTAGAGACACAAACCATCTGCCACTTGGATCGAGTTTGACCGTAATGGTCGATGGCGTACAGTTTTTAGGAAGTTGACGACTCCATCGAATAGGCAAAGGTTCAAAACACTTAGCAATGTAGACTTGACCATCTCTCCATTTAAAAGCTGATTTGCTGAATTCGGCACTGCCACCGTTGCGTTTTTTCTTGAAGTTCGGATATTTAGCCCGACCCGCAAAGAAGTTAGTAAAAGCGGTTTGCAAGTGCCTTAAACTCTGCTGAAGTGGAACACTACTGACCTCATTTAAAAAGTCTAATTCTTCCTGTTTTTTCCACTCCGTTAGCATCGAAGAGGTTTGAGAATAACCCACCCGTCGGGCGTCTTCATACCACGCTTCGGTTCGCGCCGCCAATGCTTTGTTGTACACCAGTCGCACGCATCCCAACGTTCTCCTTAACAAGTTTTCTTGTTCGGGAGTCGGATAGAACCTAAATTTGAAAGCTTTTTCAACCATGTCTTACAGCTTATCACAATAACTGTAAGTTGTTGATTTGGGTCGCAATTCCTCCCGACGCCAATCTGCCTTATGGCCCGGGTCTCCTTGCTCCCACTCCAGATAAATCGCCATAAATTTTGCTCAGAATCTGGAATCGACGAAATAGAATCTGTAGAGGGGAAAGTTGTTTTTATTTTGTCACCACTGTGAACAAGATCAAGAAACTCAAACAACTTCCTCTAAAACCCTCTAGCTTTGCGATTTTAGTGAGTGTAATTGGGTTTGAACTTGTCATTGTGGCTATCTATCTGGGTAGCATCCTGTTAACGGGCGAACCCTATCCGCCTTTTGACATGAATGGTAAAATGACGATTCCTTCTTTTTTACAGGCGTTTTATTTGTTTGCTATTGGTTCGATCGCCTTGATTTTGTTGGTGAAGGAACCCCGTTCAAAATTACCGCCTTCTGCGGGGTTTAAGTTGGCGATCGCGATTTTATTACTTTACGCGACTCTTGACGAAATCTTTGAAATTCATCTGCAACTGGATGATTGGTTTTCGGGGATCGAAAAAGGAGACTGGATGGGGATTTATTTGGGTGTCTTTTCGATGACTCCTGTGGTTTGGTACAAAGATGTTCGCAAGTTGTGGCGAGTCTACCGTCAGGAAATGTTAATTGTGTTGCTTGGACTCGGTTTATTAATTGTCGGGGGATTGGGTGCGGAACTGTTTAAAGGTTGGTTTCGACTGTTTGTCGGGTTATTATTTGACCATGATTTCATTTTGTTTTTTGCCGAGAAAGTTCGAGTTGCGATCGAAGAATTCTCCGAACTTTTAGGAGAAACTCTAATTTTATACGGGATTGTTTTATTTGTCAAAAAACGCCATCGTCGCCGAAAATTTTTTCAATCTTCCCCCCGTGCAACCTAGATGGAGGAGATTAAATCTGTCTTAAATTTTGAGCGATGACCGGAAAGGGGGAATAGAGGACAAAATTCCCTCTTTCTGAATACGAACCAACCCATCTTTTTGCAGATCCACAAGACAAATCATTATTCTTCCCTAAGAAGGATGCAGGTGTCCGGACAACTGTCTAATACTGAGTATAATATCAATAGCCCCATCATAGAAATACCTTTCCCTCTAGTATGTTAATCTCTCATTCCGAAGCCGTAAGCTATTACGAAGCAAACTCGCGAGAGTCGGTTTTACAAGAAGTACCCCTCTCCGAAGATTCTATTAATCAAACCTCTGCATCTCAGGAAGGGATAGGATTAGTTTATCTCGCCTCTGGTTTTTTAGGGATCGCTTTTATTGTTGTGTTTATTAAGCAGTTACAAGCTAGAAAACTGCTGAGAAGTAATCTTTCTCTAACCAAGCCCTTTAATAAAATTCCCTGTGCAAATTGTCAATATTTTAATAATAATCTTCATCTTAAATGTGCGGTTCAGCCCTCTATAGTTTTGAGCGAAGAAGCTAAAGATTGTACAGATTTTCAGCCAATGGATGGCAAGAATTCCTCCTCATAAAAAAGAGATTATTAATCAAGCTTTAGATCCTTTTAAATTAAAATCCTCTTAGTTCACTAACCCCGATCGCAGTGCAGTGACCGCAGCCTGTACGCGATCGTCCACCGACAATTTATTCATAATTCCTCGGACATGAGTTTTAATCGTATTCGGACTCAAATATAATTCTTCGGCTATTTGTACATTCGTTTTCCCCTCAACCATCAACTTTAAAACATCAAATTCTCGGGGGGATAAATTGCTATTTTTACAATCATTTTGAGGAGTAGACGGTTGTAAATGTTTAACCAGATATTTCGCCACTTGGGGATCGAGATAAGTCGCCCCCTCACTCGCCGCTTTGATCGCCCCATAAAGCCTTTCCACACTCGCCCCTTTCACACAATAAGCATCCGCCCCACTCGATAACGCCGCGATCACTTCCGTTTCGGCGGTATGAGAAGTTAACATCACAATACGAGTTTTGGGTAAAGCCTGCTTAATTTTTTGGGTGGCTTCTATTCCATCCATTCGAGGTAAACCAATATCCATTAAAATCAGATCGGGTTTTTGGTTTAAAGCCGTTTCTACGCCCAAATAACCATCATCAACCACCTCAATTAAATCAATATCCGTCCACTCGGATAAAACTTGTTCTAAACCCAGTTGCATCATCGGATCATCTTCAACAATTAAAACACGCATATTAAACTCCTATTTGAAGGGAATAGGGAACAGGGAACGCCGGATCAGGGAATAGGGAATAGGGAATAGGCAAGAGGCAATAGGCAAGAGGGGAAAGGGGAAAGGGGAAAGGGGAAAGGCAAACGGTTCACTGGTCACTGAAAACTGATTCCACTGGTGACTGGTGACTGGTGAAGCAGCGCGGTCTTGGGGGTTTCCCCCATGAGCGACTGCTGAACCCGGAGGGTGACTGGTGACTGAAAAGGGGCGGGTTTATGTAAGTTATTTTTGGGTACGATAGCTTTTCGCCGAACCCGCCCCTACGGTGAGTGAATAAAGGCTTAGACTGGTAAAACATTAACAAAATCTCCCGCCTGAATTTGTGTACAATTAATCGGTAAAACTGCTAATCCTGTGGTTTGGGCGAGATTAACTAAATTGGCACTATTATGAGTTCCAGGTGCGAGTTTAAACATATACTCACCGTTAATAACGCTCAGTTTACCCCAAAGATAGGTTTCTCGTTTTCCTTTAGATTGTAAAAGACTTTGCGATCGCGCTTTAATAAAAACCGGTTGATAATCTTCTGATTTTAACCCCGAAAGTTTTTTAATCGCAGGTAAAATAAACCGCCAACAGGTGACTAAAGCCGATACCGGATTTCCCGGTAAACCAAAATAAACACAATGGGGAAATTTTGCCACCGTTAACGGTTTACCCGGTTGAATAGCCACAGACTGAATATGAATTTTACCGCCCAATTCGGTGAGAATTTGTTCGATATAATCGTAATCTCCCACCGAAACCCCTCCGGTAGAAAGCACCAGATCCGCCTGAGAAATGGCTTGAGAAATGGTTTGTTTTAACGCTTGGGGATCATCCCGCACAATTCCCAAATTAATCGCTTCAACGCCCATTTTCAACATTAACGCCGTCAACGCATAAGAGTTAGAATCAACCAATTGTCCTGGACTTAAGGGTTGATCCGGTGTCACTAATTCATCCCCTGTTGAAAAAATCGCCACTTTCACCCGACGAAAAACCGGAACTTTTACACATTGACTCGCCGCCAATACCGCAATATCTGGTGCATCTAACAAAATTCCGGGCGTTAATAACAAATCTCCGGCTTTGTAAAAACTACCCTGACGACGCACAAAGGCTTGGGGTGGCGGACAATTCAAAATTTTAACCTGATTTCCCTGGCGCTGAGTGTCTTCTTGCATGACAATAGTATCCGCCCCCTCCGGTAAACAAGCCCCTGTAAAAATTCGCGCCGCTTGTCCGGCTTTTAGGGTGCGTTGGGGTTGAGATCCGGCGGGAATTTCTTCGATAATTTCTAGGGTTTGAGGATGATCGGAAGTACATCCTTGAATATCCGCATAACGGACAGCATAACCATCCATCGCGGAGTTATCCCAATGGGGAAAATCAAGGGAACTGATCGCAGGAGTTGCTAATACTCGCCCTCTGGCGTCTTGGAGATCAACGGTTTCGATATCCGGGGGACTTTCTAAGGGTTGGATCAGGTCTAAGATGATTGATTCGGCTTGGTCAACAGGTAACATCGATGTTGAGCGAAAAACAGTTTTTTTTATTTTAAGCCTTCCCCGTTACCCGCAAAGCACAATCAGCTGTTATTATAGCTATACTTTGCGATCGCGATCAGACTCTGTTTTTTTCATCCGTTGTCAGGCTTTTGTTTACAATGGCTTTTCAGCTTGAATTTATTTTGTCATAATAAAGGTAGATTAAGCCGCCTATTTAGTCTAGACCTCGCTGAAATTAGGGGTTAAATTTCCCCTCGTCCCCTCTCGGTCAACTTTTGATATTTTTTCCCTCAGTCGGTTCTCGTTTTCGGAGATAGAAGAAACTCTTTTTTCTATTTTGAACAAATGCTCAACAGGATTTGAGCGCGTTTTCAGTAGGTTTTATCAGATTGAATCCGAGTGTTTAATTTGTCTATAAAGTGTGATTTGAAAAAGTTTACAACTGATAAGCGGTGCAAGAGATAGTTATGATTTATTCAAACAATAAAAACATACTGGGTCGCATTCTAATCGTTGATGATTCGCGGGAAAATTTAAACCTTTTAGCCGAAATCTTAAGCAATTCTGGTTATCTTCCAATTAAAGCCGAAAATTTAGAAACTGCAAGAGCGCAAGCGGAATATGCTTCTCCCGATTTAATTTTATTAGATATTTTTCTGCCGGGAACGGATGGAAATAAATTTTGCAAACATCTAAAAAATAATCCGAAAACCCTTGACATTCCGATAATTTTTATGAGTAGTTTACAGGAGGTTTTTGACAAACTTAAAGCCTTGCCTGTGGGTAGTTTTGATTATATTAATAAACCGTTTAACATTGAAGAAATTGTCACCCGTATCGAAAATCAACTCGCCTTTAAACGTCAAAAATTGCAGCTAACCCGAGAAATCGAACGACGTCAACACGTTGAAGAAATTCTCTGTGAGTCGAGGGCGGTGTTGGCGAGTGTTTTAAATAGTTCACCCGATGGAATTGCTGCTTTTAAAGCGGTTCGCGATCGCAGTGGAAAGATTGCCTATTTTCGCTGTGTTGTAGCCAATCCAGTTGTCGCTCAACTGATGGGTCAACCCGCCAATTCTCTAGTCGGTCAACACCTACTAAAAACGATGATAGATCACATTGATAGCAATTTATTTGACCAGTTAGTTCGAGTGGTAGAAACGGGAGAAACTTGGAATCAAGAGTTATATTTCGAGGGGCTGAATATCCAACCGAATTGGTATCAAATCACTGCGGTCAACAATGGTGAAGGGTTCGCTGTGACTATTCGAGATATTTCCGAACGCAAAGAATGGGAAATGTTGCTCAATCAAACCAGTCAAAACCTCTATCAACAAGCAATTTCCGATCCGTTAACTCAAGTGGCAAATCGTCGGGCTTTCGATCATTATTTACAACAGGAATGGAATCGATCCAAACGGGATAAATTGCCTTTATCTTTAATTTTAGCAGATATCGATTATTTTAAAAACTATAACGATCGCTACGGACATCAAGCCGGCGATCGCTGTTTGCGAAAAATTGCTGAAGCGATCAAGGAAGCGGTCAAGCGTCCGGCTGATTTTGTGGCTCGATATGGCGGAGAAGAATTTGCGGTAATTTTACCCAATACGGAGATAGAAGGCGCCAAACAAGTGGCGGAATTAATTCGTTCAGAAATTCATCGACTGCAAATTCCTCATGGAGACTCTAGCGTCTGTGAATACGTGACGTTGAGTTTGGGTGTAACTTCTCAAGTTCCGCAAGCAGAAGATTTATGTGAGATTTTAATCTCAAAGGCGGATGCTGCACTTTATGAAGCGAAAAAACAAGGACGCGATCGCATTGTAGAAGCTTAAAACCTATGATAGTAGTTTAACCGAATTTGAAAAAATAACAGCGATGGACTCTCAAACGGATACAACATTGACCCCCGAACAATATCGCCAGAAAATGCAGCGCCGCAAGGAAGTTCAAGAACAACGAGTCGCCAAAGCCTCGAAAACCAAAGGGTTAATTATCGTTAACACCGGAAACGGGAAAGGAAAGACAACCGCAGCTTTGGGGATGGTGATGCGATCGCTTGGTCACGGTTATCGGGTCGCTATTGTTCAGTTTATCAAAGGCGCTTGGGAACCCGCAGAAAAAGCCGTTTTTAGCCGTTGGTCGGATCAGTTGGAGTTTCATGCAATGGGAGAGGGGTTTACTTGGGAAACTCAAGATCGCACCCGCGATATCGAAAAAGCCCAACAAGCGTGGGAAATGGCTTTATCTTACATCCGCAATAGGGAGTATAAGTTGGTGTTGCTGGATGAAGTTAATGTGGTGATGAAATTGGGGTATCTCAGCGTTGAAACGGTGTTGGATGGACTGGCAGAAAAGCCGGAAGATACTCACGTTATTTTAACCGGTCGGGGCGCTCCGGAGGCGTTAATTGAACGGGCTGACTTGGTAACAGAAATGACCCTGGTTAAGCATCCTTTCCGAGAACAAGGCGTTAAAGCGCAACCCGGAATCGAATATTAGATATATTTTGACCAGAAATAATGGGATACAAGCCCCGTCGGAGTAGGACGGCTTTCTGGTAAAATTAGAACAAGCGTCGCCCTCGGGCATTGGGAGACTTGAAACGGGCGTGGAGCGACTGTAAGACTACTTT
>JAYKHV010000194.1:0-15264 GCA_035285085.1 Lyngbya sp. | reverse complement strand
TTTGGTGCGGCAAAATTTGCGACCCGTACCGCCTTAGCCGTCACCGGAACAACCATCGGTTCTGCTGGATATGCGGCACCAGAACAAGCTTTAGGAAAAGCCAATTTTAGCAGTGATATTTACAGTTTGGGGGTGACTTGTATTCATCTGTTAACCCAAGTTGAACCCTTTCAATTGTACGATGTGAGCGAGGGAGAATGGGTTTGGCGAGATTATTTAACCAATCCTATTAATCAAAAATTGGGCGAAGTTTTAGATAAGATGTTGCAGCAGGCGATGAAAAAACGCTATCAGTCTGTTGGGGAACTTGTGAATGCAATTTCATCTCAAGCTACACCTTCTAAAACCGTTTCTATACCTCCGCCTCCACCGCCCCCAAAACCGTTAACAAAAGTAATTGCAGCGCCTCCGCCTCCACCCCCAAAACCGTTAATAAAAGTCGTTTCAGCTAGAGGAGTAGATTACTCTGTTCTGCAATATTTTTTGAGTCAAAAACAGTGGGAATATGCCGACGAAGAAACTGCAAAACGCCTCCTCGATGCCGCCGGAAAAAATCGCAACTTGCACCGTTCAGATATTGAAAAGTTACCCTGCGAAGACCTTGGCATTATTAACAACCTTTGGATTAAATATAGCGATGGACGTTTTGGTTTTACTGTTCAGAAACAGATTTATTTGAATACGGGAAACAAGCTAGGAGAATACAACCAAAAAGCCTTTGAACATTTTGGGGACGAAGTAGGATGGAGACAAAATAAACAGTGGTTATCTTATAATAATCTGAGCAATACCTTTTTTGTTCCCCGAGGACATTTCCCCCTGCGGGAATGTTTATGGGAGGGAAGATTTTACGTTGATCGGTTTGGTCGATTATTTTCTCGCGTAGGAAATTGTAACCTGTAAAATACAACAATTGATCATCATGGAAACAAACATCAATCGATAAAAAATACAACACAAGTAGGGTGCATCAGACAATTAACTATAATATCAATAGCAATTCTTGAACTCTGATGCACCCGACAAATACACCTAAAAAACCCGGTTACAGAAATTGGGTTTTTGACTTTTACTTCGGGTGGATCAGATTATTAACTTGAAAATTAATAGCAATTTCTTCGGCTTGATGCAGCGAAAAAAATCCTTCTCCGGTGCATCAGATTGTTAACTCAAGAAAAAACAGTAACGTTTTTGGTCTAAGGCACCCTACAGATTCAATTTTTATAATAAACTAATAAAAGACATCATTTAAAATCGACCCATGTTGCACAAACCGAAGAAAATTTGGAATCCCTCCCTGTGGGCGAGTTGGAAGCCCTTTGGAATTGGCGAACAATATCCGAATAACTATTGGGAAGGCGTGAGGGCGGTTTGGGAAAATCGCGATCGCCTATCCTATGCTTGGGATATTCTCAATCATGGCGTTTGTGATGGCTGTTCTTTGGGAACAACGGGAATGAAAGACTGGACGTTAGAAGGCTTTCATTTGTGTAACGTGCGGATGCGACTTTTGCGACTCAATACCATGTCCGCATTCGATCCCAAACTGTTAGCAGATGTCAGTTTATTGCAAGGAAAAAAAAGTTCGGAATTGCGAGAAATGGGACGAGTTCCCTATCCGATGAGACGGGATAAAGGCGAGAAAGGATTTCGACGCATCAGTTGGGATGAAGCTTTAGACTGCATTTCCGAACGCATTAAAGCCTCGACTCCCGAACGTTTGGGGTTCTATGTAACCAGTCGGGGAACGGTCAATGAAACCTATTATGCGGTTCAAAAAGCCGTGCGTTCAATGGGGAGTAATAATGTTGATAATGCGGCGAGAATTTGTCACTCTCCCAGTACCGGCGCGTTAAAAACAACGATTGGGGCGGCTGCAACAACTTGTTCTTATAAAGATTGGATCGGCACGGATTTATTAGTGTTTTTTGGTTCAAATGTTGCCAACAATCAACCCGTTACGGTTAAATATTTACACTGGGCAAAAAAAGCCGGGACTCGCATTGTTTGCGTGAATACCTATCGAGAACCCGGAATGGAACGCTACTGGGTGCCTTCAATTCCTGAAAGTGCAATATTCGGGACAAAATTCGCCGAAGATTTCTTTTTGGTTAATCTCAACGGCGATCAAGCTTTTCTCAACGGCGTGATTAAACACCTAATTGCTAACAACTGGATTGACTCCAATTTTATCAATAATTATACCGCAAACTTTGAACAACTTCAAGCCGAATTAGACCGTCAAACCTGGGAAGATTTAGAACTAATTTCCGGGGCGAGTCGCGAGGAAATGTATGCTTTTGCTGAGATGGTTGGAAAAGCAGAAAAAGCGGTATTTGTTTGGAGTATGGGAATTACTCAACACGAATGCGGCGAAGAAAACGTTAAAGCCATTATAAACCTCGCCCTAACTAAAGGTTTTGTCGGGCGCGAGGGGTGCGGTTTAATGCCCATTCGCGGACATTCTGGCGTACAAGGCGGGGCGGAAATGGGATGTTATTCTACGGTGTTTCCCGGAGGGCGAAAAATTAACGAAGAAAACGCCCAATTGATGAGCGAATATTGGGGATTTGATGTTTCTCCCAAAACGGGTTTAATCACCTCAGAAATGATTGCAGCAGCGGCGGAAAATCAACTTGATGTCCTGTTCTCAATTGGCGGTAATTTTCTGGAAGTGATGCCCGATCCGGATTATATAGAAACCGCTTTAAGAAATATTCCCCTGCGGGTTCACATGGATATTGTTTGTTCAAATCAAATGTTGTTAGAACCGACGGAAACGGTGATAATATTACCCGCAACGACTCGTTATGAAATAGCGGGAGGTGTGACAGAAACTAGCACCGAAAGACGGGTTATATTTAGCCCCGAAATTCCCGGCCCCAGAGTCGGAGAAGCCCGTCCCGAGTGGGAAGTGTTGATGGAATTAGCACGGCGAGTTCATCCCGAATTATCGGATAAATTACACTTTGAAAGTACGGCAGAAATGCGTCAAGAAATTTCCCGAGTTATCCCGCAGTATGCCGGAATTCAACACCTGAAAGAACAGGGCGATCAGTTTCAATATGGCGGTTCACATCTTTGTTTTGGTTGGAAGTTTCCGACACCCGATGGTAAAGCGCATTTTTCGGTTTTATCGCCGAGTTTTGATGAATTACCTCCGGGTTATTTCTTCGTGGCAACTCGTCGCGGAAAACAGTTTAATAGCATGGTTCAAGAGCGCAAAGATGCCATTACCGGAGCGTTGCGAGAGGCGGTGTTAATTAATCCTATTGATGCGGATAAGTTGAATTTAAAAGATGGGGATAAAGTGCTTTTAAAAAATGATTTGGGCGAATATCAAGGACGAGTTTATACGGCTCCGATGAAACCTCGAAATCTACAAGTTCACTGGCCAGAGGGTAACGTTTTATTGGATAAAAATAAGCGTTCTGACGAAGGCGTTCCCGACTATAACGCTATCGTTTATTTAGAAAAAATTGGTTGATTCATAACGGTTGTAGTTGGGCTAGTTGTTGGGCTAGTTGTCGTTGCTCTAGCCCTAAAATTAATGCGCGTGGATCGCAACAACGAACTAAATTAAATTAACTAAAAAATCAACCCATGAGCGCTATCAAAAGCAAAACCAAGTCTAAAATTTGGACAATAGAAGATAATCAAACTCGCTCCCGTTTGGATGAGATTACCACCGAGGAACCTTTAGAAATTCGATTAGTTTTTCCCGAAAAAACTCTCGCCGTTACCATGCGAACACCGGGAGCAGATTTTGATTTGGTGGCGGGTTTTTTGTACGGCGAAGGGGTGATTAAAAGCCGAGAAGATATTGCTAAAATGAGTTATTGTGTCGATCCTGATGTTGATGGCGAACAGCGACAAAATATTATTAATGTGGCTCTGAAAGCGGGATTGAATTATGATTTAAAACGACTCGAACGACATTTTTTTATGACGAGCGCCTGCGGGGTGTGCGGGAAAGCGAGTATTGAGTCTTTAAAATTGCGGGAAATTCCGCCAATTTCCTCCGATTTTAACGTTACGCCGGAAATTATTTATAATTTAAGTGAACAACTAAAATTAGCTCAAGGATTATTTTCGGCGACGGGTGGGTTACACGCAGCAGCGTTGTTTGATGAAAAGGGAAAACTCTTGAAACTTCGAGAAGATGTGGGTCGTCATAATGCAGTAGATAAATTAGTTGGCACTTCAGTCTTGACAGATGAGCTACCTCTAGCGCATCATATCGTGATGGTGAGCGGACGCTCTAGTTTTGAGATTTTGCAAAAGTGCATTGTTGCAGGCGTTCCCATTGTTTGCGCGGTCTCTGCTCCCAGTAGCTTGGCGGTGGAGATGGCGCTGGCGTTTAATGTAACGTTAATTGGTTTTTTACGAGGTCGGCGATTTAATGTTTATTCGGGAATAGAACGGATTAAACTGGGTTCTTAGTCCTTCGTTATTGGTGATATGATGAGTAAATTTATTCAAGAGTATTAGTCACTTTAATATCAATAAATAATGAACATTTAGAACTCAGCAAATTCTTCTAAAATTAAAACAGGAGAATCCCAGAATCGGGGACGGGTGATGGACAAAAACGAACAGAATAAAGGAGATTCTGTATTTTTCTGAGAAAATGACCCCAACAGGAGTTCGCTTCACCTCAAGAACAGGCTTGACTTTCTCTCAAAACAAAATTTGTTGAAATATCTTGACATCAAAAGATTTTGATTCTCTTTGTTTTACCTAAAAGGGTAAAATAGACACAACAGTATAACGTGTACTATTAGGAGTTGGGTATTTATATGGACTACAAACAAGAATTAATTACAACGATACATGATTTTGGATGCGATCTAGAACTTCTAGAAGCACGATTAACTCAACTGAGTGAAACCTGTCCAACTGCGGTATTAATTCCGGCATTATATGATGAACTTCAAAGACCCGCTTTAACCTTAATTCGAGATCAATTAAAAGAGTGTAAATTCGTCAATACAGTTGTTATTTGTCTTTGCGCTCAAACCGCAGAAGAATATGCGAAAGCGGTGGATTTTTTTAGTATACTTCCCCAACCCACCTTTGTAATTTGGGAAAACGGCCCTCGGGTGACTAAACTTTTGGAAAAATTGCGAGATAAAGGCTTAGATTTATTAAGCTTTAAAGGCAAAGGTCAAGCGGTTTGGTTGGGGCTGGGTGTGGCATCTTTACAAGCCGAAGCGATCGCGTTGCACGATGCGGATATTATCACTTATGATAAAAGTTATCCTCTGAAACTCCTTTTTCCCCTGGTCGAAAAAGAGTTGGGGATCGGCTTTAACAAGGCTTATTATGCCCGAATAGGGGGTGAACCGATCCGGTTTCATGGGCGAGTGGTGCGTTTATTTGTGATGCCTTTACTCACCGCTTTAACCGATATGTTGGGCTATCATAATTATCTGCGTTATTTAGGAGCATATCGTTATCCTCTGTCAGGAGAATGCGCCCTGACCAATGACTTAGCCCTAAACATTCGCATTCCCGGAAATTGGGGTCTAGAAATTGGTTTGCTAGCCGAAGTTTATCGCAATGTCGCCGAAAAACGCATCGCTCAAATTGACCTCGGAATCTTCGATCACAAACATCAACCCATTGGCAATTCCACCCATGAAGGACTGCGAAAAATGTGTCGAGATATTCTCCGATCCATTCTCCGAACTTTAACCGAAATGGAACGAGTGGTCTTAACAATGGATGAAATTCGCACCTTGCGAGTCAAGTTTCGACGGGAAGCCCAAGACTACACTCGTCAATATTTTGTTGATGCTCGTTTTAATAATTTAGACTACGATCGCCATCAAGAAGAAATCACCGTCGAACTGTTTGAACAAGTGATCACCGAAGCGGGCCAAGACTACCTGAACAACCCCGCTAACGTTCAAGTTCCCGACTGGACACGGGCGCTGGCCGTCATGCCTGCCCTGCGGGAACAACTGCGAGAAGCCACCCGACGGGATATGGCCGAAGCCAAAGCCTCGATGACCGCTGAGGGAAACGCTGAAGCCTCCTTAGCCGACTCTAATCATAGCGCCCATAATCGGGCGATCGTTACTCCCTAGTCACCACAACAGGGGTCGGGTGTCGTACACCTGAAAAACCCGGTAACTCATACGCGCACCGGGTTTTTAATCCCTCATCCAGTCAGGTGTAAAAGCTTTTCACCGTTTCGGCGAGGCGTTATTCTAAACTAGAGGGATATTTCATTGCCCGACTGGGTTGCTGCTGCAAGTTGAAGGTCTATAATGATTACTGCATTTGATAATACAACTATTTTCATCTTATTAATTGCTCTGGGAATCGTAGGTTGGGGCTTTTATCGCGCTCAACCCTACGGTAAACCGGGAATTTTATCCTGGTTGCAGTCCGTCGTTTTAATGGCTCCTTGGTTGCTCTTTTTTGCACTGGCGGCCGCCGGAATTTACCTCAACCTCGCCAGTATCCTCTTTTTATTCCTCACTTCAACAGGACTGTACATTATTTTCGGTCGAAAATTGCGAGAAATGGCAGCAGAAGATGAACAACAACGCTCCCAGTCTCAAGCTGACTTTTCCGTTCAACCGAGCGAAAAACCGAGCGAAACCGAAGAAAAAACCCCGGTTGAGTCTGTAGAAACTCCCTCGCCATCTGCAACCTCTTCCACCGAAACTGAAGACAAACCGACGCCCATTCCCCAAGAAGATCTCAAAATTATTCAGAATATTTTTGGTATTGATACTTTCTTCGCCACCGAAACTTTACCCTATCAAGAAGGGGTAATTTTTAAAGGAAACCTGCGAATAGATGCAGATATTGCCTATTCTCGTTTATCGGAGAATTTGCAGCAACAAATGGGCGATCGCTTTCGATTATTTTTAGTCGAAAATCCCGAAGGAAAACCTGTCGTTATCGTTCTTCCCCGCAAAAATGATCCCCAACCGATGACCATTCCCCAAAAGGTTTTAGCGATTATTTTACTTGTCGTTACTATCGCAACAACTTTTGAAGCGGGTAGTTTATTACTGGGGTTTGACTTTTTTACCGAACCGAATCGTTATGCTCAAATTCTGCCCATTGCCATAGGTTTATGTTCGATTCTTGCCAGCCATGAAATTGCTCATCAACTGATGGCAAAACGTCATCAAGTCAAATTTAGCTGGCCGTTTTTTATTCCGACCATTCAAATTGGTACTTTTGGGGCGTTTAACCGTTTTGAGTCGATTCTTCCCAACCGAACCGTTTTATTTGATGTGGCTTTAGCCGGACCTGCTGCCGGAGGATTACTGTCTTTAGCAATGTTGCTAGTTGGGTTGGTTTTATCTCATCCCGGCAGTTTATTTCAAGTTCCCACCGAATTTTTTCAAGGGTCAGTTTTAGTCGGAACTTTAGCGAGAGCGGTGTTAGGTTCGGCGCTGCAAGAAACTATTGTTGATGTTCATCCTCTAACGATTATTGGTTGGTTAGGTTTGGTGATTACGGCGATTAATTTGATGCCTGCTGGACAACTGGATGGGGGACGAATTATGCAAGCGATTTATGGGCGAAAAATTGCCGGACGTGCGACTTTAGCGACGTTTATTGTGCTGGCAATTGCTTCGTTAGTGAACTCTCTGGCGTTGTATTGGGCAGTCGTAATATTAATCCTACAACGCAATCTCGAACGCCCCAGTTTAAACGAATTAACCGAACCGGATGATACTCGCGCCGCTTTGGGTTTATTAGCCTTATTTTTGATGATTGCCACCTTATTTCCTTTGACTCCTGCTATTGCCAGTCGTTTGGGAATTGGCGGTTAATTAATTCACTTTGGGTAAATTTTGCCTCGCCCAAAGTGCGGCTTGAGTGCGATCGCGAACATCAATTACAGTTTTCATATGAGGATTAATAATTAATGAGTCATCTCCGAGAACGTAATGCAAACACCCATCGGATCTAAAACCGTAAAATCTTTCGATCCCCAAGGTTGTAATTTGAGTTTACCGTTCGGATGAATTACGGTTTGATCTTTGGCTATAAATTCCTGATAAAGTTTGTCAATCTGTTCAACTTGAATCCGAAACGTCATAGATTCGGCAAATTGGCGATCGTTGTTTTGAATCAGGAAAATTTCCGCCTCATCTCGTTTAAGAATTGCCATTTTCACGGGATTACCTTCTCGATAAGTGGTTTTAAATCCCAGTTTTTGTTCATAAAAGCGAATGGTCTGTTCAACATCATCTCCCGCTGGAATAAACGGAGATATTTTACCTAATTTTGGCATTTTTATCATGGTCAAATCTCTGAATTAATCTCACTTCTAAGCTTTAACCCTCATCGGCACCCCATTTTCTGGCGTAAACGTTAACCCCCGACGCACAGGTTTAATAGGGCGATTTTCGGTTAATTCCAGTTTCGTTTGAGTCAATACCGTTGCTAAAACTAACTTCATTTCAAACAACGCAAACGCATAACCCAAACAGCGACGATTTCCACCGCCAAACGGGATAAATTCATAGGGCGAAAATTGACGTTCGAGAAAACGTTCCGGGCGAAACTGTTTAGAATTGGGATAAATATCCTCCCGATGATGCACCAAATAAATACAGGGAATCAGTTGAGTTCCGGCTTTAAACTGATAATCTAAAATTTCCATCGGAACTTTCAATTTCCGAACAAACGTAAAAATCGCAATCGGATAAATTCGTAATGTTTCCGAACAAACGGCATTCAAATAGGGTAATTTAATCACCGAACTGGGATCATTTTTAAGGTCACATTGCTGAAGTTCATCCAACAATTTATCTAAAATTTCAGGTTGAGAATGAACCCAATAAAACGCCCAAGCCAATGCAGAAGCCGTTGTTTCATGTCCTGCAAATAGCAGCCCCATCAACTCATCTCGTAATTCTTGATCGCTCATCGGTTCGCCATTTTCATCTCGCGCCGCCATCATCAAACTCAAAATATCTTCGCTCAACGGCTTATTTTTGCGCTCGTTAATTTCTGCATAAAGCAGTTCATCAATTTGATTTCTGATTCGCACAAACCGCCCCCAAGGACTCCAAGCCCCCAAATCTTTTTGTAACTTCGTAAAAAACAAAAAACTGGCTTTAAACGGAGAATTAAAAGTATCTAACCATTCAGTCATTAATTTTCTCAGTTGTTCAAAGCGTTCACCTTGATCTAACCCAAAGACCGTATTTAAAATGACTCGCAACGTGATTTCTTGGGTACTATTTCGCATCTCAAACGCTTTATCTTTCAGCCAGCTTTGCATCACCCGCTGAGTCACTTCATACATGGTTTGACCGTAGGCTTTCATTCGTTCCCCATGAAAAGGAGGCATCAAAAGTTTGCGCTGTTTTTGATGAGAATGACCATCCAAAAGAATGACTGAAAAATCACCTAATAAGGGTCGAAGACTTTTGTTTCCAACGCCCGAATCAAAACAATTTGGGTTGGCGGTAAAAATTTGTTCTATTGCTTTTGGATCGCTAAATATGGCATAATCAGGAAAACCTGTTGATGATCCGCCAAAATTATCTCCGTAACGCGCCCGACTTTCTTCGAGATAGTCTAAATGATTGAAAAGCGCTCGTAACGTTTGCCACCAATCAGGGGTTTTGACAAGGGGAAGCTGTTTAAAGGTTTTTGCAGTCGGTGAGGGTGTGGTTGTTGTCATCTGCACTACTCCTGTGTTGAATCTTTCTTTTGATTCTACTATTACACATTTTAAATATTCTATCTAGGGAAGATCGGAAAGTTAAACCGGAACTTAAAAAGAAATTTTTCAACAGTCTCAAGTATTTATTGGCTAAATTGAAGTTTAATTTAAACCATAAAAATTTTTATTTTCTAACTTTATCTGACTGGTTTTTAAGAATTTTTAAACTTTTTAATAAGTTGCAAAACATAAAGTTTAATGATATTATGTCTGTTGTGAAAGCTTTATTGTTAGTCAACTTTAAAGCAAACAAAAACAACAAAAAATTGGGTACAACTCTTAATTACAATGGCAACAGGTATACCTCATTCAAATCCATCTAAAAATGGTTTAAAAAATAGCAGTAAGTTATCATTCCACTTGGAGTATGAAGGAAAAGTTTCTACTGAAGATATATTTCAAACGCCTCCCGCTCAGTTACGTTGTGTTGCTAGCGTGGAAAAACAACCGAAAAGTTACTTAGTATATGGGGAAAATCTGAGAGTGCTTAGAACTTTATTAGATTATCCTAATATTGTAGGGAAAGTAGGATTAATTTATATTGATCCTCCCTATGCTACTGGATTGGGCTTTGAGTCTAGAAATCAAACCCATGCTTACAATGATTTAATTGATGGAGCAGATTATTTAGAGTTTATACGTCAACGATTGATTTTTCTACGAGAAATATTAGCAAATCATGGGTCTATATATGTTCATCTAGATGAAAAGATGGCTTTTCCGGTTAAAATATTAATGGACGAGATTTTTGGAGCAAAGAACTTTAGAAATTGGATTACTCGCAAAAAATGTAACCCAAAAAACTTCACGCGCAAACAGTATGGAAATATATCAGATTATATCCTTTTCTATACAAAAAGTGATGATTATGTGTGGAATCAACCCTTTGAATCCTGGACAGATGCCAAAGCGAAAAAAGAATATCAGTATATAGAAGAAGAGACAGGAAGACGGTACAAAAAAGTTCCTATTCATGCTCCTGGAGAGAGAAAAGGTACAACAGGTCAAGCTTGGAAAGGAATGCTTCCGCCACCAGGTAAACATTGGCAATATCCTCCTGAAGTTTTAGATCAGATGGATAAAAGAGGTGAAATTTATTGGTCTCCAACAGGTAATCCTAGAAGGAAAATCTATCTTGATAATAGTAAGGGTATTGCTGTTCAAGATATATGGCTTGAATTCAAGGATGCTCACAATCAAAATATTAAGATTACAGGTTATCCAACCGAAAAGAATCCTGATTTAATTAAGCGAATTATTTTGGCTTCTTCTAATCCAGGAGATTTGATATTAGATGCTTTCCTGGGAAGTGGGACAACAGGGGCGGTTGCGGAAGAATTAGAAAGACAATGGGTAGGGATAGATAATTCGCTTTTGGCAATAAAAACAACAATTCATCGGTTGATTAAAGGAACTGAAGCAATGGGTGACTTTGTTAATAATAATGGCAATCAACCCAAACAAGAGTCTCTGTTCAATACGAATAGAATTTTGCGACGGGGGCTTGATTTATATTTGGAGATCGCATCAGATCTTGAGGAAGTTCCAGAAACTCTGATTGAAGATTGGGATAAACAACTTAACTATCAAGCCAATCTCTGGTAAATCTTTCATCTAACATTTTCAGAGTACAAACCAGAACTTTTCCTTGTCCATAATCTTCTAGGGAGGCATAATCATTCCACATTGATCCAAGAGTTAATCCGGGGCCATCATTTAAAAAGAACACTTTTAGAGGAAGATCATAAGTATTTGCGTACTGGAGAATATCTGTCACCTTATCTCTATTGCCACCGATGCGATCATCTTCCTGCGCTCCCCCTCGATCTGAATCGTAGCGTGCAAATCCAATAACCAAAGGAGTTTTATCAGTACGATAAATTATAATGTCTGCTGGTGTTTTTATTTCCCAATTTTCTAATACTTCATTGAGCATTATATCTCTTCCTGCACCCAGAGGGCCTTGAATTATATACTCCGCTCCAAAGTTTTTTTCAAACCACAGGAAAAATGCTTCTGTTAATTCATATCCTTTCTGTCCCCGGCTCTTATATTCCATTAGAATAGCCATTAATGCTTCATCAGGATTAGGACGGCTTGCTAATTTTTCTCTGACTTCTTCTAGATCTCTAAATCGATGCCCATAATCTTCAATGATGCTGGAAATTCTTCTTTTGACCTTTAACATCTCAACCGAAGTATCTGGCGATATATATTTACGGAAGACACGCAGTAATTGTGTTCTAGATGGATTGGGAATTTCAGTAATACTTCTCAGTAAATTTGCAGAGTTGCTAGCTTTGTTAGCTAAGTTTGCAAACTCTTCTATAACACTGCCATAGATAGTATTTGCTTCATCAAGATAGTCAGGATAAAACTCAGAATCCATGAATGTGATATACTGAGAAGCTCTAGGTTTATACTCACTAAATGAACTCAAGAGAAATGCCTCCTTTCTTACTTTTATCAATATATAGGTGGGCTGATTGATATTAATATAAATCAATTCTTGATGCCTGGGTATCTTCGTGTTCAATCTCGTCCTCAAAACTGAATAAAAAATCATCATTCCTGAAGTTTGGCTAAAAATTTAAAGAAAACATTAATATTTGGGACTGTAGATCGACAGGTGAACGAGACAAAATAAATAAAGACTAAATTCAGGGAAATTTGTTGCGATGTGCGATACCTTCGTTGCCTTAAGCGATGCTACACTGAATGGGGATGTGATTTTTGGGAAAAATAGCGATCGCCCTCAGGGAGAAATTCAAGATGTGGTGACAATTCCAGCCACAAATCATTGTCCGGGTGAATTAGTAGATTGTACCTATCTTTCTATTCCTCAAGTCCACCGAACATTAGCAGTAATTTTATCAAAACCTCGCTGGATGTGGGGCGCAGAAATGGGTGCAAATGAGTGCGGAGTCGTTATCGGTAACGAAGCGGTTTGGACGACTGAAGCTTATTATAGTACAGGTTTGTTGGGGATGGATTTATTGCGACTCGCCCTAGAACGTTCACAGACTGCCCGTTTAGCCCTAAATTGTATAGTACAATTATTAGAACAATATGGGCAAGGGGGAAACTGTGCCGAACATTTTGCCCTGATTTATCACAACTCATTTATTATTGCCGATTGCACAGAAGCTTGGGTCTTAGAAACCGCCGGAAAATATTGGATAGCCGAACAGGTTACAAGCGGAACTCGTTCAATTTCTAATGATTTAAGTATCCGCAATCAAGGAGATTTACGACATCCCCAACTGATTCCTTACGCGATAGAAATGGGATGGTGTCAAAGCGAAAAAGACTTTGATTTTGCTGAGATATTTTCCGAAGGTGGGCTTCAGATTTCCTCCCACGACTCCCGAGAAGGACGGGTAAAACTCTTATGTCAACTCAACGAAGGTGAATTTACACTCGATACCGCTCAAGCCATTTTACGCGATCATAAAGGCAATATTTGTATGCACGGCAAATTTGAAACCACCGGAAGTCAAATTTCTTCTCTCTCTTCAGACCGATGCGAACATTGGTTCATCGAACAGCCTCATCCCTGCGAACAAGAATACAAGCAGAAAACCTTTAGCAATACATTTGTACAACATTCCATCGGAAAACGGATTTAATTTTATTGATAGTTCTAAATTCTTCTTCAATCTGGGAATAAATATGTCAAAATTTAGGATGGCATTGTGTTGTTTAACCATCACTCATCCCTTGGAACGCTCAAATGACATCAACCCTAACCTCAACTTCCCTTGTTGATTTTTTAGGCTCAGAAATTGTACCCGACGCCCAAACCGCCCAGGTTGCCATTTTACCCATTCCCTTTGAAGCAACAACCAGCTATCGAAAAGGCTGTCAAAAAGGCCCAGAAGCCCTGTTAGACGCCTCTCATCAGCTTGAATGCTACGACGACGAACTCCAGTGCGAAGTCTGCTTTGCGGTGGGAATTTACACCCATTCTCCCATCGCTGATACCCGCAGCCAAACGGTTTCTTCTCAACAAATGCTGCACATCACCCAACAAACCGTTTATGATTTGGCAAGTTCCGGTAAATTTGTGATTGCCTTGGGCGGGGAACATAGTATTACCGCAGGAGTGGTTGCAGGGTATCAACAACTGTCCGATGAACCCTTTACCGTCGTGCAAATTGACGCTCATGGGGATTTACGCTATGAGTATGAAGGGTCAATCCACAATCATGCTTGCGTCATGCGGCGAGTTGTGGAGATGGGACTGCAAACAGTACAGGTGGGAATTCGCAGTTTGTGCATCGAAGAAGCAAATTTAATTAAAGAAAAGCAATTACCCGTGTTTTGGGCGCGAGACATCGCCACTCAACCCGACTGGATCGAAAAAGCGATCGCCGCCATCCCCACCAAACGAGTGTTTTTGACGATAGACTTAGATGGAATAGACCCCAGTTCCATGCCCGGAGTGGGAACGCCCGAACCCGGAGGATTGAATTGGTATGGTTTGCTAGCCTTTTTGCGCCGTTTATTTACCACTCATACTGTTATTGGCTGTGATGTCATGGAATTAGCCCCTGTAGTTGATTGTGTGGTTTCAGAGTTCACCGCTGCTAAACTAACCTACAAATTAATCGGATATCATGCCCTAGCGACCGGTTTACTTCAGTAGAGACTTTCAATTCAACTTGCAATTCTCCCCCGCTCCCCCGCTCCCCCGCCTCCCCGCTCCCCCGCCTCCGGTGGCAAGAATTAGGGAAATTTCAGATTGTGAGTTAAAGTAGGGGTTAGAGCATCGGTCTACTGCTGAAATGCGTGCTGATTTATTGTTGTGATAGAGATTTGGCAAGACGTCTAAACATGAAGGGTACTGCAATTAATAGTTATGCTCCCGATTTTGAACTGCCCGGAATAGATGGCGAGGTGCATCATTTAGCGCGATATTTGGAAAGGTATAGGGCAGTTGCCGTCATTTTCATGTCGAACCAATCCTCTGATGTGCATTTGTATCTTGACCGTCTCAAACAGCTTCAACAGGAGTATGCCGATGTCGGTGTCACCCTGGTTGGGATCAACGCCAATGATGCCACCCAATCTCCGGAAGATAGTTTTGAGAAAATGAAGGAATTTGCAGAACGCAATCACCTCAACTTTCCCTATATACGAGACGTGACTCAAGATGTCGCCAACTGCTTTAGAGCAAAAGTCATTCCAGAAGCCTTCTTACTGGATCAACAGGGAATTATCCGTTATCGTGGCCAAATTGATGACAACCCCAAATCAGCCGAGTCGGTCAGTAGGCCCTATCTCAAACAGGCGATCGCCCAATTGCTTCAGGGAGAAGAGATCCAACCAACGACTACCGAAGCCGTTGGAGACTTAATTCAGTGGCGATGATCAATCGCGACTCGGTGAAGCAGATGAAGGGGAGTTGATCGGCCAGCGTGAGTTTGACCAGAAATAATGGGATACAAGCCCCGTCGGAGTAGGACGGCTTTCTGGTAAAATTAGAACAAGCGTCGCCCTCGGGCATTGGGAGACTTGAAACGGGCGTGGAGCGACTGTAAGACTACTTT
>JAYKHV010000193.1:0-112111 GCA_035285085.1 Lyngbya sp. | reverse complement strand
TTGTCAACGAATTCGATGGCGTAGAAATTGATTCTTCTTCGATTACTCGCCCCGATGGTTCTGTGGTATTGGGTGGAACTTCGCCGACTCCTTCTCCTTCCCCAGAAATCCCTTCCGATCCGACAATACCCTCAATTCCCGTTTCCGATTTCCTCCCTGACGACTCGGCGGATGACTCGACTTCTGGGGACGGCGACACCTCTTCCGACGATTTGGAAACCGAAACCGGATTAGAATTGCCGATGGTGTTGGATATCTACGAGGTCATCGATTCTATCAGTCCGATCGCATTTCCGTTGATTTTATCCAACAACATCACCGTTTCCGACTCCGAACCGGGTGAGGGAGACAACAACCTAGCCGGAACTCCCGAAGCTGACCAACTGTCCGCGTTGGCGGGTAACGATAATGTCAATTTGGGCGCCGGGAACGACGAAGCTAACGGCAACCAAGGTAACGATATCATCGATGCCGGGGCGGGTAACGATACCGTCCAAGGTGGCAAGGATGACGACCAAATACTCGGCGGTACGGGCAACGATGAACTCTACGGCAACCTCGGAAATGATACGATTTCCGGCGACGAGGGGGACGACTGGCTCAATGGCAACCAAGGAAACGACGTTCTCGACGGCGCCGACGGCAATGATGAGGTTTACGGCGGCCAGGGGGACGACCAGGTGAAAGGTGGCGAGGGTGATGATATCATTTTCGGCAACCAGGGGTCTGACCTGATAGAGGGCAACGACGGTGATGATATCATTTTCGGCAACCAAGAGGCGGATACCATTTCCGGCAATGATGGTAGTGATACGGCTTACGGTGGTCAGGGAGATGACCTAATGGACGGTGGTGAGGGTGATGACCTGCTCTTGGGTGACGGGGGTAATGACACCCTCGACGGCGGGGAAGGTGACGACCAACTCACCGGCGGCAATGGGGATGATCTCCTCATCGGGGCGGAGGGTTCAGACCTGCTCACCGGGGGGAATGGGAGCGATCGCTTCGTCCTCGTGGCGGGTTACGGCCCCGATACCATCACCGATTTTACCGACGGCGAAGATATGATCGTCCTCGACGGTGGCATCAGTTTTGAACAACTCACAATTACTTCCGTTAACGGTCAAACTCAAATTGCTTTGGGTTCCGAGATTCTGGCGGAATTAGTGGGTATTGATGCTGGGGTGATTTCCTCGGATAACTTCAGTACGTCTGTGTTCTAAAGATGCGCTTAACAAACGGCGACTGGTCGTTTGGGTTGGGGTAAGTTCAATAGTGAGAAACCGAGTTTCTTCAGTAAGATTTCGATCGAGATGAAAAAATCTCATAGAAACCCGGTTTCTTTCTTTGTTGAAGAAGAACGGAAGTTCGTCCAAATTTCAATTGATCAAATCAATCGGGTTGTTATCCCGTTCAACGAACCCCCTGAAATATTTTTTCGGCCGTTAAATTGAGTTCGGGAAAAGCGACTGATTCAATAGATTCATTCCCCCGAAATTGGTTAACTTGGTATTCGCCCTCAACCAAATTATAAACCGAAATTGTCGGCTGTTTGGGATTGCCAATAAACCGCCTACCCCCCAAACCGAGATAATCTACAATCCAATATTCTGCAATTCCCATTTCTTCATAATCACTGGCTTTTAAGGCGTAGTCATCCCGCCAATTATTGCTAACAACTTCAACAATTAAACGAATTGATGAACCCATTGTAATGATAGGTTCTGTCTCCCAACGGGGTTCGTTGACAACAGAAAGGCGATCGAGGATAATAACGTTGGGTTCGTATCCGGATGCCTCACGCAAGGGTTTAACGACGCATTCTTTAGGGATAAAGTCGTTTGAGTTTGGAGTGTCAATAGCAACGTTCAGCTTATAGGTTAAGAATCCGGCAATTTCCGAATGTTTACCTCTGGGTTTCGGCATCTCAATAATAACTCCGTTGTGCAGTTCGTAGCGGTGTTCTGAATTCTCTGGATACCAAGCAATGAATTCATCAAAGAGTCGCGAATTGGGGTTTGGATTGAATCATAATAATATTGTCTTATATAAGATATCGTGCTATTAATAATATTGTATCTAGACTAACAACTCGCCGCAAAAAATAGTATGATAGAATAGGATATTCCACCATTTCAACTGCGTCTAAGGTTATGAGTTCTTTAACATTAAATTTAGACACGGTACAGTTAACAGACGAACAATTCTATCAGTTATGTCAAAATAACCGCGAGTTGAACTTTGAACGAACGGCGAAGGGAGAATTAATTATTATGTCCCCGGTTGGAGGAGATAGCGGTAATCGAGAAGCCGATTTAATTATCGATTTGGGAATCTGGAATCGACAAACAAATCTCGGTTATACCTTCAGTTCGTCTACTGTATTTAAGTTACCCAATGGTGCTGACCGTTCTCCCGATGCTGCATGGATTGAACGTTACCGTTGGGAAGCTTTAACACCCGAACAAAGACGTAAATTTCCCCCCATCGCACCGGATTTTGTGATCGAACTTAGGTCAGCAACAGATAATTTAGAAATGTTGCGTGACAAAATGCAAGAGTATATGGATGCGGGGGTGAAATTGGGGTGGTTAATTAATCCCCAACAGCAACAAGTGGAAATTTATCGGTTAGGAAAAGAGGTGGAAGTGCGAACCCTTCCGACAGAATTATCGGGTGAAAATGTGTTGCCTGAATTTAGCTTGAATTTATCCCCATACTTGTAGATTTGTGAGATTTTTTTTTGGTCAAATTTGACAAAGTTTAACCCATTAAAAGTACGGTATCAATCACATGAATTACCCCGTTATCGGCTTCAATATCGGGAGCGACGACGGTGGCATTTTTGACTTCAAAACCTTCGGTGAAAATGAGGGGAAGCGGTGAACCTTCAACGGTAGTTAGGGTTTGAAGTTCTTCTAAATCGGCTTTCTTGAGCCGACCGGGGACAACGTGATAGGTTAAAATGCGAGTCAGTTGGGGTATATTTTGAACTAACGTTTGTATCGTTCCGGGAGGAAGTTTGGCGAAAGCGTCGTCATTGGGGGCAAAAACGGTAAAGGGGCCGGGACTTTTGAGGGTTTCGACCAAACCTGCGGCTTGAACCGCCTGTACAAGGGTGGTAAATGAGCCTGCACCAACTGCAATATCAACAATATCAGCCATTGATTGTATTTAACTCGATTGCTTTTGATAATTGTTTTGTGTGGCTCTAGTTTAACACGATTGTTCCTCTGAAAAATGACAAGATCTTTTGACAGATTGGAGGTTAACCTGAGGGTATGGAAACGGAAACAGAGGTTAGGGGTTGATAATTATTTCTCTCCTCTGTCAAACTAAGCTAAAGCCTCCCGAAGGAGGCTAAGTAAATGAATCCGGGTTTGATTGCGTAATTTTACTGACTGCGAGGACTTTGATAGGAGGCATAGGTATCAAATAAAGCACCAACTAGACTACAGGTTATTCCAATGATCAGACTTCCTTGTAAGGGATGTCCGCTACCAAAGGTTGACAAAAATTGCAAAATTTGTTGGCAGGAAAATTGACCGATGGTTTCGAGATAGGGAAGACACCCGATAATTGCCGAGCTTGCTAAACCAAAACTGATCACCAGAATGGGAGTCAAAAAGCTCAGAACCATCGTTAATAGAACCGAACGGAGAAAATCAGGAAAAATACTCATAGGAGAATGATAGAGAATTGAATTCAGCTAATGCCAGAGTAAGGGCAAGGGCAAGTTAATCTAGACTATTAACTTCTAAGATAAAAGGAATTCCTGGTTTTGTTCCACTCTGTCAGAAAACTTAAATTAATGTTCAAAAATCTTGGTTAAGATTTGTACATAGTTGTTATTTTTCTTTGTCATTTTAAGATTAGGATTCTCATAAACCAGATGCAAATTCATTCAAATCTCGGAATTTGGACGCGCCGCTTGATTGCTGCTTTGTTTTTAGCCGGACAGGTAATTGTTCATCTGTTTCAAGGTAAAATTCATCGTCGTAACACTTTAGAACAAATGGCAACCGTCGGGCCGGAGTCGTTGCTAATTGCCTTGATCACGGCAGGTTTTGTCGGAATGGTGTTTACAATTCAAGTTTCCCGTGAGTTTATCACATTAGGTGCCGGCAATTTAGTGGGGGGTGTTCTTGCCCTTGCTTTGGCGCGTGAACTGAGTCCAGTTTTGACTTCTGTAATTGTTGCCGGACGAGTGGGATCGGCTTTTGCGGCAGAAATTGGCACGATGCAAGTCACGGAACAAATCGATGCGCTTTATGTATTAAAAACTGATCCCGTTGATTATTTGGTGATCCCTCGTGTGATTGCCTGTTGTTTAATGTTGCCTTTGCTCAATATTATTTGTCTAATTACAGGTTTAGCAGGAGGTTTATTTATTTCCAGTAGTCTATATAACATTCCGCCAAATTTGTTTCTAGAGTCGGTGCAGGATTTTCTCAGCCTTTGGGATTTAATTAGTGGTGAAATTAAAGCGGTGGTGTTTGGCGGGGTGATTGCGGTGATTGGTACCAACTGGGGACTGACGACGACAGGCGGCGCCAAAGGTGTGGGACAATCGACGACAACTGCTGTGGTGACATCTTTGCTGTCTATCTTTATCTTGGACTTTTTCCTGTCTTGGTTGATGTTCCAGGGAACTGGAAATGCTGTGCTTTAAGGTGTCGGGGAGACAGTTTACAGTGACCAGTTTACAGTGACCAGTTTACAGTTTTTTTCCCTGTCACCTGAAACCAGCAGACCGGCAAACCAGTTCCCTTTTCACTGATGACTGTTTACTGGTAACTGATTACTACATAACTGATTACTGAAATTATGCTCTACCGAATTGCAGCAGATATCGTTGTTGTCATTCACCTGGCTTTCATCTTGTTTGCGGTTGCTGGAGGGTTGCTGGTGTTGCGATGGAGGCGTTTGGTCTTGTTTCATGTACCCGCTTTCGGATGGGCGATTCTGATTTCATTTGCGGGGTGGGTTTGTCCTCTAACTCCTTTGGAAAATTGGCTACGCCAACAGGGAGGTGAAGCGGGTTACAACACCAGCTTTATTGAACATTATCTCCTCCCTTTAATTTATCCGACTGCACTCACTCGCGGCATACAAATCCTCTTAGGATTATTCGTCTTAATTGTCAATCTCAGCATCTACAGTTGGCTGATTTTTCGTCGGAAAGATTGAGACTCCTCTCCCTCAACTGATGTTTGGATTTCACTGAAAGAACAGCAGTCAGTCATGGGAGTGGGAATGAGTTCGCCTAACCCGACAGATTCGAGAAAATTAGACCAATCATTTGTTAAAGTCGAATCCGTTGGATTAACCCGCATCACCTCAATTATACGGGTTAAAGCATCGTACCAAATGCCGTTTTCTGCATAAACAAGATAACTTTTTTCGGTTTGATTATTTTCTAACTGAGCGATTAATTCTGAACTCGGTTGCACTCGTTTTATCCACCCATCAACTCGGGGATTATTTGAGGGATTTTCAGAATCACAAACCAGTTCAAAAAACCAATGATACTCCCGTTCAAGCTCTAAGGGTTTTGCGGTAGAAGGTAACGTAACACCAATAATTCCCGGTGTTCCTGATAGCTGAACTTTCATCGGTTTTTCAAGAACCGGACGTTGATTTTCATCCAAAAGCATCAACTCGGCTTGACGAATATCTGTAGAATTATAAGGAATATAAAACCATAACGTTGGATATTCTTGTGTTGTTAAACCTAAATTTGTTGCTGGTATCAAAGCTGTCAAAGGTGGCTGAGTTGGAGGACAATTTCCGCGACTTGCTCCCCCTCTCCGATTACCCGGTTGCGGTCTACCATCTCCCTCAAAATTATAACGACTTCCTGCACCTTGAATATTATTAGGTTTACCCTCCGTCTCAAAATTCTCTTGACTGCTATTTTCAGCCCACAACAAAACTGAGCTTATCTGTAAATAATTCTTCTTAACAGAATCCGTGTTTACGGTCAAGCTGAGGAAAATAAATAGGGTCGTGAAATATAAATTAGTTCGTGCCATTTTTGCATTAGAGAATTGAATTATAGAGTCTTAGGAAAAGCAGCCTTTTTCACCCCGGTCAATATTAACGCCAATCCTAACGGAACAATCGGTATCCAAACCCCTTGTGTTAAGGCAATATATCCAATACCACTGATAAAAACAAGACTGACGCTTGCAATAATCAGATATAATCTTATATTTTTTTGTTTGTCAAAGTACAAAGCAAATAGAATTTCTCCGATAACCGCACAGCCAAAAATTAAGAGAACTTCCCCCCACTTTGGTAACACCCAGAGCAAGGGTCGATTATCTTGAACTGCACTAATAATTTGACTGACCATTTGAGCTTGAATAAACACTCCCGGACTATATTTAATCGGTGAATAACCCGCACTATACGGCGTGAGAAAGCCATCATCAATACTCTGAGCGGTTGTACCAATCAAAACAATTTTATCTTGAATCCATCTCGGATCAAAGCGATCGCTGAGAATATCACTTAATGTAACCGTTTGAGCGGGAGCTTCAGAAGATCGATAATTCAGCAGAATTTGATATCCCATTGCATCTAATTGATGATAACCTCCCGTTGAATATTCAAGCTTTTTAAACTGAACTGAGCCGATCTGAAAACTATTGGGTGAAAGGCGTTTAAATTCAATTCCTTCAGCCTTGAGATAACGATAAACAACCTGATAACTAAAGGATTTTTCAGTATTACATTTAGAGTTTGGACTCATTCCCAAAAGCTGACGCCGAATAATTCCATCCGGATCAATAGGTACATCACTAAATCCAATTTGTTGAAGCGGAACTTCATTGGGAGGAGGAATAGAAGGATTTTCTTCACCCCCACCCACTTCACAAACAACAATTAATTTTTCATCTTCTTTTAAGAGATTGGCTAATTTTTGCTGATTTTTTTGAACCCGAAAAGGACGGTAAATATCTAAACCAATCACTCTCGGTTGATATTGATTGAGTTTTTCTAATAACTGTTTTAATGCTGTATCGGATAAAGAACCTCGTAATTCATCGGGATTTTGAGCTTGAATATCTTCTTCGGTTATGGTAACAATTAAAAGGCGAGGATCGCGAGGTTCATCGGGTCGTAATCGAATTAACGCATCTAAAGTTTTTAGTTCCCAAGTTTGTAAAATTCCCAGCGATCGCATCCCTAAAATTAGACTTGTAATCATCACACTCATGGTTAATATTTTTTTCCAACGATTCCATTGCGATCGCGGGGTTTTTGGGAGTGGAGGTTGAGGTATTTCAGGGGGTTTACACAACTCTTCCCAAGTTAGCGATCGCGCTGTTGGATGCTGAAAAATTACTGGAAGCCAACTCGCACAGGGAAGTTCTTTTTCTAATTCATCATGTAAACGTTCTCGTGCTTTTCGTACTGCAAACGTAAAAGATTCTCCTGTTGTTGCAAAAGCAGTTAGAAAATAATTTAGAAAGCTTTGAGCCACTTCATCTGAAACAATTTCTCGCATGATAATCATTCGAGGAATCTGCAAGTCACTCAGTTCTTTTGCCAATCCTAATCCATCACAGGAATTAAAAATTGCTATCTTTAATCCGGATTTAACCGCTTGCTTTAAACCATATTTAAGCTCACCAAGACTTAAACTGTCTTGAGGATTAATATAAATTTTTCCTTGATCATCTTGAGTTTCACTGTGTCCGGCAAAAAACAGAATATCCCAAGTTTTTTCCCAGAGATGATGATTAATTTCTCGGCGTTTTGGTTCAACTAAAAAAACAAGATTGACATCCGGTAAACTCTCCAGTAAGCGGCGATCTTGTTCAACATCTATCCCTTCACTATGACCCAGAATTGCTAAAATTCTCACTTGAGCATTTCTAGGTGGAGATGAAATACTGCTATATTCTAAAGAACTAAAAGCCACTTCAGCCAGACGAGACTCCACCCAATCCCAAAGATGCCAGGGAAGCTTTTGAATTTGGGAATTTGATGTGCGAATTAATACTCGAACCGTTTGATTGAGACTGAACCAATCTCGCAATTGTCGATCAATTTTTTTAAATTCTGAAGCATCTAGCCATGCTAAAAAGCGATCGCGAAGTTCTTTCGCTGAGTCTTTACAAGCATCAACGGGTTGGATTTTACCATCATAAATAATGCCTTCAGTTATGATGCGATAAGGCGCTCCAATTGAACGATAATTTTTCCAATGATGTTGCAAGCAAGTTGCCAGTTCGGGATTAGGAGGTAAACCACCTGTAATTTCAAGTTCTGGTTGGTTTGCTAACCAAATTTCCAGGGTTACTTTTACCCCAATTTCCAAATTACCATCTAATTTTAGGACAACTTGCTGTTCCATCATTGGTTGCTCACCCCAACTCCAATTTTAGATCACAAAGGTTTCGACGATACTCAAATCTCCTAAAGCTACTTTAACACTAAAAATTTCTCCTGACTCCCCACTAAATTTTAATTGAATATTCTTCGTACTCCTGGCTTCAGCTTGCATGACAGTTTCTCCATTTTCATCAAGTAACATCAGTAGTAGATTTTGAGGTAAATAAGCTTGATTATTGGTGGGATACAACTCAACCCCAATCCCCATTTCTAACTCAGTTCTCGGCTGCAAACGAACCAATAACCCCACCTGTTCACCCGTTGGTTCTAGATTAAACTTTTTAATTCGTTCAACTCCCAAGTCAGAATTTACCGGAATTAGAGAGTCGGAAGTTATTGTTCCACTTCGCCACGCCATTTTCGGGGAAGACAATAAACTTTCTAGAGTTTCCCAACCCGTTTCAAAGGTATTCTGTAGCCATTGGTTAAGTTTAACCGCATTTTCAATTATACTGGCATATCTGAGAAAAAAATCAAGAGATTTCAACTGACTCAAAGGAACTTCTTCAGTAGAAACGTGTTTGATAAAACCTAAAATATTAGCTTCAGTTAAACCCGGATTCAGTTGTACAGCAAAATAACCTCTGCGGTGATTCATAGACTCAAGCGGAATAGAAACAATTTGCTGACAAGGAAGAACCGGACGACACTCAAACTTACCCAAATGATGCACATTCAAATCGGCTACATCGCTAAATTTTTGCATCATCGGATCGAAACTATCACTCGATTTCCAATCCGGTTCAAATCCCATACATTTCAAATAAAACTCAACCGCATACACACTCAAAGTATTCAGATAAACTTGTTTAGCGTGTTTAGGATCAAGTTGTTTTTGGCGAAACTCATCCGCCCTTTGATGAGCTTTGCTCGAAAGAGGAACAGTAAACGTTAAAGATTCCATAATATTGTTAGTTTTCATTTTTAATACCTCAATATACTTAGTTTAGCTAATTTTGTAAATATTCTCGGAAATACGGTGTAAATTCCTTTAACCGCTTTTTATAAAACTCACACAAAGAAGAAACAGGCACATTTAATTCGGCTGAAATCTCTTTCCATTTGCGATCTTGCCAGATTTTAGCCAATGCCAAAAATTGAAAGGTCGCTTTCGGCTGTCCTTTAATATACTCTTTGGTAAAGATATTATCTGGATTTTCTTCAATTAAACTTTGAAGTTCTTGAGATTCAGAAATTTGTTCGGCAGGTAGTCTAAAACTATCCAAATCTTCTAAATTGGGTAAAGAAGCAAAATCTTCAGGTTTTTCATTTTTTGGCAAATAAGTTAAACCTCGACGGGTATATTGATTGAAACAATCAATAAATCGATAATTTAAGATACAATTGCACCAAGCCATCACATCTTGTTCGGGATTATATTTATCAATATTTTGACAAATTTCCATCATCATTATACTGCGAGCTTCATTGTACAAATCCTCATAAACACCTGCTGGAAGAACAATACCTGCTTTCGGACGAGCCAAACGACCCGACTTCAAAATTTTGTCCATCAACACATTCAATGCTCGTCGGCGCTCGTAACTCCGGGGAGGATGCTGTTGAGCGTCTCTTGCGAGTTGGTTGAGCTGAGAATCAATTGGATTTTTCCCCTGGTGCATAGATATTCCCATCCCTTATTGAGGACTCTTTATATAGTTTCTGCTTTCGGAGATCATTTTTTCGGACTGTTCCGGTTTTGTTACAAAATTTCAGACAAGTTCGTTGTCCATTGAGGGACTGTCAACACTCTCTAACACTTATCCAGACAGAGTTATAAGCAATTTTCTGTTAGAGAAAACAGAAATTATTTCAAAAAAAAGATCAAATCTCCGAAAAAAGTTGGAGGGAGTTCAGAAACCTATACAGAACAGCTTAATTGACTATTTCGGAAAAAAGTAATCCAGAGTAAAGAGCTGAGACGATAGCAAAATATGAGGTGAGTTATGACGACATCAAATGTAGATTTTTCGGGTTCTAATCATATTGATAGCCTTCTAATCGGCTCAAAATGGGGAGGTTCTACTGGAAGCGGAGTTACAGTAACTTACAGCTTCATGGACGAAGTACCTAGCTCCGAAGAACAGAATAACTTTATTGCCTTCAGTGATACTCAAATAACTATTGCACAACAATCTTTTCAGCTTTGGGAAGAAGTCTCAGGAATTGATTTTGTCGAAGTTCCTGATACAGGTGCGGGAGGACAAATTCGTTTGGGTGCCCGTACCGATCTCATCGGTAATGGTGCTTACGCTAACTTTCCAGGGAATAATGCAGGCGATGGTGATATTTGGTTCGACCCAAATTGGAACAATCTTCAAGCCATGATTCACGAAATTGGTCATGCTGTAGGGTTGAAACATCCTGGTAACTATGATGGAAGCTGCGATGGCACTACAGAAGAATGTAGTCCAGAACCCTATCTACCTAGTGATGAGGATAATAAGCAGTATACAGTTATGGCGTATCCTGGTCATCCAGGCACGGAAGTTGAGCTTTCAGCCCCAATGCTCTATGATATTGCCGCCATCCAGTACCTCTACGGAGCTAACAATAACACCCGTACTGGAAACGACACCTACTCTTGGAACCCTAACACAGCTTTTGTTGAGACAATTTGGGATGCAGGTGGTATTGATACTATCGATGCAGGTAATCAGACACTCGATGCTGCTATTGATCTAACTGCGGGTGCTTTTAGTTCGATTGGTCCTCGCTCTAATGGAAGCAATACGCCAGCTAGCAATAATTTAGCGATCGCTTATGACGTGACTATTGAAAATGCCGTAGGAGGATCGGGTGATGATGAGTTAAGAGGAAACACTGCTAGTAACGACCTCCAAGGTGGTGGTGGAGATGATTATCTATTTGGAGATGATGGAACAGATACCTTACATGGAGAAACAGGTAATGATTTCCTTGTAGGCTGGAACGGAAGTGATACCCTGTACGGGGAAGTTGGCAACGACACCCTGTGGGCTGGAAACGAAAATGATCGAGCTTATGGCGGAGATGGAGACGACCAGCTAGCAGGTTGGAATGGCAACGATTATCTCGATGGTGAAGATGGAAATGATCGAGTTGATGGAGAGTATGACAACGATACTCTATTCGGTGGCTTAGGAACTGATACCTTGTACGGTGGAGATGGAGATGATCGTCTAGATAGTGGTACGCCATCTGTCTACGACGATGCTAACGAAGAACTGTATGGTGAGGCAGGTAACGATTATTTACTAGCTGGAAATGGTGAAGACTACCTACATGGTGGAGATGGAACAGATACCCTATATGGACGATTAGGTAATGATTTCCTCGTCGGTTGGAATGGAAGCGATACGATGTACGGGGAAGTTGGCAACGATACCCTATGGGCTGGAAACGGAGATGATCAAGCTTATGGTGGAGATGGAGACGACCAGCTAGCGGGTTGGAATGGCAATGACTATCTTGATGGCGAAAACGGGAATGACGAACTGATTGCAGATACAGGAAATGATGTTCTAATTGGTGGAAACGGGAATGATACGCTGACAGGTTCTATGCCTTCGCAATTAGATTCCGGTTTTGAGGAATTAGATACCCTAACTGGCGGTGATGGTGCAGATACCTTTGTACTCGGTAACTCTGTCGAAGCTTTTTACAACAACGATGGCTTTAATGGTTATGCCGAAATTACCGACTTTAATTGGGCAGAAGGTGATAAATTCCAAGTCTTCGGTAGCCCCGATAACTATACAGTGAGTGAATTTAATGGGGGAATGGATATTTACTACCAAAATGACTTGATTGCTTGGGTATCGAATACAACAGATGTTGTTCCTTCAGAAGACTTTATCTTTGTCTAACATCAATCGTAGGGTAAGCATTGCTAACTCTAGCATTTTTATAAATTATAAGTAATGCTTACTTATTTAACTTTTGAGTAGAAAACCTGACAAGTTAAGGTACAAATTTTTGCAGTTCTACAGATTTTTTTTGACGGATTTATCAATCACGCTACATTAATTAAAAGAAAATGCTAAATCAAAACCCTTCTGACCGAACCAACGACCAAAACTTAGATGAAGTTGAAGCTATTCTTAGTGAAACTTTGAATGAATCCGATGTTCGTGAAGATATTATTTCTGATGATGAACAGGAAAATCCGGTTATAGAGATTGAGGATGAATCTGAAACGGTTGATGAAATTTCTGCTGATGAATCTGAGGAAGAACAAGAGGAAACTCAAGATGAGAATCAACCCGTAGAGACTGAAGAGAATTCGGGAACGGTTGATGAAACTTCTGCTGATGAATCTGAGGAAGAACAGGAAACTCAAGATGAGAATCAACCCGTAGAGACTGAAGAGAATTCGGAAACGGTTGATGAAACTTCTTCTGATCAATCTGAGAATATAGCTGAAAATCCAGTTGTAGAGATTGAAGATGAACCCGAACCAGACGAAGAACAATCTTCTAATCAGGAAGAAACGGTTGACAACGGAAGTCGAGATGATTCCTTAGATGAACCCGATGAGGAACAATTTAATGATGAGGAAGAAACGGTTGACAACGGAAGTCGAGATGAATTCTTAGATGAACCCGATGAGGAACAATCTAATGATGGAGAGGAAACTATTCCTAAAAGAAATCCCGAGGATTCGTTAGATGAAACCGATGATGAAGAATCTGATGAGCAGGAGGAAGAAACTATTCCTGAAAGAAATCCCGAGGAATTATTAGATGAACCCGATGACGAAGAATCTGATGATGAGGAAAGTGAAAATAAGACTAAAGATGAATCAGAACCCGATGAGGAAGAATCTGATGGTGAAGAAGAATCTGATGATGATAGAGATGACAGTGAAGACTCAACTGAATCATCTGATGAATCTAAAATAAATGATCGCATTTCCGAAGAAACTGACGAAGATAGCGAAAGTTCAGTTGATGATATTGAGGATCAAACTAATCAGGGAACTGATGAGGATGATATTTGGAATGGGGGTGAGGGAGATGAAATCTTTATGGGTTTGGAAGGTAACGATATTCTCAGAGGAGAAGAAAACAATGACTGGATTAATGGTAATCAAGGAAATGACTTGATCAATGGTGGCGATAACCAAGACACATTACATGGCGGTAAAGAGAATGATACTTTAATTGGAGGTTTGGGTAATGATGTTCTTTATGGCGATCGCGGAAATGATATTCTACAAGGTATTGATCCTGATGCTATCAACCCCGGTAATGGTGAAATTGATACGTTAACAGGAGGAACGGGAGTCGATACTTTTGTCTTGGGAGATGAGAACCAAGCTTACTACAATAGCGGTAATAGTGATGATTCTGGTTTAACTGATTATGCTTTAATTACTGACTTTGATATCAACGAAGATATCATTCAACTCAGTGGAGATCTCACCAACTATCAGCTTATCGCTGCACCGGAAGATTTACCCTCTGGGACGGCTATTTTTCTTCAAACTGACGGTGAGAATGAACTGATTGCTATCTTGGAAGGGACATCAAATTTGAGTCTAGAAAGTGATGCCTTTGTGTTTGTCTGATTAAGATTTTAAGTGCTGATTTTGTAATTTATGCCTATAGCGATCGCGTAGATGCTTAAAAAAATGCGATCGCTTTTTGTGTCCCAACTCGATTCTCCGTTCAGAAGAGAACACAAACCAATTGAAGGAATCAAAAACAGATCATTCTCAAAAAAAATATCAGATTTCCGAAAAAAAGAGGAGTCAGTTCAGAAATATAGATAGAACACAAATTGGTAGTTAGCCTCAACTTGATTGCCGATGCAATCTCATAGCAGTTTCTACCTGTTTAGGTAATCCCCGCTTAGATTGAAAGCTGCTATGACTTGTTTCAATCAACAAATGAACCCAAACAGATCAAGGCTAATCGTCAGACGTGTTGTGATGATTTTGATCATCATTTTGTCAACCCATTAACTAACAGAGAGGAAGATAAAATGTCTAATCGAATTGATGGAACTAATAGCGCTGACTATCTTGTAGGAACTGAAGGAGAAGACCGAATTCGCGGTAAGGATGGAAATGACCACATCTATGGCTTAGGTGGAGACGACCGAATTCGAGGCGATGATGGCGATGACTATATTTACGCGGGTTCTGGAGATGACCGAGTTCGGGGTGGTGATGGTAATGATTTAGTCTACGGTGAGGATGGAAATGACCGACTTCGGGGTAATGATGGTGACGATGAACTAATTGGAGGTGCAGGAGATGATGTCCTCAATGGCGACAGTGGAAATGACATCCTCACGGGTTCCAACCCTTCGGTATTCGATTCTGGTTTTGAAGAATTGGATGTTTTATCTGGTGGTTCTGGGGGCGATATTTTTGTTTTAGGTGATTCCTTTGAAGCCTACTATAACGGAGATGGTTTGAATGGTTTTGTTACGATTACCGACTTCGACTATACCGAAGGAGATAAGTTCCTAGTTTACGATTCTGGTAACATCAATGACTACACGGTAAATGCAGCAGGTACAGAAATCTTCTTCCAAGGCGATTTAATTGCAGTTGTCGAAGGAACAACACCTGTTATACCTGTGATTGACCCTGTTGGCTTTAGTGGAGACTTCATCTTTGCGTAATTGAATTTTAAACCGCGAACAGATTCCAGATATTAGTTAATCCTTTCTGGTTTCTCAATACTAAAACAGTTGGTGAGCAGAGAGGATAGAGCCAATAAGACTGGTTGACAATAGAGACGTTTTTGTTGATTTTGGGTGGTGTTCAACCACCCAATTTTTTTCTCTTTTGGCTACTTTCCGAAAAAAAGTACAACAAGTTCAGAAATATATATAGAACAGAGTTTACTATAGCAATGTTACCGGATTTGTAAAAAAGTAATCCAAATCACCCCCCAGAATTGATACCAGTGACGAAATCAACATAAGTTTATAAACAGGGTCAGCAGCATGGAAAAGCTCAGAAATTTTGAGTCGATGCTCCCCCAATTTTGGGGGCTGGGGGGCTGCCAAAAGGAATGACTCAAGTGAAGTTAGGACAAATCTTGATTCGGAAAAAGTTGATTTCCTTCTCTCAGTTGGAACAAACCCTAACGCTTCAGTCTTCATCTTCTCACAAGTTAGGAGAATTAATGGTGATGCAAGGGTTAATTGTAGAAGAGGATTTCCAACTCGCCATGAAAGAGCAATATTGGCGACACAATGGCTTTTGGGTGCTTGACTAATATTCATGTTTTTTTGAAGTTTATTTCGAGAAGCGTTTGATTACGATAATTCTCCCTGTTGAGGTCTATTATGTCCGAAAAAACTCCCTTAATTCTACCTGCTGAACTAGCGACTCAATATCTAGCACCCGATCAATTTGTGCGAATTATTCATGCAGAGTCTAAAACGGTTTACGGTTGGTGCAATGTAGAAGATTTACGGGAAACGCTGGCGGGGAATAACATCAAAAAGTTTTTGGTGATTCCATTGAATGTAGACAGTTGAGAGGGTTAGATGAGGTAAAAAATGGCCGAAATCAAGACCGAAAGACTATTCCCCTGGAGTCAACTTCACACAACACCCCTTTATGTAAAGAACATTTCTTTATATTTTAAAGATTGGGTAAAGGATATTGACTTCTTTATAACAGGTTAGTAAATTGTAAACACTTTAAACTTATAACATTCTGTAGTTTTAACAATCAATCTTGTTAACTATGGTTCATTCAATATTGAACTGATTGTTCAATTTTTCCGAGTAAGTTAACAAGGCAAAATTCGATCCAAGTTTAGAGTTCTTCACATCACCAAGGGGCAAATACCAATGAAGTTAATTAAGTTAATGACCGTTACAGCGTTAACGGTTGGGGCAGTTTTTGGGGCTGTTGTAGAGTCAGCAGAAGCAGGGTTTACACAAAATGGAAGTAGTGGTTCTGGCTGGAGAACTGACGGAACTGAAGTAGATTATAGTTTGACTTTGTTTCCTACAGTAGAAGATAGTAATCCTCAACCTAGAAGAGGATTTTTCAAAAATGCAATTACAAACTTTACTGGAGGGTTTGATGATTTTACGGGTGATGGCTTTGAATTTGATTTGGTAGAAGTTTTTAAATCTATTAAGGCAGTTCGTCCTGACGAAATTGGCAGAGCTACTGACTCTGATGGTTCACTTAAAACTTATGAGTTTATCCCTGAAGCCATAACCCTAAACTTAAGAACAAGACTACTAGAGCGAGATCGCAAAATAGAGTATATCCTGAGTGGACAAAAGTTACGAAATAAGGGAATTACTGAATTAGCTTTGATTATTGATGAGCGAAATTTGGGTGTTGATGAAGATTTCAATTTTTTTAAATTTAGTGATATTTCTAGCCTAAACACCTTTGAAAAGCGAAAACAAGCTGTTAATTCTCTTGACTATATTATTGATAATGCTTTATTAGGACTTATCAACAATATTCGAGTCAGCGGATTTTCATCAGATGGATCGGGAAAAATCGTACAAAGTTCCGATGTTGTATCACAGGTTTACGTTGAGTTAATTACTCAAAAAATTCCAGAATATGATTCAAAAAATTGTCTTTTAGTATTGGGAATTTTAGGCACTGCTTTAGGACTAAAGCGTAGATTTCAGATTAAATCGTAAATTTTCTTTAATAGAGAGTACAGATAAACGGATAGGTTAATTCAATATTTTTTCGGTTAAGATAACATTTGGGGAAGCAGATAGAAGCATTGTTAACTTATTCGTTCCCCCATTCATTTCGTCAAGCATTAACTCCAAAACCCATAAGTTAACCTATCCGTTCCGACATTCGTTTCAAATCTTATTGATTTTTTCGGTGCAAACCTTTGTAAAATAAATGTCTGCTCTCCCTAGATCATCTGTCGTAGTGCATCGAAATCATGTTGAACAACCTCATGCTATCATCCCGTATCTGGTTGACTGGCGGAAGTCTTCTGAGTATTCTGTTTACTTCCTTCCCCGCAGCAGCACAAATTGTCCCTGATAACACCCTTCCCCGAAATTCTGTTGTTACTCCCCAAGGCAATATTATACAGATTGATGGGGGAACCAGAAGTGGGAACAATCTTTTTCATAGTTTTGAGCGGTTTTCTGTGCAGACGGGAGAAACTGCTTTTTTTAATAATGCTGTTGAGGTTCACAATATTTTCTCTCGCGTTACTGGGAGTTCCATTTCTGAGATTGATGGGGTTCTGCGAGCGAATGGAGTTGCAAATTTATTTTTAATTAACCCCAATGGAATTATTTTTGGTGAAAATGCTTCTCTTGATATTGGAGGTTCTTTTTTTGCGACGAGTGCAAATAGTGTGGTTTTTGCCAACGGAACAGAATTTAGAGCGACTAACCCCAATAGTCCACCCCTGTTAACGATAAATATCCCTGTTGGTTTATGGTTTCGAGAAAATCCAGGTTCTATTGTTAATCGTTCTCAACCTAGTCTGATTAAAACTAACGATGCAGGTGAAAACCTTGACATTATTCCCCTGAGTCTGCTTAAACCGGGGCGGACTGTAGCTCTTGTTGGAGGCGAGATTAATTTAGAGGGCGGATTTCTGGTAGTAGAGGGAGGGCGAGTTGAGTTGGGAAGTGTAGCAGGAAATAGCTTTGTTAGCCTTATAACCGTACCCGAAGGATTTGCATTGAGTTATGACGGTGTACAGAATTTTCAAGATATTCATTTGTCTAACGGGGCGTTGGTAGATACGAGTGGAGAGCGAGGAGGAGAGATTCAAATTCAGGGAAGGCAAGTAACTCTCACAGAAGGTTCTCAGGTTTTTTCTTTTACATCGGGTTCAGAAATGGGAGGAGATTTAGTGGTCAAAGCTTCTGAATCTGTTGAACTTTCTGGAGGTGAAACTCTTAGCTTGTTGGGGACTGGAACCGATGGAATTGGAAATGGTGGGAACTTGACTGTTGAAACTCAGAGGTTAATACTTCAACAAGGAGCGTTTATAACAACACAAGCTGATAGTGATTTTCCAGGCAAACCTGGGAATTTAACTGTTATCGCCTCAGATTCTGTAGAGCTTATACGAACTGATGCTTCTTTTCCCCTAATCTCCACAGATGTTTATCGTCAAGCCACAGGTGAGGGAAGAACCTTAACCCTAAGAACTGAGCAATTGATTGTAGAAGGTGGGGCGCAAGTAGTCGCCAATACTCTCGGCACAGGGCAAGGAACAGACTTAACTATTGATGCCTCTAATATTGAATTAAAAGGAGCTTTTGTTGATATTGATTCAGATTTATTTGAACCGAGTGGTTTATTTGCTAGGGTTCAGAGCGAAGCAACTGGAAACGGTGGAACATTAACGATTAACACTGAAAGGTTAGTTGTTAGCGATGAAGCGCAGATACTTACAGAAACATTAGGTTCGGGCAATGCCGGAGATTTAATTATACAAGCTTCCTCAGTAGAATTAACAGGAGGAATAAGTAGTCCTAGTGCAATTTTTGCTGGAGTAGGACAAACACCAACAAGCACAGGTAATAGTGGAAATTTAACTCTTAATACTAATCAACTCATTCTTAGAGATGGAGCGCAAATTGGAACAACCGCTCAGAACACTGGACGAGGGGGAACTACAACAATTAATGCTGCGAATTCCGTTATTTTGAGCGGAACTGCACTCGTACCAGAACCACGAGATGAAAGAAGTGGGATTTTTGTTTCGGCTGAACCGCCTCTACGTGATAATGAGGGGAATTTAATTCTTGATGAGTCAGGACAACCGTTTATTACAACTGCTGATGCTGGAGAATTAATTATCAATACCCCGGAATTAATTGTTGAAAATGGGGCGAGAATCTCTGCGGATAATTTTGGGACGGGTGGCGGAAGTAATGTTAACTTAAATGTTAATCGATTAATTATTCGGGATGGAGGGCAAATTGGGGCGGGTTCTCTGTTAGGAAGCAATCCGATAGATAATGAACGGGGTTCGGGCGGAACCGTAACCGTTAATGCTTCGGAGTCTATCGAAATTACGGGAACAGATAGGATTGGTTCAACTGTTGAAAATAGTCGCTTATTTACTTTAGCAGAAGGAACGGGAAATGCGGGGAGTTTAACCCTTTTCACGCCTAATTTAACCGTTGCTAACGAAGGAGAAGTGAATGTGAGTGCGACGGGAACGGGAGAGGCGGGTAATTTAACGGTTGAAGCCAGTTCAATTCGTCTAGATAATGGCAATCTCCAAGCAGAAACTCGTCTTGGAACTCAAGGAAATATTACGATTAATTCACCCGATATTCAACTGCGTCGGGACAGTCAAATTACCACAAATTCCTTAGAAACTGGAACAGGTGGTAATATTACGATTAATAGTAATCAGTTAGTTGCGATTGAAAATAGCGATATTTCTGCCAACGCTCAAGCCGGGTTAGGCGGTCAAGTTGTTATTAATACCAATGCCATTTTTGGAACCCAATTCCGTACTCAACAAACTTCAGCCAGCGATATTACTGCAACCTCTGAACTGGGTGCAGAATTTAGCGGAACGGTTGAATTAAACAGCGAAATAGACCCCGCTCAAGGGTTAATAGACTTACCTCAAACCGTTGTTGATCCGGCTGCATTAATTGCTCAAGATCCCTGTATACAAGGTGCTGATAGTGAATTTGTGATTACAGGTCGAGGGGGATTACCGCCCAGTCCTCAAGAGATTGTACGCAGTGAAGAACCTTTTGTTTCCTTAATAGAATTACCCCCAGAACTTGAGTCTCGCCGCAATCATTCACCCTCTCAGAAAAGTAGAGTGCAGCGAAATATTTCCCCCAACCCTAATCAACCTGTTTCAAGTTTAGATATTGTTCCCGCGAGGGGTTGGATAAGAACCGAAGATGGAGAGGTGATTTTAGTCGGTTATGACCCAACAAAAACGGGGGTGATTCGTCAACGTCAAGCAATTCCCCATCAATGCCATTCTGATTAAAAATGCAATCAACTCCAAAATTTAATGGAGAGTTACCCGAGAAATCATGGTACAATAAATCTCCAAGATAGAAACGGTGAAATACCCGCAATACAGGCTGGTCTGATATGAGCAACGGAACACTATTTGATAAGGTTTGGGACTTGCACAGGGTTGGCACTCTCCCATCGGGTCAAACTCAACTCTTCATCGGTTTGCACCTGATCCACGAAGTCACCAGTCCTCAAGCTTTTGCGATGCTGCGCGAACGAAATTTACAGGTGCTTTTTCCCGAACGCACGGTCGCCACTGTCGATCATATCGTTCCCACCGATAACCAAGCCCGTCCCTTTGTGGATATCTTGGCGGAGGAGATGATGCAAGCCCTAGAAAAAAGCTGCAAAGACTACGGCATCCGCTTTTATAATATCGGTTCGGGCGATCAAGGAATTGTTCATGCAATCGCCCCAGAACAAGGCCTCACACAGCCGGGAATGACGATCGCCTGTGGGGACTCGCACACCTCGACTCACGGCGCGTTTGGGGCGATTGCGTTTGGGATAGGCACTTCCCAAGTGCGGGATGTGTTGGCATCTCAAACCTTAGCTCTTTCTAAGTTAAAAGTTCGTCGGATCGAAGTCAATGGCGAATTAAACCCGGGTGTTTATGCTAAAGATGTGATTTTGCATATTATCCGTAAACTGGGCGTTAATGGCGGTGTGGGTTACGCCTACGAGTTTGCGGGGACGACCCTTGAAGCAATGTCGATGGAAGAACGGATGACCATCTGCAATATGTCTATTGAAGGCGGCGCTCGTTGCGGTTATGTTAACCCGGATCGGGTAACGTTTGATTATCTTCAAGGACGAGATTTTGCACCGAAAGGCGAAAATTGGGATAAAGCCGTCAGTTGGTGGGAAAGTCTCCACAGCGATGCCGATGCGGTTTATGATGATGTGGTGATTTTTGATGCGGCAGAGATTTCTCCGACGGTAACGTGGGGAATTACACCCGGTCAGGGAATTGCCGTCGATGAGACTATCCCCAGTTTAGAGAGTTTTGAGATCAGCGATCGCGATGTCGCCCAGGAAGCTTACCGTTATATGGAGTTTTCTCCCGGTACGCCGATCAAAGGCACAAAAGTGGATGTTTGTTTTATTGGCAGTTGTACCAACGGACGGTTAAGCGATCTGCGGGAAGCGGCGAAATTTGCCCAAGGACGTCATGTGGCAAATGGGGTGAAAGCCTTTGTGGTTCCCGCTTCTGAACGCATTAAAAAAGAAGCTGAAGCCGAAGGACTTGATAAAATCTTCCAAGAAGCGGGGTTTGAGTGGCGAGAAGCGGGATGTTCGATGTGTTTGGCGATGAACCCCGATAAACTGCAAGGAAATCAAATTAGTGCGTCTTCGTCTAATCGTAATTTTAAAGGGCGTCAGGGTTCGTCTACCGGGCGAACTTTGTTGATGAGTCCGGCGATGGTGGTGGCGGCGGCTATTAATGGTAAAGTCAGCGATGTGCGGGAGTTGTTGTAGTTGATGAACCTCACCTCACCTCAACTGGAAATTCAAGCTTGCTACGATGCTAGAACCAATTATGATAATAATCTGACGGTACGACGGGCGTTGCGACTGGTGGAGTTGGCGCCCCAACTTCAGCCGGGACAGCGAGTCTTGGATCTGGCGACGGGTACGGCTATAATTGCGATCGCTGTCAGTCCGCAGGTTGGGGATGAGGGGGATGTAATTGGGGTTGATTTTTCTCCCGTGATGCTGGATCAAGCCAGAAGAAAAATAGAAAATGCAGGCTTGAAGAATATTGAGTTAATTGAAGCCGATGTCGAAACGATTGATTTCCCTGAAAATCATTTTGATGGGATTTTTTGTTCTTCGGCTATTGTCTTATTTCAAGATATTCCGGCACTATTAACGAAGGGATATCGCTGGCTAAAACCGGATGGGTTTATGGCATTTTCCGCCTATGCAGAAACGTCTCATTTCACACCGTTAATTGCGAAGGTTTGTGCGAATAATGGGATTTTATTGCCGAATTTACACGAACTCGTTGGCAGTTCAGAAAAATGTTACCATCAACTGCAACAAGCGGGATTTGCAGAAATTGACATCAAAACCGAACAATTTGGCAGATTTCTCAGTCTTGATGAAGCCAAACAATTCTGGAAAGGCACTTGGTTAAACCCAAACGGACATCCCTTATCTGAACTAACCCCCGAACAAACGCAGAACTTGAAAACTGAATTTCAGAGAGAAATTGAGAGGTTAGTCACAAAAGATGGGGTTTGGTTAGATATTACCATGTTTTTTGCGATCGCGCACAAATAATTAACAGGAATTTACAGGAGGAAAAAATGAGTCAAATTCAAAGCATTTCAGGACGGGGAATTCCTTTGGTTGGGAGTGATATTGATACCGATAGAATTATTCCCGCCCGATTTTTACGCTGTGTGACTTTTGATGGTTTGGGGGAACAAGCATTTGCTGATGATCGCCAACAAAGTCAGGGAAATCATCCGTTTGATTTACCGCAATATCAGGGGGCGAATATTTTGGTCGTTAATAGTAATTTTGGTTGTGGTTCATCGAGAGAACACGCCCCGCAAGCCCTTTCAAAATGGGGAATTCAAGCAATAATTGGCGAAAGTTTTGCCGAGATTTTCTTTGGAAATTGTGTGGCAATTGGAGTCCCTTGTGTGACCGCAACACCGGAACAGGTTCAACAGTTACAACAAGCGTTACAAGCCGATCCTCAACAACCGATGCAGGTGAATTTAGAAGAACTACAGGTGCAATGTGGAGATGTCAAAATTGAGGTGAATATGAATCCCGGATCGCGGCAAATGTTCCTGAGTGGAACTTGGGATAGTTGCGGTCAATTGTTGGCAAATGTCAAGGAAATTCAAGCAACGGCGAGTCAACTTCCTTATATGGGTTGGGCAAATTCTGCCGGTGCAAGCTAATTGATTTTGGCGATCGCATTTGTTGATTTTAGGGATTAAAAACCAATCAATAAAACCTATTTTCTCACCGATGGCGATCGCCATACACTCCTCACACTGAAATTCAAACCATTACGACAAGCATTTTAATGCTAGCACGATTGCAAGATTGCCTGCGCTTCGCGCCTAATTTCTCTGTCAAATTCCCAAGACTTTTCGTAATACCGCTTCGTCTTTGGGTTTAGCAGAAAAACGACCTTTCTCTAAATCCCGAATCCAACTTTGACTCTTTCCGGCCATTTCTGCCAAAAGTCTTTGACTAATTCCTCGGCGTTTGCGGGCGTTAGCAATTTGGTTAGCCGATAAACCCATTCGGGTAGAAGTTTTAGTTTTATTGGAGATACGAGAGGTTTTTTTCTTGTCCAGTTTGGCGAGTTGTTGTTCCCACTCGGGGGGAAGATCGAACCAAGAAATTCGGGCTTTCATCAAGCGATTCCATTTTCCTCGGGGACTAGAATCGGTTAAACGTTGATCTTGACCGCCATCGTTGATCCAAAAGTCGAGGGCTTCTTCGGCATCATCGGGTAATTCGGCGAGTTTGGCCCACAGGGGTTGAATTTCGGGAACATAGGTGGCCGCATCAAATACAGCTTTGATACCGTAGTGATTGAGAACTTCGAGATCGCTTTCAAAGGATCGAATAAGGCGTTTGCGATGTTCGCTATGGAGATCGGCTTGAGACATCTTTTCCTCGCCGTAGGCGACCCGCATCAGGGTGGGAATGGTGATGCACTGCTTTCTTCCCATTTTGGCTTTGAATAACAACCACAGCATCATCCGGGCGGCGCCGATGTGTTGTTGCCAGATACTCATCACGGTACTCAGGAGGAATTTGGGTAATGTACCGTATTGATAAAAGGCGGTGCGTTTGCGATAGTCGTGTTTGTTGAGGAAATATTGCGCCCAAATGCCGGCTTTGAGGGTGAAGGTTAAGCCGGTGAGGTATTTGTTTCCTTCGGAGTCTTTTTGAAAGTGATGTTTGATATCCAGTAGGTGCCAGAGACGATCTTCGCCAACGGAGAAGCCTCTGACTTTGCCCTGTTGCGGCCAATTGATGGTGGTGAGAAGTTGACAGGGTTGTTGGGCGAGGGCTTTGATTAGGGTTAATTTGCTGGCTTTGCTGAGATCTTTTCGTTTGTCGAGTCCGAGATATTGTTCGATTTGGCGATCGCTAATCACAAATTCTTGTTCCCAAGGGCGATCTAGGGTGGTGGCATAGGCCGCATAAATCAGATGCAAACCGGCGGCGCGAATGTCTATCCCTTCAATGGCGGTTAATGCGGCTTCATGTTGGAGGATTTCCGGCGTCTGAGATTCGATCTCGTTGGTGAGTCGGAAAACAATTGATCCTTCCCCTTGTTTGACGGTTCGTTCATAGTAGGGTTGACCTTCATCGTTGAGTTGCCAAGGAATTAAAGACGCGCTGGCGAGTAAATTACAGGCTTCCCAAACCACCATTGAAGATGCAAAGGGATTATTCTTGCCATTGAGAAAAATATCAGGACTGGTGGGCATCCGGACAGTGGCTTTATAGCGTCCTTTTTTCGGTTGTAAGGGAACAGGACAACTAATTGGACAATGAACCACACATTGGGGTTCGCTATAGTAACCTTCGCAGTGGTTACAGAGTGCCGGATCGATCCAGAGTTGCCCTTCGACTTGTTGAATGGCACCTGTCGGACATTCTGGTTGACAGGTTCCACATCCAGAACAATTTTCAGGAATTGAATAGGACATAAGTTAGAGGGTGAGAAGACACTGAAACAACAATTTCAACTTGAAAGTGGAATTTCTACCGCTAACCCTTTTGCTGAACTTTGTGCTTAAAGCGCTGTTCGTGAATACATTGAAAACTCCAGATTGAATATCGACTCTAGTTTCCAATATTCGTGAGTTTTTTTTCCAGGGATAGTTCCAGTTTTAGGCCAGGGTCAAACCGCTTTCAAATCTTGCATAACGTTCATTCTAATCTTGCATATGGTCTCGATTGAGCGGCTTGGACAAGGATTTAGAATTTAGATTACAATAGAGAGATAGAGTTAGTATTGCAAGTGGTAGATACTCAAGTTGGAGAAACTTCAGAGTTGTCTTTACTGCTATATAGACAGAATAAACTCTTTCGTTACTCTAACCTGTTTAACATTCTCTTAAGAAGAGTCTTAATCATTTGCTCATTATGAACATTTTCTTAAAAAATTTGGTTCGGCATAAACTTTTTGTCAAAAAAAAAATCAGCAATAATACTTCACGAATTTTTGTATCTGGATTCCGTCACAAAACCTTAAAATAAAGTTTTTTTTTCTCGAAAAACAGCAACAATACTTCATAAAATTTTGTGTCTAGATAGAATCAAGGAAACAGGAGATCGGTAACGGTTGCAGATGGGTATCAGTTCATTCCCCGCACTCAATTCTTAAGTTTTAATTTATATTTGCACCACCACCTCTGACGCGGGTTTATGTAATTGATTTGGTGGGAAAACATACATAAAGGTCGAACCCGCCCCTACAAACCTCCGGTCCTCCGGTCTTCCCCATAAATCAAGTTATAGTCCAATTTAAGTATTTCATGGGATTTCAGGGTCTAGAAGGTTTTGCAGTATAATAAAATACTTATAAAATTAACCTTTTTTCTTGATCTACTGGGATTAAATAGAAGATTCCCCAGGATTCTGTCTCGGGGCTAGAGAATGAACTTCAACTTTAAATTATCTTGCCGAATATGAATATACAGTTAGAAAGCGGCTCCTTTTCCGGAGAGATTTTAGTGATTGACGATACACCAGAAAATTTACAACTCCTGGTGAACTTGTTAAAGAGAGTGGGTTATCAAGTGCGAGCGTATACTAGCGGAAATCTTGCACTTGAAGGGATAAAGAAATTAACCCCCGATCTAATTTTGTTAGATATTATGATGCCAGAAATTAGTGGCTATCAGGTCTGTGAAAAACTCAAGTCCGATCCCGAAACCCAAGAAATTCCCATAATTTTTATTAGTGGGATAAATGAAGTGATTGATAAAGTTAAAGCTTTTCAATTAGGGGGAGTAGACTATATTACAAAGCCTTTTCAAATTGAAGAAATTTTAGCTCGGGTAAAGATTCAATTAGAAAATCGTTTTTTACGTCAACATCTCCAAGAAAAAAATCAAGAGTTATCTCAAGCGCTAGCGCAAATCAAAGCCTCTCAAAATCATCTGATTCAATCCGAAAAAATGGCGGCTTTAGGACAATTAATTGCCAGTATCGCCCATGAAATTAATACTCCTTTAGGGGCGATTTTAGCGTCGAGTAATAATTCTAAAACCGCTCTCCAGGAGTTTTTAGATAGATTGTCGCAACTGGTTAACGAAACTTCCTCAGAACAGAAACAACAATTTTTTGCTTTATTAGATTGTTCACTGAAGGCGGAAACCGGGAAATTAAACAGTAAAGAAAAGCGGCAGTTTAAGCGAGAAATCACCCAGGAACTCGAAGAACAGGGAATTTCGGAAGCTAGGCGAATCGCAGATACTTTAATCGATTTAGAAATTTATGAAGGGATTGAAGCCTTTTTTCCGCTTTTCCGAAGTGCTGATGCCAATTGGATATTACAACAAGCTTATAATCTTAATTGCCTGAAAATTAATAGTCAAAATATTATTATGGCGGTTGAACGGGCTGCAAAAATTGTATTTGCACTCAAAAGCTATGCTCGTTACGATCACAGCGGTCAAAAACAGTTGGTTACTGTCACTCAGGGTCTAGAAACAGTTTTAGAATTGTATCGAAATCAAATCTCGTCTGGAATTGAACTCATTCGAGACTATCAACCTATCGCTCCCATCTGGTGTTATCCTGATGAATTAAACCAGGTTTGGACAAATCTAATTCACAATGGGATTCATGCTATGCAAGGTAAGGGTTGCTTACAAATTTATGTGTTTGAACGCTCCGCTGGGGTGGTGGTTGCGATCATCGACTCTGGGGAAGGTATTCCTCCCGAAGTTCAGCCAAGAATCTTTGAGCCATTCTTCACCACAAAACCAGCGGGGGAAGGGAGTGGCTTGGGATTGGATATTGCTCGTAAAATTATTGAAAAACATCAGGGAAAAATTGAGTTTGAAAGTCAACCGGGACAGACCAAATTTGAGGTCTGGCTACCCGGAGTTCAAACTTAAATGCTCCCCGGAAACGGGCTGTTAAAAATAGGAAAAAAATGCCATAATTATAGACAGCAATTATTCGTTAACTCGATCTAAACAACAAATGATTATGTCAGAAAAAGCCATTTTATGTGTTGATGATGAGGCGATCATATTAGAAAGTCTCAAAGAACAGCTCAAAAGACGATTTGGAAGTCAATATTTGTATGAAATGGCTGAAAGTGTAGAAGAAGCCTGGGAAATTATTGAAGAACTTAAGGAGGATGAAATTGAAATTTTAATGATTATTTCTGATTGGTTAATGCCGGAAACCAAAGGAGATGAGTTTTTGATTAAAGTCCATGAGAAGTATCCTCAAATTGTCACCGTAATGCTAACGGGTCAAGCGGACAATTTAGCAGTAATACGCGCTCAAGAGAATGCCAACCTGTACTGTTGCTTGTATAAACCTTGGAGTGAAGAGGAATTGGTTAATATCATTTCCTCTGCTTTAAACTAATCTATGAGTAATCTGGCGATTTTATGTGTTGACGATCAACGATCTATTTTAGTGGCTCTCACCGAGTTACTCAAGCAATATTTAGGAGATAACTATGAAATTATTGCGGCTGAAAGTGGAGAAGCGGCTCTCGAAATTTTAGAAGATTTTCCCGAAGAAGGGCTGGAAATTGCTCTTGTAATTGTCGATCAAATTATGCCCGGAATGACCGGAGATGAACTGCTGGTTAGAATTCATTATCTCTATCCAAATGCTTTAAAAATAATGCTCACCGGACAGGCTGAAACTCGGGCTGTTATTCGAGCAATTAATCAGGCGAATTTATATCGTTATATTACTAAACCTTGGGAGGAAACAGACTTAGTTTTAACGGTTAGAGAAGCTCTCAGATGTTACTTACAAGAGAAAACCTTAGCCTTACAAAATCAGGCTTTAAAACGATTAAATGCTTCTTTAGAACAGAAAGTTTCAGAACGAACTTCAGAATTAATTAAAGCCAATAAAAAACTACAACAACAAGTTAGGGAACGTCAACAAGCCGAAGAAGAATTACAACTGCTTTTAACCTTAAGTCAAGCCATTAGTTCGGCGCCGGATTTTGAAACGGCGTTGCAAGTCGCATTACAAACGCTGTGTGAAACAACAAATTGGGTTTATGGAGAAGTTTGGCTTCCTTCAACTGACCAAACGGTTCTCGAATGTAGTCCAATTTGGTCTTATTCTTGTTCTCAAGAAAATGCCCAAATCCTCGCCGATCTTGAATCTTTTCGATCTCATTTACAAGGAATAACATTTCAACCGGGAGAAGGAATCGCGGGACGAGTTTGGCAATCGAAACAACCGGAATGGATTTTGAATATTGAAGCCGAACATAAACCCGTTAATTTCTTCCCTGTTCGTCATCTGCGGTTAATTGAAAATTCGGCTAAAAGTTATGGTCTAAAAGCTCATTTTGCGGTGCCGATTATCGGAAGTTATAATTGGAAACGAGAAGAGGCTTCAACGACTCCGGTGTTAGCAGTATTGGTTTTCTTTATGAGGGAGTCTCGTCCTCAAGATCGACGATTTGTTGAGTTAGTTTATGCGGCTACTGCTCAACTCGGGGTGATTCTTCAACAAAAGAAATCGGAAGCAGAAATGAGGGCGTTATTTACGGCAATGACGGAGGTCGTCATGGTTTTAGATGCTTCTGGAAGAGGTTTAAAGTTGGCACCGACTCATCAATCTTTTTGTACTCCCGAAGCAATTATTGGACAACAATTATCTGATTATTTTTCCCCTGATGAAGCCGAACGATTATTAGGATGTATTCAAACGGCTTTAAGAACAAAACAAACTGTTCAAGTCGAATATCATCTCATCATTAATCAACAGTTAGTGTGGTTTTTGGGGAGTATTTCACCGCTGACGAAAAATACAGTGATTTGGGTTTCTAGAGATATTAGTCAACGCAAAATTACAGAAGAAGCTCTAAAAACCAATGAAGCCAAACTTCGTCATGTTATTCATAATGTTAGTTCGGCAATTGTTCAATGGGATCGCTCGGGACAGATTTTGTTTATTAATGAATATGGCTTAAACTTTTTTGGCTATCAAGAATCGGAAATTTTAGGTCAACAGCTCATGGGAACACTCATTCCTGACGTTGAGACTTCCGGGCGAGATTTACGCAATTTAATCGAAAATATTTGTCAGAATCCCGAACAGTATATTGTTCACGAAAATGAGAATATTCGCAGTAATGGCGAACGGGTTTGGGTGACTTGGGTTAATCAACCGATTTTTGATAAAAACGGTCATTTAATTGAGGTCTTATCTGTGGCTACAGATACAACAGAACGCCGACTCGCGGAAGAAGCATTACGCTTAGAACGGGAAAAATCAGAACAATTATTGCTGAATATTTTTCCGAAAAAAATTGTCGAAAAACTTAAACAAGAAAAACAAGGTTTAATCGCTGAAAAATATGATGAGGTCAGTATTTTATTTGCAGATTTAGTTAATTTTACCGCTCTTTCTGAACGGTTAACACCCATTCAACTGGTTAAATTACTCAATGAAATTTTTTCGACTTTTGATCAACTTGCAGAAGGCTTAGACTTAGAAAAAATCAAAACCATTGGAGATGCTTATATGATGGCTGCGGGTTTACCTTTACCTCGCGAAGATCACGCAGAAGCCATTGCTGATATGGCGCTTTCAATGCAATTGGTGGTGGATCATTTTCCCTTTGCTTATGGTGAAACCCTACAAATTCGCATTGGAATTCATACCGGAACTGTTGTAGCTGGAGTGATTGGAACTCATAAGTTTATTTATGATTTGTGGGGAGATACGGTTAATGTTGCTTACCGGATGGAATCTTCAGGTGAACCGGGAAAAATTCAAGTTACAGAAGCTTTTTATGAGCGATTAAAAGATGAATATCTCTTTGAAAAACGGGGTGAAATTACCATCAAAGGAAAAGGAAAAATGATGACTTATTGGTTGATTGGTCGCAAGTAAAACTATAATTAAAAAACCAGGTTTCTTTTATAAACCCGGTTTTTAGGAGGAGGTTTTTGAGGTTGAAAATAAATTAATTAGCTGGATGCACTGGTATAAAACCGCAACGCAAACCGCCAAAATCCTGCGGAACCACAGAATAAGATTAAGGCTAAAATTCCTGAACCAATAACCCAAGTGGGTTCGGTTCGACCTAATAACGTTTCTGCGGGAATTGTTGTTAAAAAAGCGACGGGAACAATAAAGGTAAAGAAAAATCGATAAACCGTAGGATAAGCCACTATTGGAAATCGACCTGCTTCTAATAACCCTGTCAAGACGTCCGTTACATTAGAAATTTTGACAAACCAAATACTCGTCGCCCCCAAAATAAACCACAAACTATATAAACTTATGAGGCCAAACAAAAGCGGAATTAAACTCAGAAAATAATCGGCAGTTTCTAACTGTAATTGACGGCTTGCATAAATAATAATGATACACCCAAAAATGAAATCCGGTAGCCCCCAAGGTGAAACGGTGCGAGTAGACAGCCAAAACTGACTGCTGATTGGTTTTAGTAATACAAAATCCAGGGTTCCTTCTTTAACGTGTGTCACAATACGATTCAAATTCGGAACTAAAACTGTTGCAGAAAACCCTTGTAAAAGTGTAAAAATGCCTAAGACAACTAAGGATTCGTGCCAACTCCAATCTTCAAATTCATAGCCTGTACGATAAAATAAAAACAATCCAAAAATACTACCGAGTAAGCCCCCAAAACTGCTAATGGTTGCTAAAATAAAGTTGAGACGATACTCTAACTCTGCCGCGATTGCTGTTCTCCAAAACAGTTGTAAAATTTGCAAATAACGTTTCATTTTTTCTAGATATTGGAACTAAATTGACTGAAGTCGTTTCTCCATTCTAGGACCACCCGGACGGCGATTTTGACGAATCCGTGAACGACGATTAGCCCGAAGTTTAGCACGAATGGCTTCGGCAATTTCAGTTAAACCGACATCTTCTAAAATATCACTGGCGACTAATTCTCCGCTTTCACAGGCACCTTCCATAAAGCCTTGATATTCTAAAGACGTATGTTCACCTGCAAAAAATAAATTCCCCACTCGTTCTCCTTCAACACCATAAAATCGGGTAAATTCTCCCGGTCGATAACACAAATATGACCCCAAACTAAACGGGCTTCCTGTCCAAAATGCCCGTTCTGCTTGATTGGAAATTGCGACTGCATTAATACCCGGAAATACCGCCTCAAATTGCGTGCGAAATAATTGGGCTTGGTCTTCAACCGTTCCCGCACCCACCGCCACACCTTGGGTTCCTCCGGTGTAGTTGGTAATCAAACTCACCGTACTCGAAGCATAACGGCTATTGCTACTTTCCCAGGTATTTTGAAAGCCTAAATCCGTGAAAACATTTCCTCTAGAATTAAAACGAGTTCGCCAGATTTTCTCACTATAACCTGTAATTAATTTCGAGTTTGTGCCATAACCAACCGTTTCAATTGCTTCTCGTTTAATTTCGGGTAACTCAACCTCAATTTCAAGCGTTCTCAAAACACTAAACGGAATCGTTAAGATAACTCGTTCATAGGTGCGTTCAAAACTACTGATTCCCGAACGTAAACTCACCAAAAAACGACCGTCTGATTGTTCTCGGATGGATTCTAAAACGGTCGCTGTCGCTATCAAACCTTCTAAAAATTGGGCGAGTCTTTGAGTGATTTGTTCGCTCCCGCCAGCGAGATAAAAGCGTTCGTCACTGTCTCCAAAAACTTCAAAAGTTCCCGGTTCAGTACCAATATAATAAATGAGATTTAACGGCGATTGTTCCTCAGCATTTAAACCAAACTCAATCGTGTAAGCAATTCTGAGCAGTTGACGAATAATCGGTGTGGTGGAAATTTGATCTAAATATTGGGCGAGGGAAATATTATCAAGTGCTAGGGCAGCTTCATCTTCGCTGGTATAATCTTCAAAGTTATCAAGTGCTTCTAAATCCGCTTCGACTTGCGCCGCCACAGGAACAAAATCATTAATAATTTCTTCTAAGGAAACTCGCCGACCTTCAAAAAAATAAGTATCGGGAATTAATCCCGCATCAACGGCTAATAAATCAACTAAAGGTAAACCGAATTCCTCTGCTAAACTGCGAATACAGATGTGATCGGTATTAATAAATTCTCCGCCTAATTCTGCAATTAAAGGGGTGACTGCGGCTTTGGTTACGGTCTTAATACGTCCTCCAACTTGGTTTCGGGCTTCAATAATTTCTACTGGAACTCCAGCCTGACTCAAGCGATAACCTGCTGTTAATCCTGCAATTCCCGCGCCAACAATTAACACCGGAGAAATGCTAGATTGAGCATTAGCATGATGTCGATATTGGCTAATCGTTGCGGTGGCGATCGCACTGGCACCCGCCAACCCAATTTGTAGCAAACGGCGACGAGTCAAAACAGTATGAGTCTGACAATTTTCCTTGTGCATTCCCAACAGTTCATCGGTGGGAATTCCCGTTTTTCTTGATGTTTGAGCGATGCGGTAAGCCTGACGCAAGACCCGCATTAACGCAGATTTAGCCATTATTGCACCTCACCCTTTAGTCTTTAGTTCACAGGTTCGGGTTTATTGTTATCCATTGTCGTTAATCTTGGTTCAATTATTAACAAAAATATACATTTTGTTCTGTTTTGGCAAACTGCCTAATAATGGTATGATAACTTTCTAACGCAATTGGGGAAAGCTTAACATTATAACGCTGAGGAGTTAATACTCTATGCTGACCTTTGAAGATTTCTTAGATGAAGACTTTTATTTTGAACAATATCCGACCGTTCAACAAGCAGTAGAAGCGGGAGAATTTGAAAGCGGATTGGATCATTTTTTACAAGTTGGACAATTTGAAAGTTTGCAACCCAATCCCTTATTTGATCCGGCTTATTATCGTTCGATTTATACCGATGTTTCCGCCGCAATTGAACGAGAAGCGATTACAGAAGCCGAACATTTTATCTTATTTGGTCAGTTTGAACAAAGAAACCCCAATCCCTTATTTGATACGGCTTATTATTTAGAACAATATCCCGACGTTGAAACGGCGTTTCAAGCACAACAACTCACCCCGTTTGAACACTTTTTTAAATTTGGTCAATTTGAAGGACGCAACCCGAGTGTATTTTTTGATAGTTTATATTATCAAGATACCAATCCAGAAGCCATTACTGCGATTGAAGATGGCGTTGTAGACAGTTTATTTGAACATTTTATTCGCTTCGGACTCAAGCGTGGAAAATTGGGCGTTTCTCCTGACCCCAGAAATGATTTATCGGGGGCGTTTCAACTCGATACTCTCCTTGGAAGTCGCACTGTGATTGAGTCGGTTAGTGCGGAAAATCCGGTTGATATTTATCGCTTAGTTCTACCGAATGAAGCCAGTCAAGTTACGATTCGTTTGACTGAATTAACCGCCGATGCTGATTTAGAGATTTTACAAGATATAAACGCCAATCAAGCCATTGATTTTGATGAAATTTTCGCCACATCCAAGAATTTAGGAATTGCTTCGGAATCTTTAGTTTTTGATGAACTAACCACCGGAAATTACTTCGTGCGGGTGTCTCAATTTGAAGGAGAAACCGATTATAATTTAAGCTTTGATGTTACTCCTATTGTGTAAGCGAACTTGCCAAAAAAACACAATTACATCGTCGTGAAATCGCTGAACACTAATTCAATTCTATTCTAAATTCCCATTTCTCCTGACTCCTGACTCCTACCCTTACCAAAAAACTTTTTCATAGATTAATTGGCAATCCGATCCTCGAAAACGGATGGATTTGTTATCAAGATTGCTGTTCCTTCTTCCAAGGCGGCGATCGCTTTAGTTGCAAGCTGAATATCCATCGGTTTAGCAAACAAATATCCCTGTCCCCATTCACAGCCTAACGCCCGTAATTCTTGCCATTGTTCAAAAGTTTCAATTCCTTCTGCAACCACCTCCATACCTAAATTATGAGCTAAAGCGATAATTGCCCGAACAATTGCATCATCTTTTTGTCCGAGATGCATCACAAAAGTGCGATCTATTTTTAAACTATCAAGGGGTAATTCTTGCAGATGACTCAAGCAGGAATAACCCGTCCCAAAATCATCAATACATAATTGCAAACCAATCTCTCTGACTCGCTCAAGGACACGAGACGCTTTCACTTGATTTGAGATGAAGCAACTTTCGGTAATTTCTAACTTTAAACCCGAACGCTCTAGATTATGTTCAATTAGAATTTGTTCGAGTTTAGTAAAAAGATTATCCTGGGATAATTGCAGGGGAGATAAATTAATATGAAGCACCAAATTCAGACAAGAAGGAAATTGTTGTTGCCACTCTCGCCACTGACCAATTGCTGAGTGTAAAATCCAGTCTCCCAACTCATAAATTAAACCCGTTTCTTCTGCAATAGGAATAAAAAGCCCGGGTGAAACTACTCCCCGAGTCGGATGTTGCCAACGGACTAACGCTTCAAACCCGACAAGTTCTCCAGTTGTCAAAGAAACAATAGGCTGATAATACAAGCAAAATTCTTTATTTTTGATTGCTTTTCTCAGTTCTTGTTCAAGTTCTAACCGCAACGCTGCTTGCTTTTGATGTTCGGTTGTTAGAAGCTGATAACAGCCTCTTCCGGCTCGTTTAGCACTGTACATCGCTAAATCTGCATCTCGCAAGACTTCTGCGGCATTTTGATACCCAAAAGAACTGTGAGTAATTCCAATACTGGCATTAATATAATATTGATAATCTTCCCATTCTAAAGGCAACTTAAACTGATTTAAAATGGCTTCCGCTAAAGAACTCGCTTTCTGAATATGGCAAATATTTTCTAATAAAATTACAAATTCATCCCCACCCAAACGCACCACTGAACCGCAAGCTTTTCCAGAAGTTTTGAGTAAGCGTTGAGCCACTTGATTGAGTAAACCATCACCCACGATATGTCCCATGCTATCATTGATCACTTTGAAGTGATCGAGATCGATATACATCACCGCAAAATCAAAGTCAGAATCAACTTTTTTTCGGTTAATCAAATTCTCTAATCGAGACATCAACCAATTGCGATTAGGCAGTCCAGTTAAGCTATCATGGGAAGCCATATATTCTAACTGCTGTTTGCGAGCTAATAACTCTCTATTGATTTTTTGAAGCTGTTCTAGCGTTGTTTCGAGCTGATTTGTGCGTTCTTTAACTTGCCGTTCTAACTCTTGATTGAGTTGAGAAAGAGCCAATTCAGCTTTGCTGCGTTCAATCACTTCTTGTTTGAGTTTTTGAGTGGTTTGATAGAGTTTTAAATGCAGTTGTAGGCGAGCGATAACTTCATCGTGACTGAAGGGTTTAGTAATATAATCAACTGCACCCAGTTGTAATCCTTTGAGTTTATCTACCGTTTCTGATAATGCCGTCATAAAAATTACCGGAATTTCTGTTAAATTTGGATCGGATTTTAACTGTGAACAAACTTTAAATCCATCCATCCCCGGCATCATTACATCCAGTAAAATTAAATCGGGTGGATCGCGCTTAATTTTGGCGATCGCACTTTCTCCATCTTGAGCAATCCGCACATCATAACCAATGCTATCTAGAATATTAAAGAGCAAGCCTAAATTTTTTGAATTATCATCAACGATAATAATTTTACAGAGGGCTAACGAGGATTTATTCATGGTTTTTACTCCGATATCTTTCGATAATCTGACAGATTTCTTTTTCTTTAAATTGATTGGCAAGTTCTAGCAACGCTTCCGCAAAAGGAGCATAGCTAGCATCAATTTGTTTAAGATTTAGAGCTTGTTGTTTAATTTGTTTGATTTTTCCATCTAAGGCTAACTCATATAAATTCTCTAGTAAAAGGTCATCAATATTAACCGGCAACTCATCCCCCCCATTGATTGGGGCTTTTAAGGCGGAGTTAGAATCATTTTCCTCGGCATAAATCCATTTTATATTGAGTAATTCATCTAACTTGTTCAACAAAGCATTACTCTCGATCGGTTTGATCAAGAAAGCATCGCATCCGGCCTCAAAACAAAAAGCTTTATCGCTGAGAAACCCACTAGCAGAAGCTACAATAACCTTGAGATTTTCATAGGCAGGATTTTGACGAATCATCGCGATCATTTCTACCCCACCCATCTCGGGCATAATCAGATCAACAATCATTAAATCCAAATCTGGATGGAGCAATTCCATTTTTTCTAAAGCTATTTTACCATTTTTTGCAATTTCAACTCTAAAACCAATTGATGAGAGAAACTCCTGCAAAAAAAGACAATTTTCTAGTCTATCATCTACCACCAACACTTGAGGTGATTTCCCGACAATTCCAATAATTGTTTTAGAGACTTTACTGGAGTCACCGGTTTGAGCGACTGCCGGGACGATGGGCAACTGAAGATCAAACCTAAATAGACTACCCTGATTATATTCGCTCTCGACTTTTAGTTGAGTATCCATCATCTCTAAAAGTTTTTGAGTAATTGTTAAACCCAGACCTGTTCCTTCTGATTGTTTGTACGCTTCCGTACCTTGTTCAAAGGGCCGAAACAAACGCTCAAGACTTTCAGAAGGAATACCAATTCCTGTATCTTCAACCTTAAACCTTACTGTAACAGATGAAGTAGAATTTGGAAAAGGGGATATCGCCTCTACCGCAAACATTACTTCACCTCTATCTGTAAATTTTATCGCATTACTTAAGAGATTTAGCAAGACCTGTCGGAGTCTTTTTTTATCAAATAAACAGTATAAATTAGAGAGTTTTTCATCGCTGATATATATCCAATTTAATCCTTTGCTCTCGGCTTTGGGATGAAAAATAGCGGCAATCTCGTCTAAAAACGTCTCGATTCTGACAGCAGTCGGATGCAATTCCATTTTTTTGGCTTCAATTTTTGCCAAGTCTAAAATATCATTAATTAAATCCAATAAATGTTCGCCACATTTATAAATAACCTCTAAACTTTGTTGCTGCTGATCGGTTAATGTGCGATCGCGTTGAAGAATTTGAGTATAGCCTAAAATCCCATTGAGCGGTGTTCGTAATTCGTGGCTCATCTGCGCTAGAAATGTACTTTTGGCGCTGTTCGCCGCATCCGCAGTAGCAATGGCTTCTTGTAATGCTTGGTTCGTGGCTTCTAGGGCGGCTGTGCGAATTTTTACCCGCTCTTCAAGGGATTGGTTCAACTCCCGCACCTCTTGTTCAATGCGTCGTCGCTGAACGGTTAGCGCCAGTTGATCTCCCAAAGAACAAATTAACTCAATTAAATTTTGATCTCGATAACGACATTCCCGACAATAAAAAACAAAAATAGCAACAATTTGACTTTCCAATAGAATGGGAATCGCCAAGGCGGTTTTAAGTTGAACCAACTCCGCTAATTCTTTCCGCAAATAAACCGAATCAACCGATTTTGATAAAGGAGTTAACCATTGCGGTTTTTGACTCGCCCAAACCCGTCCCGGCAATCCTTCATTGAAGCCAAATTTCATTTGGAGACTTCCAAAGAAAAAGGGTTCAAAATCAGAACTTTTACTGTAAAAATGAGAACAGAGTTCTAGAGATTGGATTTTTTCATCAGGTATCCAAGCTTCCGCAAAATCCCAATTAATCGATTCACAGATAAACGATAACGCTATTTCTAACGCCGAATCTAAATCTTCAGCCGCCGTGATCGCTTGATTAATTTGATACAATAACCGTTCCTTTTCTTCATTTCGTTTGCGTTCGGTCACATCTATTCCGATTCCCCAAGTCGCCCAACCCGGAACTGGATAAACATCGGAAATATTCGTCCAACTAATGCTTTTTACCCGGCCATCTTTGGCGATTAAATTCCATTCCCAGTCATAATAATAATTCCCTTTAGCTTGCCAAGCCTCCATCATCTGTTGACGGTAATTAACATCCGGATATAACAACTTCATTGCATCAGGATTACCAATCATTTCCGCTGCGGTATATCCCGTAATTTTCTCACAGGCTTTGTTCCAAGCAATAATATTCCCCCGCTCATCAAAAGCATCCAACATTACGGTCATATTTTCTAAGACTTGACGCAACCGTTCTTCGCTTTCACGCAGCTTTTCTTCGTCCCGTTTCCGTTCGGTAATATCCTGACCAATGGCAAGAATATTACCGTCTGAGAGAAAAATATTCATCCAAGTTTGTTCGGTGATTCGTCCGTCTCTCACCCGAATTTTCATATTGACCCAATTTCCCGGTTCTGCTTGCAGCTTTTTCCGAAGATCTTGACAGTATTCTAGGTCTGGAAAAGCATCAGCCCAGATATCAAACTGACTGATTTCTTCAAATTTATAGCCGGAATTTTCTTCCCATTCTTGGTTAACCCAGAGAAAATTATTCTGACTATCCATCAAGACGAGCATCACGGGAATATTATCCAGAATCGTTTCCAAGAGTTCTTTTTGCTCTTTGAGGCGAATTTCTGCTTGTTTGCGTGAGGTAATATCGTAGTTAATTCCCGTCATTCGCAGAGCTTTACCTGTTTGATTGCATTGCACGATAGCATCAGCTTTAATGTGGCGAATTGAGCCATCAGGATGCAAAACTCTAAACTCTATATTGTATTCTTTTTCTCCTCGCAGAGCTTGTTTAACCGCCAATTCTGCCCCCTCTTGATCGTCGGGATGTACCCCTTGTTTCCAAGCTTCATAAACACCACCAAAATCTGAGGATTCAACGCCATAAAGTTCGTACATCCGCTCATCCCAAGTTAAAATATTATTGACAACATCCCATTCCCAAATTGCAATTTCTCCTGATTTAAGTGCTAATTGCCAGCGTTCTGAAAGCTTACTGAGTTGTTCTTCTGCTTGTTTGCGATGGGTGGTATCAGTCGCAATTCCAACGCTACGATAAACCTCTCCCTGTTGGTTATAAAGGGGAAACGCCTTGGATGAAATCCAACGCACTTCCCCTGTTTCTCGGATGATACGATACTCTAGAGCCACTTCACCCGACTTCATAAAAAAGTTGAGTTTTTCTAAAACCTGTTGGCGATCGTCGGGATGTACCGCATCCAACCAAGCATCATGTCTTTGATAGTATTCTTGACAACTTTTTCCCCAAATTTTTTCGTATGCGGGGTTAACATAAAGAAGTTGAGGCGGATACAAAGAATGCACAAAAAACACATCGCCAAGATTTTCAGCAATTTGGCGAAATTTTTCCTCACTTTCCCGTCTAGCTTGACGAGTTCGCAGGCTGTTAATTCCGTAAGCAATATCCGCAGTGAGTTCTTGAAGTAACAGAATTTCTGCTTCGTCAAAAGCTTTTTTTTCAGGGGATTCAAGTACCAAAACCCCAAAAACATCCGGATGTATTAATAATGAATAATCTTCCCTCCCTATAGAACCGATCCGATTGTGTTCGCTTTTCCACAACAGCGGAAAGTGACCTCGGTAATAGGGTTTTGAGTGAGTTGAGTCTTCTGTACAAAGATCGCAAAAAGTGATATTATAGATTCCAGTTTGTAGGGATATTGCTGTAGATTTATCGGTAACGTTGAGCAGGGTTTGGCAACAATCAACATTCGACAGTTCCTCAATATTGCTATCAGCAACCCAACACAGCTTTTCGCTATCGGGTTGCACCAATCCCACTCGTACCCGTTGAAAACCACCGATTTTCACAAGAATCTGACAAATTTCCTTCAAGAGTTCTTGTTCTGTGGTGGCTCGCACTAAAGCTTGGTTGCACTCGCTCAAGGTCAGCAGCGAGCAGTTAAGCTGTTTGATATTGTTAAGCTGTCGGGTTCTCCCTTGGAGTAAATACACCATCAACCCCAACAACCCAGAAATGAATAATCCCCCGCTAAAAATTACAATGGGTAGGTAAGAATAATGTTCTGATAGGATTTTTGAGCTAGGTATGATTTTAAGTTCCCAGGATGCTCCAGCAATTTTCACCGGGATTATTTGGCTATAGGCGACTTGCTGCGAAGAAATTCGACCCGATGCTGGGGATGAGTTGGTTTGATAAATTTCATCTTGTTTTTCTGTCAGGTTAATTTGATAATCATGGATTTTGGCGAGTTCTTGCAGCATCAAATTAAATAAACTATCCACATCAATAATTGCCAATAACCAACCTTGAAATTCTTTATCTTTGACCAGGGGAACATAGACAATTAATCCTTTGTTTAATTCTTGATTAAAGTAATTCAATTCAACGAGATCGCTAATTTGAGTTTCACCCAAAACTTGAGATTGAGTAATCACTCGTGGTTGAGAGCGTTTAATCTGCTCATGTAAGCGACTAATATTTTGGGTTTCGATAGTGGGAATCACCCATTGCACCCGGGAATCCGGATTAATGCGTCCGAGAGCGAGGATATGAGGATAAGATTCTAAATAACTGTAAGTGTCTGTTTGCCATAGGTTGTCAGCTTCTTCGCTCCAAAGCATCCAACGATTCCCCATCCGTTTGAGGGAAGATATTTTATTTTTTAATCGATTTGTAAAAGCCACTTCTATGGCTTGGCTATCGGATTGAATTAACTGCTCAAGGTAATTTTGTTCACGCATCTGAACTTGTCGCGCTAAACAAAAGGCTACGACGCTAAAATTTAACCCCAATAACACCGATAACCAATGGGAATTTAGCCACGACCGTTTGATTTTCTGAAACAAAAAAATCATAACATTACTAACAGAGTTTACAATATTAATTTTTTTGAGTGGATTGAATGGGAATTATTAAGTTCATTTAATTTTTGAATTTAATAATTTTCCTTGAATCTCATAAATGTTGTTTACAAATTCAATATATTGTTCAAGTTTTAGGTCTATGATATGTTAAATTGATCGGAAGAAGGTTAAGAAAAAATTATCTTAATCAATCTCAACTGAGGTTTTTAGGTATCAAACTATACGTTTTTACCCGAATTAACAACTAGCTTCGGCACTAAATTCTCCCCAAAAAGAGATCATTGATAATTTTACTTTATAAAAACTTCAATAAACTTCAAGAAATTTATTTTCAAGTATCTTCTAGTTTAAAAAATAATTCTCTCTACATCAAGCAGATTTTTTCCGGTAAAAATTAATACTTTAAATGTGAAAAAATGGGGTCAATTAGGAGTCAGGAGTCAGGAGTCGGGAGTCGGGAGTCGGGAGTCAGGAGACGGGAGTCGGGAGTCGGGAGTCGGGAGTTGGGAGTCGGGAGACAGGAGGACCGAAGACCGAGGAAATAAAGAAGAAGAAGAAAGAGGAGGAGAAGGAGAAAGTTTTTTGATCACTAATTATCCGGGCATGATATCAGACAAAAAAATACACTCTGCCGCTAATCGGAGAGTGCATTGAAGCCTTGCACTTCGGAGCATTTAGATCCATCCACCCATACATATGTCTCAACCGATAGAACTTATGCATTTACAGTGAACAGGGAACAGGCAACAGGCAACAGGCAAGAGGGAAGGGGACAGGGGGTAAGGGGTAAGGGGTAAGGGGTAAGGGGTAAGGGGTAAAGGGGTAAAGGGGGAAAGGGAACAGGGAACGCCGGATCAGGGAACGCCGGATCAGGGAACAGGCAATCATGCAAGAGGTAATTCTAAACTTCTGAACTTCTTTCCTCCTGACTTCTGACTTCTGACTTCTTTCCTCCTGACTCGGTGACTCGGTGACTCGGTGACTCGGTGACTCGGTGACTCCTAATAACTGGTGACTGAAAACACTGGTCACTGGTCACTGTTCACTGTTCACTGATTTACCCTCCTGTTGCCCCGGAATACACGCAACCCCGTTGCATATCCAAAGTTAAAATAGTGCCATTGCGAATCACATTCGTTGCATTCTTTACCCCAATAATCACCGGAATACCCAAACGCAAACCAATCACCGCCGCATGAGAAGTTAAACTATCAACTTCGGTGACAATACCCGAAGCCTTACGAATTACCTCGACAAAATCCGCATTGGTTTGAGGAACAACCAAAATATCACCGGGATTAAAATCCTTCAGTTCCAAAGCCTCCCTTGCCACTCTCGCCCGTCCCGTCACCGAACCCTGACCCACAGCCGTTCCTTTGCCCAATAAAGCATTGACAACTTCCACTTTTACCAAATCCGTCGAACCGGGAACCCCTTGCAGCGTTCCCGCCGTCGTCACCACCAAATCCCCATCAGAAAGTAAATAATTTTCTCGGGCAACATTCACCGCCGACTGAAACGTTTGATCGGTTGAAGACAAATCTAAGACCAATAACGGCTTCACCCCCCAAACCAAACTCAACTGTCTCGCCACCTCCACATGAGGCGTAACGGCTAAAATCGGGGTAGCAGGGCGAAACTTTGAAACATTGCGAGCCGTTGCCCCGGTTTTGGTTAAGGTCATAATTGCCGCCGCATCCAATTGTTGGGCAATTTGAGCCACCGCCGCCGAGATCGCATTGGGAATGGATCGGCTCGTATCAGCTACGGTAGAAATATTGCGAGTAATCCCCTCTTTTTCAATCCGGGTCGCAATTCGAGCCATTGTTGCCACCGCTTCCACCGGATATTTACCCACCGCCGTTTCGTTAGACAGCATCACCGCATCGGTACCATCTAAAATCGCATTGGCAACATCAGAAATTTCCGCCCTTGTCGGTCGGGGGTTGCCCACCATACTGTCTAACATTTGAGTTGCCGTAATCACCGGAATTCCCATGCGGTTCGCCGTGACAATTAACCGCTTCTGTAAAATCGGAACATCTTCGGCTGGCAGTTCCACCCCTAAATCTCCTCGGGCGACCATCACGCCGTTACAGAGGGTGAGGACTTCCTCCATTTGTTCGATCGCTTCGTGCTTCTCAATTTTGGCAATAACTGGAACATTTTTACCCGCACTGGCGATCAGTTCTTTGATTTCCAAAACATCTTGGGGATTTCTCACAAAAGACAGGGCGACCCAATCCACCCCTTGATCGAGGCCGAACGTCAAATCCTTGCGATCTTTGTCCGTTAGGGCTTTAATCGACAAATAAACCCCCGGAAAGTTAACCCCTTTGCTATTAGAAAGCGGCCCCCCGACGACCACCCGACAATGAAGTTCTTTGGCTTGGCGGTCAACTTTTTCGACCTTCATTTCCACTTTGCCATCATCGAGCAGAATATTTGCCCCTTCTGGAACTTCATCAGCCAGGGGTTCGTAAGTAACGGAGGAGATTTCTTGAGTTCCCGGTAACACACGACTGGTCAGGATAAACGGATCGTCTCGTTTGAGGACAATAGAACCATTTTCAAATTTTCCTAAACGAATTTTCGGGCCTTGAAGATCCTGTAAAATGCCAACGGGTTTATTCAGTTCAAAGGAAACTTGCCGAATCATCCTAATACTACGCTGGTGATCGTCGTGGGTGCCGTGAGAAAAGTTCAGTCGCAAGGTGGTTGCACCCGCTTCGATCAACGCACGTAAAACATCCGGCTGGGCAGTTGCCGGGCCAATAGTCGCAACAATTTTGGTTCGGTGCATCATTACAGTTTACAGTTACCAGTTACCAGTTATCAGTTATCAGTGTTTACAGTTTACAGTTACCAGTTACCAGTTATCAGTTATCAGTGTTTACAGTTAACAGTTATCTGTTACCCGTTTTTTCAGTGAACACTTAACAGTTAGTCCCAACCGAGTTGATCAATTAAATTCAGTCCTATGTGCGAGGACTTTAATTTTCAGACAGCGATTTTAATCCCTGGTCACTGAAAAACTGTTCACTGGTCACTCTTACCTGAAAACTGTTCCCTGGTCACTGAAAACTGTTCACTGAAAACTGGTCACTGTTCACTGAAAACTGGTCACTGTAATTTCGCTCCGGTTCCTCGGTCTTCTGGGGCGAGGAAGGGTTTAAGGTTAATGCCAGGGGAGCGATATTGTTGAGTGGAGTTGCGACCCGTACCGCCTCGGAATATACCCCGAATAATATCGCCCGTGCTGTTTTCGTCCGTGAGGGTGTAGACGCCTTGGGTGACGGTGCCGCTATCTGCTATCACCAGGTTTTGGAAAATGCGATCGCGTACCCATTGGGGGTTTTCTCCTTGCGGTACGGTTAAGACAATTCTACAGCTTGGCACGTCCTCGGTGGTTGCACAGATCGTGTTATAGCCGTTTTCTACACCCGTGAGCAATTCATACAGTCCATCGGGGCGATAAGATTCTAAACGGCGACTAATTTCGTTGCAGCGACGCTCGGTCGTCCAGCCGCCTCCCATTTCCCCCGGAACTGCCCAAGCAAAGCCTTGATTGTCTTGACTGACGGGATAATACATCACAGTATATTCTCCGCCCACGATTTCACATCTAAACCGAGGAACGGTTGCGGTTTCGGTTTCTATTTCTTCGACGGGAACGGGGGAGTTGTCTGGCGAGTCGGGAACCGGTGAACGTTGGGTTTGAGGCCCGTCGGTTTCGGTTTCGTCGGTTTCCGGTGCCGGAACTCGGATATCTCGGCGATCGTCGTTTTGTTGAGGGAACCATCCGGGACTTCGGCCCCTTCCCGTCCAGTTGGGTCTGGCTTCCGCTGTGCCGAAACCCAGTAAAATGAAGACGCTCACCGATAAACTGAGAATTCGGTGTACAGTAGAACTGAAGTGAGAATGAGACTTTAAACGAGAGGACATGGAATTTTTCTCCTTCTTCGGGTAAATTTAAAGTTGGTTTTCAACTGATTAAGATGAGACTCAAATTTGTCACGAATCTTTACAGTTTGTGACTTGTTCTCATAAAATACAGTGGTGTGACAGAATAAGGAGTGCGAAAAGTAATGTCGGAGGCCGGGAAGGCACTGACGGCTCCCAAGGAGTATCTCATCCCAGAAGGGGGCTTGAATGTAACGCTACTGATGTTTTTAGGTGCAGTAGCTTTAGTAACGACTTCCGTTGTCGGATATTGGTGTTGGAACTGGGTTGGTTGGTGTTGTTTTTTCATTAACGTGCTGGCTCTGCACTTAGCAGGAACCGTGATTCACGATGCTTCTCATAATTCGGCGCATCGCAATCGGATCGTTAATGCCATCCTGGGACATGGAAGTGCGCTCATGCTCGGTTTTGCCTTTCCAGTGTTTACACGGGTTCACATACAGCACCATGCTCATGTTAATGATCCAGACAATGACCCGGATCATTTTGTTTCCACCGGTGGGCCTTTGTGGTTGATTGCTGCTCGGTTTTTTTACCATGAGGTCTTTTTCTTTAAACGGCGACTTTGGCGAAAATATGAGCTTTTAGAATGGTTTTTGAGTCGGTTGTTCGTCTTTGGTATTGTGGGCTGTTCCATTCATTATGGCTTTACAGCTTACATTCTCGACTACTGGTTCTCACCGGCTTTGGTCGTCGGTTTGGCGTTGGGATTATTTTTTGATTATTTACCCCATCGTCCGTTTGTTGAGCGCAATCGCTGGAAAAATGCCAGAGTTTACCCCAGTGCAATTCTCAATCTTTTAATTCTCGGTCAGAATTATCATTTGATTCATCATTTATGGCCGTCTATTCCTTGGTATCAATACAAACCCGCCTATGAGAAAATGAAGCCCTTACTCGATGCTAAGGGTTCCCCTCAAAGTTTGGGGTTGCTCCAAGGAAAAGATTTTCGGGGTTTTGTTTACGATATCTTTTTGGGAATTCGCTTTCATCATCGACAGTCAACCCCAGAAAATAAATAAGTCTGACCCCGGAAAATTTTACTCAAAATTTGAAAACTTTGGAGAAAATTCGTTAAATTCAAACCAGATCAGCCCAATGCAAATCGAATTGGAAATGCGATATTTTTAGATGGAAATGCCCTCACACCGCAAGGAAAGTCAGACCGAGACCCCACAAACCGGACCGAAAAAAATCTGGAGTGAAAATCGCGAAAATCTCTTGATTTTGGCGATCGCTCTGGTCTTATCTGTGATCATCCGAATGTTTGTGGCCGAACCCCGCTACATTCCCTCAGATTCGATGATACCGACCCTGGAAATTGGCGATCGCTTGGTCGTCGAAAAGGTATCCTACCACCTGCATCCCCCCCAAGCCGGAGATATCGTGGTCTTTACCCCGCCGAAACCGTTACAAATTCTGGGCTATTCTGTTGAGCAAGCCTTTATTAAACGGATTATTGCCCAACCCGGTCAAACGGTGACGGTGCGAAATGGGAAGGTTTATGTCGATAACCAACCCCTCGAAGAAGATTATATCGCCGAACCGCCGGCTTATGATTGGGGACCCGAGAAGGTGCCTGCGGATCATTATTTTGTCATGGGGGACAACCGCAACGACAGCAACGATTCTCATATTTGGGGGTTTCTACCCCAACAAAATATCATTGGTCATGCTGCTTTTCGCTTTTGGCCGTTCGAGCGCTGGGGACGAGTTTAGCAGAGTCGCTGAAAATTCGCCCCCTTTCGGACTGATCTGAAGCGGCCCTCACTCTCGGCTTTCGTTCTAAGTACGGGAATTGCGACTACTAAGGGTGGGAAGACTCTTGATCTTGACTGTTAAAATTTAGAATAATACAAGTAGAATCATACAAAAACTTGGGAATTTCCTGAGTCTAAATGACGCGCAGTTGAGTTTAATCAAGAGTAGCTATGGGATTTTTTGATTCAGAGATCGTGCAGCAAGAAGCCAAGCAGTTATTTGAAGATTATCAATCTTTAATTAAACTGGGTGGTGATTACGGAAAGTTTGATCGCGAAGGCAAAAAAATCTTCATCCAACAAATGGAATCGATCATGGATCGTTACCGGGTGTTTATGAAGCGCTTTGAACTGTCAGAAGACTTTATGGCTCAGATGACGATGGAACAGTTGAAGACTCAACTGGGTCAATTTGGCATTACTCCCGATCAAATGTTCACTCAGATGAACACCACCCTCGAACGCATGAAAGCCGAGTTAGAAAAGCAGCCTTAGTGGGTGAGACAGATCGCTCCCGGATCGGTTCGTGGCGGGGGTCAAACCCGAGGCTCGTTGCCGGCTTAGATGAAACTTGGGGTCTTTTAGCGGGAATTGAAATTAGCTTAAAATTGAGTAGTAGTCAAAGCAATTAACAAAAAAAAGTTATCAAGATGGACGATTGCCGAGCGTAGTTTTGTTAAAATACGTTAAGTTCAGTTCAACCCCCTGATATTGTCCGGCCCGATCGCAAGCTATCAAGCGTGGAAAAACCCCTATGACAAACGTTCCTGTTTCTCGAATTCGCAACTTCTCGATTATTGCCCACATCGATCACGGAAAATCAACTCTAGCCGATCGCCTGTTGTTAGAGACAGGTACAGTAGCCTCACGGGAGATGAAGGAGCAATTTCTTGATTCGATGGACTTGGAACGAGAACGCGGCATTACCATCAAGTTGCAAGCGGCTCGGATGAATTATACCGCTTCTGATGGCAATCAGTACGTTCTCAATCTGATTGACACTCCCGGTCATGTGGATTTTTCCTACGAAGTTTCACGAAGTCTGGCGGCTTGTGAGGGAGCGTTATTGGTGGTGGATGCGTCACAAGGGGTAGAAGCTCAAACCTTAGCGAATGTCTATCTGGCTTTAGAAAATAATTTAGAAATTATCCCCGTCTTAAATAAGATAGATCTACCCGGTGCCGAACCCGATCGCGTCAAGGGAGAAATTGAAGAAATTATCGGTTTAGACTGTTCCGATGCCATCCTCGCTTCGGCTAAAGAAGGAATTGGGATTACCGAGATTTTAGAATCAATTGTTCAGCTAGTCCCGCCGCCTCAAGATACTGTTTCCGAGAAACTCCGGGCGTTAATTTTTGATAGTTATTACGATAGTTATCGCGGAGTAATTGTTTATTTTCGAGTCATGGATGGAACGCTAAAAACAGGCGATCGCATCCGTTTAATGGCTTCTAAAAAAGAATATGAAATCGATGAAATCGGGGTATTATCTCCAACTCAAAAGCCCGTTGATGAACTTCACGCCGGCGAAGTGGGCTACTTAGCCGCAGCAATTAAAGCCGTTGAAGATGCCCGAGTTGGGGATACAATTACTTTAGCCAAAGACGCCGCAGAAGAACCGTTACCGGGCTATAAAGAAGCCAAACCGATGGTATTTTGTGGCTTATTCCCCACTGATTCCGATCAATTTCCTGACTTACGCGATGCCCTTGATAAACTAAAGCTGAATGATTCGGCCCTATCCTATGAACCGGAAACCTCTAGCGCGATGGGATTTGGGTTTCGCTGCGGGTTTTTAGGGTTGCTGCATATGGAAATTGTGCAGGAACGTTTGGAACGGGAATATGATTTAGATTTAATTGTGACTTCGCCTTCTGTAGTTTATCAAGTCACGACGGTAAAAGGGGAAGTTTTAATGATTGATAACCCCAGCAATTTACCCGAACCCCATCTGCGAGAAAAAATAGAAGAACCCTACGTGCGAATTGAAATGATCACCCCCGAAGAATATGTGGGGACGTTGATGGATTTGGGTCAAACTCGTCGGGGCGATTTCAAAGATATGAAATACTTGACTCAGGGACGAACAACTTTGGTTTATGAAGTTCCCCTCGCCGAAGTGGTGACGGATTTCTTCGATCAGATGAAATCTCGTTCTCGGGGTTATGCCAGCATGGAGTATCATTTAGTGGGTTATCGGACGAATCCGTTGGTGAAGTTAGATCTGTTGATTAATGGCGATCCGGTTGATTCGCTTTCGATGATCGTTCACCGAGATAAGGCTTATAATGTGGGTCGAGCAATGGTGGAGAAGCTGAAAGAATTGATTCCCCGCCATCAGTTTAAGGTGCCATTACAAGCGGCGATTGGTTCTAAGGTGATTGCGAGTGAACATATTCCGGCGTTGCGAAAAGATGTATTGGCGAAGTGTTACGGCGGAGATATCAGTCGGAAGAAGAAACTGTTGGCGAAACAGGCGAAAGGGAAAAAACGGATGAAGTCTCTGGGGTCTGTAGACGTTCCTCAAGAGGCGTTTATGGCGGTTCTACGATTAAATCAAGAATCCTAAACAACTTTACCGTGAACAGTCTTGTCGGGGCAGGTTTAGTCCAGATATCTATCTGACCAATAATCTCGATAAACCCACCCCTACAACATTGGTGAGGAGGTTCGGAGGAGACTGTAAACTTCTTGTTGCCATTGACAAGCGAATCAAAATGTGGTGCGATTGTATTTGGCTGCATTTTTGAAAATTTACCCGTTGAAAGTTTGACTGACTCGGGTTTTTAGGACATCAGGGAATTAAGCATTACATCAAGTCCAGAGGGTCAACCCAAGATATCGACTTTTGTTGATTTGGATCTCAAGCCAGATTTTTGTACTATGGAATTACCCTCTACGTTGGCGTGGTGAGTGCAACAATGAGAATTTTAGTAACAGGCGGAGCAGGTTTTATTGGTTCGCATCTGATTGATCGCCTAATGGAGCAAGGACATGAGGTTGTATGCCTGGATAATTTCTTCACAGGTACGAAGCGAAACCTAGTTAAATGGTTTGGGAATCCTTACTTTGAATTGATACGCCATGATATCACAGAACCGATTCGGGTAGAAGCGGATCAGATTTATCATTTGGCTTGTCCGGCTTCCCCAGTTCATTATCAGTACAACCCGGTCAAAACGATTAAAACTAATGTCTTAGGAACCCTGAATATGCTAGGGTTAGCTAAACGGATAAAAGCGCGGTTTTTGCTGGCTTCGACTTCCGAAGTTTATGGCGATCCTCACGTTCATCCCCAAACTGAAGACTATCGGGGAAATGTTAATCCCATTGGGATTCGCAGTTGTTACGATGAAGGAAAGCGAGTCGCGGAGACTCTAGCCTTTGACTATCACCGTCAAAATGGGATTGATATTCGAGTCGCTCGGATTTTCAATACCTATGGGCCTCGGATGTTAGAAAATGATGGTCGAGTGGTGAGTAATTTCGTTGTCCAAGCTTTGGAAGGCATTCCATTAACCGTTTATGGAGATGGTTCGCAAACTCGCAGCTTTTGCTATGTGTCCGATTTGGTCGAAGGGTTAATCCGACTGATGAATCAGGATTTCATTGGTCCAGTCAATATCGGAAATCCGAGTGAATATACCATCTTGGAATTAGCACAAAAAATTCAGCAAATGGTTAACCCCGATGCGGAAATTCAATTTAAACCGCTACCTCAAGATGACCCAAAACAGCGACAACCGGACATCACCAAGGCTAAAACTTACCTGAATTGGGAACCGACTGTTGCCCTCGAAGAAGGCTTAAAGCTAACAATCGCGGACTTCCGAGAACGAATTTTCGAGGAACAGTCAAAACAACAATAGAATAGAAATAGGATTCATCAGGTAACAAGACCACATGAATCCCAGGAGGATGATTTGGGCCTAGCAACCCAACTCATCTAAGAATATATTGCTTGTTTGTTTCGTTCATAGAATGAGGATATCATTATTATGCGAGTTTGTGTGATTGGTACGGGATATGTCGGTCTAGTAACGGGAGTGTGCCTCGCTCATACCGGCCATGATGTACTCTGCGTAGATAATAACGAAGAAAAAGTCAAATTGATGAAATCCGGACAGTCCCCAATTTATGAACCGGGTTTATCAGAATTGATGAAGAAGAATATGGACGAAGGACGGTTGTCCTTTACTTCCGATTTGGGTGCCGGTGTCAATCACGGAGATATTCTATTTATTGCGGTGGGAACTCCTGCTTTACCGACGGGTGAAAGTGATACTCGCTATGTAGAAGCAGTGGCTCGCGGAATTGGTTCTCATTTAACAACAGGTTACAAGGTTATCGTTAATAAATCAACAGTACCCATTGGTTCGGGTGACTGGGTGCGGATGATTGTTCTTGATGGGGTTGGTGAACGACAAAAGCAAGACGGAACAAGTAAAGAGGTAGAAGTTGCATTTGATGTGGTTAGTAACCCGGAATTTTTGCGCGAGGGTTCTGCCATTTATGATACCTTCAACCCGGATCGGATTGTTTTGGGAAGCAACAGCCAAAAAGCTCTCGATATGATGCAGCAACTGTATGCCCCGATTGTACAGCGCAAATGTGCAGAAGATCCGACTTTACCTCCGGTTCCGGTTGTGATGACCGATCTCAGTTCGGCGGAGATGGTCAAATATGCGGCGAATTCCTTCTTGGCAACTAAAATTAGCTTCATTAATGAAATTGCCAATATTTGCGATCGCGTTGGGGCGGATGTCAAACAGGTGGCGAATGGTATTGGTTTAGACTCCCGGATTGGCAATAAGTTCTTACAAGCGGGTATTGGTTGGGGCGGTTCTTGTTTCCCGAAGGATGTTTCGGCGTTGATTCATACCGCTGAGGACTACAATTATGAAGCGCAGTTGTTGAAAGCAGCCGTAGAAGTGAACAATCGTCAACGGTTAATGGCGGTTGAAAAGCTACAACAAATGCTGAAAATTCTCAAGGGGAAAACCATTGGATTGTTGGGTTTAACGTTCAAACCGGATACCGATGACTTGCGAGATGCTCCCGCTTTAAATATTATTGAGCAACTGAATCGTTTGGGTGCAAAAGTTAAAGCCTATGACCCGATTATTTCTCAAACGGGAATGCGTCATGGCTTGTCGGGAGTGATTGTTGAAACCGATCCCGAACTGTTAGCCGATGGTTGCGATGCCTTAGTTTTGATTACCGATTGGGATCAGTTTAAGAATTTAAACTACTCGAAGATGGCGAAATTAATGCATTCTGCTGTATTGATTGATGGCCGTAATTATCTCGATCGCCAACAGCTTGAACAAGCCGGATTCCAATATATCGGTATCGGACACTAAGCTTTTAATCTTCGGGATTTAGCCTTCTAAATTCTCAGCGGTGAACATCCAATAAAATTAAAAACCCGGTTTCTAAAAGAAACCGGGTTTTTAGGTGAATTTGATTTAGTTATCGGTTCAAACGTTGTAATTCTTCGGTGATAATCTCTTGCATAATGCGGGTAATAGTCGGCCCGATCACTTGAGTTGTGCGTTGAATAGATTCTTGTAATAATTGGGGCATGACTTCAATGGTTTTCTGTCCGGTTGGGCTTTTGTAAAAATCAATTAATACCCGCAAATCTTCTTCGGTAAAGTATTTGTCATAGAGGGGATAATACACTTCTTCAACAATTTGCTGATAGTCAACTCGTTCGAGAAAAAGCCGATTATATTTCTGCGTAATTCGGTTCATTTCTCGGCTGAGAGTAGCCGCCATTTGTTGACGTTCTTGGGGGGAAAGTTCTTCTGTTCCCGCCAAGTCTGAATTTAACATCGCTGCAAATTGTTGTTCCATCTGAGACAACATCGCTTGACTGACTTGCTGAAAAGTTCTTTCTCCTCCGGTGAGTTCGAGAAATTCTTCAATCAGTTGTCGTTTATCTTCGGGAATGCGTTGGGATATTCTCACTTCCGCTTCAGCAGAAGCAGGAGAAATTTGAGCGTTGGAAACTTCCGGAAATAGTACCAACAAAGAGGAGGTTAATCCGATGAATAAAATTCGCTTGAACATGATAAAATCAAAGAAGTTTTAAGATAATTTCAACAAGATAAAATTAGTCAGATTTGAGTGCTTTTTGAACGACGGAATCAAAACCTAAAGGCTGCATCCAACCCGGATATAAGGGAACAGGGGCAGTTAACTCGTCGAGTTGTTCAATATCTTGAGAAGATAATTTCAGGTCAACAGAACCCAAGTTATCCTCAAGGTGAGACATTTTATTTGCCCCTAAAATGATGGCAGTAACAAACGGTTTCGTTAACAGCCAAGCCAGAGAAACTTGAGCCGGAGTTGCTGAATGTTTGACGGCAATTTGTTTAACCACATCGACGACATCATAGCCTTTTTCTACATCAATTGGAGGCAGTTGAAATTCATTCAAACGAGCGCCTTCGGGTTGGGGGTTTTCGCGAGTATATTTTCCGCTTAAAAATCCTCCCGCTAACGGACTCCAAACCAATACACCCAGCTTTGCCGCCTCAACAAAAGGAACGATTTCCTGTTCTAAATCTCGTCCGAGCAAAGAATAGTACACCTGAGTAGTAATGAAGCGAGAAAAGCCGTTTTGTTCCTGAATACCCAACATTTTGGCAGCTTTCCAAGCGGGAAAATTGGAAAATCCGACATATCGCACCCACCCCCGTTTGACCAGATCTTCTAAAGCGTGTAAGGTTTCCTCAAGGGGAGTTAGGGGGTCGGGAATGTGGAGTTGATAAAGATCAATATAATCGGTTCCTAAGCGCTTGAGACTGGCTTGGGCTGATGCAATAATATGACGAGAAGATAGACCTGTATCGGTTAACGCCTCTCCCGTTCTAAAGCCAACTTTGGTCGCAATAATCACGCGATCGCGGTGATTTTTAAGGGCTTTTCCTAAAAGAATTTCTGACTGTCCGCCCGTGTAAACATCAGCGGTGTCAAACAAGTTGATTCCCGCATCTAAAGCACGTCCAACCATTTGATCGGCAACGGTTTGATCGATGTTGTTTGTCACCCCCGGAACGAGCTGTCCTTCTCCAAAGGTCATCGCCCCAAACGCCAGACGCGAAACAACTAAACCGCTACAACCGACTGTGGTATACTGCATTATGTTTCCCGGTTATTTCCTACTGTTATTTTGACATCCTCCCCATCGTAAACGACGGGGATTCCAAACATCACTGCTTGGATTTCCTCTAACTACCTCGTTGACTTACTTAATTGGGTTTCCCCATTACTGCCGAGATCAGTCTCTCCGGAGGCGTTAATTTCCGTCTGCCCGACGGTATTTGCCAACTGTTTAAGTGCGGATTTAAGAATGTTTTTTGCGGCGTTTTCATCGCGGTCGCTTGTATACCCGCATCTGCGACATTTGTGAGTCCGAGTGCTGAGAGTTTTGACAACTTTCTCACCACAATTTGAGCATTTTTGAGAAGTATATGCGGGTTCAACAACAATAACTGGAACGCCATAAATCCTTCCAAAATACTCAAGCCATTCTCTGAATTTGTACCAAGCAGCATCGTTAATTGATTTAGCTAGATGATGGTTTTTAACCAGATTGCGTATCCGTAGGTTTTCAATCGCTACCAAATCGTTAGACCGGATGACGTGTTGAGCTAATTTACAAACCCGATTCTGACGTCTGCGCGAAACCAATAGATACGCTCTACCCAACCGATTCCTTGCTTTTTTGCGATTTTGACTTCCCTTTTTGGTTCGGGATAATCGGCGTTGCAACTTTTTGATTCGCCGTTCATCTCTCCTCAAAAACCTGGGATTCTCCACCTGTTCGCCAAATGAATCGGTGTAGAAATGATTTAGACCAACATCCAAGCCTGTCTGTTTGCCCGTGAGTTCTTTGTTTTCGTTTCTATTGTGATCTATCAAAAATTGTGCATAATAACCGTCGTGCCTTCTAATCACCCTAATCCGTTTAATTTGTTGGATTTGATAGAGGTGTAGATTTCGGCTTCCCCAAAGTTTAAATGTACCCGCTTCAAACTTGTCGCTAAAAGTTAAATAACGCCTATCTTCAGAAAGTTTCCAACCCGAAGTTTTGTACTCTACAGACGCTCTGACTCGAGACTTTTTAAATTTTGGAAAACCCTTTTTGCCAGGTATCTTTTGCCGACAATTTTTATAGAACCGTTCAATCGATGCCCAAGCCCTTTCTGCATGAGCCTGTCGAGCCATCGAGTTTAATTTGTTCACCCAGGGAAAATCGGGATTGTCCGACAGCAACTTGCAGTAGGCGTAGGCATCGTTGCGAATGCATGATTTCACCGTCAATCCACGCTCGAATCACGCTATTGCGAACGAACCGACCAGTACGGATGGCTTCATCCAACCGTTTGTATTGATTTTTGGTTCCCTGCAATTTGGATTCGTAGACCAGCATGATTATCGTTGTCGCTTGCGATAAGATTTTACCACAAGACCTGAGGGATCGCAACTCTCTATCTCGCTATCCATCCCCGCCCTTGAAGGGCGGGGCTTTTCACTCGTCTCGGTAAACTAGACAAGGGGACTTTAACATTTTCTCTGACATTGCTTCTGAGGTTGCAATTGATTTTTGGAATTTCGTTTGTTAATGATAGATTGGGTGAATTCAAAAATTGTGTCATAGCGGAATTCCTCTACAATTTGAATTAAAGCCCTGGCTAAATTAGAGTGTTGGTTTGGAATTTGTTCGATTAATTGTAAAATTGACAAATCACTACACTGAGCCGCATATTCAGAAAGTTTCTCAATCCATTCTCTTGGCATCACCTGAAGTAAATCCGCATCAAGGACAGGGTTTGACTGTTCAGTTTCCTCCGGTTCGCTGTTGTTATTTTCCGGGGTTGAGGAGTCTTCTTCATAGCAGTATTCAGCTTTTAAATGTCGGCTAATGGCGGCGAGTATGTCTTGTTGCTGAAAGGGTTTCCGGATAAAATCATCGCATCCAATAGAAAGAATATATTGTCGATCTTCCTCAAAAGCTTGAGCGGTTAACGCAATGATAACTGTCTCTTGACCTGCGGGAGATTTTTTAATCTTTTGGGTGGCAATATAACCATTCATCACGGGCATTTTCATATCCATAAAAATTAGGTCAGGTTGCCAGTTTGACCACGTTTCTAGAGCTTCTTGACCATTAGAAGCTTCTCGCACTTCAAAGCCAATAGAACTTAAAAGTTTGGTCAAAAGCAAACGATTTTTTGAGTCGTCGTCAGCGATCAAAATACGAGGGTTGGGTTGACCCGCAGCCAGTCCCGTTACAGTCCCCGAGGTGGAAATCGTTGTTTCAATTGGACTGTTTTCCAACGTCATTACTGGAATATTAAAGGAAAACAGAGTTCCTTGATTGAGTTTGCTTCTAACGCTAATTTCTCCGCCCATTAACTGCACAAATTTTTGACTGATGGGTAAGCCCAAACCTGTCCCTTGACCGGATTTAATTCCGGTTTCCGTTTGACTAAATGCTTCAAATAATTTCTGGTGTTCTTCCGGTGCAATGCCTGGACCAGTATCTTCGACTTCAAAAATTAAAGTATTTTGCTGTTTTGAACTCTCACTTTTAATTCGCAGTGTTACACTTCCGTTTTGGGTAAATTTAATCGCATTACTGACCAGATTAATTAAAACCTGACGCAGTTTATTTTCATCCGTATGAATATGTTGGGGAACTTGAGGATCTTGTTGAATAATTAATTGTAAGCCTTTAGATTGAGCTTTCAAGCGTAACATTTCTTCTAAACTTTGAATCAGGCTATGGAGATCAAAGTCATTTTCTCGCAGTTGTGTTTTTCCCGCCTCGATTTTTGACATCTCTAAAATGTCATTAATCAAGCCGAGAAGATGTTCACCCGAACGATTGATAATATCAACATATTTCCGATGCTTAACGGATAGGTTTGTATCCCGAGACATTAATTCAGTAAAGCCCAAAATCGCATTCAGAGGGGTGCGGAGTTCGTGGCTCATGTGGGCAAGAAATAAACTTTTAGAACGGTTTGCTGCTTCTACAATTGCCAGTTCTTCTGGAGTTTTTAAAGAGAGAAACTGGGGTAATAAGACCATCAATTCTAAAGCGGTATAGCAAGAAATAAAAGCTGTAAAAGCCCGTTCAATTCCCGATAACCAGTAAGCCGGATGCCAAAGTGTCCAGATATCCAGTAAATGACCTAAGCCGCAGGAAATGATAAATAAACTAAATAAGATGAAGACTTTATGGTAAGGAAAATCCGGTCGTTTACACGCAAAATAGATCAGCATTGCGGGAATGGAAAAATAGGCGATCGCAATCAATAAATCACTAATAAGGTGCAACCCAATTAAGGGGGTTTGCCACAAATAGCAGGAGCCATGCGGCATATACTGTTCGGGGGAAAAGATAGTCTCTAAAGTGTGCCACATTTGACAGAAAGGTAAATAGAAGTTTAACGGCGTTGGGGTTGAAAGTAAATGAATTGCTTTAAGAGTAAAATAGTCAGATCTAATCTCTGACTTTTGTTTATTTTATCAGAATAATAATTTTTTTTCAATAAGTTTTCACAAAATATTCACAAGGCTGATTATTTCGATAAATTCTGAATACATCAGAAAACTTAAAAATAAAAAACGACCCTAGATTATCAATGGATAATGGATAATGGATAATGGATAATTAATTAATCAGGTTGAAGACCTCGACTTTCAAGGAGAAAAAAGAAAAATTATTTCCTCTCTATCAATCCTCTTCATAAAGGAGCGAGGTAATTATCCATTATCCATTATTAATTATCAATTATTGAACAGCCATTTTTATAACTCAAGAATCTGGGGGATTATCCGCAACAAAGCTTTGAAGCAATTTATCGCTAATCTGTAGAGCCGTAGCCGGATGACAGGCTAAAATACCTAAAGCCTCCTCTGCTTCTTCTACGCCTCTGCTTTTGATTTGATGACCTAAAAACACTTGATCTTCAAAATCTTGGCGATCGGCTTCAAAATCAAATCCATTTTCATCTTCAATGCGTCGTTTCGCTGAAGATTCGGGAACTCCCCAACCTGTGAAAATCCGAGCCAAATCCATAATATCAGCTTGAGTAGATCCCCAATATACTCCCAAAGTATGAAGTTTCAACAACTCCCGTGCAGAGTTTTCATTGAGTCCTTTAAACTTTCCCTTGGCTTTGGAACTTCCGGGGGCTGTATGCCAATTCTCCAAATCAAGTAACATAGCCGGATGCTTGACTATCGCCCCCAAAAGCGCCTCGAATTTCCCCAAAACATCAGGTCGAATTGCCTGTTGTTCGTAGGAACTAAAAAATAGTTTAATTTGTTCACCCTGTAAACCATTAACGTTAAACTGATTATACCAAAAATCGACCCTCACTTCTTCACGCGGTCGGGGACTTTCATCAGCTCGCATCAAACCTCCCTGTTCAGTTTGTTTACGAATCGTTTGTTGAAAATCCCCTCTAATTTTCCGGGTCGTTGTTGAGTTCAACTTCAATTTTTTCGCTTTTTCGTTCAATGGTTGTTGTTGCTTATCAAGTTGACCGGGTGTTAAACTTAAACTATCTAGACTTTGAAGTTGAGCAGTTAAACCATCTGGAATTGCCAGGGATATCGGTTGCAGTTGAGATTGAATAGAAGCCTCAATCCCCATCTTTTTAACTTGCTGAATCAGTCCGGGGATAGAGCCAAAAGTAAGGCGACGAATGATAAGGAAAATGCGAGTATCCGTCCAAAGGGTTGTGAGTGTGAGAGCGTTGAGAATCGAGGCTAGATTTAACTCGGCTTTTAAGATAAACTGATTAATGAAGTGTCAGAAAACCTTCTACTTCCATGATATCGAGCGATCTGTGGCAAGCCAACCAAGATCTGAGTATTGCCTGTCTTGAACATCCCTTTGTGCAAGGTATTGCTGAGGGAACTTTGCCACGCAGTAGCTTTGTGTTTTATGTCGGACAGGATGCCTTTTTTCTCAGAGCCTTTGCGAGAGCCTATAGTATTGCAGCCGCTAAAGCTCCCGACTGGGAAGGCTTTAACCTATTTCACGATCTGGCGAACGGAGTTTTAGAAGAACTGCAACTCCATCAAAATTATGCCCAGATTTGGGAAATTGACTTACAAACCACTCAACCCGGAGTCGCCACCCGTCGCTACACGGAATTTTTATTAGCTACGGCTTGGAGTCGAGATATCGGTGCGATCGCCGCCGCTATGAGTCCCTGTATGCGATTGTATGCTTTTTTAGGTCAAAAACTCGCTCAACCCGAAATTCCCAATCATCAATACAGCGACTGGATTAAAACCTATAGTGGCGATAAATTTGAACAACTCGTTCAAGAACTCGAAGATCTAAGCAACCGCTACATTGTAGATGAACCCCAAGCTCATTCCCTGTACCGCTACGCCATGTTATGCGAACACGAATTTTTTCAATCCGCCTGGGAACAGTAATCAGTCACCAGTCACCAGTCACCCTTACGGGTTCGCCAGTCGCTCATGGGGGAAACCCCCAAGACCGCGCTGGCTCACCAGTCACCAGTGTTTTCAGTTTTCAGTGAACATTAACCAGTGACTGATTTTTTTCCAATTGCCTATTGCCTGTTCCCTGTTGCCTCTTACCTATTAACTGTTACCTGTTGCCTGTTCCCTATTCACTGGTGACTGGTGACTGGTGACTGGTGACTGTCAACGTCCCAATTTGTTGGGAATGCCTTCACAACCACCGGGAATCGTTTTTCTGGACTGCTCTCCACACCAAGCACAACAATAGTAGCGGTTTTCATCGGATAGACCGTCAACCCCCGTAAAGTTAGCGTTTTCAATCACCGCTCCGGTATACTCACCCGTGTTGTAGTCCGGCATTTTGGTGCGACTGCGGGGAGTTGCCGTTTCCGCCGAACCGTAAAATAACTTTGTCGCTCGAAGAATCGCCCCAGAAAGATTAGCTTCATAAAGGATAGCACGGGATAAATTCGACCGTACCAAATCGCAACGACTGAGATCGGCTTTGACTAAATTCGCCTCTGCTAAGTCGGTTCGACGTAAATCAGTTCCGCCTAAATCTGCACAGGCTAACATTGCACCCAAGTCTATCACCCGAATCCCTTCTAAACGATCTTCGGCGTAACTCCCATGACCATCAAGAATGGGCCGACCCAAATGGCGATCGCGTTTAAGCGGAGTAATCAGTTTAGCTTGGGAAAGAAACCGCAAAATCTTTGCTTTTCCTTCAGCATTCACACTGCGAATTATCGCCGCCGTTCGTCCTTCTGCAATTACCCGTTCTTGGGGCCAATCTTCGAGAAGTCCTTGTTCTCCCAAAGCCAATTCAGAAACCCCTTGAAAGTAAGCATCAATGGTTTGCTGTTGGGTAATTAGGTTTTGTTGGATGGTTAAATCTCTGGAAATCACATATTGACGCCACGCCACATAGACGGCCAAAATCGCAATTAAAATCTGACCCAACGCGCCGATCAGTTCCCCTAACGCACCAATTGCATCCCAGTTAATTACTATATTGCGACTGCCAAAATCTTTGTTGGAACCGCTCAACATCAACAACCCGGCGATCGCGGCTAAAATCCCAAAACTGGCAATAATCAAACTTCGCCACACGGGGGGAATTAGCGAAGTCCAAACATTTCCCCAACTCGGCCAAATCATCCGCAGGGAGGCAAATAAAGCCACGAAAGCGCTGAGATATCCCACCCAAACATTATCGAGCGCCAAGCCCAAAATCATCACCGCAACGGCAGCTAAAGTAATCACAGACGCCAGAAAGTTGCTTGGGGATTTGGCTTCTAATTCTCCGGTGAGTGTATATCGACTGGCTGATGCGGCCACCGCCTGTTCAAACTCGCCGCTGGCGATCAAGGCGGAATTCTCGTCTGAACTGACGATCACTCCGTTATTTGTCGAGAAGCCATTGGGACTGTCTCCAGTACCATTCGATTCTCTGGGGTTGGGTTGAGATGAGTTGGGTTGCTCGGTCATGGGTTCTAGAAACTGGGTTTAAATGGCGATTCTTTGAGTTGATGCCATCCTTCTGTTGATTGTACCGAAACTCATCGGAACCTGACTAGAGCAAGCGATCGCTCTCGGCGTTTGTGTTAAGCTCGAACTTGAGAGTGTGAAACCCCTGATCGCCTTTGGGTCTGATTGTGGCATGAATTCCAGGGTTTAGTACAGAAGGTTTAGCCCCAAAAGCATATTAATCAGGGAAAAGCTTCTGTTTTTTCAGTTCAGTTCTATTTTAATCTTATTTCTCTTTAACCTGAACAGGGGACGGTCGTCATGTCATCTCGTTTAAGGCTATTGCTTAGATTTTTAAATGCTCGTTTATCTAAGCGGATTTCGGTTTGGATTTTAGCCAGTATTTTTTTTATTGAGTTAATTATTTTAGTTCCTTCTGTTTATCGTCGAAAACAGGAACTTTTAGAACAACTTGCCGAAGTTTCTTCCGGTAAGGTTGCCTGGATTATTGCCACTTATCCCTATCAGTCCGAAGCCGAACTTTTACAACAATTAATTCATCTCAATGAGCTTGACACCAACGTGAAAGGCGGTGCAGTTTACCAGCTTCCCGAGGGAAAACTTATCGGTCAATTTGGGGAAATGCCTCAACTGTCTTTTCAGCAAGCCAGACTTGGTAAAGATGTTTATGAGAGAACTCCATCGGGCGATCGCTATGATGTGGCTTGTAATCTTCAATCTTTAAAAGATAATTATTTGGTGGTTATTCGCCACGATGCCGATACAATTATGCCCGAAGTTCGGTTGTTTATTGTTAGAATTGCCGGATTAGTTTTAATTATTTCTATTTTTGTTGTTGTTGGGACGATGATTGTTTTAGAGAAAATGGTGATCACTCCGATTTTAAATCTCAGACAGGATTTAATTCAAGCGGGAAAATCAATTTCTCAAAATCAAGAACCCCCTAAATTTTATTCGGCTTCTCTCCAACGCACCGATGAGTTAGGAGAGGTGATTTCCGCTTTTATGCAAATGTTTACTCAAATTCATCAAGCCATTACCAAACGACAACAAGCGGAGGCCGCTTTGCGAGTTGAAAAGGAAAAATCCGAACGGCTTTTACTCAATATTTTACCACAAACTATTGCCGAACAGCTTAAAAAAGAACCGGGTTTAATTGCCGATCGCTTTGAACAGGCGACGATTTTATTTGCTGATATTACCGATTTTACCGGACTCGCTTCTGAAATTTCCCCGACGGAATTAGTGAGTTTACTCAATCAAATTTTTTCCAGTTTTGATCGCTTGGCGGAACGACACGGGTTAGAAAAAATTAAAACCATTGGAGATGCTTACATGGTTGTTGGAGGACTACCCAAACCCAGAGAAGATCACGCTTTGGCGATCGCTGAAATGGCGTTGGATATGCAGCAAGAAATTTATCAATTTAAACGACATGATAATCAAATTCTCAATATCCGCATCGGTATTAATACCGGACCAGTTGTGGCGGGTGTGATCGGTTTAAAGAAGTTTTCCTACGATCTTTGGGGTGATGCAGTTAATATCGCTAGCCGCATGGAATCTCACGGGAAAGTTGGCGAAATTCAGGTCAGCGCCAGCACCTATGAATTATTAAAGCATAAATATGTCTTAGAAAAGCGGGGGATGATTCAAGTCAAGGGTCGTGGTGAAATGATCACCTATTGGCTGAAAAGTCGCAAACCCGCTGCTGTTGAATGATGAATGATATCATGTCCGGTTGAACAGTTATAAATAAACGACGGAGGACTCACCGAGTCAGGAGTCAGAAAGACCGAGGACCGAGGAAATAAAGAAGAAGAAAGAACACGAGAAGGAGAAAGTTCTTTTATAGCAGTTCTCATATTTGTAAGGTACAAAACTTGATGCTTTGGGTAAGAGGGAATGGGTAATAGGGAATTCTGTAGGCGAAGCTTCCGATAGCGAACGCGCTTACTCCTGACTCGGTGACTCCTGACTCGGTGACTCCTGAGATAGAACAATTTTTTAATTGAAAATCAAGTTGGCTGGAAAACTTGACAAAGGGGATTAATTTGGCTTAATTTTTTCTTTATAAAAAGGAAAAACAAACACTTTCGTCAGGGAAAATTGAAAGCAAAATAGAGTTTCGAGGCTTGTTATTAGCATAGCATTTTTATTTTTTAAAATCCGTGAATATAGATACTGATCCAAAGTGGAAGAAGGCATAAAGTAATAATAAGAGCCAGACAAGAACACTGTATAGTAGGAGGTTTGGATGAAAAAGCTTGTAGGCTTCATCACAGTTGCTTTCGTCGGACTAAACATCGGTCTGCCTGCTCAAGCCATCGGCACAACCGGACAAGATATCGTTTGTGGCTACAAGTACAAAGTTGGTGACAGTGGTTGGACAAACGGCACCACAGGCGGCACCACCCGTCAAAATGCTCGCCTCAGCCGTGAACAAATGCTCTCCAACCTAGAAAGCGAAGCTGCTGACTCTGGAGAAAGCTTTGACGTCACATACTTGGGATGCCGCGACCCCTATGGTCACAACTAAATTGGGGAAAAATATCCGGTTTTTTGGCACAACCCAACACCAAAATTGTGTGGGATGCCAACCCGAGCATACCAGGCTTAACAGTCCCCTGGCAACGAATATTTTGCCTTAATAAAGGCTTCTGCGGACTTGCGATCGCATATCTGTTTATCTAGTGTTGCAACCAACAAATCATCGAGCATCTGCTTAAATTTCGGACTGGGTTTATATCCCAATTGTTTCAAATCATTGCCATTCAGCAACGGTTTGACGGTCCACCAATGGGTTAAATATTGCCAAATTCGACGTCGAACCCATCGCGGACTTTGAACTGCGATTAAAATCAACATTGGCAAATCATAAGGTGCCAACAGTCGATAAAATTGACTGGGTAATTGGCATTCTGGCATCCGTTTCATCACCTCGGCTTTAGCAGGTTCTAGCTGTTGAAGTCGTTCGATGCTGTCTAGAGGAAATTGCAACGTATCCGCCACACCGCCCCGATATTCCGGCGCCAAATGAGCAATTAAAACCTCTAACCGCACCTGCCAATGGGTTAACGTTTTTTCCGGATCAAAACGAATTAAACCCCGATCTACTAATCGAATTTGTCGCCACAATTCCTGATTCAATTCTAAGGTCGGGTGAATGCAGCGCAGCGCTTTTAATTCTCCCAAAAGTTGTAAAGCGGGTTTCCAGTAAGGCGCTTGTAAAATATATTTTAACTCACTTTTCAGCCGAGTTTCCAAAGCGGGAACCCGTTGGCGAGTCGAGTAATTTTCCGATTGAACTTTCTCATAAATCCCGCTATTGATCGCATACTGAATATAATCTTTGGTTTGAAATTCTAGTTCAAATCCCAACCGCACCGCAAACCGAACCGCCCGATAAATTCGGGTTGGGTCTTCAATAAAACTATTGGCGTGTAAAACTCGAATTTGGCGATTTTGTAAATCATTCACTCCCCCAAAAAAGTCCAATAATTCGCCCTGATAGGGTTGAGTTAGACGCAACGCCAAAGCGTTAATTGTAAAATCTCGTCGGTACAAATCTTGACGAATTGAACTCGCTTCAACTTCCGGGTTAGCTGCGGGATAGGGATAAAATTCCGTTCTAGCGGTTGCAATATCAATCCACAACGAATCTAAAACTGGGTCATTATGCCATAATAAAGCAGCAGTTTGAAACTGTCCGTGAACGTCCAAACGAGCATTAGAATAAGTTTTTTGTAACGCGGAAGCTAATTCAACTGCGGGGGGATTTTTATCGTTTTGTTGGTTATTTTCTACAGCATTAGAACTTTGATGACAACCATCAACCACCAAATCAATATCCGTTAATAACAGCGTTTTTTCCGGGTCAGCCAACAACAAATCCCGCACCGCTCCCCCGACTAAATAAAGTTGCCAACCCCGTTCTTGGGTGAGTTCCGCCAGTCGGTTCAAAAGTTCTAATAATGGCGGTGCCAAACGCCGTTCAAGTAATTCTTGAATGGAATCACAAGTTGAACCGGGAATGCAGCCTTTACCCGCTTTTTTCTGCGGTCGTTGTTGTTGGTGAAGCAGTCTTAAAACATCGGTTCGGGTGACAATTCCGACTAAATTATTCCCCTCTAAAACAGGTAAACGTCCGATATCGTATGTTACCATTAAAGACTCAATTTCCGGTAAGGTTGTATCGGGTTTAATCGTCTTTAATTGCGGCGTCATATACCCTTTAACCGGAGCGTGACTAAAGCCGTGATGGAGTGCAATATCAAGGTCGCGTCTGGAAATAATTCCCACTAATTGATCTTGTTCATCCACAACCGATAAACCCGAATGACCGTAGCGCAGTAAAATCCGGTGTGCTTCAGCAATTGTTGTCTCTGGGCGAATGGTTCTAACCGGAGAAGACATCAACTCTTTAGCAGTGGGAGGGTGGGGAATTTGTGCTTTAAATTCTTCGACAATTTCCGTTAATTTTTCTTGGGGATTCGTATCTTTAATCACCACAGAAGCCGCCTGATCGTGACCTCCACCGCCAAAAGGTTTAAACAATTGATTGAGGCTCGTTTGTTCGATGCGAGAACGTCCGATAACGGTTAAACGTTCGGTTTCTTTGTTCTTCTTATGCTGACAATTTCCGAGCAATAAAGCATCGCTTTCTGTAATTTCGATAAGTTGAGAAGCCAAACTCGATAAACCCGGAACATAATCTTCTGTTTCTAACAGCACCCAAGCCACCTGATAACCGCGAACCGTGACTTGATTTAACTGTTCTAAAGCAACCGTTAATAAATCTTGTAATTGCGTTGAAAATCCCGGTTCAATATATTCGGCGATCACCTGCAAACTCGCGCCATTTTCCATCAACCACGCCAACGCTAAGGCGTCTCTGGGCGTGCTTCCTTCAAACGTTAACGAACCTGTATCCACATGAATTCCTAACGCCATTACCGTTGCTTCTGCTGCGGTTAACAGCCATTTTGTGTCTTCGGTTTGGCGGTGTTGTTTGGCATCTTTTAGCTTTTCAACCACCAAAGTTGTTGTCGAACCAACCAATTCGATTTGAGTGGTGGTTGCGGGAATATTTAATTCACTATCGGGATGATGATCGCAGACGGTTATTTCATATAAATTCGGTAAATCAAACCATTCCGATGCTTTTCCCAAACGTTCGCGGCTTTGAGTATCAACAACGGTGATAAAACGAATCTTTTCCGGGTTAACAGAACGCCGTTCAATCAGGGGAAATTCATCTCGATGTAAGGCTAAAAAATCTCGTACTCCCGGATGAGAACCGCCAGTAAGAACGATTTTACTTCCGGGATACAAACGCGACAGTCCAACAGCGGCGCCCAAAGCATCAAAATCTGCGGTGGTGTGACATAAAATTAGGTGCATAGGAATAGAAAAAATGACGTTAGACAGGAGTAACTTTATCTATAGTAGTTCTTTTTGAGCAAAATTATAACTACCCGAAGACATGATATAATTTGAAATTAAGTAGAAATCAAGTAGGTTGGGTTGAGGAACGAAACCCAACAAACCCGATCTTGATTGAACCTAAGAGGATTGTTATTGTTGGGTTTAACTGGCGTTTAACCCAACCTACAGTCTTTAACAAAGAGAAAAAAGCTATTTCTGGCGACAGGAAAAGAGTGTTATGCTATAATTTACGAAGATAGGCTTAAATCAAAGTATAATTCTCTGTTTGATCGATTAGCTGGACGGAATAGAGCCGTCAATTTAATAGATAGTCCCACAAAAAAGAGCAAATAATAATTATGGACGAAATTGAAAAAATTAGTCATGCGGAACTCATTGATCCACAAGCACAAATGGTTGTAGCTTTTTTGAAGCAAGTGGGTCTTCCCTCGGATAACATAATCGCTGAACAATCAGAGCGAGCTATTATTGGTCAAAATCTGCCTACTTATATCCAGTCGCTTCCTGATGAGATTAAAAGAGATGCTCGTTATTTATCAAAATTTGTAGTTGGTGCAGGATTCGGACTATTTGACTACTCTCTCAATGCAGTATGGAATGAAGTTACTCTTGATCTTAGAAAAAAAGCTATTACATATGGAATTGATATTTTCTTTGATGCAGCAGTGGGAGGTAAAAGTCGAGACTTCTATGAAACTGAAGAAGACCTTGCCTCTCTAAAAGATTCAGTGTTACTAGATACCTGTAGAAAACTTGAGCTGATTTCTGATACCACATATAAAAAGTTAAAACACATTCTTGAAATGAGAAATGACATAGGAATTTCTCATCCAACAAATTACACAATTAATGCGTTTGAATTGCTTGGATGGTTACAAACCTGTATTCAAGATGTACTCAGAGATAAACCGACAGAGGCAGCACTCCAGGTACAAGAATTTATCAAAAATTTAAGAAATTATAACACGCCGATAGACAATTCTACTCAAAAAATGATTGAATTGAAGATAGCTGAACTGCCCAGCCATCTGTGTGGAAATATACTTAGAACTGTTTTTGGAATATTCGCATCTATAGACACAGATATTCAGGTAAGAAAAAATATTTCTTTAATAGCTCCCTCGATTTGGAAGAATTGTTTAGATGAACCCAAGTATAAATTAGGACTTATTCTTGAAGGGTATAATACTAATCTCCATAGGGATAAATATCAACTAGGTGAGGAATTTTTCCAAGTTGTAGGTGGAAATCCATATCGATCACCTAATGAAAGGGCAGTGAAAATTGATGATTTATTGGATGAACTTTTAGCCAAACACAACGGTTGGGATAATTTTCATTATGAAGCTCCTATTGCTGATTCTGTAGCCTCATATATAGCTGGACAGTCAGATATTCTTCCAAATTATGCAGAAAAATTAGTCAAGATCGTTTTAATGTGTCGGATTGGTAAGGGAGTTAGTTACTGCAATGGCGTATCACCTAGAGGAAAAAAATACTACGATCATTTGCTTAGTTTATTGGGTGATAAATATTCACCCCATGCCATAAAAGCTCTTACCCATTACGAAGTTCAGCGAAAATTAGAAAAAAGTGAATGTAGGAAACAAGCTCGGCTAGCATTAGAAATAATTAAGCAAAATGTAGTCAATGCAAGATTGGGTGAATGTCTCGAATATTTAATTAATAAAATAGAGAATAACGGTCGCTGTGTGTTGAATAGTGAGTTCAAAAAACTATCCGCTCAGTATATTCAGTGGTAGTTACAGAAGTTTGCAGGTTATTGTTGGGTTGCGCTGGCGTTTAACCCAACCTACATCTACATCAATAATAGTTTGAGAAGAGTAGGTAGGTTACAATAACACCCATTTCTATTTGTAGAATTATCAGTAATAATAGATATGTGCCATTTTTATTGTTAAAGTGTAATAGCCATGACTGAGTTACTTGAACGTGCGATTGCGTAGCGTCCCGGAGGGAATCGCTAAGTTAAGAACCCTATCCGCCAGCGAACAAGATGCGATGGCTTCGATGATTCTCGAAGAACTAGAAGACGAGCAACGCTGGGATGAAGCATTCTCCCGTTCTCCCGATACTCTTGCTAAACTTGCGGCTATGGCGATGAATGAGTATCGTGCAGGTAAAACCCAAGAGCTTGATCCAGAAACATTGTGAAATCACGCACAACAGCCCAATTCCGCAAATTATTTGCTGATTTACCAGAACAAGAGATAAAATCTCTGTCTAATAACAAAAGTCCTCGCGCATAGGACTAAATTTTATTGAATTCTAAAGTCAGTGGCTTCTCATTACAAGCGATAATGGATATGTGATATTTTCATTGTTAAAGTGTAATAGCTATGACCGAGTTACTTGAACGTGCGTTCGCGTAGCGTCCCGGAGGGAATCGCTAAGTTAAGAACCCTATCCGCCAGCGAACAAGATGCGATGGCTTCGATGATTCTCGAAGAACTTGAAATTGAACCCATTCCCTCCCGTTCTCTGCTTTCGGTGCTAACGACATTGCCAGACATTACAGATAATTTTCCCGATATAGATGAGGAGTAAACTTTATTGATTCTATAATCAGTTGAAACTGACTTCAATATTAAGACCTGAGAAACCCGGTTTCTGATATTTTTATTTAGTTCCCAAATGTTGAGATAATAATTCCTCACAAACCTCAACGGGTATCCCCGACAAACGACTCAATTCTTCGGCATCGGGTACACCACCCGGAAGACGAGTAACTTCCCAATTTCTACCATTATTAATTAACGCGACCATTCCCCCCGCTTCTCCCATCACCCAAGTTGCCAAACCAAATAAACCTTCTAGAGTTACTTTGGTAACTTCAGGCGTCGGAAGTCCCGGTTGTTGTACCGCTTCTATAACCGCAGTTTCAAGAGGACTTGGTAAACTTTGAGCAACAGTTTTAGCAGGTTCTAATAGGGGAATTTCAGATAAATTGATTAATACAATTATCGGAACAATTAACAGCGATCGCCAGAAAGTATTACAATAATTTTGACTCATTTGCTTAAATTCCTTAAATTGCCATATGGATTAAGAGGTAAAAGTGAAATGCTAGCTGTAATTGAATTTTAGCTCCTTCGTGTGTTCTCATATCAAGTCCGGTTGAATACCCATCATATGGCATCACAGAAGTCAGCAAGTCAGCAAGTCAGCACTTCGGCTTCGCTCAGTGACCAGTCAGAAGTAGACGAAAACAGGCTTTCAGCTTTTACTAATGTCAATACCTGATTTGCTACGGGTAAGTCGTGAGGTTAGAAGTCAATAGCAGCGTTTGGCTTGTTTCCCACTCCGAAGCTTTCACCCAGTCTCGGGTGGCTTAGGGAGAATTTCCAGATGGCCTACGCAATAGTTTTCAACTCCGAAGCTTTCACCCCAGTCTCGGCTGGCTTAGGGAGAATTTCCAGATGGCGATACAGGTTAGAGAAGAACTAAATTTATATCAGCTCTCAATATTGCGTTGGCGGAGCGTGGTTGAGCCGTATCGCTTGTTTCCCACGTACGTTTATGATATACCCAGATTTCAGATCAGGTGTAGCCCGAGAAAATCTCTATGAATTTTCCCAAAAAAATAGGGCGGTTAAAAACCCCCCCAATTCATAAAAAACTTTGCCGAGTCAGAACTCAGATTTTTGAGATCCCAGAATTAGGCGATCATTGTAAAGGGATCATCAGCCATTAAATCAGCCGAATTTACACCTGTTAAAATCGCTAACATCTCGCTGCCAAAGCTAATCTCAGTATCACTTCCGACTTGAGAAATCGAGAGTTGATCCGCAGTTAAATCGCCTTTCAACCCTAACAAATCAATTCCGACTTCAAAATCAACAATGGTATCAATACCTTCACCAACCGCTAAAACAAAGGTATCAGCACCCTGACCGCCTGAGAAATCATCTCCAGTTAAGGTATCATTACCCAAACCGCCATCGATCAGGTCATCGCCATCATCGCCCCAGATGCGATCGTTGCCTTCATCGCCGAACAGTTGGTCGTTACCTGCTTTACCGCCAATTTGGTCATCGCCCAAACCGCCATAAAGGGTATCATTACCGCCAACGGTACCGCCCGGAGAACGGCTATTTTCGTCACCTCGGAGGGTATCATCGCCTTCTTCACCGTAGACGATATCATCACCCAAACCGCCTGCGGCAATATCATTCCCGATATCCGCCCGGATCAGGTCATTGGCATCCTCTCCGACCAACGTTTCATCGGCGGGTGTACCATCAATCAAATTGGGGAGAACATCACCAAACAGCGTCCGGTACATGATCTCGTAAATTTCGGTATTATCAACGGTACTGGGTAATAAATCCGCATTCAGACCGTAGGTTTTGGAAACAATACTACCCGCAAAGTCCGGCGTTCCCACATAAGCAATACCAAAGGGAAACTGATCGCCACTGGCATCGGGTGCAGAAATAAACGGTTCGCTGTCGCGTCCTTCCGCCCCATCGAGGGGAACTTCAATAGCATCGGAACGATCCGCTTCTGTGGGGTTAACTCCAACCGTACCAACAGTTTCACCACTGCGATCGTCAACTTCCAAACCGCCCGCATCGCTGTCGGCAGCCGTAATAATCAAGGTGTTGGGGTCTTGGTTGTCAACGAAGTCCATCGCCACGCCGATCGCATCATCAGCCCGTTGCATCGCTTCCACAAAGCCGCGAGCGTTATTATTGTTGGGGAAGTTATCGGTACCTTCTTCTTCCATCACCACGAAGAAGCCATCGGGATCTTGAGATAAGATCGGCAATGCGGCTTCTAACATTTCGGCAATAGTGGGCGGATTTTCGTTACCGGGCTGGCCGTAGTTTTCCAAACCTTCCGCAAAATTCGCCTCTTCGGTGGTGTCGTTGTAGGTGTCGGTCGCCGCAAAAATCCCCAGAACTTTTTCGGTGTCTTCCGGCAAACTTTGCAGTTCTTCGCGGGTGTAAATGACCGTGTAGCCCATTTCCTCGGCTTCTTCGATCAGGTTGCGACCATCTTCACGAGTCCCAACTTCCCCAAAGAAACCTACTTCTCCGACGGGCAGATAATCAATTTCACCGCCTCCGAAAATAATATTAACCCCGGATTCTAAAATTTCGGCGGTAATTTCTTCGGTTGCACTGCGATTTTCAACATCAGCTAAAAACGCACCGGTTCCGGGTTCGGCGATAATTCCCGAGTTGATGACGGCGGTGGCTTTTCCGGCTTCGATCGCCTCTTCCATGATCGTCATTCCCCGCATCCCGGAACGAGAAATAACGGGAACGCCGTTTTCATCGAACCCAAAAGAAGGCGCCGGCGCTTTAGTTCCGGTGGCGTGTGTTACCGCCCCAGAGTTGGAAGTTCCCACCAGTTGGTCTTCCATGTGTCCGAGATAAACCCCGGCGTTGGACATCATATCCCAATTTAAACGACCATCCGGCCCTTCCTCCACAAAACGGGCAGCCGCAAAATGGGAGGGGCTGGTACCGTCCGGGTGAATAAAGATAACGTTTCCGGTGTCTTGGGTGGGTTCCGGGGCGGGTTGTGGCGGTTCGGCGGGAACGGGCGAGGGCAGTTCCACATCGAACAGCGTTTGGTACATCACCCGGTAAATGTCGGTGTTATCCACTGTACTGGGTAACAGATCGGCATTTAACCCAAAGGTTTTAGCAACAATACTTCCCGCAAAGTCAGGCGTTCCGGCAAAACCGACGCCGAAGGTGTATTCGTTACCGTTGGCGTCGGGGGCGGAAACAAAGGGTTCGGTATCGCGACCGCTAGCGCCGTCGTAGGGAACTTCAACCGCATCGGAACGATCGGGTAACGTGGGGTTAACGCTAACGGTGCCAACGGTTTCGCCACTGCGATCGGCGACTTCTAAACCGCCCCCATCGCTATCTGCTGCGGTAATTAACAGGGTATTGGGTTTAACGTTTTCGATGTAGTCTTGCGCGACACCAATGGCATCATCGGCCCGTAAAACCGCTTCGATGGTACCCCGAGCGTTATTATTGTTGGCAAAGTTATCGGTGCCTTCTTCTTCCAACACCACCATGAAGCCGTTCTCGTTTTCTGGGGAGAACAGATCCAAGCCTAATGTTACTTCTAACATCTGGGCGACAGTGGGCGGATTTTCGTTTCCGGGTTGACCGTAATTTTCTAAACCCGCCTCAAGGTTGGCTTCTTCGGTGGTGTCGTTGTAGGTGTCTTCGGCGGCAAAAATCCCCAAAACTTTTTGAGTATCTGGGGGTAAACTTTGCAGTTGTTCGAGGGTGTAAACGACGGTATAGCCCAGGTCTTGGGCCTCTTCAACTAAGTTGCGACCATCTTCGCGAGTTCCTTCTTCCCCAAAGACACCGACGGTTCCAACGGGCAGATAGTCGGTTTCGCCTCCGCCCAAGATAACATTAACACCGGATTCGACGATTTCGGCGGTGATTGCTTCGGTTTCGCCCCGGTTGACTACATCGGCCAGAAACACGCCTGTTCCCGGTTCGGCGATTAAACCTGAGTTAATGATAGCAGTCGCTTTTCCGGCGGCGATCGCTTCTTCCATGATCGTCTGTCCGGGTTCAACGCCCAGGTCGGGGCCGCCAAGTTCCGGGCTGAGGCCAGACAGGGAAACAATCGGATCGCCGTTTTCGTCCAAACCGTAAGAACCTGCAAAGGGTTTAACCCCCATCGCATGAACGACCGCCCCGCCGTTGGAGGTTCCCACGAGTCGGTCTTCCATGTGTCCGAGATAAACCCCGGCGTTGGTCATTTCGTCCCAATTTAAACGACCATCCGGCCCTTCTTGGACAAAACGACCCGCAGCAAAGTGAGATGGACTGGTTCCATCCGGATGAATAAAGATAACGCTATTAGACATTTTGATGTGTTGTAAGGTAGATGCTGACTATTTTTCGACGCTAAAATTCCATTGAGTTTGAAGTAACTTTGTTGGGACCTCAAAGCTCAATTCAGGAGACGAACTTCAGGCAAAAACTTACTGGTACACCCAGATGGACAGAGTAAAAATCTTTAAAAAACTTTACTCTCTGAGTAGGTTATTTCATTAAGATTAAATATAAATTATGCTTAAGTTATTTTTCGGTTAAACTATAAATTAACTTTTTTATAAACAATCTATTTGTATTAAATACAGAAAATAATGCGATCGCATCTTTCTCCGGTCTTCCCGAACTGGTCACTGGTTAGGGCGGGTTTATGTAGGGTTTGCTGATTAAATCTCAAATCCTTGATGAATCGGAATTTCTATCGAAAATTCAGTTCCTTCTCCGACAACAGAATGACATTTGAGTTCACCTTTGTGCTGTTCTGTAACCACCTGATAACTAATTGACAAGCCCAAACCCGTTCCTTTTCCCAAAGCTTTAGTGGTAAAGAAAGAATCAAAAATGCGATTTTTTACCGCTTCAGACATCCCAATTCCATTATCAATAATACGGATGATCACTCGTTCATTAATCAGGCGTTCTGTAGAAATCAGAATTCTTCCCGGATCGGCTTGTTGTTCTTGAATCGATTTTTGTTTATTTCTATCTCTAACCGCATCGATCGCATTACTTAAAAGATTCATAAACACTTGATTTAATTGTCCGGGATAACACTCAATCAGCGGTAAATCTGCATATTGTTTAATCACCTTAATCTCAGTCAAGTCTCCATTGGCTTTCAAACGGTGTTGTAAAATCATCAATGTACTGTCAATTCCCTCGTGAATATCTACCGCTTGCACTTCTGATTGATCCAGACGAGAGAAATTTTGAAGCGATCGCACAATCTGACGAATTCGTTCTACACCCATTTTCATCGAGTCGATCACTTTTGGCAAGTCTTTGGCGACAAAATCAATATCAACATCTTGGGTATATTCGACAATTTCTGAATCCGTTGGATCGCAGTGATTTTTATACAAAGACAGCAAGGTTAACAGATTCTCTGCATATTCTGAAATCGGCGAAAGATTACCATGAATAAAATTCACGGGATTATTAATCTCATGGGCGACACCTGCAACTAATTGTCCCAAACTTGACATTTTTTCCGTTTGAATCAGTTGAGTTTGAGTCTTTTGTAATTGACGTAAAGTTTGAGTTAATTGCTCGGTTTGATTTCGAGTTTTATTTAATAAATTAGCTTGTTGAATTGCTACTCCGAGTTGAGCTGCGACTTGAGATAAAAATCCCACTTCTAACGATTGCCAACATCGGGTTTTTGAATGTTGATAAGCGGCTAATAAACCCCAGAGTTTTCGCCCCATAAAAATCGGAGTAATTAAATAAGCTTTTACCTTAATTTTCTCTAAAATTTCGAGATAACATTGGGAATGTTGAGCTTTATAAATATCATTAACCGACAGGGTTTTTCCTTCTTTAAAACGTCCGCCTTCTGTTTCTTGTAAACAGGTATCTGCCCAATCTGTTACCCCTAGATTGCCTAAACTTTGCCACTCAGGAAGCACAAATTCATAATCGTGAATAAATTCTCCGCTCCAGTCTTCATTAAAGCGATAAACAACCACCCGCTCCGCTTGTAATACTCGTCCAGCTTCTTGAGTTGTTGTCTGAAAAATCTTCTGAATATTGAGAGAGTCGCGCATTTTGGTCACGACATCAAACAAGACTTGTTGTTGTTTAACCGTTCGTTGACTATCGATGGCGGCTTGTCTGATTTTGAGGGTTTGTTTGCGAGTTTGAAGTAACAGTTGAGCTTGCTGAATCGCCACTCCTAATTGAGTCGCAACTTGAGAAATAAACTGAACTTCTGAAGTTTCCCACTGACGAACATGAGTGTGTTGATAAGCCGCTAAAATTCCCCACAATTTTTGTCCGACAAAAATCGGCGCTGTCACAAATGCTTTGATGTGAAATTGATTGAGAATATCAACATGACAATGGGTTAAACCCGCTCGTTCAACATCATTGACAACGAAGGTTTCACCATTGCGATAACGTCCGCCTTTAGTTTCTTGTAAATAGGTGTCATCCCAAACGGTATTTACACCAATTTGGAGATTAGACCATTGGGAATCAACAAACTCATAATCCCCAACAAATTCACCGCCCCAGTCACTATTAAAACGATAAACGGAGACTCGTTCAGTTTGGAGAGATTTGCATAACTCTTTGGTTGTGGTGCGGAAAATCGTCTCTAAATTGAGGGAATTTCGCATTTTTGTCACCACATCAAACAACACTCGCTGTTGTTCGGTGGCGGTGCGAAGATTATTGGCTGTTTCTTCGAGTTTTAACGTTCGTTCCTGAACTTTGACTTCTAAACTCGCATTAATATCCTGCATCTGTTGACGCATTTGATATTGATAAATCGCCGAGGAAAACTGACTTCCGAGCGATCGCGCTAATTCCAATTCATTCTCTGTCCATTTGGGCGGTTCAACTCGTCTTTGATCCCGCCAAACTTCAAAAGAAATCTGAGGATAAAGCTGTCTTTTGTCGTTTTCAACCCTTCCCGCCCAGAGTTTTTCCGTTTCCAATTCATCCCTAAAAATACTTATATAACCGAGCAATTCCTGTCGATAATGGAGCGGAATCATCAATAAACTGCGGATTTTGGTTTGAAAGAAAGCCGATTGTAAATTCCGAAGTTTGTCCTCTTTAAAAATATCTGAGATCGCCCAAATATCGTAATTTTCAGATTTGTAGTGTTCTTGCCAAACACTATATTGTTCCATCAGTGGATAGAGGGCAAGTTCGGGAATTTGCGGTTGTGTCCCGCTTGTATATACCTGCACGCTACCGCTTTCTAGACAGTCTTCAAAACTTTTAACTGTCCCATCTTTAATATTAAAAAAATTGGCTTTAATACACAGTCGTCCACCCGACCCTTCCAAAGTGGAAATCATTTGTTCTAAGGCGGGTTGCAACTCAATATTAACACTCGAATGTAAAAAACAATTGATCCGATTAATACAAGCTTGTAGGTTAGCTCTTTCTTCGGCTTGAGTCAACAGTTCTGAATGCGCGATCGCCACCGAAAGCTGATCGACAACCGTCTGTAAAAGTCGCAACTCGCCATCGGGAATTGTGCGAGATTCACTATGATGAGAAACGAGTAAACCCCAAAGTTTATCTTGGTTGATAATCGGAACGACAACCGAAGATTTTACCCCCATTGCCGTCAAATATTCTAAATGACAAGGATCGAGAGGACGGTAGCGAATATCTTCGCCGCGAGTTGTCCCATCATCGAGTTCCTCAAAATGACTCTGCCCAATTTCCCGAGTTTCGGTATTCGTAACAGACCGGACTCGTGATTTAATAAACAATTCTCGGGCTTCGGGTGGAATATCTCCGGCGGGAAAATTTAAGCCCAAAAGTGAAGGTAAACGATGATTAAAAATCGATTCAGCAACCACCTGACCGCTACCATCGGGATGAAATTTGTAAATTTTGACGCGATCCGTACCCAACAGTAAGCGAACTTCTGCGGCCGTTGCTGCTAAAATCTCTGTCAGCTTTAGCGATTGTCGAATGCGATTGGTAATGCGATGCAACACACTATCCTGTTCTAAATTTACTGGTAGTGCTTGTACCTTTGAAATCTCCACGCCCAACCTCTCAAATTTCTAAAAAGACTAAATTGAGACTTTCCCCGAACAGGATGAACTCTAGAATGTTTCGTTGATCGATAGAGACAACTTTAGCGCCCGCGATCGCTCTAAATTTAATCCAATAACGCCACGCTTTCAACCCGCCCCGCTCTGTCGTCTACAATCCCATCAACTCCGACAAAACAGTAAGATGCAGAAATCAGGAGTTCACCTGATTAGATTCTAGCGTTTCTTAACCTCACCCTAACAGGATTAACATAGGGATAATCCCGCTATTATTTCCCGATCCTCCCGGTCAAATCCGATTAAACTCTTGAGATCTTCGATCGCACATCCCAAACTCCCAGATTTTGATAAGATAATCAAACGATAATCGGTAAACTGTCGAGCCACAAAACGTGAATGTTTTAGTTGTTGGTAATGGAGGCCGCGAACACGCCCTCGCTTGGACATTATTGCGATCGCCCAATGTTAAACAGGTGATCTGCACGCCCGGAAACGGAGGAACCGCCGCACTCAAAGGCTGTCAAAATCAACCCGTCGCCGTTGATGACTTTGAGGGCATTAAACGCATTGCTCAAGAGTATAACGTTTCTCTGGTGATTGTTGGCCCTGAAGTACCGCTGGCTTTGGGGATTACAGATTACTTACAGCAATACAATCTGACCGTATTCGGCCCGAACCAAGTAGGGGCGCAACTCGAAGCCAGTAAAGCTTGGGCGAAAGATCTCATGCAGCAAGCCCATATTCCCACCGCCCAAACTGCGGTTTTTACCGACGCGGCGGCGGCGAAAGCCTACATTCAAACCCTGCCTATAGTCATTAAAGCTGATGGTTTGGCTGCCGGAAAAGGCGTCACCGTAGCCGATCGCCCAGAAATCGCCTATGCTGCCATTGATGCTATTTTTGCAGGAGAATTTGGCCGGGAAAACCAAACCGTTGTGATAGAAGAATTCTTAACCGGTCAAGAAGTCTCTGTACTGGCCCTCACAGACGGTCAAACCATTCGTCCGTTAATTCCCGCCCAAGATCATAAAGCGATCGGCGAAGGCGATACAGGCCCAAATACGGGGGGAATGGGCGCCTATGCTCCCACACCCATTATTACCGATTCCCTCAGTCAACGGATTCAAACCGAAATCCTCGAACCCACCCTAGCCACCTTGCAAAAGCGAGGAATTGACTATCGAGGCGTCATTTATGCCGGGTTAATGATTAGCCCCGATGGCGAACCGAAAGTTTTAGAATTTAATTGTCGCTTTGGCGATCCGGAAACCCAAGCGGTTCTCGCTTTGTTAGATACCCCTCTCGATGAAGTCATACTGGCTTGCTGTCAACAACGGTTAGCCGAATTTCCGCCCTTGTCCTGGAAGCCTGGAGTCGCCGTCTGTGTCGTTTTGGCTTCTGCTGGCTATCCCGGATCTTATCAAAAAGGTTACGCTATTACTGGAGTTGAACAAGCAACTGCCAAAGGAGCAACCGTTTTTCACGCCGGAACGAAATTGCAAGGCGATCAAGTCATTACCGATGGTGGGCGGGTTTTGGGCGTCACCGCTGTGGGTTCGACCTTTGAAGAGGCGATCGCTTTGACCTATGAAGCGGTAGACTGTATCGAGTTTGAGGGAATGTATTGTCGGCGAGATATTGGTTTTCGTCTGGCCAAAGGTTAGAACAAAATCGACAATCGGTCCGGCATTGTAAGACGTTGTAAAATAATTATGGCTGTTTAACAAAACTTAACTTAAAATCAGCAGTGGGCATGATAGGGAATAGTTCGGTACACTAGCCCTATGATTCACTGATCCATCCCAACTTCCAAAACCCTAAGATCTCAAACCGTCGGGAGATGCTGGCAATTCTAAAGAAAATTGGTGAAATTATCGCAAATTGGTGGTCGGAGTTTACCCTCCAGACTCGGTTAATGGCGGGAGCAACCCTGGTTGTTTCGCTGTTAATGAGTGGTTTAACCTTCTGGGCCGTTAACACCATTCAACAGGATGCTCGTCTCAATGATACCCGCTACGGTCGAGATTTAGGCCTGCTCTTAGCCGCTAATGTCGCCCCGTTGATCGCCGAAAACCGACGGGATGAAGTCGCCCGTTTTTCTCGACAATTTTATACCAGTACCTCCAGCGTTCGGTATATGTTGTATGCTGACCCAGACGGAGATATTTTTCTGGGTTTACCCTTTTCCGACTCTGCCGTGCAGAATTCTCTCACCCTCCGACGCCGGATGCAACTCCCGGAAAATTTTATTACCAGTGTCAAAGCGGGGGATTTTACTTCAATTCCGATGGTCCGCCAACACACCACCCCCGCCGGACAGGTGACAGATGTGTTTGTTCCTTTGATGCACGAAGGAGAATATTGGGGAATTTTAGCGATTGGAATTAATCCTAATCCTACCGTTGTTGTCTCCTCAAATTTAACCCGAGATGTGACTTTGGCGGTGTTTGTGTCGATTTGGGTGATGGTAATTTTAGGGGCGGTTTTTAATGCGTTAACCATTACTCAACCCATCAAAGAATTGTTGAGAGGGGTGCAGAATATTACCGCCGGCAATTTTAACCAACGGATTGATTTACCCTTTGGCGGAGAACTGGGGGAATTAATCATTAGTTTTAATAAAATGGCGGAACGACTCGAACGCTACGAAGCCCAAAATATTGAGGAGTTGACCGCCGAAAAAGCCAAGCTGGAAACTCTGGTTTTAACCATAGCAGACGGGGCTTTATTACTCGATGCTCAGTTAAATTTAATATTAGTTAATCCCACAGCCAGACGTCTGTTTAATTGGGATGGAAAAAGTGTGATTGGGGAAAATGTGATTCATCATTTACCCCAACAAATTTTACAAGAAATTTCCCAACCGTTACAACAAATCGCCACCGGACATCAAGAAGGCGGAGAATTTCGCTGTTCTTTGAATGAACCCACAAACCGGACGCTGAGAATTTTGTTAAATACCGTTTTACTCCATAAAGCGCCCGGACTCGATCCCTTGTGTGCCACTTGTATTCACCAAGAAAATCATACTTGCAGTTCTCCCGAACATCCCAATGCTAAAGAATGTACTTTGTATCAAGAAAACGATCATTTAAAACTTGATGATAAATATCGGGATAGTCTCAAAGGAATTGCCATGACCATTCAGGATATTACCCGAGAAGTTGAGTTAAATGAAGCTAAAAGTCAGTTTATTAGTAATGTCTCTCACGAACTGAGAACGCCATTATTTAATATTAAATCTTTTATAGAAACCTTACATGATTACGGTGAAGATTTAACCGAAGCCGAACGACGAGAATTTCTCGAAACCGCCAATCACGAAACCGACCGTTTAACTCGTTTGGTTAATGATGTACTTGATTTATCCCGCTTAGAATCCTGTCGAATTTATCACTTTGAACCGATAGATATCGCCCAACCCATTGAACAAACCTTACGAACCTATCAACTCAACGCCAAAGATAAAGGGATAGAATTGAGTCAGGACGTTGAATCAGACTTACCTCCCGTCGTTGGTCATTACGATTTATTGTTGCAAGTTTTTGCAAATTTAGTGGGGAATTCTCTCAAGTTTACCGAAGCGGGAGGACGGGTGATTATTCGCGCCTATCTTTTAGATCAACAACCCCCATTTTTCAGCAAAGAAGCCGAAGAAATTGAAAAAGGCGGCTGGATTATTTCACCACCGCCACCCCGTCCGTTAGATGAAAAAATCGGGTTAGAAATTCCTCATCCTCCTCGATATGTACGCATCGAAGTTTCCGATACCGGAAGTGGGATTGCACCCGAAGATCAAGAAGCGGTATTTACGCGATTTTATCGGGTAGAAAATCGAGTTCACACCCTAGAAGGAACCGGACTGGGATTATCCATTGTTCGCAATATAATGGAAAAACATCACAGTCAAGTTCACCTAATTAGTGAATTGGGTACCGGCACCACTTTTTGGTTTGATTTGACGGTTTATCAAGAAACTTTGGATTCGCATATTGTGAATAATTAAATTTTAACAGAAACAAGAATTTCTGTTCCCCGTCCAACTTCGCTGGTGATCATCAATTCGGCATCAATGCGATCGGCTCGTTCTTTCATTCCCAAAAAACCAAAACCGTTCAGAAAACAAGGACTCTCGACATCAAACCCCTGTCCGTTATCTTTCACCCTTAAAAAAAACTGTTCGGATTCATAAATTAATTCAATATTAATGGTGCTGGCTTTCGCATATTTCAACGCATTGGTTAGGGCTTCTTGTGCAATTCGCAGCAAGTTATTTTCAACTTCTAAAGGGAGAGGATATACCGTACCGATGACTTCCAAAACAATGCGGGTTTGGCTATGGGATGACATCTGTGTAGCAATGTGGTGAATTGCGCTATACAAATCGACATTTTCTAACAACTTTGGGCGCAAAGCTTCCACCGAACGCCGTGCTTCAGCCAGTCCAGTTTGGGCGAGTTCGCGCACCGTTTTCAGATGTGAAAGTGCCTGTTCTGGAGTCTTTTGCAGCGCTCGTTCTGCCGCTCCTAAATGTAGGATAATGCCTGTAAAAGCCTGGGCTAAAGAATCGTGAATTTCACCCGCGATGCGGTTACGTTCTTGTAAGATATTTTGGTTAATGAGTTGTTGAGAAAGTCTTTTCAGACGCAATTGATTTTCGACACGAACTAAAACTTCTTTTTCTTGAAAAGGTTTAGTAATGTAGTCGGCTCCCCCCAGAGAAAAGCCTTTAACTTTATCAAACATATCATTCAAAGCGCTGATAAAAATCACGGGTATATTTTTAGTTTTATCAGATTTTTTCAACTGCTCACAAACGGCATAGCCATCTATTTGAGGCATCATAATATCGAGTAAAATCAAGTCGGGCAAATGAGATTCGATGAATTTGAGGGCTAACTTGCCACTCGGCGCCAGATGAACTTTATATTTAGCATGAGATAATATATCGCTTAACAGGTGCAAATTATCGGGGCAATCGTCAACGATTAAAATCGATTCTTGGGTGTTTGAATTGAGATTAGTATTCATTGTTCATTACTCACAGAAGAGATTAAATCTAGCAATTTTTCATACTGGAAATTTTTCACACTCGCTTCTATCGCCTTTCCTAAAAATTGTTCAATTTTTCCGATTTCATCGATCAGGGTTTGCATCTGTTCTAAATCAAGATTGTTAATGGCTTGTTCAAGATTAACCAACAACTCGGAAGGTAAGACAGCTAAAGCCGATTTTGTCAAGACATTCACCTCCCGATCATTGTTAACATCAATAAATATGAATTCTACACCGAGATGTTTTTGGAGAATATTAAGGATATTTTCTTCTCGAAAAGGCTTGCGAACAAAATCATCGCAGCCACAAGATAAAACTACAGCTTTTTCTTCTTCAAAACTGCTGGCTGTTACTGCTATAATAGCTGTGGCTTGGCTTTTTATCCCCCCTTCGCCCCCCTGAAAAAAGCGGGAATCAGATGAGAGTTTGTATTCGTTTTCTCTAGTTTTAATGCGTTGGGCGGCTTCATATCCATCCATTACCGGCATTCGCATATCCAGAAAAATTAAATGAGGGGAATAGTCCTCCCACATTCTAACCGCTTCTAACCCGTTACTTGCTTCAGTTAGTTCAAAACCAAAGGGAGAAAGTAGTTGAACAAGTAGTTGGCGATTATCCCAACGATCATCGACAATTAAAAGCCGATAGCGGGCTTGATTGGGTGCAATTCCAATCGCTCGGCGAGAGGGTTGTTCTTGTGGGGAATCAGCAGCTTCTACAAAGTTTGCTTTAATATTAAATTTGAATAAAGTACCGCTTCCGACTTGCGAGGTTACGCTGATTTTACCCCCCATTAACTGAATAAAATCCTTGGCAATTGTTAATCCCAACCCCGTTCCGTCTTGGGATTTTTTACCCGTTTTAGTTTGTACAAAAGCTTCAAATAAACTCTCTAATTCCTGCTGGGCGATTCCTTCGCCCGTATCTTCAATTTCAAAATCAATTCGAGCATCTAAATGTTCGGCTCTAATTCTCACAGAAACACCCCCAACTGAGGTAAACTTAATGGCATTAGAAAGGAGGTTCATTAAAACTTGACGGAGTTTAGTTTCATCCGTTTGGATGTACTGAGGAAGGTCTGGAGTTCGTTCGATTAATAACTGCAATCCTTTACTTTCTGCGGAAAATAAAAATAGATCTTCGAGGTCATTTAATAAGCGATGAAAGTCAAAATTTGTCTGATTAAGTGTTGCACGTCCGGCTTCGAGTTTAGATAAATCTAACACTTGGTTAATGAGAGTGAGTAGGTGTTCTCCATTGCGAGAAATAATCCCTAAATATTCTTGAGATTGTTCAGAAAGTGATGAAGAACGATTCATTAATTGAGAAAAACCTAGAATTGCATTTAGGGGAGTTCGTAATTCATGGCTCATATTAGCGAGGAACGTACTTTTAGCTTTGTTGGCGGCTTGTGCGGCTTCTTCGGCTCGTTTTCGTTCGATAATTTCTCGTTGTAATTCTTGGGTGCGTTCGGCGACTTGTTGTTCTAAAGTACGGTTATAATCGGCTAAAAGTTTTTCGGCTTGTTTGCGTTCGGTGATGTCTTGAAAGGCGGCGATCGCATAATTAATTTTACCCGTTTCATCAACAATGGGGGTACTGGAAACCTCCAAAGAAAGAATCTTATCTCCTCCGTGAAACTCCATATCCTCAATTTTGACCGTTTCACCCCTTAAAGAACGAACGATTGGTAGATTTTCTGTGGGGTATAACTGGTCAGTTCCGGCTTGATAAAGTTGGTAAATTTCGGCTAATTGTTCATAACGAGCTTTTGGTATTGTGTAAATTCTACTGAGTTCACGGGCGGTTTGATTCGTATAGGTAATTTGTCCGGTATTATCATGTACAATTACCCCAATTGGCATGGCATCAATAAACTGATTCAAGCGATTCTCACGTTCTTTGACTTCGCTATAAAGTTTGGCATTGGCAATGGCGATCGCCGCTTGTCCTGATAATAATTTTAAAACTTCTAACCGTTCGGGTGTAAAGGCTTGGGCTGTTTGTCGATTTTCTAAATAAACAATTGCACTTAGTTGTCCTTGGTTCATCAAAGCCGTACATAAAATTGATTTAGGTTGTAGGTTTTTAATATAAGGATCGTTGGTAAAGTTGCCTTGATCAGTCGCATTATTTAAGACGACTTTTTCTTGAGTTCGAGCCACATAACTAACAAGAGACTGGGGGATTTTTTGACAATTTTCAACGGGGATAGATTGTAAAACCGTTACTTCTTCATTTTCGGAGATACATTCAGCTTCAATGCTTAACTTTCCTTCGTTCTCTAAGATTAAATAACCCTGTTCAGCTCCAACATTTTCAATGATAATCTTCATCAGCTTAGATAGGAGTTTTTCGAGAACGATTTCTTCAGCAATGGCTTCTGAAGCCTTCATTATCGCAGCGATATCTAAGGAAGAACTCGAACGATTTCCAGTTGTTGAAATAGAGTTAGAGACTTCTGAATGGGTTTGTTTATTAATTACAAATAATTGGGGATATTGGGTTTCTAAATGTTTGACTTTGGCTGTTGCACCCCAGAGTTGATAATGATAATGAGCTTCCTGCATATAAGCCTTAGCTGTGAGTTTTTTATCTCTAGATAAATAAAACTTGGCAGCAAGTTCGTAAGCGAGGGCAGCTTCATTAATATATTCGTTTTCTTTGGCGAGGGAAATTGCGCGATCGTAATAGTCCATTGCTTCGAGAATTTTATCTAAAACTCGTGCTTTTTCAGCCTCGACTAAATAAAATTTATGTAAGTAATTCATTGGGGCGTGATCCGCCCAGATCTGCATTTTATTTTGATTAGTATTAACCCGTTTTATAGTCTTTTCTTTTTCCACGTTTGAAGCCTCAGCAAATCCGCTTAAATGCGTGAGAGAATCGTAAAAATGAAATATAGGTATAGCTGCCATTCCGGGTACACCATCTAAATACGGTTCTGCCACTGTTGCATTTTTAACCGCATCTTGGTAATTTTCAAACAAATAACATAATATTAGTTTATTGAGATAAAGTAAGAAAAGTCCTTGTCGATCGCTCGATTCTATTTGAAGTGCTAGAAATCGTTGTTCATTATAAAACTCTCCAAGTAACTGGGTGGGATCTTCAGCCTTGCCCAATAAGTTAAAAACAATTTGTAAATAAAGTTTTAACCAAATTAAACTATTTTCAATTTTTAACTTAACCAGGATTTCATTATAAGCAATGAACTCTTTTTGTAAGTCTATCAGTTCGCATCCGACTGAAAATGAATTAAAACAATAATCAAAAGCAGAATAACCAATAAATTCTATATTTCCTGTTTCAACAGCACTGTAATAAGCCTCTTTTAAAATTGATAAGCTTTCCTTAAGATGCTCTTTCCAATGTACTATATGATTGCCAAATGTATCCAAAACTATCGCTTTAGTGTTGTTAGCATTTAATTGTTCTAGTAACTTTAAACCTAATTTTCCATATTGATAGCCGGCTTCAATGTCTTGTATAGCTGTACATAAAATAACTCCATAACTTGCATAAGCAAAACTCGACTGAGGAGCATTCCCATATTTAATAGACAAATCAATCTGTGTTAACACAATTGGCTGTAAGAATGAGGGAATACCTATATAGCCAATTCCTAGCATTTTTCCCAGAATCGACATAGCTGCTAGGGATTCCGCATTCGTCATTTTCGGCAGCTTAATTAAGTTTTCGGGTTTCAATTTTACAGATAAAACATTGGGAGATTTTGGCAAGATAATTCCCAATGAATCTAAGCATTCTATTCCGATTTGAATCCCTTTGTTAAAAAGTTTTTGGATGATGCAAGCTAAAATTTTTAACTCATATATTTTAACTTGCTCTAGCACGGTTTTAACATGATCTAGCACCAGGGTAGCTAGAGTTTCCATCTGCTCAAAATCCCCATGTAGATAAGCGACTGTTGCGGCTTCTTCATACAGCGCTAAACTGAGTTGATACTGTTGTTGCCAGCTATCGCTTGCTAATAGTTTTATGCCGATATTCAAGTATTCTTGTGCAGCATGATAAGCTACGGCAGCTTTAGCTTTTTGAGCGGCAATAAGATTTAACTGAGCTAATTCATCTTTCTCTTGTTGCTCCGAAAGTAACTCACCAGCAAAATTCAGTTGATTGACAATACAAAATATTTTTTTCTCTTGCTTTTCTAAGCTGGTATTCTGTAGTAGGATTTGACCGATTTTTTGATGAATAAATGGTTTTTCGGGTTCGGGAATGAGCAAATAGGCGGCTTGCTGGATTCTGTCGTGAACAAATTTGTAGGATAATGGCTGGTTGTCGGGTAATTTTCCGGCTATGGCTAATTCCACATCGCCCATATTATGAAGTGGTAAAATTAGATTCTCTGCGATCGCGTTATATAAGCTATCTACTGTCTCTCGCATCGATTTTTGACAAATAGAAGCCAAGGTTTGCAGTTCAAATTGATTGCCAAAATAAGCCGCTATTTTGAGTATTTCTTGTGTATTTTCTGGCAATCTTTGGATTTTAAACACCATCAAGTCAACGACATTATCCGTATAACTCTTTTCTTGTATTTCCTCTAGATTCCAGTTCCATTTTCGAGAATTTAGATCAAAATTCACCAATCTCTCAACATACAAGGAATTAAGAAACTCATTCAGAAAGAAAGGGTTTCCACCCGTTTTATTAAAAACCAATTCGGCGAGATCTCTAACTTCAGATCGACTTAAATTTAGGGTATCTGAAATGATTTTAGTAACCGTTGGCAATTCCAAAGGTGACAATAAAATCCCGTTTACACTGGCTCCATTTTTGGTAATTTCTTCAAGGGTTAAGCTTAAGGGATGAGCCGCAGAAACTTCGTTATCTCGATAAGCACCAATTAAAAATAAACCCGGTGTTGTCTGGCTCATTAACAGTTCAATTAACTTGAGAGATGCTCCATCCGCCCACTGTAAATCATCTAGAAATAAGGTGAGAGGATGTTCGGCTTTGAGAAAAACTTTTATAAAGTTCTGAAACACTAAATTAAAGCGATTTAGACTCTCACTTAACCCAACTTCTGAAACTTTAGGTTGTTTCCCGATAATTAATTCAACTTCGGGAATCACATCAATAATAATTTGACCATTGTTCCCCAAAGCAGTTAATAATTTTGCTCGCCATTCTATAAGCTGTGCTTCACTTTCTGCCAACAGTTGTTTAACTAATTCTCGAAAGGCACTCACAACGGCACTGTAGGGAATATTTCGCTGATATTGGTCAAATTTACCCGAAATAAAATAACCCCGTTTTTCAGTAATGGGTTTGTAGAGTTCTTGAACAATTGCTGTTTTTCCAATTCCCGAATAACCCGAAATTAAAAACAGTTGACTTGTTTTAGAAACTTCTTCAAAAGCTGTTAGCAGGGTTTCTATTTCTCGTTCTCTTCCATAGAGTTTTTGTGGGATTTTAAATTGTTCTGAGATATCTTGACTGCCCAGAGGAAATCTTGATATCGTTTGAGTAGTAATTAATTGATTTAAGCAGTTTTCTAAATCGGCTTTTATTCCCCACGCACTTTGATAACGTTCCTCCGCATTTTTTGCCATTAATTTCATTACAATCTCTGACAATATTGGAGGAACTTCTGGGTTAATTTCAGAGGGCGATAACGCTTTTTTTGCCAGATGACAATGAACCAACTCCAAGACATCTGTACTCTCAAAAGGCAGTTGATGAGTCAGCAGTTCGTAAAAGGTAATTCCCAGTGAATAGAAGTCCGTGCGATAATCTAAACTTCTGTTCATTCGGCCCGTTTGTTCGGGGGAAATATACGGGAGCGTTCCTTCTAGAACGTTGGGATTTTTTAGGGTTGGGTTTTCTCGGGTAAACTTGGTAGAAATGCCAAAATCGATCAGTTTTATTTGTTGAGTTTCGGGGTTGAAAACAATATTTGAGGGGTTAATATCTTTGTGGATAATGTTGGCGGCGTGAAGAGATCCTAAACTGTCTGTTATCGCGATCGCCAGTCTTAAAAATTCTTCTAAACTAAACGGTTTTTGTTGCATCAAAATTTTCAAGGATTCCCCACCAAAATCCTCGATAAACATGACGAGAGTATTTTGATAGGGTTGCAAATCATAAGCTTTGATACAGCCCGTTAAATTCAAGGATTTAGTAATTTGATATTCGGTACGATAACGAGCGAGTTCTTGCGGCGTTGGATAATTTTCTTTGAGGATTTTCAGGATAACAGGTTCGTTGTCTGACTGTCGAATTGCACGATAAACTAAAGAATTGGCACTTTCATAGATGAGAGTTTTGACTTCAAAGCCAGGAACGATAAGCATAGGAAAGCTGTTCTCGTGAGAAGGCAGATGAGGCTTAATCCGTGATTGGGTTCATTGGGTTCATGGTTCTCAAAAAAGTCGGATCGGTATTTAACCCGTAGCGACGAAGTTACCACAAGTTGGCTTTTTTGGGTAGAGGGGTATAACCCCTCTCTATAACTGCACAATAGCGATAGCGTTGACTACTCCGGGTTTATCAATAGAAAGCAAGAAAAATGTCAACTTCTAATCGCCATTAGAAATTGAAGGAGAGGGTGAACCGTTGAGGCGATCAAAAATATAACGCGACATCTCCGGGAAAATTTCTTCATCTTTGGCGTAAGCAGAGTTATTGGCAAAAATTGCCAGGATGTAAATTGCTTTATCATCCATTGTTCTCACGAATGCGACTTCTTGGCGGGAATGACTGGTATAACCGACTTTTGAACCAAAATAAATATTCGTCGGTAAAGATTCGCCTAAAAACCCTTCAATTGAGTTGGGCTGTTCATCTTTCCACGCTTCTGGCTTCAAGTCTCTCGTGAGGAGATAAGCGATTTTTGTCGAAGCCGTTTCTGAGATGGCTTGTTTGGTGTAAACTTCATAAAGAAGCCGAGCCGCTTGATCGGTGCTGATCCGATTTCCACCCGCTAAAAATGATTGTTTCCAGAGTTGAAAATCCCGTCCTTTGGGTTGTTCTTCTCCATTAGAAAGGGGATAATTTTTCACCGATAGTTTAATTCCGGTATACCCAGCCTCCCTGAAAAAAACGTTAACTTGATGACGTTTTTTAAGCCAAGTTTCTAACGCCTTTCCTTCTAACTCTTCTCCCGATTGGGTTTGGGTAATACTATCTAAAATGCGGCTGGCGGAATCATTATCGGAAATTCGCATCATATTCGACAAATCAACATGATAAGCAGATTCGTCTTTAATCAAACCGGCTTCAGAATAACCCAAGAAAGCCACCAACCAGAATAACTTAGAAACACTGGCGGGAAATCTCAGCATTGTATTGTTGTAACCCGCATAGGTATGGGTTTTGGGGTTACTAACATCAATTAATGTAATCGATAAAGCATCATCGGTGGGAAATTGTTTGTCTGCTGCCAGTTTAACCGTTTCATCGACAATATTCTGAAGTTCTTCGCTGTAAACCAGTTTCGGAGGTTTTTGAATATTGTAAATTAGGCTGCCATCCGCATTGGAGATTACCGTCGGAGTTGAAGGAGTCGATTTTTTTGGGGACGATGACAGAACCATTTTAGCAAGGCTGACAACCGTTGAACCGATAAATGCGATCGCCATCGTCAGTAAGAAAATCCGAGTATAGTGAATTCGAGACAGGGGAGTACGGCGTTTGCTGTGAATCATAGTGTGGTGTTGTCACACCGAAACAGGAATAAGGAAATGAACTCGACAGAAAGCGAGAGGATCATACCATATACTACCCTGCTGTCGGAAAAATTGATAATCTCTCACTTTTGTTAGAGGCCGGCTTGCGAGCGCATTAGTAATATTAAGTTAGGTTTTGGCTCGGGTCATTGGCTTGCAAACTTAGCGCTCGCTGGTTTTGCAAGCGAATCAATCGGATTGCAAAACCGAAACACCATGTATGGAAAAAAACTAATTGAGTTTTCTCATGATCAATTTCATTTCTGGAATATTTACTCACATCAGCTCTTGGCTGCAAAAATTTCAGGTTAAACGTTTTTTAACCGTTGTCCTGGTCGGTTCTTTACTGTTAACAACAGGTCTTTCCGAACGCAATAATAACTCTAATCTTACCAATCAAGTTGATCGCGCTATCCATCAAGATAATTCCCAACGACCGAAAACTACAGGGGAATGGGAAGCGGAAGCCAAGGCAACTGAAAATGCTCCCGGTGAACGAATTCAAAGAATCGCTGGAGAATCAGCAGATGCCGTAAAAGATTGGGCTTCTTTGTATCCCGATGTTGCTGATAGAACGTTTGAAGACGACGCCGTACAACAGAAGTAAATTACTTCTATCTCAATCGAATTTTTGAAGCATTTTTTAAATTTGTCGAAATTTTTTAAATGCCATAACGGAGTTGTACTCTCTGAGCTACAACTCCAGATTCTCATTTAAACCGTGATGAATTATCAATGATTAATAATAAATTTTTAGTTCATGCCAGTAAAAATATTTTTGAGATCCTGGATTTATTCCTCCGCTCATTATTCCTAATTTTAGATTCAAAAAAGTATCAATTGAGTTTAGGGAAAGAATAATTGTATCCCCCGGATATGTAATAATTACCTATTTTTCCCTGCGGAACGGTCAGCACCGACTTTTTCACAATTCTCTAACAGAGTTCTAACAATTCTGTAACATTTTGATCACTTTTTGCTTACTTTTCCCTCTAGACAGTTGCCAGATTAATCACTTAATTCTTACTGACAGAACAATTTTATAGACTTACTCTAAACAATAAGCCAAGTAGAAGGTAGAACTAAATTTAAAATTTTTACAACAATAGAGAAGGCAAGAATGGGCAGGAGAGGAAAATTTTAAGTTTTTTTGTGCCTATCTACAGAAACGAATTATTATTCACATAAATTGAGTAGGAATTCTCAAGCTATGTCTCCTTTAAACCCGCCCACGATTGGAAAAGTCATTGACCGGATTATTGCCACCGGGCGACTGACTCGTAACGATCAAAAATTACTCCATGATTTAAGCCGAATTCAACCTTCCATTAGCCATGAAGAAAATCATAAAATTCAGCGATTGCGGGAGCGTCTACAAATGGGCTTACTCAAATTAATCTAGCCCAATCAACGGCAAACCCCAACAATTTCACCGTCACATTTATAAATAAAATCCGACGAAAATTGAGAGATAAAATCGGCTCTCAAACGTCGGATTATCAAGATAAACTGTGTCAGTTTAAGCAGCGAAAACCTTGTTCACTGTTTGGGGGGAGTTGCCTCTTGTAAAATTTCAGCGAATGCAAAATTCGGAGCAGCTAAAACAAAAATGGTCGGGGGTAAACCCTCAGCCATTTGTTGTAAACCTTCGTAATATTCAGGATAATTTAACTCCGGAGACGGTTGAGCCATACCCAAGAAAACCAAATCTGCACTGGCTGAAGAGTGATGCAAAATTTCTGGGAACGGTTTTCCCTCAGAAACAATCACATTTGGGGTTGCTCCAATCCGTAACTGTTCGACGAGTTCTGCTAAATTTAAACGAGCCGCCTGAGCCGCCGTTTCATCAGGCACCACTAACTTCAAATAAATCTCCGCACCCCGCCAATCAATACTCGTTCGTAACAGATAAGCCAAAATTAACATCAACCCGCCATTGGCATTCAAACCCCCCCACCAAACATCAATTTGTTTGCGACGTTTGAATTCGGGCTGATTGGAGCGAAAAATAATTATACTGCGCTCTCGCTTATTAAGTTCGGCAATCATCTGACAGTAAGAATTCCGACGTTGGGAAGATTGACTATCTCCCAACAGCACCGTATTGGGAACCAATGGGCCAATCCCATAAGAATCCACCAACTGTTGAGCGCCGACAAACGGATCGGGTGCCGTAATTACCCGCACCAACCCTTGAATTCCCCGACGCTCTAAATATTCGCGCAGTGTCGCCTCCATTTCACTACATTGAACGGGATCGCGAGAACCACTCGGTAAAACGGTACAAAGGGTAAATAAACTGCGGTTGTGCGTGAAAGTAGATGCCAGTTCCACTAAATGCCATCGTTTCGTGGGAGCGCCAGAGAACGTTAAAATGTGAGGACGCCAATTTTTGGTATCGGGAGCATAACTCAGTTGCATGATCCCCCGCCTGACTAACGCCATCCAAATTCCTTGGCGGACATCTCCCCAAGCGGCTTCGAGTTCTCGACGTTCCAGCCAGATATAGATGCCGAAGACAATAATCGCCGCCATGACGGTGGCGACAGCATCAATCAAAAACATCACGCCTAAGCAGCCAAGGACACCCAACAGCGAAAACAGCCAATGAACTTTGAAAGACGGACGAAAGGAAGGACTTCTCAGGAAACTTTCCAATCCCGCCGCTAAGTTTAAGACGAGATAAGTGGTGAGAAAGAACATACTGAGAACCGGAGCAATTAGGTTTAAATCTCCCACTCCTACTGCGACTAACACAAAACCCAAAGTCACCACTGTCGCAATGCGAGGTTCATCTTCTTCGCCGCTTCCGGTGCCGAGAAACCGCAACCAAGCCGGTAAAATCCCATCTCGCGCTAAAGCTTGCAACACCCGAGGCGCACCTAAAATACTTCCCATCGCACTCGATAATGTTGCTCCCCAAACCCCGAGTAAAACTGATGGCCCCCAAATGGCAATCCGCTTCATAATCAACGGATCGGCCAGTAATGCTCCCGGTTGGGCGCCTTTCCACAAAAAGATGGGAATCACCATATAAATGATGTAGCCCGTAATCACCGCCGCTAAGGTGCCAACGGGGATGGATTTGGTTGGATCTCGTAGATCTCCCGACATATTCACCCCGGCCATAATTCCGGTAACAGCCGGAAAGAACACCGCAAACACCTGCCAAAATCCCACTTTAACCGTGCTATTGGCAATTTCCAACTCAAGATCTGAGACGGCTAGGGGTTCCGGGAGTAAAATCGATCCGCCCACAAAACAAACTAGAGACAGCGCGATCGCTGCCATAATGAAATATTGAGCTTTAATTGCCAGTTCTGCCGATTTCAGCGCCACAACGGTCACTAGAATTGTGGTAATTAACGCCACAACCCGGACATCCAACTGCGGAAATGTAATTTTGAGACTTTCTGCAAAACCAATCGTGTACAATGCCACTGAAATGGCTTGGGCAAAATAAAGCGGAATCCCGACAGCCCCTCCAGATTCTATCCCCAAGGAGCGACTAATCATATAATAGGCCCCTCCCGTGCGAACGACTCGATCTGTTGCGATCGCACAAATGGAGAGGGACGTCAAAAAGGTAATGGAGGTGGAGAGGGTGACAATTAACAAAGCGGCGCCTAAGCCCACTTGTCCGACCACCCACCCAAACCTCAGGTACATAATCACCCCCAATATTGTTAGAATCGAGGGCGTATAAACACCACCAAAGGTTCCTAAACCTGAACCTGGTTGTTGGGGAGGTTTAGGACTTGATGGTTCCGAACGACGAAACACGAGGAATTTCACGTTTGTAGTTGAGTTTTAATACAAACAACAAAGATTAACTAGAATCCTTGTCTATCTTATTGTGCAGCTAAAAGCTGACAATCTAGCTTAACAGCGCAAGCTGACCGGGTGACAAACAACTTCTTGAGAGTCGGGCGGGGTGTGGGGAATGGGTGTCGCCTCAAATGCAGGGTGTCGGGTGTTGGGTGTGGGGTCAACCGACTCACTACCTTTAATCCGATCTCCAATTGTCAAAAATATTATCTTTAAAGAATTTTTAAGCTTTCCGGGGGTTTTAATCTTTTTTTATTTTTAAAACTGAAAAATATAATTAATATTATAGACAAAGGCTTCCGTCGGAAAATTGCTGGTTAGCCAATGTTCCCATCGTTTTTATCAGTTGAGGGGGTTGCTGGTCGTTTAAAGTGGGGATGGATGGGATGTAAAATCTACGACTAGGGGGAATCAAGTGCTAAAATTAACCGCAAAATTTGATCGGATCACCGTTTTTCAATCAATCTCTAGCAATCCGATTTTAGTTGTGTATAAAATGTTCTCTAAAAAGGCAAGAGGCAATCATGCAATCAGGGAAAAAGAGATCGTTTTAGACTTTTTATTGAGTTTTAGATCCTGCAACAATAATTTATGATTGCTAGAACTAATCTTTAATCGGTTAAAAAACTATTGAGAAAAAAGTTCCAATCTAACGGCGATTCCGACCCCCCAAACAAATCTTTTAATATCCACCACTGAACATGGAAATTACCACACCCCAAATTCCCGGCTATGAAATTATTGAACAACTGCATAATGGTTCTCGCACCTTAGTCTATCGAGGGATTAAAAATAGCAATTCTCAAACCGTCGTTTTGAAATTATTACGAGATAAATATCCTAATTTTAGCGAGTTAGTACAGTTTAGAAACCAATATACAATTACTCGCAACCTAAATATTCCCAATATTATTAAACCTTACAGTCTAGAACCCTATAAAAATGGTTATGTTTTAGTCATGGAAGATTTTGGCGGAATTTCCCTCGGCCAATATATTCAAACAAAACCCCTAACCGTCGCCCAATTTCTGCCCATCGCCATCCAAATTGTTGAGACTCTACGCCAATTGCAAGGGGCGCGAGTGATTCACAAAGATATCAAACCCGCCAATATTTTAATTAACCCGACCAGTCTTCAAGTCAAAATTATTGACTTTTCTATTTCTTCATTATTACCCAAAGAAACTCAAGAAATTCAGAATCCCCAAATCCTGGAAGGTACACTCGCTTACCTCTCACCCGAACAAACGGGACGAATGAATCGGGGAATTGATTATCGCAGTGACTTCTATTCCTTGGGCGTAACCTTCTATCAATTATTGAGCGGAAAATTGCCATTTTCCAGCGATGATCCAATGGAATTAGTTCACTGTCATATCGCCAAAGTTCCCCCAAGTTTGCAACAATTGAATCCCGAAATTCCCGGCGTATTGTCAGAGATTGTAATGAAGTTAATGGCAAAAAATGCTGAAGATCGCTATCAGAGTGCTTTGGCACTTAAACAAGATTTAGAAACCTGTTGGCATCAACTTCAATCTACAGGTAAAATTGCTAACTTTACCATAGCACAACGGGATTTATCAGAGCGCTTTATTATTCCTGAAAAACTTTATGGTCGGAAAACCGAAGTCGAAACGTTATTAAATGCCTTTGAAAGAGTGGCAAAAGGCAGCAGTGAACTGATGCTAGTCGCCGGATTTTCGGGCATTGGTAAAACGGCGGTTGTCAATGAAGTTCATAAACCCATTGTCCGACAAAAAGGTTATTTTGTCAAAGGCAAATATGACCAATTTAATCGGAATATTCCCTTTAGTGCATTCGTGCAAGCCTTTCGAGATTTGATGGGGCAGCTTTTGACGGAAAGCGATCTGAAATTGCAACAATGGAAAGCCAAAATATTGCAAGCATTAGGAGAAAATGGACAAGTTATTATTGATGTTATTCCCGAACTCGAACTCCTGATCGGAAAACAACCGCCCGTTGTTGAACTATCGGGAAGTGCGGCTCAAAATCAGTTTAATTTATTATTTCAAAAATTTGTTCACGTCTTTAGCAGCGTTGAGCATCCATTGGTGATTTTTTTGGATGACTTGCAATGGTCAGATTCGGCTTCGTTGAAGTTATTAAAACTGCTGATGAAAGACGGGGATTATTTGTTAATTTTGGGAGCCTATCGGGATAACGAAGTGTCGCCCGTTCATCCGTTTATGCTGACTGTAAATGAACTGGAAAAAACCGGAACAACCGTCAACACCATTACTCTAAATCCCTTGAGTCAGAGAGATATTAATCAATTAATTGCGGATACTTTGAGTTGTGAATTATCCCGAGCAAAACCTTTAACCGAATGGGTTGATCAAAAAACTCGTGGAAATCCCTTTTTTACCACCCAATTTCTGAAAGCCCTCCACGACGATCAACTGATTCAATTCAATTTAGATGCGGGATATTGGCAATGTGACATCAGCAAAGTGAAAGCCCAAAGTTTGACAGATGATGTCGTTGAGTTTATGGCTTTACAGTTGCAAAAATTGCCAACTGCAACTCAAAACGTCTTGAAATTAGCCGCTTGTATTGGGGCGCAGTTTGATTTAAAAACCTTAGCAATTGTTTGCGAACAGTCAGAAGTAGAAACGGCTACGAATTTATGGAGAGCATTGCAAGAAGGATTAATTGTACCGACTAATGAAAGTTACAAGTTTTTTCAAGAAGAGACGAATATTCAGCAAACCGATCAAACAATTTCCGTTCCTTACCGATTTCTACACGATCGCATTCAACAAGCCGCCTATTCATTAATTCTAGCTCACCAAAAACAACAGACCCATTATCGCATTGGAAAACTACTTTTACAACAAATTTCCCCAGAAACAAGAGAAGAGCGAATTTTTGAACTCGTCAACCAATTAAACTATGGAACCGCTTTGATTACCGAAGACACAGAACGAGATGAATTAGCCCAACTTAATCTTACAGCCTGTCGTAAAGCCCGAACCGCAACCGCCTATCAAGCCGCCCGTGAATATGCCCAAATCGGGCTAAATTTGCTCGGAAGTCAAGCTTGGGAACGACATTATCAAATGACTCTCGCCCTGCATGAATTAGCCGCAGAAATCGCTTCTTTGTGCGGAGACTTTGAACAGATGGAAAAGTTCATTAATCTTGTCATTGAACAAGCACAATCTTTAATAGAACAGGTCAAGGTTTACCGCATCAAAATTCAATCCCATGTCTCTCAAAATAAATCCGCTGAAGCCGTTGCGATCGCTCTACTAATGCTACAACAACTGGGCGTAACATTCCCAGAAACACCTACCCCAACAGATATTCAACAGTCATTTCAAGAGATAACAGAACTGATTGACAACCGAGAAATTGAAGATTTAGTTCACTTATCCGGGATGACGGATGTCGAAAAACTTGCCATTATTCAGATTGCCAGTAGCATTATGGCAGCCGCTTACATTAGTGGCTCTCCGCTGTATCCTTTGTTAGTTTCTTTGTGTGTCAAACTCTCCATTCAGTCTGGAAATACATCGGCTTCTGCTTTTAGTTATATTTCCTATAGTATTATTTTGTGTAATCTCTTTCAAGATGTCAATACTGCCACAAAGTTTAGTCAGTTAGCCCTGAAAGTGATCGCTAAATTCGATCTGAAAACCGTTAAACCCGAAGTCTATAATATTGTCGGAACATTTATGTTACACCGAACCGCTCACCTCAAAGACACCCTACCTTTCTTACAAGATAGTTATACCATTGGAGTAGAATTTGGCTATCTCGAATATGCGGGTTATAGTGCTAGTACCGTTTGTAATTATTCTTTTTGGTGCAGTCAGCCTTTGGGAATTTTGCAACAAGAGACTCGCACCTATACCAATGGTTTGACCCAATTAAACCAATTAACAGCCGCCAATTATTGTCGGATTACTTGGCAATCGATTTTAAATTTATTGGAGGGCGGAGAACATCCTGAAATTTTCTCGGGAGAAGCGATTAAAGAAGAAACAGAATTTCTCTCTTTGCTGCTTTCAAATAACGATCTTTATGGCGTGTATTTGTTTTATTTGTATAAGCTGACGTTTTGCTTTTGGTTTGGGGAAATCGAGTCAGCCGAAAACTATGCCACCGAGTTTAGGAAGTATTTAAAAGTTGGTGCGGGAACCTTTGGTGAAGCCCTGTTTTATTTCTACGATTCTTTAATTGCTTTAACACAGTTGAGTCAGCCCTTAAACGAAGAATCAGAAGGATTAAAGCCTGTAGAACAAAACCAAATTCAGTTACAGCACTGGGCGGATTATGCCCCGATGAATAACCAGCATAAAGTTGATTTAGTCGCCGCCGAAAAATGCCGAGTTTTAGGAAAAAAATTAGAAGCAATTGAATACTATGACCAAGCCATTAAAGGAGCAAAAGAACACGAATATATCCAAGAAGTTGCCTTGGCTAATGAACTCGCCGCTAAATTTTACTTGGACTGGGGAAAAGAAAAAGTTGCGAGCGGTTATCTACAAGAAGCCTACTACTCCTATTCCTATTGGGGAGCAAAAGCCAAAATTGCAGACCTAGAAAAACGTTATCCCCAACTTCTGACTCCGATTTTTCAAACACAACAGAATTGTTTTCACCAAAGCAAAGGCAACACTTCAACTGTCAAACAATCTGATTTTCTTCATCAAACCATCCAAACAAACCTCTCGACCAATAATTCTAATTTCCTTGATTTCGGAACCATTCTTAAAGCTTCCCAAGCCCTTTCGAGTGAAATTCAACTTGAGCAATTGCTTTCAACTTTAGTGGAAGTGGTGATGGAAAATGCTGGCGCGGATAAATGTGTTTTAATATTACTCAAAGGGAACAATTTAGTAATAGAAGCAACCGCCGTTTTGAAGAGAGCCAACACAGCTATTGAAAGTCTTGTACTGCAATCACTCCCGATAGAATCAAGCTCAGATATTTCCCTTTCTTTGATTAATTATGTGTCTCGCACTCGGGAAACGTTAGTCATTGATGATGTCAGCACTCAGACTTCTCTAGCATCCGATGCTTATATTCAACAGCAACGACCCAAAAGTTTACTCTGTGTTCCCATCATCAACTCCAGAAAATTTCTGGGGATTCTGTATTTAGAAAATAATCTAACACCTGGGGTATTTACGCCCCATCGTTTGGAAATTCTGAAAGTCTTAACCACCCAAGCTGCTATTTCCTTAGAAAATGCGAATCTTTATAACAAATTAGAGGAATATTCCTATACTTTAGAGCAGAAAGTAGAAGAACGCACTCTAGAATTAAGAACCAAAGCAACTCAACTCGAAACGACCCTGCAAAAACTTTACTCCACACAATCCCAACTCATTCAAACTGAAAAAATGTCGAGTTTAGGGCTGCTTGTTGCTGGAATAGCCCATGAAATTAACAATCCAGTTAATTTTATTTACGGCAATCTCACCCATGCCCATGAATATATTACATCTTTAATTGAGTTGATTGACTTATACCAAGAAATTTATTCTCAACCCCAACCCGAAATTCAAGCCAAAATAGAAGAGATTGACTTAGAATTTCTGCTTGATGATTTGCCCAAACTGTTGAGGTCAATGAAGATTGGAAGCGAGCGCATCTGCCAAATTGTCAATTCTCTCCAGAATTTCTCTCGCTTAGACGAAGCCAAAATCAAACCGGTTGATATTCATTCGGGTATTGATAGTACGCTGTTAATTTTGCAGCATCGACTGAAAGCCAATGACAAATATCCAGCAATTACAGTGATTAAAGACTATGGTAAACTGCCTTTAGTGAAGTGCTATATTTCCGCACTCAATCAAGTGTTTATGAATATTATTAGTAATGCTATAGACGCTTTGCGACAGGCACAAGAAAGCCGATTCAACGGCAATCAAAAACCAACAATTATCATTCGGACTTCGAGCAATCAGGCGGGAAACGTGGTGATTAGTATTGCTGATAATGGCTTGGGAATGGACGACTCGGTGATCAATAAAATCTTCGATCCCTTTTTTACAACAAAACCTGTGGGAAGTGGGACGGGTTTGGGATTATCCATTAGCTACTCGATTATCGTCGAAAAACATCGGGGTAACTTAACCTGCATTTCCGAACCGGGAAAAGGAGCCGAATTTTTAATTGAAATTCCGGTACAATACTAATTCCGGTTGTCAAATCCCACTTCAAAAGAGGCAACAGGCAATTTACACCTCACCAGTCACCAGTTTTACAGTCACCAGTCATCAGTCACCAGTCACCAGTGATAACAGTTTACAGTAAACAGTTTCTCGGTGACTCCCAACTCCCGACTCCCAACTCCTGAACTTCTGACGACTGACATCACGACTTCTGACTTCTTTCTCCCCATCTCCCCACCTCCCCACCTCCGGTCCTCCCTACCTCCCCACTTCCCCACATCCCCACCTCCCCACCGATAACCCATCCGTTTCCAAAAGCATCAACCCAAAAAACCCACCAACAACCCATCCGTTACCCATCCCCACCTCCCCATCCCTCAGATCGCTTTTAAGGGTTAATTGCAGTGGGACGATGATTCCAAGGTCTAGCGGCTTCCAGTTGAGCGGCGATTGCTATCAACGTGGTTTCACCCGCAGGTTTACCCACCAATTGCACCCCGATGGGTAATCCTTCCGTGCTTAGACCTGTGGGGATAGCGATCGCGGGTTGACCTGTGGCATTAAAAGGCGGACAAGGAGCAATCCAGTTAATAATCTGTTCGAGAGTTTCTTCACAAGACAGATTTTGATATTCTCCCACACGAATTGCCGGGTGCATATAGGTTGGGATCAGCAAGACATCAAATTGATCGAAAAAGGCGACAATGCGACGAGCAACCACTTGCATTTGACTGACCGCCTGTAAATAATCTCCGGCGCCACCCGTTTGTTCGAGTAACCATTGGTTCATCGGGGTTAATAAGTCTTTGGGAATGCCAGATGCGGCTATTCCTGCTCGCCAAACGACTTTAAACGGTTCAATTAAATCGGTAAAATCTGGACAACCCCGTTCGACATGATGTCCCATTTCTTCTAACCGTTGCGCGGTCTCCTTAACCGCGTCTTGGCAGACCTCTGTTGCTTCACCAACGGGAGAAATTTTTGTGGAAAAGGCAATTCGCAAAGATCCGATGGGTTGTTGAGTCGCCTGTAGAAATGAAATCTCCGGATCGCTCAACCAATAGGGATCTCCGGTCACATAACCCGACATCACATCCAGTAAAGCCGCCGCATCCCCCACCGTCCGGGCGATCGCCCCGTTCGTAGAAATGCCACTTTGATAGTCGCCAACAGGCGCATTAGAAACGCGACCCCGAGAGGGTTTCAGTCCGACTAACCCACAACAAAAAGCCGGCCCCCGCACGGAACCCCCCCCATCCGAACCGTGAGCGATCGCACAGAGTCCCGCCGCGACAGAAGCCGCAGCACCCCCAGAAGACCCCCCCGGAGTATATTCTAAATTCCAAGGATTGCGAGCCGCCTGAAAGCCTTCAGGTTCGGTATAAGGCAACGAACCCACTTCAGAAGTCGCCGTTTTGCCGATAATAATAAATCCGGCTTGGCGAATGCGAGTAACCACCGCATCATCATAAGTCGCCTCTTGGTTCATTAATACCCGAGAACCATAAGTACAGCGAACTCCAGCGACGGGATTGAGATCTTTGATGGAAATGGGAACTCCAAAAAACGGGGGTAATTCTGAAAGAACGCTCGTCGCCAGTTGTTCAGTTTGGGTTTGAGCCAGGGCGATCGCACTATCGGCCATGACGGTAAAATAGCAGCCAAGCTGGGGATTTAACAACTCAATGCGATTGAGATAAAGTTCAACTAATTCCAGCGGTGAGAGGAGTTTGTTGCGGATCAGTTGGGCTTGCTCCAATGCCGAACTAAAGACTACATCATCTAAATTCATGTTAGATCTAAACTTTAGGGGTTCAACTTGATTTTCTCCAATCTTGCGGTTTTTGGTGAAGATGTTTATTTTCTCATCCGATTTGGGAATACTCAGGTATTAGCAGGGTATTGTCACTTCCGTCGGCAATTTTAGGGTTTGACAAATTGACAAATTCCCCCTGTCTAATGAATCTACACCCCGAGCTTTTACATCTTCAAAAAAGACCAATCCATTCTGCAAGTCTCTTTGCGATCTCAAAGAATTCAAGGCTAGACTGAAATTAAATCTCTACCCCGGTTCGTCCTCTCATCAATTAAGGTCGTGTAATTATGACACAAGCACCTCGTCCTCCCGTTCCCCCACCACCTAAAGTCCCTCGTCCGCCCGTACCTCCCAAAGTTAGTCGTCCCTCCGATGTTTCCGGTGAGGTGGCGGTTCCGACTGCGCCTCAAACCGCCCCTCTACAAACCGCCCCTTCTGTTCCCCAGTTGGCTCAACCGATCGCTTCGGGGGCCGCCGGCTCTCCGCGTGGTGCAGGCCCGACAGAAGGACATCCCACCCTCAGAGAAATTGTCATACGGGCCAACGAAGAGGGCATTTCTGATATTCACTTGGGGGTCAATGAAGAACCTCGCTTCCGCAAACGGGGCGATATCACCGCCGCCGGCTATCCCGTCACCGACTTGAACACGTTTATGAGTTGGTTGCGCGAATGTATGAGCGATGATGAAATCGAATATTTTCAACAAAATTTAGACTTTGACGGGGCTTTTGACTTTGGGTTTGTCCGGGTGCGGATCAGCGCCTTTGATACCTTAAGAGGCCCTTCGATGGTGTTGCGATTGATTGCTGCTAAAATTCTGACGATGGAGCAGCTTAATCTGCCGGAAGTCTTTAAGAAAATTTGCCACTATCATAAAGGACTGATGTTGATCACAGGCCCGACGGGTTCCGGTAAATCGACTACCCTGGCGGCAATGATTGACTACATGAACAAGAGTTTTCCCTATCATATTATCACCATTGAAGACCCGGTAGAATTTGTTCACGAAAGTCGAAAAGCTTTGATTAAACACCGGGAAGTCGGACGTCATACCCTGAAGTTTTTTAATGCTTTAAAAGGGGCTTTGCGTCAAGACCCGGATATGATGCTCGTTGGGGAAATTCGGGATAAAGAAACCATGCAAATTGCCCTCAAAGCCGCATCAACGGGTCACTTGGTCGCCGGAACGTTACACACCAATAGCGCCATTAAAACCCTAACTCGGATTTTGGATATGTTCTCGGCCGAAGAACAACAATCAATTAAAGTGTCGATTTCTGAAACTTTGGTGGCGATTATTGCTCAGTTATTGTGTAAAACCACCGATGGCAAACGAGCCGCCTTTCACGACATCTTGATTAATACCGATGTTATTAAAGAATACATCGTTAAAGATCAGTACGAAGAAATTAACCAAATCATGCTCAAAGATACTTACGAAGGCATGACCACGATGAACAAATCTCTTTACACACTTTATCAAGAAGGTCGGATTACCGAAGAAACCTGTCTGGAAATGTCCCCCTATCCAAACGAGATGGGTCAAATGCTCCGAGGTCGCGTTTAACCTTAAGTCTTAGAAAAGTCTGAAGTTTTAACCGCTTGATCTCAACTGTGGGGTAAAGTGTGAATTGTGAGGTATTCTATCCGCCAAATTTGGCGATCGCAGTTCACACTTCTAAATAATTGATTTGTGAAAATATACAATTTCTTTGGTTCCTGAATCAGTATCCTTGAACTTTGCTGAACCTAACGCACCCCCGTTGTTCAAAGGAATTGCTCTTTTTACACCCGGGGGAGATTTAATTTACTGTATCGACCCCACAAAACGGCGTCGGTGGCATCTCCATTTGTGTTCGGCTTTACAGGAAATTCTGGGACTCTCAGAACCGCCTCACTTTTTGGTTCCTTGCTATACGGCGACTCTTGACCAATGGCTTGATCCCAATACCCAAACCGTCAAACAGTCCGCCGAAGCCTATCCTCCGGTTTTACGTTATCAAACTTTACTCAATGCCGTTTTTGGTACCGATAATTTAGTTTGGCAACCCACCCGTGAACCGGAAGAATTGTGTAATCCCCTCGTTATTTCTACCTATTATCAACAATTTCCCCAACTTTGGGAAAATCACGATCTGGTTGTACAGTTTCAAAAAATGGATACTCAACTTGATGCTGATAGACGACAAGTAACTTCGACATTGCGATCGCAAAGTTTACAGTTTGATCAGTCTCTAGAATTGAATTCACCGCAAACCGCCGGATATGTTCTGCGTTTGTTTGTTTCGGGTCATAGTTTGGCGACGGAACGAACCCTCGCCACCCTTCATCAACTGTTAGAACGGTCGGTTAATCATCCTTATACACTCAAAGTTATTGATGTTTTAAAACATCCCGAACAAGCCGAAGCGGATCAAATTTCTGCGACTCCCACTTTAATTAAAGTTTGGCCGAAACCGATCCGGCGTATTGTCGGAGAATTAAACGATGTTGAAATGATTTTACGGTTACTCGGAACCCTCGAAGATTAACCTAACTTAATTGTACCACCGCCTGATTATTGAGTAAAGTTTCATTGGTGAGTAAATCTTCAACGGTGATTCGCAAAAACCGCTTTTCATCCACTTGAAATAACACTTTAATTCGATCATTTCCCGGATTTCCGGGGGGATTTAATCGGGCAATACTCCGACCTTGTTCGGTATCATTTAACGGTTGTACGGCGGTTTTTCCAGCCGCTAAACTGCGGGTAACTAAGCGATCGCCATCAAAAAAGACTTCCGTCCCTCCCGTTTCTGCTCCCAGTTCTCCGATGACTAATTCAATACTGGGCTGATTTTCTAAAGAAGCGCCCAAAACCAATTCTATCGGTTCGCTCATCGGATAAGGTTGACCGGACTTAATAATCGAATGCCAAGCGTGACAATTCTCCCGACGATTCCAATAGCGAACGCCATAACTATGATAGAGAAAATCTTCGATTTTTGTTCCCAGACTCAACTGTAAAGCCCCCTGAGCAATCGCTTCAAATGGCTTATTTGATCGAATCTTTTCGGGTTCAAAATATTGTTGAATCCAAGCTTGAACTGCGGGAATTTGTGTGGTTCCCCCGACTAATAAAACCCCGCTAATATTATCTTTTTCAATCCCCTGACGTCGGGCTTGCTGTAACACTTGGTTGAGGGAGCGATCTAGACTTTCAAAAAACTGATGTTGAGCGAGAATTTCCTCAAAGCGATCGCGAGTCATTTCCAGTTCATAACTGTCGAAGGTTTCATCATTAAAATACACTTCACTCGCTTGAGTTTGTAAGGAAAGCTGAATTTTTAACCGTTCAACCAAACGAGCGGTGAGAGGATTTTTAACCAATCCCTGCGTTTCGGCAAAATAATCCATCAACCAATTATCAATATCTGAACCGCCCAAATTTTGACCCGCTTTTGCCAAAACTCGCGCCGTTTTTGGCTTTTGTCCGGAAGATTCGGCAAAGGATTTTTGCCCCCATTTAAGAATAAATCCGATCGGTTGTTTTTGTACCGTATTATCAAGTCGAACTAAAGATAAATCAAGGGTTCCGCCCCCAAAATCAATCACCAATAACAGATCTTGTTCGGCGAGTCCGTATCCCAAAGCCGCTGCTGTGGGTTCATCCAACATTCGCACCTGTTCGACATCAAGAGACTGACAAACAGACCCCAACCAATGACGGTAAGCTTCAAAACTGTCCACCGGGACCGTAAACACCAAAGAGTCTACCGGAAGGGGAACGTCTCGCACCGCTTCCACAACTTGAGTCAGAAACCACTCTCCCACCCGTTCAAAGGTGACAACTTGACCATCGAGTTCCGGGAGAAACCCCTGAATGTCGCTGCCAATTCCCCGTTTAAAATTGCGAAAAAAGCGGCGATCGCGGACGACATCATACCCTTGATCTCGCACTTGCTGACCTAAAACGACTCGATCCGCACTGGCATCTTGGACATAGACTAAACTGGGAATGAGCGGGGGGTTTTGAGGGGATATCCAGCTAAGTCCCGGAAGTTTTAGGGTTTCGGGCTGTTGTGTGGCCGGATTCCAACGGGATACAACGGTGTTGCTTGTACCAAAATCAATCGCGATTGTCATTCAGTCTGATTCTACAACAAGTCCAAATTTTATGATACTAGATTTGACATACTCACCGCTCCTTTAGGAGCGGTGATTCTTTACGCTTCATTGAGTCGTGCTACCGAGGTAGTCTTACCGCCTCTCGACGTACATTTAAGGTCGTGCCGATGCCCCATGCCGACCATTTCTATATTCTTTGCGGCGTTTTCATCTCTATCCTGCTCAGTGCCACAACTTATGCAACGTATTGAGCGAATAGATAAATCAACTTTTCCCCACCGAAAGCTACAGCAGGAACAAACCTGGCTAGTGGGTTCCCATCGACTAATGACGACAAATTCACGCCCTAGTTTCTGAGATTTTGCATCGCAAAGGATTCTAAATTCTCGCCATCCCTGCAAGCTAATTACTAAGCGCAAGTTTGCGATTTTTAACCAGTCCAGACACATTTAGATCTTCCAGTGCAATAACTTGGTTTTCGTTCACTACACGGGTTGATAGTTTATGCAAGAAATCCTTGCGAGTGTCTGCAATTTGGTTATGCAACTTAGCAATTTGCAGGCGTGTTTTCTCTCTCCGTTTTGAGTCTTTGGATTGACCCGCTAACTTCCGTTGCTTGCGACGAATTCGTTTATCTAGCTTGAAATAGCTAGGGCTTTCAACCTTTTCACCTGTACTTAGAACGGCAAAGGTTTTGATTCCCAGATCAATCCCGATAGATGGGTTAATCGCCTTTAACGCAGAGGGTGCAACCTCCACTACAAAACTTAGGAAATAACGACCCGCGCAATCTTTAATGATGGTTACTGAACTGGGTTCAGAAGGTAAGTCTCTTGTCCAAATGGGTTTGACATTCCCAATTTTGGCAAGATAAACTTCTTTCCCTTTAATTGAAAATCCACGCTGCGTAAACCGCGCTGATTGCCGGCTCGTCTTCTTTTTAAGCTTTGGTGTTCCTACTTTTTGCCCTTTCCGCTTCCCTTTAAGAGAGTCGAAAAAGTTTTGATAAGCAACTCCCAAATCTGCTACAGACTGTTGCAAGGGAACCACAGAAACGTCGTTCAACCACTCCCTTTCTTTGACTTTCTTGGCTTGGGTGATAACGAGCTTTTGCAATTCACTATTTTTAGGCAGCTTTTCAGCCTGTTTACAGATAGCCAGAGCATCATTCCATACAACACGAACGCATCCAAACAACCGCAGCTAAACTCTGTCGTTGTTGGTTGGTTGGGTAGAAACGATACTGGTATCTGGACTTCATCTTAGATGATAAGATAGGTCTGTTACTGTATTGTAACTAGGTCTGCACAAAATGACAAGTCAGTTTCGCAAGGAAAGACATAGTGTCACCAATCTGCAAATCCACTTGGTCTGCGTTAGCAAGTACCGTCAGTCCGTTTTTACTGCCAAGTCACTAGATTTGATTGAGAAGTCGTTTAGGGAAGTGGCAATAAAAATGAATTTCCAAATCCTTGAATTCAATGGAGAAGTAGATCATGTTCACGCCTTGATTGAATATCCGCCCAAACTCTCTATCTCTCAAATCGTCAATAGTCGGGGCGGGGGTATCAAGCCGTCGATATGGGCAAGCTGGACTGCCTAAACCCCATCGGGATTCTCTCTGGAGTCCCAGTTATTTTGCTGCGTCTGTTGGTGGCGCTCCTCTTGAAAAGCTCAAAGAATATATTAAAAATCAAAAAAAGCCGTCCTAGAAGGACGGGGCTTCAGACCCATTATTTTGGTGATCAGTGACCAGTGATCAGTAACCAGTTAACAGTTTTTCATGTCACCCTGAATGAAATGAAGGGTCAAACAGATGCTTCACGATCGTTGAGCATGACAGCAGTTGTCACCCTCCAGATGCTTCACGATCGTTGAGCATGACCATTAAACTGTACTGTTACCAGTTTTTCATGTCATCCCCAATGAAATGAAGGGTCAAACAGATGCTTCACAAGTTCAGCATGACAGCAGTTGTCACCCCCAATGAAATGAAGGGTCAAACAGATGCTTCACAAGTTCAGCATGACCAGTTAACACCTGACCGACCAAGTGATCGGTCAGGGAGGTGAGGTGCAGGGGGAGGACAGGGAAGATTCCTAATTCCTAATTCCTAATTCCTAATTCCTAATTCCTAATTTATCTATTTGTTCTATTTTAAATCAATAACCTGACTTTTTTGAGCTTTTTTTAACTTGAGGTTTGAGACAAAAAGTAATAAGGATTCATCCGATGCAAAGGGAGTCAAAGGATTTTCACTGGAGGCCATGTGAAACTTTGTTAAATTTTATATAATTTTAATATTTTTTTTCTATCTTTGAATAAGAGAATTTAGAGAAAAATCTTTTTTAAAGAGAGGATAGGATGTATTCAGGGAATCAAACACAAGAACTCCAAAATCTCATCTCTACGCTGAGTGAGGAGGTACAAAAGCTACGAGGCGAAAAAGAAAAACTACTGGATTGTTTGGCTTTAAATCTGGAACGCCAACTGCAAGAATATATGGTCACACTTCAGTTACAATCTCAACGAAATAATGTATTGTCTTCCGTATCTTTACGGATTCGTCAATCATTAAATCTCCGTGAAAACTTGCAGACCACCGTTGATGAAGTGCGAAAATTTTTACAAAACGAACGAGTCATCATCTACCATTTTCAACCCAATGGGGAGGGAGAAGTGTTGGTAGAATCCGTAGAAACACGGAGATGGTCCCTACAAGGGAGATCCGTACAAGATTCTTGCTTTGTCAGTACAAAAGAACGATTTGAGCGTCCAGAGAGTCTTCATGTTTTTGAAGACCGAGAAAAAGCCAATTTAATCTCCTGCTACGCTGAATTTTTAGCCCAGTTAGATGTCCGGGCGAATTTGGTTGTACCCATTTTACTAACCGACAGCCTAACCCCAGCTTCCCACTCGGCATCTGAAAATAAATTGTGGGGATTATTAATCGCTCAAAACTGCTCAAAACCGAGACATTGGTGCAATTGGGAAATCGAATTTTTACAACAATTAGCCCTAGAAATTTCCATCGCAATTCAACAAGCTTGTTTAATAACAAAACTACAAACTGAATTGGCAGAACGACAAAAAATAGAACTCGAATTACAAACCGCAAAAGTCAATTTAGAAGTTAAAGTGCGAGAGCGAACCCTAGCCTTAGAACAGACAAACTTACATTTACAACGAGAAATTTGGGATCGACAACAACGAGAAATCCGACTCAGACTCTTAGAACGTGCGATCGCATCTAGCCCCAATGGAATTATGATTAGCGATCCGACGCAAAACGAAAATCCCATTATTTATATTAATTCGGGCTTTGAACAAATGACAGGCTATTCCGCCCGCGAAGTCCTGGGAAAAAATCATCGCTTTTTCTGTCGTGATGACATTCATCAACCGGGTTTACAAGAAATAGAAACCGCATTGAAAGAAGAACGAAGTTGTTCTGTTATTGTCCGAAATTACCGGAAAGACGGAACGTTATTTTGGAAAGAAGTCACGATTTCTCCGGTGCGAGATCAACAAGGACGACTCACCCATTATGTGAGTATTCAAACCGATATTAGCGAACGAATTCAAGCCCAACAAGAGCGAGACTGTTTTTTTAATATTTCTTGTGATTTGCTCTGTATTGCCAATTTTGAGGGTTATTTTGTGCGAGTAAATCCCGCTTGGATAGCTACACTTGGTTATACAGAAGAACAACTGAAAAGACAAGCTTTTATCGAGTTTGTTCACCCCGAAGATCGCGATCGCACTGTTGCGGAACTGGAACGTTTAAAAAGCGGAAGTAACACCTTAGAATTTGAAAATCGTTATCGGTGTAAAGACGGTACTTATCGCTGGTTCTTGTGGACGGCGACACCGGTTGTCGAACAAAATCGCATTTATGCTGTGGCGCGTGATATTACCCAACGCAAACAAACAGAAGTAGAAATTCGTGAAAGTGAAGAACGTTTTCGCACGGTTGCTAACTTTACTTATGATTGGGAATATTGGATCGATCCGGAGGGAAACTTTTTATATGTTTCTCCTTCCTGCGAACGAATTACTGGATATTCTCCGGAAGAATTTATCCGCAACCCGCAACTGTTAATCGCCATTGCTCATCTTGAAGATCGCCCAATGATTTTAGAATATTTACAGGAGAATTTACGCGAAGATCAACCTTATTTTCTCGATTTTCGGATTATTACCCGTACAGGAGAAACACGCTGGATTTCTCATCAATGTCAATCTGTTTATAGTAGCGATGGACGATGGTTAGGACGACGGGTGAGTAATCGCGATATTAGCGAACAAAAACGCATAGAACAAGCTTTACGAGAAAGTGAAGAACGCTATCGTCGTTTAATTGAAACGACAATTGATGGAGTTTGGGTAATTGATGCGGCGAATAAAACCACATTTGTCAATGAACAAATGGCGGGGATGCTTGGGTGTCGGGTAGAGGAAATGATCGGAAAATCAATGTTTGAATTTATCGATCCTGATTACTGGGAAATAGCGGCGGCTAGCTTTGAACGTCGGCGTTTAGGAATTTGTGAACAACATGATTTTAAGTTTCGCCATCAAACCGGGGAAATTGTTTGGACATCTGTTTCTACCGCACCGATTTTTGATGCTTCGGAGCAATATCTTGGGGCTTTTGCGATGGTTACTAACATTACCAAACGCAAACAAATAGAGGAAGCTTTGCGGGAGAGTGAAGAACGATTTCGGTTGATGGCGGATCATGCTCCGGTGTTAATTTGGATTGCGGGAAATGATGGGATGCGTTACTTTTTTAATCAAAGTTGGTTATCTTTTACGGGACGAACTTTAGAACAAGAAGTGGGGAATGGCTGGATGGAAAATATTCATCCCAAAGATCGAGAAGGGTTTTTACAAATGTATCAGCGCAAGTTCCAATTTCGGGAACCGTTTTCGATAGAATATCGCTTCAAACGTGGGGATAGGGAATATCGGTGGTTGCTGGATACGGGAATTCCGCAATTGACGAAAAATCGAGAATTTGCAGGTTATATTGGTTCCTGTGTTGATATTACCGAAAGCAAACAAACTCGCGAACAGTTGCGCCAAATTAACGAACAGTTAACCGATGGTATTAATGCCTTAGAACAGCGTCATCAAGAGATGATTTTGTTAGGGCAGATGAATAGTTTTCTACAAGCTTCCAGTTCCTTAGAAGAAGCATATCAGATGTTGGCTGATTTACTCAAACCTTTATTTCCCAATTGTGGGGGAGGGGTTTTTCTATTAGCCGAGTCGGAAAATTCTCTTGAAGCCATCGCCACTTGGGGAGAAGATTGTCAGACACAGACTGTGTTTAGACTCGATGAATGTTGGGCGTTGCGACGGGGAAGTGTTCATTGGGTAGATGCTCATTCTCCCCATTTATTTTGTCAACATACTTCTTCGGATAATTGTTTACCCGCAGAGTCGTTATGTGTGCCGATGATGGCTAAAGGAAATACCTTAGGACTGCTTCATATTGCGGCTGTAACTTCGGGACAATTAACCCCGGCTAAACGACAATTGGCTCGCACTGTTGCCGAACATTTAGCTGTTGCTTTAGCGAATGTTAAACTACAAGAAACCTTGAAAACCCAAAGTATACAAGATTCGCTCACCGGACTGTTCAACCGGCGTTATTTAGAAGAATCTTTAGAGCGAGAAATTCACCGAGCTAGACGAAAAAATTATTCGGTCGGGATTATTATGCTGGATATCGATCATTTTAAACAGTTTAACGATGATTTCGGACATGATGTGGGAGATGAAGTTCTCAAAACCGTTGCTTACTTACTTAAAAATAGTATAAGGGGTTCTGATGTTGCTTGTCGTTACGGAGGGGAAGAATTAACGTTGATTTTACCGGAGGCTTCTCTGGATGATACCCAAACCCGAGCCGAAGAAATTCGTCATAGTATTGAGCATTTGCAGTTGTATCATGGCGAGCAATTTTTAGGTTCAATTACTGCTTCTTTTGGTGTGGCTTGTTTCCCCCAACATGGAAAAACGTTAGAAGCGGTTCTACGAATAGCAGATACCGCTCTTTACCAAGCAAAAGCTTTGGGACGAAACCGAGTTTTTTCGGCTTGAGACAAAACCGGAAATTTACACCTCAATTCTTACCAGTCTTTACAGTTTACAGTGAACAGTTTACAGTGACCAGTTTTCGGTGAACAGTTTTTTCAGTCACCAGTTTTTTCAGTGAACAGTAAACCGTTTCTTCCCAACTCTCAACTCCGGGGCGGGTTTATATCATATCAAGTCCGGTTGAATACCCATCATAAAAGTGTGGGGAGATCGGGAGATTTTTACTAACCGACGACATTAACATCATAAAAGGTTTCAATCCAAACCCTCGCACCACAAGGGAGAGGTTTATCGGGACGATAGACAACACGACATCCTCGGGGTATTTCGACAATATGCCCGTAAGTATTGGTCTGACCC
>JAYKHV010000192.1:0-10644 GCA_035285085.1 Lyngbya sp. | reverse complement strand
TCCTGACTCGGTGAGGCAGTGCGGACTTGGTGGTTTCCATCAAGGAGCGCTTGCCTTGCGGCTCGGCGGTTTCCGTCGAGAGCAAAGTTTGCAAGAGAGCAACGGACGTTCCCGGAGGGTGACTCCTTCTTCAATGATTAACCGGATATAATATTACTGATGAATAACGGTGCGGTTATAGCCTTGTTTGCTTGCTTCTTGGAGTCCTCTATCTGCATTTTCAATCAACATTTTGGGTTGTGATTTATTGCTAGCAACACTACTGCTAACCCCCAAACTTAGGGTAATATAAGGACTCTCTTTAGCCGAAGCATGATGGAGTTTGAGTTGAGCAACTTCTGTGCGAATTTGTTCGGCAACTCTAAAGGCTTCGGCGACGTTTGTCTGGGGTAAAATTAAGCCAAATTTCGCATCACTATAACGAGCAACTAAATTTTTAGCGGGTTTAATGGGGCGACAAATTGCCCAAGCTATGGTTCGCAAACATTCATCGGCAGAAGGATCGCCATTAGTTTTCACATAAGCATTAAATTCATCAATTTCACATAAAATCAGAGAAATCGATTCTTTTTCTAAAGCTAATCTTTGCCATTGTTCATTGAGATATTCATCAAAACGGCGACGGTTGGCGACATGAGTCACACTATCAATTGTGGCGAGATGGTGGAGTTCTTGGTTGGCTTTTTTCAGGGCGAGTTCGGTCTGAATTCGGGCTTTAACTTCTTGTTCTAACTGGGTTTTTTGCTGCATTAAAAGCTGACGTTGATGTTGAATCGTCAGATGGGTTTTAACCCGGGCTAAAACTTCTTGAAATTGAAAGGGTTTAGTCACATAATCTACCGCTCCCATTTCAAAGGCGATCACCTTATCTTTTTCATCATTAAGAGCGCTCAAGAAAATCACCGGAATCTCACGGGTTTCGGGTTTTTCTTTGAGTCCATGACAAACTTCATATCCACTCATATCCGGCATTCTAACATCCAGCAAAATCAAATCGGGCGGTTCCGCTTGAGCCGATCTTAACGCCATTTGCCCATTAATTGCTTTGCGAACTTCATAGCCTTGCTCTAACAACATACTCGACAAAAATCGTAAATTGTTAGGCGTATCATCCACAATCAAAATGCTAATTTTATGATGTTCGGTTTGATTTTCGCTCATAGCTTTGATTGAAACTAGGCACCATTTAAAAGACTTCAAAATTCAAATTTTGATCCAGACTCGGGAAGTTGAACCGGTAGCCAGAGGGTAAAGGTCGAACCTTGACCAAAAACGCTTTCAACGCTAACATCTCCTCCCATGAGTTGAGATAGACTTTTGGCGATCGCCAAACCGAGTCCGACGCCGCCATACTTGCGAGTCGTCGATCCATCAACCTGGAAAAACGGTTCAAAAATTGGGGATAAATGCTCGGCTTTAATCCCAATTCCGGTATCGCTGCACTTAACCAATAACACATCAGCCAAACAATCAGCAGAATTAACTTGATTTTCTTTAGAACTTTCGGTTTTTAATTGGTGTTGCTCTCGGCGTTCGAGACTCAAGGTAATCGTCCCGTTGTGGGTAAATTTACAAGCATTACTGAGCAGTTGTAACACACATTGACGCATCCAAACGCGATCAGTATACATCAAACCCGGATCATTAATATACTCAACCGTTAAAGTGTTATTATTTTTTTGGGCTAAAGGTTGAACTTTGGCGATCGCTTCGTCAATTAATCCTTTCACCTCAAATTCATCGAGATGAAACTGTTGTTTCCCCGCCTCAATTTGGCACATTTCTAAAATATTGCTAAAAATTTCGAGGAGATCGTGTCCGGCGTGGCTAATTTGTTGGAGATCGGGAATAAACTCGTCAAGCTGTTGCTCTTGGGCTTCCATTTCCAGCAATTGACTGTAACCGATGATTGCATTGAGGGGAGTTCGCAGTTCGTGACTCATCATCGCCAGAAATTGACTTTTCATCCGACTGGCTTTTTCGGCGACATCTCTTGCTTGAATTAACTCTCGCAGGGAATCTTCCAGTTGTACCTGGGTTTGTTGTAACTCATCGAGGGTGTGGGTCAATTCTGTGGTTCGTTCTTGTACCCGCAATTCCAGGTCTTTGGTGAGGCGTCGCAGGGTGAGATGAGTTTTCACCCGCACCAGGACTTCTTGAACTTGGAAAGGCTTGGTAATGTAATCAACCCCACCGACTTGAAACGCCAACACCTTATTAAATACATCATCTAAAGCGCTCAAGAAAATCACTGGAATATCCCGAGTGGAATCGTTTGCTTTTAACTCCGAACAAACCTGATAGCCATCCATATCCGGCATTTTAATATCCAGCAATACCAAGTCCGGCGGGTCAGCTTGCACGGAGCGGATCGCCATTTTTCCGTTAACAGCCTTGCGAATTTCATACCCCTGCTCTTGCAGTATTGAAGATAAAACGCGCAGGTTGTTTGGGGTATCATCAACTATCAGGATATCAGCTTTGTAGTCCCGAACGGGATTGTGAGTCATCGGATGAGTAAATTTGCAATTATGGTAAGAATTGACCCTCCGTCAATTTTAGCTATCAGTGGGGATAGATCTGTGACTAAGGTACACTGATCTATACTGATTGACAACTCGATCGGATCGGGGTCAGACAAACCAAGCTTTGAGGAGGATAAACTAGCGGAGTGTACGGGTGGAGTAAAACCCTGTTGAACGAACAGCAGATGAACTGCTATAGTTCTAGCTTAACTCAGGGTTCTCCTTCGTTAAAAGGGGTCTAGAGGGTGAATCCGCTTACCTTGTTTGAATCATCGATTCGTCAAAGGCTCACCGACAAAATCAACACATCTAACTTCCCATTGATCCCAGGCGCGATCGCACAGACTTTTTTGTTATTTTACCTAGATTAACACGGGAGAATGAAAGCCGAGTCGTTTTAACGCTCGGATGAAAGGCGACCCGTCGGATTAAAATCCGAAGTGTTTAGATCTTACACGATGGCTGCAAGATGTGTGTTAAGATGAAGCTCATGGCTATTTTAACTCTGACATTGAAGCTTCCTTTTTATCGGTTAAACCAATGCAAAGCGCAAGAGTTTGACCGACTAACAAAGTTGAATACGGGCATTGGTAATCAATTGTTAGAAATTCCTAAAACGGATAGAAGAAAGTACACCAGCAAGGATTTTAATCAGATTGAAATTGGGTCGGGCTGGATTAATCAAACTCTCCGTAATAGTTGTGCTGCAACTCAAGTTAAAAAGTTCAAATGTCTGCCTCTTGAAGTTAATAATCAAGGAGGGCGAATTGAGAAAAAAGGTAATACTTATTCAGTCGCTTTCTCAATTGTCAGGGGAGTTAAAAAGCGCATTCCCTTAGCTATTCATCAATCTAGTCATACCAATGTCTTAGACAAAATCATCAACTCTGAAGCTAAGAAAGGTAGTCTGAAGTTATGGAAGTCTAAGAAAGGTATCTGGTATGTTTTGTTATCAGTATCAATGGATGTTCCTGATGCTGAACAAGTTGAAAACTGGATTGGAGTAGATAGAGGACAAAACCAAATTGCTGTTGCCGCTTTGCCTAATGGGTTTGGTAAATTCTGGAATGGTCGTCCAATTAAACATTTAAGAAGACGCTACCAAAAACTTAGAAAACAACTCCAAAAAGCAAATAAGCGCAAAATAATTAAACGGTTAGAGTCTAAAGAAAGACGAATCATAACCTATATCAATCATTGCATTTCCAAGCAGTTAGTCCAATTTGCCAAAGATTATGGCATGGGATTAAGATTTGAAGATCTGTCTAATATTAGGCAAACTACAAAACAGTCTAAAAAAGTCAGATCTGATGCAGGAAACAGCCGTCATGCTTGGTCATACTTTCAATTGGAAGCGTTAACTCGTTATAAAGCGATCAAAGCAGGTGTACCTTTTGAATCAATCCCTGCCCCTTATACTTCTAAATCCGATCATCGTAATGGTGTTATCGGGAAAAGAAATGGGCATTGGTTCACAGGTTTTGATGGTTATCGATGCAATGCTGACTGGAACGCCAGTCAAAATATAGGTCAATGGCTAGGTTTTTCATGTCCTTTAGACCTTCAGAAAGCTGTATTTGTAATGGATGCAGATGGTTTAAAGGATGGGGTGGATGGGAATCCCTTAACGAGAGTAATGTCTTGCACAGGTGGATTTATCCCCTGTGCAAGATAACCTCTAGAATCCCTTCGGCTAAAGCCGAAGGGAGTCTCAATCTACAACTCGCTATTTTTTGCTATTCTTCTGGCTGAGTTTGGGGACTCATTAACTCTACAACCCGGTCAAATTCAAAGTTTTCCACCATCTGGGTTAAGGCTTTGGCAACTGGATCGTGAGTTGGGGGGATGCCTTGAATTAAGTCTAACATTTGTCGATCGCGACCGACTAAAGCGGCTTGTTGCATTTGCGATCGCCAGTCTTCCGACATGATCTGCAAGTGTATGGGTTCTATTTTCTCTGGGATTTCCGCAAGATTTCCAGGGGGATTCAAAACCCGGGTTTCGGTTTTTTGTTGATAAATATACCGCACTCCTAAATAATCAGCCAGCTTTTCAAAGATAATTTCTTCTCGAAACGGTTTCCCCACAAAATCATTGCATCCCGCTTCTAAAACCGCCCCTCGGTCTTGTTCAAAGGCGCTGGCTGTTAAGGCGACAATCACCACTTTATCCCCTTCGGAAGACGCCCGAATTTGTTGGGTGGCTTCATATCCATCTAAAATCGGCATTCGCATATCCATCCAGATAAAATGGGGTCGCCAACTCTTCCAAATTTCCACCGCTTGCTGACCATTTTCTGCTTCTTTCACCTGAAAACCAACGGAGATTAATAACCGCGATAACAGTTCCCGATTTTGCCATTGATCGTCTACCACTAATATTCGATAATCCGGTTGACCCGATTCTAATCCGATGGCGGTTTGACTGGGTTTTTGCTGTTGAATATCACAGGCTTCTGTGGGGGTGACTCGAATATTAAACTCAAAGGTTGTTCCCGTTCCAAATACACTTTTGACTGTAATATCGCCGCCCATCATTTGGACAAATTTCCGGCTAATGGGTAATCCTAAACCCGTTCCTTGTTGAGATTTTCGTCCGGTTGCGGTTTGCACAAAGGCGTCAAAAATTGTTGGAACTTCATCGGGGGAAATTCCGGTTCCGGTATCCCTGACTTCAAAGACGAGATTAACGGTATCTTGTCGGGGTTCATCGGGAGAATTTTGTTGTTTGACTTTTAAGATGACTTCTCCTTTGTCTGTATATTTAATTGCATTTCCCAGCAAGTTAATCAAAACTTGACGCAGTTTACTTTCATCGGTTTTAATAAATTGAGGAACATTTTCTTCCCGCTCAAATTCCAGAGATAACCCCTTTGTTGCCACTTTTAAATGCAGCATCTTTTCTAAACTATTCAGTAAATGATGCAGGTCGAAGCTAGTTTCATTTACAGTCATGCGTCCGGCTTCGATTTTAGAAAGGTCTAAAATACTATTAATCAAGGTGAGTAAATGTTCGCCGCTACTGTTAATAATATTCAGACTATTTTGTTGGTCGGGCGTCAGAGAAGGATCGCGACTCATCAGTTGAGAAAAGCCGAGGATCGCATTTAAAGGCGTTCGTAATTCATGGCTCATATTGGCTAAAAATTCACTTTTCGCCCGGTTCGCGGCTTCAGCAGCATCTTTAGCTTGTTCTAATACCAATTCGGCTTGTTTGCGCTGAGTAATATCTTTTAAAATGGCGGTAAAAATCCAACCGTCACCGATTTTTAACTTAGAAATTGAAGCTTCTGCGGGAAATTCTTCGCCATTTTTTCGCCGTCCACAAACTTCTCGGGAACGTTCGCCCATTTTCCGAGATTGACATTCTAAATTAGAAAATTCCCCCACATATTGATGATGAATTTTTCGGGCTTTCATCGGGAGAAGCATATCCAAAGATTGACCAATCGCTTCAGCAGCAGAATAGCCAAAAATCTTTTCAGCCCCGTGATTAAACAATAAAATCGTTTGATTTTCATCTACCGAAATAATCGCATCTTCTGCATTATCTAAAATTCCCGCCAATCGTTCTTGACTTTCTTTGAGTCTTTGTTCGGCGATATCTCGTTCTAAACCTATCGGAATAATTTCACCCACTCGTTGAATTAACTTAATTTCTTCGGGAGTCCACTCTTTAGTACAACGCACCATGCTACAACCAACTGAACCGACAATTTCTCCGGTGCTAATCATGGGAACGGCGAGAAAGGATAGAGTTCCTTCATGTTTCCAATTTCGTTTTTCATTAATTGCTTCTTCGGGTAAATCTTCGAGATTGGGAAGGTGAATAATATTATTATTTTGAAGCTGTTGATAACTCCAACTCAGGGGTTTAATAGACAGTCCCTGAACTTTGTGCATCACCGAGGGAATATTTTCATTACACCACTCATGGGTCATGTTAATAAACTCTCGTTTTTCATCTGCATATTGAACAACATAACAGCGATCGCTATGGGTTAGCTTACCAATTTCAGCGAGAGCAAAATTAATCGCCGTGTTCACATCTTGGTCAACAAACTGCTGAAAAATCCGACTAATTGAATGGTCAATTTGAGAGCGATTTTGTAGGGTCAATTCAGTTTGTTTGCGTTCGGTGATATCATGGAGAATACTCAATACACAAGTTTGTCCGTTTAAATCTATCAATTCTGCCGAGTATAATCCAATTCTAATCTCTCCGGATTTGGTGCGAAAATCACATTCAAAACTGCGAACAATACCTTCTTGGTCGAGCTGTTCAAAAATGCGTTCGCGATCTTCGGAATTTGCCCAAATCTTCAATTCCAATGTATTTTTATTGACGACTTCCGAAGATTTATAGCCAAAAAACTTCAGCGCACTCTCATTAAATTCGATAATATACCCATCAATTAAGCGAGTAATCAAACTCGGATTGGGATTGCTATGAAACGCCTTAGAAAACTTGTTTTCAGACAGTCTTAACGCTCTTTCCACCTGTTTCCGCTCCCAGATTTCCTCCCGCAACAGTTGATTAACATCTTTGAGTTGTGTCGTCCGTTCTTCCACCCGAATTTCTAACTCCTCAAACGCCGATTTTAACTGACGCGCCATCTGATTAAACGACTCGGCTAACACTTCTAACTCACTCACCCGAGCCGCATGAACGGTTTGATCGAGTTGTCCAAAAGCGATCGCCTGAGTCGCCCGAGCCAGTTGTAAAATTTGTCTGGCAATCCAACGGGAAGTGAATAAACCCAAGCAGATTGCTAAGATTAAAGCCCCCAAACAAAGTATAATTGTCGTGCGACGATTGGCATTAATTTGCCCCATAAAATCGGCTTCGGGAACCACGACAACAATCAACCAATCCAATCCATAACCATCAGAGTAGGGCGAAACTTCTAAAAAATGTCGTTGACCATCTATTTGAAAATCGAATTGTTGAACTAGGTGAATCTCGCTGAGAGAACCGACCGATTTGATTAAATGTTTAATGGTCGCTTGAGTCAAGGGATCTTGGCTTTCTACGCCTCGAATTCTGAACTCTTGAGCATTATCCGGGTTAATTCGATAAAGGGGTTCATTGGTCGAAGTCGCCACCAATTCTCCCGAACGTTCTAAGATAAAAATTTCCCCCGAAGGCGTTAATTTTAGACGGCGAAGAAAATCACTCAACACCGTTAAAATCAAATCAACCGCCATCACCCCTTGTAAATTTCCCCCCCGATCATAAAACGGTTGGGCGGCAGTTATCCCAAATTCGCCGCGAACAAAGGGGTAAATGGGACTCCAGGTGGCTTGTTGGCTTTTGACCGCCGCATCATACCAAGGTCGAGTGCGAGGATCAAAATCATCGAGGGTTTTCAGGGGAGAAATGCGTTCAAGCAGGGGATCGCGCTGCTTTAACAACCCTTGATAATAGGATTGTGAAGCAAAAGTCCCTAAAGAAGATTCAAGAGTGCGATAAACCCCAAGATAGTCTCCGTCTGCGGTACCGAGATAAATTTCTTGAACCGACTCAAAGCGCTGCATTTGCAAAATAAAGCGGTTTTCAATCACCGATAAATTTTTCAGCGCCAGTTGTCCGATCCGAGCCGCATCTGTATTAATCTGGGTAATCAGTAGGGGTTCTTCGAGATAATTGTTGAGCCGTTCGTTAACGTGATCGCCGAGTTCGTCCATCAACTGACTCGCTAAATTCTGCACTGCTTTTTGACCGTTGCGGTGAGCCAGATATCCGGTTAACCCCACAACTGCTACAATTTGAATCGCAAAGGGTACGATCAAGATCAGTTGCAAGGGCATTCTCAGTTTGGGAGTGAATAGGCGACGCACAGGATTAACAGACATGGCTCGGGGGGAACGGGACAGAAAATCAAATTAATGTCAGCTTAATTTTGATCAATTGTGATCAATTTTGATCAATGCGATCGACGCTTTCTGGAAATATTTAATAGAATTTACACATTTTCATCCTAAGCTATTCCAGGAACGATTGTTAACCGAGCGGTGCCGGGATTGAATCAAACCGTTACAATCAAAATAAATTCAATTTTTCGCGCCAAAGGTGTGAACGACTCCGTGTCCTCAGCAAACCATCCAACCCAACCCTTTAAATTCGACTCCATCGAAGCCGCCCTCGCTGACTTGAAAGCCGGACGTTCTATTGTCGTCGTCGATGATGAACATCGGGAAAATGAAGGCGATCTGATTGGTGCCGCTCAGTTTGCCACCCCCGATATGATTAATTTTATGGCGGTTCATGCGCGAGGATTAATTTGTTTGGCCCTCACCGGCGATCGCCTCGATGAACTGGATTTACCCCTGATGGTGGCCAACAACACCGACAGCAACCAAACCGCCTTTACCGTCAGTATCGATGCGTCCCCGGCGATGGGGGTCAGCACGGGAATTTCCGCCGAAGATCGCGCCCGGACGATCCAAGTGGCGATCAACCCCTCAACTCGTCCTCAAGATTTACGACGACCGGGCCATATTTTCCCCTTGAGGGCGCGAGAAGGGGGCGTTTTGAAACGCGCAGGTCACACCGAAGCGGCGATTGATTTGGCTCGCTTGGCGGGGTTGTATCCGGGGGGAGTCATTTGCGAAATTCAAAACCCCGATGGTTCGATGGCTCGTTTACCGGAGTTAATTGAGTATGCTCAGGTTCACGATCTCAAACTGATTAGTATTGCCGATCTGATTAGTTATCGCCTAATTCACGATCGCTTTATTTATCGCGAATCGGTTGCCAAATTGCCCACTCAGTTTGGTGATTTTTTGATTTATGCCTATCGCAATACCCTTGATCAATCGGAACACGTGGCGATTGTTAAAGGCGATCCGATGCGGTTTAAAGATATGCCGGTCATGGTGCGGGTGCATTCGGAATGTTTGACTGGAGATGCGTTTGGATCGTTGCGTTGTGATTGTCGGATGCAGTTACAAAGTGCGTTGAAAATGATCGAACAAGCGGGTTCGGGTGTGGTGGTTTATTTGCGACAGGAAGGCCGAGGAATTGGTTTGATTAATAAGTTAAAAGCTTATTCTTTGCAAGATTTGGGATTGGATACGGTGGAAGCCAATGAACGTTTGGGATTTCCGGCCGACTTGCGAAATTATGGCATGGGAGCGCAGATTTTAAATGATATTGGCGTGAAAAAGATTCGCTTAATTACCAATAATCCCCGGAAAATTGCCGGCTTAAAAGGTTATGGGATTGAAATTGTCGATCGCGTACCGTTGTTGATTGAAGCGACGGATTATAATTCGGTTTATTTGGCAACCAAAGCCAAAAAATTGGGTCATTTGTTGATTCAAACCTATTTGGTGACGGTGGCGATGCAATGGGATGAAAAAGCGGTGCAGTCGGTGGATGAAGAATGGACTCCAAATACGCCGGCGACGCCTGCTATTTTGAAATCTGCTGCACAACTCCACGAACGTTCCGATCGCTTAGAAAAACTGTCTGATTTGGCTATAAGTCACGATTTATTGTTACAAGAAGAACGGCGTCCGGTGGCGACGGCTTTGTTTCATCGGGCGTCTTTAACGTTTCATTTGGGTTTAGATCAACCCGATGCGGCGAGTCCGGATTGGTACGAACAAACCGATCATCCTTATCTCGAAGCGATCGCTAAAATTCTCGATCAAATGATTACTTCCCCCGGACTTCAAAAGTTAGAATTTCTGATCGCTCCGGGAATCGATCCGTTGGCGAATTTAAAAGTACAACTTCAGCGAAAAACCTTTTCTCTGAGTGAATTTCCGTCTTCAGTTTGCGATCGCCTCGAACCCCAAACGATTTATAGTTTTTCTAAAGACTAACCCGAAAAAATATAGCGCAACGCAGGCGGCAACAGGCAATTCTGTAGGGGCGCGCCTCCGAATTAATTGATCATTTCCCGCAGACAACTGATATCAAGTCCGGTTGAATACCCATCATACATAAAAGTGTGGGGAGATCAAGAGATTTTTACTAACCGATGACATTAACATCATAAAAGGTTTCAATCCAAACCCTCGCACCACAAGGGAGAGGTTTATCGGGACGATAGACAACACGACATCCTCGGGGTATTTCGACAATATGCCCGTAAGTATTGGTCTGACCC
>JAYKHV010000191.1:0-36117 GCA_035285085.1 Lyngbya sp. | reverse complement strand
CCCCATCGTTGACCAAGTAACCGATACGGTTGATAATATTATCGATGGTACGGTTGATCAAGTTGGCAATGTTGTTGATGGTGTATTAAACGGTAATTTAGACTCCACAGTTGACCAAACTACCGATACAGTAGATAACATTATCGATGATACGGTTGACCAAGTTACCGATCTTGTTGATGGGAATTTAGGAACTAATTTGGGAGGAACAGTTGACCCCATCGTTGACCAAACTACTGATGTAGTTGATAACATTGTCGATAATACTGTTGACCAAACTACTGATATTGTTGATACTGGTTTAGACGGAAATCTTGATAATACCGTTGACCAAACTACCGATACAGTAGATAACATTATCGATGATACTGTTGACCAAGTTACCGATCTTGTTGATGAGAACTTAGGAACCGACTCGGGAGAAACCGTTGACCCCACCGTTGATCAAACCACCGATGTAGTTGATAACACGGTTGATAATACGGTTGACTCTTTGACGGGTGAAAGTACAACCTCAGGTGATAGTACAACAGTTGGTGATTCAACTTCGGGTGATTCCTTAATCAATGTGAATGTCAATGATTCAACGGGTGATGATCCTCTGTTAAATGTCGGAGTTAGCGATCCTACTACTAATGATACCAGTTTGATTACTGCTGATTCATCGATTGGTACAAATGATCTGGGATTAGATACGACGGAAAATGATTCAACTTCTAGTAATTCGGTATTAGAAGTAGCAGTTAACGAGTCAGGTTCTAGCGATGTATTAGATCTGACAGTTAACGACCTAAGTTCTAGTGATTCGCTTCTCAGTGTCGATGTAGGTGATTCTAGCTTTGCCTTATAAGAAGTGAAATAATCCACAGTTACGAAGTTCAATAAAATCTAATAAAACCAAACCAGGGGGATGAAAACGATTTCATCCCCTTTTTTTGTTTGAGAAAACTGGAAGGCTTGCTTGAAGTCACAAAAATCTTCGATAAGTTCAGTAATTTCACTGTGGCCAACGGAAGTTGAAAAGTTTAACCTGGAAATAGAGTCACCAGCACTCCTCTGGGGTCAGTTGAAAAAAACTTCAAACACCGGAGATTTTCTGTAAATTTTTTTAAAGGCAACTGGCCATTCGATCTAAATGCGTTTGGGAAGAAGGATGATGACAACAAACAATCATTCACAATTAGAAATCTATCAGTTCGTTGAAACTTTACAAAAAAAAGTCTCTCGTTTAGAAGCTGAAAAGCAGGAATTCATCAAAAATCGCAATCAAGAAGTTGAACAGCAAGTTAATGAACGCACCCAAGAGTTGAGAACTTTGTTGAAACAAGAACAACTACTGACCCAAATTACGGCTCGGATTCGGGCTACTTTGGATTTAGAAAATATCCTGCAAACAACAGTAACAGAAATTCGGGAGTTTCTTGATTGTGATCGCATGGTTGTTTTTCAGTTCGATTCAGATTCCCAAGGGCAAATCGTTGCAGAATCTCTATCAAACTTGCATAGTATTCTCAGGATTGGCATCGTTGAAAACTGTTCTTTTTATAAAGAATTTTATTCCTATTTTTCCGACAAAAAAATTCGCTCAATTTCCAATATTTATGAATTAGGATATTCCAATTGCTATATCAGTTTTTTAGAAAAATATCAAGTAAAAGCCACTGTAATTGTTCCAATTTATGTGAATAATCAATCCTGGGGATTGTTAATTGGACATCAATGCGATCAATTTCGTCAATGGCAAAATACAGAGATTAATTTTCTAGAAAATGTTGCCGAACAACTCGCGATCGCCATCCATCAAGCTCAACTTTATCAGCAAAAACAAGAAGCTGAAACAAGCCTTCGTCAACTCAACGAACAACTAGAAGCCAAAGTAAAACAGCGAACTCAAGAATTACAAGAACGGGAAGCCAGACTGCAAAAGTTATTTGATAATGCGCCGGACTTAATTCAAAGTGTAGCCGCCGATGGACGAATTTTATTTGTGAACAAAACATGGCGAAATATTCTTGGATATACCGAAGCAGACCTGAAAAGTTTATCTATTTTTGAGGTGATCCATCCCGATCATTATAATGACTGCAAGCAAGTCATAACCTCTATTCAAAATGGAATGTCATCTGTAAATAAAGAAGTTAATTTTTTAACCAAAGATGGACGGACTATCTGGGTAGAAGGAAATGTAAATGGGATTTTTCAAGATGGAAAATTGATAGCAACTGAGGGAATTTTTCGCGAGATTACCGAACGCAAACAAGCGGATGAAAAACTTCGCCAAACCCTCAAAGAATTGTCGGATTTTAAGTTTGCTTTGGATCAAGCCGCTCTGGTGGCTATTACCGATGAGAAGGGAGTAATCACCTATGCTAACGATCGCTTTTGTGAAATTTCCCAATATTCTCAAGAGGATTTAATCGGTCAAACCCATAGCATCATTAATTCGGGTTATCATCCTCCGGAATTCTTTACCGATCTTTGGCAAACAATTTCCCGAGGAAAAGTCTGGCGAGGTGAAATTAAAAACAAAGCAAAAGATGGTAGCTTTTACTGGGTAGATTCTACTATTGTTCCTTTTCTCAATAGTAAAGGAAAACCCTTTCAATATTTGGCAATTCGTAACGATATTACTCAAAGAAAACAAATTGAAGAAGCTCTCAAACAAAAATTAGCTGCTATAGAAGCTTCTATTGATGGCATTGCAATTTTAGCGGAAGACACCTATACTTATCTCAATCAAGCTCATCTCAAACTATTGGGTTATCAACACCCCGAAGAATTATTGGGTAAAAGCTGGAGAGAATTATATTCACCAACCGAACTTCAACGCTTAGAACAAGAAGTATTTCCAATTTTAATGCAGCGGGGACATTGGCGGGGAGAAGCCACAGCACAGCGCAAAGATGGTAGCACTTTTACTGAAGAATTGTCTCTCACTTTCACAGAAGATGAAAAGTTAATTTGTGTTTGTCAAGATATTAGCGAACGCAAAGAAGCCGAAAAACAACTGCGCCAAACCAACGAACGTTTAGAACTCACCAACCTCAAATTAGAACGAGCAACCCGAGCCAAAGACGAATTTTTAGCCAATATGAGCCATGAATTACGAACACCTTTAAATGCGATTATTGGGATGTCGGAAGGCTTACAAGAGGAGGTGTTCGGCTCGCTCAACGAAGATCAACAAAAAGCGATTGGTATTATTGAAATTAGCGGTCAACATTTGCTGGATTTAATTAACGATATTCTGGATTTATCCAAAATAGAAGCCGGAAAAATAGAACTCGAAATTACCTCTGTTTCTCTGCAAGAACTGATTGACAACAGTTTAATCTTTATTCGACAACAAGCGATTAAAAAACAGATTAAATTGAAAACTGAAATTTCCTCAGAACTCGATGAAGGGATTTATATTGATGAGCGGCGAATGCGTCAGGCGTTAATAAACCTCCTCAGTAATGCGATCAAATTTACACCAGAAAAAGGTCAAGTTACCCTGCTCGCAGAGTTGGAGAAAGAAACGACGACAGAGAAAAAATTGACTTCAAATCAAACCCAAGAAAAAGCATATTCGCTGAAAATTTCCGTCAGAGATACGGGGATTGGAATTGCTCCAGAAAATATCAAAAAACTGTTTAAACCCTTTGTTCAGCTTGATAGTCGCCTCAACCGTCAATATACAGGTACGGGTTTGGGACTGGCTTTGGTACGACAAATTGTAGAATTACATGGAGGTCGAGTTACTGTCACCAGTCAACTCGGAGAGGGGAGTTGTTTCACGATTCATCTTCCTTATACTCCCCAGTGTAAAGTCTCTAAATCTCAGAAAATTACCTCTGTTTCTCATTCTCAAAGTTGGAATTTAGAGTCACAAAGTCCACCCCAAAAATCCTCTCCCTTGCTGTTATTAGCAGAGGATAATCAAGCTAATATTGATACGGTTTCCGATTATTTAACCAGCTACAACTATCAACTCCTCATCGCCAAAAATGGTCGAGAAGCGGTTGAGATGGCTAAAAAATCTCAACCCAACTTGATATTAATGGATATTCAGATGCCAGAAATGGACGGACTAGAAGCTATTCGTGAAATTCGGACAGACTCATCTTTGACCCAAGTTCCCATTATTGCCGTGACTGCATTAGCGATGGCTGGAGATGTAGAAAAATGTCGGGAAGCGGGTGCAAATGAGTACATGACCAAGCCTTTAAAATTAAAACAACTGCTCGGAATGATCCAGAACTTGCTAAACTCGGATTGGAAGGATATTTGTCCTTAAGATTTAAGGACAAATCTAACAAACTATATATCAAATTTTCTTTATGAGCAATACTGCCTCGATCTTGGTTGTTGATGATCAACCCGGTAATTTTGAAGTCATCGAAACTCTACTGGATGAACAAGGTTATATTCTACATTATGCCAGCAGCGGAGTCAAGGCTTTAGAACGATTAGATACTGTGCAACCGGATGTAATTTTGCTGGATGTGATGATGCCGGAACTCGATGGTTTAGAAGTCTGTAAACGCATCAAAGCCAATCCGAAATGGCAACACATTCCGATTCTTATGCTAACCGCTTTAAACTCAAAAAAAGACCTGGTAGCCTGTTTAAAAGCGGGGGCAAATGACTTTTTGAGTAAACCCGTTAACAGTGCAGAATTGCGAGCTAGATTGGATTCAATGATTCGGATAAAACAGCAATACGACCGCTTACAAACCTTGCTAAAAGAACAGCAATCTCTCCTACAAATGCGAGAATATATGGTGAATATGATCGTTCACGATCTGCGAAATCCTCTGGCGTCTATTCTGTTTGAAACGGAGTTACTCAAACACCCAAAATTAACTCCCGAAAAGCGCGATAAAAAAGCCGATAATATTCTGCTCGCAGGACAACGACTTAATTCTTTAATTAATAGTATGCTGGCGATGGCTAAACTCGAATCTGGTAAAATGGTGTTGAACCGTTGTGATATTGATTTGGACGAAATCTGTCGCTCTGCTGTTGAAAATTTTGCTACTCTCGCTAGCACTAAAGAAATTGAGTTGCTGAGTGATATTCCTCAACAACCCTGTACAATTAACGTCGATTCGCCTCTATTTCAACGGGTACTTGATAATTTACTTTCTAATGCTGTAAAATTCTCTCCATCGGGGAGTAAAATTATCCTCAAAGCGGAGTTTTTAGAGACAAAAGGAGTGAAAATTCAAGTGATAGATTCAGGACCGGGAGTTGGCGAAGAATTGCGAACCCGTATCTTTGAAAAATATGAAGTCGGAACCCCCATGAAAAATATTTCTCAAACGGGGTTGGGTTTGGCGTTTTGTAAAATGGTAGTTGAAGCTCATGGCGGCCAAATTTCCGTCACCGATAATCATCCTCAAGGGGCAATCTTTACCCTTGAAATTGATGGAGTTTCAGCCCGATCTACTAGCTGTTTGATGATTTAGCAATTCTCTAGATATTGTTGGGGTTTGTAGCCCTTTTCTAAAGCAAAACGGACGAGCTGATAACGATTGCTGAGGTTAAGTTTGCGGAGAATATTTCGCAGATGAGCTTGAACGGTGCGATGACTAATAAATAAGTGTTCGCCGATTTCTTTGTTGGTGTAGCCTTGAATCACTTCAAAAAAGACTCGTTCTTCAGCCGGGGTTATAGTAAGCTGTTCTGATAGAGAAGACAACTCAGGTTGTTGATTTGGAGATTGAGGTTTTGGGGGTTGGGGTGATTCCTTTAAATCAACAGTCGATTTTTGCAGGAGGCTGGTAATTTCTTGGTGTATTCGCTGATTTCGCTCTAATAAAGCCTGAATTTTTAGGGTTAATTCTTCAAAAGTACAGGGTTTAACTAAATACTCATCCGCCCCGTACTGATAGCCTTTTTTTAGCGTATCAATTTCGGTTTTGGCGGACAAAAAAATAAAAGGAATCAACCTTCCCGTTTGACTGTTGCGAATCTGACGACAGAACTCGAAACCATCCATTTCCGGCATTAAAATATCAGAAATAACCAGATCGATCAATTCCCGTTGAAAAATCTCTAATCCTTCAACCCCCGAACTCGCTTCCCAAACCCAATATCCTTCGAGTTCTAAGAATTCCTTGAGATTACTTCTAATTAGAGGTTCATCTTCTACGATTAAAATGTGTTTCATGGTTATTGATCTCCCAATCAGAATAATTCTAGATCGATTTAACGTAAGGCAGTATTTAATCCTATGATACCCTGCCGGAGCGATCGAGAAACCGGAGTGTGTCGCCCGGATCACAAAGATTCCATCGGCTTTCCAACCGCAATCACTATCCCACAGGAGCCAAACCAATTCGGATAGTTTTTTTCTAGAGAGGGATCGAGTTGTGCTATGTTAGACACAGCAGTTTAGATCGCATAATGGGATTAAGCACAAAGTAAGCTTCCGGCTAGTCCGGTTTACGGGTGGCATTTTTGACGCTTGCCTAATAGTCTGATTAATAAATCAGTTGTTCTGAGATTCTCCCTTGGCTTTAGCCAAAGGAGAAGACAATAACTGAAAACTCACTCCGATTGTGAAAACCAAACAATCACGATAACAAAAACCAAGTTGTCAAGGAGCCAGTAAGAGTAGCAGTATTTAAGTCTTAGGAACTAGGACTCCTGCCTATAGAGGGAAGGTAAGACTGGCTATTTTTCGGAATAGAAAGCACATCCCGATGAAATAGGAAGCATCTGTCTCGGCTCAAGTCGATAGATGCAGTTCACACTAGAAGTACAGCAGCCAGACATTCGGAATCACCTCATGGTCTTTTACTCCGACTTTATCAAATCCAATGGGAACGAAACCTCCGAAAACGCTTTACTGAGCTATTTACAAGATCAACATCCAGAGGTTTTGTCTCAAATTGCCCAATCAGCCAGCCCAGAAATTAAGGAAATTATCTCCAACAACGTTCAGGGATTGATTGGTGTTTTACCCTCTGATGACTTTGATGTACAGATTACCACCAACCGGGAGAACCTGGCGGGGTTGTTAGCCTCAGCGATGATGACCGGCTATTTTCTGCGTCAGATGGAACAACGGATGCACTTGGATGAAAGTTTTGGTCAAGTCTCTTCCACCCATCCCCATTCTCAAAATAGAGAAAAATGGGAGTAGAAATTAGAAGCAGGGAGTGAAATTCTGCTCCCTTGTTTGCTTCATCCGTCAATCCCCAGATAAAGCTGAATCTGGGAAAGCAGTGGTTTTCAGTTTGACGGTTTGAACCTTTCCTTGGCGGTTAATTTCAATGGCTAACTCGTCGCCGATCGCCCGCATTTCCACTTCTTCTTGGACTTGGGTGGGAGTATTAACGGCAATATTATTCACTTTTTGGAGAATATCTCCTTTTAAAATTCCGGCTTTAAAGGCCGGAGACTCTTCGACAACCCGAACCACCAAGACCCCTCGATCTTGAGACAACTTCACCTCAAGCTGTTCGCTCATTTCCTCCTTAATTTTGGGCGTCAACTCCACCATTTGCACCCCCAAGAAGGGATGATCGGCTTTCCCTTTTTCAAAAAGCTGATTGGCAATTCTGACCGCCGTTTCGATGGGAATGGCAAACCCCAACCCCTGGGCATTGGCGCGAATCGCCGTATTCACCCCAATCACTTCTCCTTGATCATTTAATAACGGCCCGCCGGAATTCCCCGGATTAATCGCCGCATCGGTTTGAATAAACCGCACCCGCTTTTTAGGAATTCCCACCTGAGAACTCGATCGACCGGTCGCACTAATAATTCCCACCGTTACCGTATTATCCAACCCCAAAGGATTGCCGATGGCGATCGCCCACTGTCCGGGAACAATGCGATCCGATCGACCCATCGGAGCAACCGGTAAATCCTTAACATCGAGTTTAATCGCCGCGATATCGGTTAAATCATCAACCCCTTTGACTTTGCCTTCAAACGTGCGACCATCGTTGAGGGTAACAAGCACGGTATCAGCCCCATCAACAACATGAGCATTGGTAATCAGACGGCCATCGGAGGCGACAATAAAACCGGAACCCGTTCCGCGTCGTACCCGTTCGTTAGACTCGGGAAGTTGTTCCCCAAAAAACCGCTTAAATAGGGGATTATTCAAAGCACCCGGCCCGTTTTTGGATTGACGAGCGGCATCAATTCGCACCACCGCCGGGCCAACAATTTCGGCAGCTTCGGCAATAAAGTTCGGACTACTGCGTTCAACGACTCGCTTTTCGGGAACCAAAGGCTCAGTGTTAGCGGGTAACTGACGAACAACAGGAACGGCGGGGGAATGTTCAGTGTGGTTTTTCGCTTGCAGATAGCGATTTCCCAACCATCCAGTGCCTCCACCGATGGAGAGTAGAGCTAAGTATACTGTGAGTTGTTTTATAGACAAGTTCATCTGTACTTTTCCGATGGATACGTCATCTGCTCAATAAAACGTGTACAAAGCGTCACATAGAGAGACTTTGCGTGTTTTTTCCTCCCTGAGCAACCAATCTGCTGGAGTCTCTACTTGAAGTTTGAAGTCAAACCAGCTAGTCGGGTTAACCCTTTTGCTGAAGCTATCACGAACACTTGATTGAAGATGTTAGCTAGGCACTTATGCATCAAGACAGATTCCAGAGCAGACAAGGGTTTTAGGTTCGGTTCCCTCTTCGATCCTGATTTCACCCCCTATGAGACCTGTGTTGATTGAATTAAACTATATGGAGAGGAAAGATACCTAAGAATTATCTCCCCTTTGGTCTCATATTTCCAATTTAATCCAAAAATCTTTAAGCTGAGAGAGACAGTTTTCTGCTTTTGGCTTCTTTGTTATCAGGGTAAGTGGTCGGAGTCAAGCTTGAAACCCTTCTCTATCGGGGATTTTTCGCCATGAGAACCCTCGGTTATCGGGTCTGGCTCTGTTTTGATCGAAGATTGTCTGTTGATTCGTTTATTCTAAAGGTCTAATGAGGCTAAAAGCCGCTATGATTTGCCAACACTTCAGCCTTTTTGTCTCTTATCTGTTGGGGTTGATCGTTCCCTTGTCGGGAGTGGTACTGCTTCCCACTGCTGCTGCCAAGGCCAATGATTTGTTTATCCGCGATCGAACTCCAACCAATGTTTGTCCGCCTCCGGTTTTGTCCCGCTTAAAACGACATCGCATTCAGTCGGGTGAAACCCTCGAAAGTATTGCCCGTCAATATAACCTGATTCCGGCAACGCTTTTGGGAATGAATCCGATGTTGCGACAAAATCAAATTTCTGTCGGACAGGAAATTGTGATTGCGCCCTACAATGGGATTGTGGTTGAAATTCCCGCCGGAAGAACGTTACAGGACATTGCCCAAGCTTACAATGCCCGGGCGGATGTGATTTTTGAAGTCAATGGCTGTCAAAGTCAACCCCGAGTGGTGTTTATTCCGGGGGTGAATTGGACTCCCGGTGGCCCGGTGGTGCCAGCAAAGGTGGTGTTGTCTGGCTATCCCCTCCCCGCTAAAGCCTCGGTACAAATGGGGTATGGTTGGCAACTGCATCCCACCGCCGGACGGGTGGTTTTTCATAGTGGTCTGGATTTAATTGCTAAAATTGGCACACCTGTGCTTTCTGTCGGCGAGGGTGTGGTGGCTTTTGCTGGAGCGAGACCGGGTTATGGTAATTTAGTGGTGGTCAATCATCAATCGGGGAAACAGACCCGTTATGCTCATTTATCGGAGATTACCGTGAAAGTGGGCCAGAAGGTTCCCTCTGGACAAGTTTTAGGAAAGGTCGGTATCAGCGGACAACCCGATAGCGACGAGCCTCATCTTCATTTTGAAATTCGCTATAACTCTCAATTGGGTTGGGTTGCTGAAAATCCCGACCCCTATTTTACAGTCAATCGGGAACAGGCAACAGGCAATTATCAGTCACCAGTCACCAGTCAGCAGTCACCAGTGAAGAGGGAATAGGGAATAGGGAACAGGCAATTATCAGTCACCAGTCACCAGTCACCCTCCGGGAACGTCCGTTGCGGAAGATCGCGAACTTTGCTACGATCGCGAACTTGCCTTCGCGACCATTCCGCCAAGTCGCGAAGGCAAGCGCTCTCGGCGGAAACCGCGCTCGCCGCAAGGAAAGCGCTCCTTGATGGAAACCCCCAAGACCGCGCTGCAACACCTGTCACCATATGCGGGAACGTCCGTCGCGTGACTTTCGGGGAACCCGCCCAACGCGCTGCCGAACCCGTGACCAGTGATAACAGTTTACAGTAAACAGTTTCTCCCTACCTCCCCACCTCCGGTCCTCCCCATCTCCCCACCTCCCCATCTCCCCACCTCCGGTCCTCCCCACCTCCGGTCCTCCCCACCTCCGGTCCTCCGGTCCTCCCCACCTCCCCATCTCCCTGACTCGCTGACTCCTGACTCGGTGTCTCCTGACTCGGTGTCTCCCGACTCCGGATCTTCTGATTAGAAGAAATCAAAATAGTTGGCATTGAGATCGAGGGAGGTGTTTCCAGCAACGATGGCTATCACTTGTGTTGAACCATCAAAATCTTCATAAATGATAGCGGTTCCTGAGGGTAAATCCACCGAATTATTCGTTTCTATGTCCTCAGAATTTACTAACTCATAGGACTCGGCATTTCCAACTAATTGGATCGTATCTTCTTGACGGTTAAAGTCTTCAATTAACGCATAGCCTTTACCCCGTCCGGTCACGCCTGTTAATGTATCATCTCCGCGATCGCCTAATATTAAATCGCTACCTGTACCGCCTGTGAGTTCATCATCCCCTTGACCGCCATAGATTGTATCATCGCCGCGATCGCCAAATAAGGTATCATCTTCATTATTACCAAATATAACATCATCCCCCGCTCCCCCATACATTGTATCGGTACCGCGATCGCCAAACATGGTATCATCACCGGAGTCTCCAATCAAGGTATCATTATTTTGACCTGCAAATAGCCAATCATTTCCCAATTCTCCATTGAGGAAGTCATCGCCTCTAAAACTCGATAGGGTATCATTTCCCTGACGACCATACATAACATCATTATCTTCTGTACCGAGCATTTCTTCGGCTTGAGAAGTCCCTTGGTGGGTTGCTGGGGGCGTTAACAATAAGACGTTTAGTTGATCGCCGTTGTTTCGCAGGGTAAAAGTATCAGCATCCGCTCCCCCTCGTAGGGTATCAATTTCTTCTGTAAAAATATCTGGAGTTTGACTTGACATGAGGTTTTAAGGCTATACAGCTACAACGTTTGTTCGTTTCGGTTGATGGAACTTCAGGATACTTTTTAACACATTTTTGTTCCCTTTATTTATAAAATTTATAAAATTTTTATCAATCAGCAATTTTTTTGCTCCGGGCATTTTTCAGGGTCTTTAGACTGTCTGCTGAGGAATTTGGGGGGGTTCAATTCAAGGATTTTAGGGAATTGCAGCCCTTAAAACTTCGAGGGTAGCCGCTTCAAAAACCCATTCTAATCCTCTGCTATTTAAGGCTTTTATTAAGACTATATCTTCGGGAGATAAACGGGGAAAATCAATCTGAGTAGACCAAGATAATGTAGAATTTACCAGCGGATTAGGTCGGGGTGTAATTTGTTGAATCAAGTTGCCATTTATGGAGATTAAAATCGCTTCAATTTTGCTATTGGGATTAATTTCGGATACCGATCCGCTAATTTGAAGTTCCCCTTCTGGGGTGAGATTAATTTGTTCTAAACGTCCCCAAGGATGATGACTAAATTGTAAGCTGGAGAAGTCAGGAACCGGAGGTTTGGCGACTAGATATAAATCTTGATAACGACAAATTCCTTGAGGAATGCGATAGCAAATCGCTTCCCCTTGACTCACTTGGTTAACGGTTTTCTTGACAAATTCTTCGCCAACATAAGAGGTTCCATATTCATTGACATCGAGAGAAAGACTTTCACTTTCGGGGATAAATAGAATTTCATCGGATTGAATTTTTGATTCCGGTGGTAATAAGTCTTTATCGTGAACACTAAACATCAAGATTCCCTCGGGAGTGATTAAGTTATAAAGGGTTTTCATCCAGAGTGTGAAAGTCCGTTCGGGAAGATGACTAAAAAAAGAACAAGCTAATATACAATCAAATTTTGAGTTAACTGAATAGTTGTTCGGATTAACCGTTGAAATAATGCCATTGACTCCAAAGTTTTCTTGTTGAAACTGAACCGCATCTTGGTAAATATCAGAAACCCAAACTTTTTCGGGGGAGAGTTCTTGCAAGAGAAACCGAGTAAAACGTCCGTAGCCACTGGCAAAATCTAAAAAAGAGTTAATCCGATTAAATCCTTGAAATTTCCACTGCACAATCTGACGAACAGCATCAAAAATCCGCCGACCATTAAAATAATATCTAATTCTAGCTTTTTCCGGAATCCGATGATTTTCGAGGGCAAACAAATACATTTCATCCTGGGGGCTGATAGCCGACTTAAATTCTAAAGGGAATGAAACTTGATCTTGGATAAATATTTGCAAAGCCGGATGAAGTTGCTGAAAATCATTAAGAATCATATTATAATAAATTAGTCGAGTTGTATAAATCAGAGAAAAAAATGAAAGTGGGCTATCGATTGTACTGTTGCCTGAAATCAAATTGAAACCGATCCCTAATAATGATATTGTATGATAATGTGGGTTGCTCGTTGGGTAACGGGCATCAGAGCAGTAGAATAAGAAAAGTTGTCATTACACAGCCGGGAACCTATGCGCGTATATGTACTACTGTTTAATGCAGGAACAGAGAACGAAGGAATTCATACCATCCAGATGGGCGATCGCAACACTGTGCTAATGTTTGAGGAAGAGGAGGATGCAACCCGCTTCGCTGTCCTCTTGGAGGCTCAAGATTTTCCCACTCCCAGTGTCGAACCCATAGAGGATGAAGAGATCATGGAGTTTTGTCGCAGCGTCAACTATGACTGGCAACTGATCCAGGCGGGTGAGTTGGCCGTTCCTCCTGAGAGTAACGTAGAACAAACCGATTGGCAACCCGACGATCAAAAACCCGATCAAAAACCCAGTGAAAAAGTAGAGTCAGACTTAGAATTTTCTCCAGATGAACTCGACAACATTCGCCGTAGATTAGAAGGGTTATTATAAAACCGCAGACATTTTTGCTGCCCGATAGCAACAACAATTGCTGAAAAAGTCAGGAAGATGTGGGTAAAATGAGGGAGCCATAAAAATCCTGAAAAACCACAAATTTTTCCAACTACAGATAAAATTATAGAAATTTGCAAGGCGAGAACATGAACGATTCCCAGACGCGAGGACATCTTTTAACTGAACAAATTAATGTCAGTAGTCAGAACTTAGATCAGTTGAGTTCTCTGGAGTTGGTAGACTTATTTAATCGAGAAGATATCCAAACATTGTTGGCGATCGCCCATTCCCGAGAACATCTCGCCCAAGCCATTGATATCATAGCGGAAGCCATGCGTCACGGGGGACGCTTATTTTACGTCGGAGCGGGGACTAGCGGGCGTCTGGGCGTGTTGGATGCGGCCGAATGTCCCCCCACCTTCTGCACCCCTCCCGAGTTGGTACAGGGCATTATCGCGGGGGGTGCTGCGGCGTTGGTGCGAAGTTCCGAAGAGTTGGAAGATAGCAGCGAAGAGGGTAAACAGGCGATCGCCTATCGAGAAATTACCGATCTTGATGTGGTTGTCGGAATTACCGCAGGGGGGACAACTCCCTATGTTCTCGGGGCGTTGGAAGCGTCGCGTCAGCGAGGGGCGAAGACGATTTTTATCGCCTGCGTTCCCAAAGAACAGGTGAAAATTGAGGTTGATGTTGATATTCGTTTGTTAGTTGGGGCGGAAATTCTCGCCGGTTCAACTCGGTTAAAAGCAGGAACGGTGACAAAAATGGCGTTAAATATTCTCTCAACTGGGGTGATGGTAAAGTTGGGGAAAGTCTACGGAAATCGCATGGTTGATGTGGCGGTTACGAATAAGAAATTACGCGATCGGGCGTTAAGAATTATCACCGATTTAACGGGAGTGAGTCGAGAAGAAGCGGGAGTTTTATTAGATAAAAGTGGTTTGTCGGTGAAGTTGGCGTTGTTGATGTATTGGACGGGGTTAGAAGCGGAAGACGGAGAAAAATTGTTAGAAAAGTTTCAGGGAAATTTGCGGGAGGCGGTGTCAAGTTGTCAGCAAGGTTGATAATTTTTCAAAATCTGGAGAAGTGTGTTGAAGGCGATTGAATTATTTGCGGGAATTGGTGGTTTTCGTCTGGGGATGGAAGCCGCCAATATTAAAACCATTTGGGCGAATGATTGCAGCGAGTTAAGTTGTCGGGTTTATGAAAGTAATTTCGGACAAAATTCGATTGTTTTAGCAGATATTACCCAAATTGATTTATCAACGATTCCCCAACATCATTTTCTCACGGCCGGATTTCCCTGTCAACCCTTTAGTCCTGCCGGAAAAAAACGGGGAATTCGCGATCGGGTTCGAGGAACGTTATTTGAACGAATTGTTGAAATAATCGCAGAAAAACAGCCCGAATATTTTTTACTGGAAAATGTCAAACGCATTTTAACAATGGAACGGGGCTATCACTTTAGGGTGATTTTAAACGCCTTGGCTTCCTTAGATTATTTTATCGAATGGCGATTGATTAATCCCCTTCATTTTGGAATTCCTCAAAATCGCGATCGCGTGTTTATTTTAGGAACAAAATCGACAACAAAGAACCCTTTCCCGAATCTTGAAAAATTCCTGGTTTTACTGACTCAAAATGATTGTGATATTTTAGAAATGGCTATTGAAACCTTAGAAAAAGGTCTTCAGCCGATAGTTTTGGAACAACAAACTAAAAATCATAACTGGGGAATTGCCTATAAAAACCAAATGTATACTCGCCAAATTCCGCCTTTAGTTAACCAAAAACCCCCGCAAAAACTTAAAGATATCCTTCAAGATGAACGGGAAATAGATACACAGTTTGATTTTACCGCAGATACCCGAGAACGAATTAAAAAAAGTACAGTTGTAAATCGCTATTGTAACGGCGTTGAGATTTTGTACAATCAAGGAGGAGGCGCTCGTTTGGGCTATACAATCTTTGGAATTAACGGGGTAGCCTCAACTTTAACCGCCTCAACGTCCAGACATTATGAACGTTATCAAGTGGGAAACAAGTTTCGACGGTTGACCAATGTAGAGTATGCTCGATTAATGGGTTTTCCCGATCATTGGTGTAGAGTGGCGAGGGTTTACGATCAATATATGTTATATGGAAATGCGGTGGTTCCCGCTTGTGTTGAATGGATTTGTCAACGAATAGGTCGGAAAAATATTGAGTTTAAATCGAAAAAATGGGAACAATTAAAGTTACCGATTTAAGTTATAATTATTAATCTTATGACGAGAGTGCTGACTTTATCCCTTCTCAAAATAGAAGCCGGAAACTTTGTTCAGGAGTTGAGAACCGCACGGGAGACTATCAAACCACATACGGTTTAAGGGAAATTCTACGCCGTCAAGGAAACAAAGATGATATTATTGCTTTTTTAGAGGAACGGAATTTACCTTTAGATGAAATTGGACGTGAATTATTAGCAGATCGGATTATCAATCAACCCCCTGAACTTGGCTATCTGACGATTTCTAATGCTTTGCAGTGGAGATTACAGTATAGAAGAATAATTGAACAAGCACAGAAGCAGACATTAGGAGTTGAAAATTTATTGGGGGGAAGATTATCATAAAATGAAGTTGGGGAAGTTGAACGCTTACCCCTTGCGGCGAACTGAGTCGCCAAGTTTCTGAACGTCATTTCGGTTAAGGGAGGATCAATGCAGCAACTCAAACAATTTGCCGATCTCCAATGGATTCTTCGGGAACGATTAAACACCTCTCTTGCAGAAATTGCCGACTTTTGTAAGCGGTGGAATATTGTTGAATTAGCCCTCTTTGGTTCGGTGTTGCGGGATGATTTTTGTCTCGAAAGTGATGTCGATGTTCTCGTTGTTTACCAACCTAACACCGAACAGACTTTAGACGATATTACTCGGGCGAAAACTGAACTTGAAACGCTATTTAATCGGGAAGTTGATCTCACCCAAAAACGAGGTTTAATTAATCCGTTCAGTCGGAGGGAAATACTACAGCAACATCGGGTGATCTATCCGCCAGAAAAAGCCGAACCGATTACTATTAGTATTGCCAACAAACAAATGCAAGATAACGTTCGCAATTATGCTGCTATTTGGGATGTGGTGCAAGCGATTCAACGAATTGAAACCTTTACTCAGGGCTTGGACGAAGCAGCATATTTAGGTAATATCTTAGTTCAACAAGCCGTAGAACGCAACTTAGAAATTATTGGCGAAGCGGCTCGTCGTAGAATTACAGAAGAATTTCGGAACACTCACCCTGAAATAGATTGGCGTGGGGTGATTGGTTTACGAAACGTCGTTGCTCATCAGTATGAGCAAATTAATCAAGAACAAATCTGGCAAATTATCACTACAATTTTACCAAATTTACAGGAACAATTGCAAGCGTTATTGCCACCCGAAGACGATGCAGATGAATGATTTTATTAGGATAAAAAGCCTCTCCCCGACTTGGAGACCTTTGAGGTGAGGTCAAACTTATTCAACAGGAGTTGAAAATTTGTTGCGGGGAAGACTATTATAAAGTGGAGCAAAGGAAGTTAATCACTCACCCATTGCATCAAATTGAATTGTGGAGTTTCTGAACCTAATTTCAGTTAAAATTAAAATGAGCTTATTTTACATCCTGGGAATTTTTCTCATCATCCTAACGCTAGGGATTGGACTGTATCTGATTAGCGCTCGCCGTTATCAATCCTCTGATTCTGTTGCCAATTCTTACGACGAATGGACCGAAGACGGCATTTTAGAATACTACTGGGGCGAACACATTCACCTCGGTCATTACGGTTCGCCGCCCCAAAATAAGGATTTTATCACAGCAAAAGAAGACTTTGTACATGAAATGGTCCGTTGGGGAGGCTTAGACAAATTACCCCCAAATACAACGGTTTTGGATGTCGGTTGCGGTATTGGGGGAAGTAGCCGTATTCTAGCCAAGGATTATGGGTTTGACGTCACGGGTGTTACCATCAGTCCCCAACAAGTTAAACGCGCCCAGGAGTTGACACCGGAAGGAGTGAATGCTAAATTTAGGGTCGATGATGCGATGGCGCTCTCTTTCCCCGATGGCAGTTTTGATGTGGTTTGGTCGATTGAAGCGGGGCCACATATGCCGGATAAAGCGATTTTTGCCAAAGAGTTGCTGCGGGTCCTCAAACCGGGTGGGGTGTTGGTTGTCGCCGACTGGAACCAACGAGACGATCGCGAAGTTCCCCTGAATTTTTGGGAAAAACCCGTCATGCGTCAACTTCTTGATCAATGGTCTCATCCGGCGTTTTCGAGTATTGAAGGCTTTTCTGAACTGTTAGCGGCGACCGGACTGGTTGAGGGGGAAGTCATCACCGCAGACTGGACAAGAGAAACCCTTCCTTCTTGGCTGGATTCAATTTGGCAGGGAATAATTCGTCCTCAAGGATGGTTGGGTTTTGGGTTGTCGGGTTTTGTTAAATCTGTGCGAGAAGTACCCACCTTACTGCTGATGCGGTTGGCATTCGGTACAGGTCTTTGTCGCTTTGGGATGTTCCGCGCTATACGAACTCACTCATTTTAAACCCAATCAAGAGCGGTTGTCCGCTCTCAAGTGATTGATCTCAAAAATTTTAGCGACTTTTGCCAATTCCCAATTCGTGACGGGCTGCTTTTACCTGTTTCCAAGACCGTTTGAGGCGTCGGTAAGATTCTTGAGAAGATAATTTTCCTCCTGTGTGTAAACCTGCAATCATACTAACCTGTTGGGCAAATTGTTGCAGTTGACCATCAAAGGCTATATTTTCCGGTGTGGGTTCACCTCTATATTGGCCCCGAGGATACAAAAAATTGTTTTGTTCCATAATAACCCCTCCTGGAGCTGATTGTTTGGGTTCAAATCAAAAAAATTAAATTGATAAACCTCTAGGGGACAAAGGCCGTTGCCGGGATTTACCCCCTATATTTTATATTGTATAGACATTTGGATTTTTTGGCAATAGGTTTGAGTTGTTCTTGCAATTGTTATAATGTAGAAGATAGAGAAAACCGGATCAATCATTACCTCCAAACAAAAAAGCATATTCTTTTTGGAGAAAAGAGGCACTTATCTAAAGTATAAAATGTATAAGTTGGGTATAATTTGCAGATTATCCATTTGAAACTCTTCGGGAGCAATGGTCTGTTTTTTGAGCAGATATTCGGCAATTAAATCTCTGATTTCTAAACTCGATTTATCGATAACTTTACCTTCTTTAAACATCAAAAAATCGCCCCCACCCAGCGCCCGATAGTTGTTAATCGCCACGCGGAGAACTTGATTCGGTGCAATGGTTTTCCCTTTGAGAAGAAGTCGAGTAATGCGTTGACCCACAGGTTTAGTAATATCAACGGTATAATCTATCCCGTGATAAATATCCCAGTTATAATCCCGCATATTCTCCGCAATCACTTCTTCGGGATTATCCGGTAAAGCATCGGGATTTACCTGTTTAAAATAAGCGGCATTTTTTTCGAGCGCTCGGCGTAAAATATCCCCGGTAATTTCGAGAATAAATAAACGATTATCATAAACATAAATACTGTAAGCCTCCCGCAGTGTAATTTCTCCGGCGTCAATCTTACCCTGATTGGTAAAAATAGAAGTCAAAGAGATATCAACCGGATAGCCCATAGATTCAGCCGCAGACCGTTGTACAGTATTAATCAAATGCGCCAAAGCACTCCCGTGAAACCGAGCCGCCATCCCGCCAACAAACTCAGATTTAGCTTGACCAATGGGTTTATTGAGATAACTTAAAATCTGCTGATGATTGGGCTGCAAAAGCCGAACAAAACGAGGTAAAGGTTCAACATTTTCAACCGAGAAATTGGTTGCATCCTTATCAATAATCTGCCAATGTTTGCCCTGACGCGCCAGTTTCAGCGTATATTTACTAACAGCCTTTGCCCAATAAGACGGTTCAGCAATAATCACATTATTGATCACAGCTTTCGGCACATTAATATGAGAATGTCCGGCGAGAATAATATCAATTCCAGGGACTTTTTCAGCCAATTCTATCGTGACATTTTCATTAACCGTTGCGCCCGTATTTTTCCAAGTGTCAATTGCAGTTAACCAAGAGTCAGGATTTGAACGATAATCTTTGGGAGTTTTCGTCCAACCGGTGTGTTGAGCAACAATCACAATATCGGCGCCTTGTTCTCGCATTTGCGGCACATATTCTTTGGCGGTTTGCATCGGGTCAAGAAACGAAAGTTCGCCAAAATTTTCGGGAGGAAGCCAGTTGCGAACTGCGGTGGTTGTCAAGCCCAAAATCCCAATTTTAACCCCGTCTACTTCTTTGATAATATAAGGTTTAAAAGCCGGAATTCCATCGGGGCGGATAAGATTCGCACAGACAACAGGCGCGTCTAATTGGTTCACCCAACGAGACAACACTTCCATTCCAAAATCAAAATCGTGATTTCCCAGACTAACCGCATCAAAACCGAGCGTATTAAACGCGGTGGCGATGGGGTGAGGAGATTGAGTTTCAATTCTATTGTAATAATGAGCCAGGGGCGTTCCTTGAATCGTATCCCCATTATCAATTAAAACTAAATTGGGATATTTTTCTCGTTCCTGTTCAATCAAAGTTGCAACCTTGGCGAGTCCCAACTCAGCAGGTTGATTGGTATAATAATCCCAAGGCATCAGATAACCGTGAATGTCACTGGTTTGTAAAATTGTAATCGTTTTTGTGTCAGAAGAACTGTTCAAGATGGCTCCAAATACAACCACAGCAACAAAAAACCAAAACCCCAGAAAAAAAAGTAAAATTTGACGCATAACAACTGAAAAGTTGAGATGAACATCCGCATCAGTGAGATTGCTAGATCATAGACAAAAATGGCTGTAAATTCTATCCCTCTTCCGAGTTGGATAGAGGAGATTTCAAGAAACCCTGACACGGAACGGGTTGCAATCCGGAACGATGGGGTGTAGCATCAGGAGGAACGGCGACCAGTTCAACGCGACCATTGGGACGAACAATCCAACCTTGGGCTTCAACCAGGGGAGTTTGCAAAGTTGTTGAATCAGGAGGAATTTCTAAGGGTTGTTGGCGGTTGTTGGTGGCGGATTTGGGATTCAAATCGGGGCGAATCACCGCATCTATCCAATCCACAATCACCGCATCGCTGCTGAGAGAATCATTCGGACTCGGAGGTAAACCCCCCCGTCCGGTAATAATAAACTCACTTTCGGCAAAACTCGCACAACCGGCGACCACCAACGTGCTAGGATCGACAACAGTAATCGGTAACTCTGCTAACGCCGAATTCGCATCGGTTTCCGGGCGATTAATGTCAACCACGCCGCTAAATTCCGCCCCTAACTCACTGGTTGCGGTGATATCACTTTTGGGAGTAGTTTGTTGACGAAACTCAGTCCCGAAGACACCCTGAGCGTTGATGCGAACTGCGCCTCCCCGTCCCTGTAGAGCATTTGCGGTAATATCGCTATTTTCAATCGCAACTAGCGTCCGAGTATTAATGTTAATATTTCCACCGTCCGCGGTTCCCGAATTGGTGGTAATCCGACTTCCCCGACGCAATTCTAACGCTTCGGTTTGCAGGGTAATATTTCCCTGACTCCCCGAAACCGTCGCCCCACTAATCGCCCCTTGATTATCCAATATAATCGAATTTGCGGTAATATTTAAGTTCCCCGCCGACCCCTGACGGGTTCCCCGCACACCGACTTCCGCCCCATCCCGTATCGTTAAACGATTGGTGGTCAGGTTTAAATTGCCTGCATTTCCCTCCCCACTGGTATTAGAATCAATCGCACTGGGAAGAATTCCATCCCCAACCACGCCAAAAGAAACCGCTTCCACGATGGGGCTGGCGTTGGTCGTTATCCCAATCACCTCTATCGATAAAGATGCGTTAATCATTAAATCTCCGGCCGCTCCCTCGCCCCCTGTAGCCGCCGAAATTTGAGCGCCATCGCGGACCACCAACCGACTGGTATTAACGGTTAAATTGCCAGCAGAGGCCGTTCCTCGCTGTCCTTGAACGGTTAACAACGACGATGACGTTAACAAACCCGTGACAAACTGACCATCGGGCGCAATTCCGGTTAATTCAATCTCTGTTGCATTTACGGTCAGGTCTCCCCCTTCTCCTGCGCCGGATGCGGAACTGGAAACCTGGGCGCCGTCTGTCACTCGCAGTTGTCGGGCGTTGATAGTTAAATCTCCCGCATCGCCCAACCCCAATGTCGCGGTAAAAACGCCTGCGGGAACTAAAGCGCCTGCGGGGGTGCCACTGAGTTCGACAAAATCGGCGTTTATAACGACATCTCCTCCTTGACCTCTTTCGGTGGAACTGTTGGGGGTGGTACTGAGTGATGTTCCTTCGATAACTCGCAGTTGGTTGGCGTTTATTTGTAAATGACCTGCATCCCCTGCGGCGATAGTTCCGGTAACGAGTAAAGAACCGTTGCTGAGTTCGGCGGACTGAACGTTGAGGATAATATCTCCGCCTCTCCCCCGACCAAAAGCGGTGGTCAAAATTCCGGCGCCGTTGCGGACAATTAACTGATTGGCGTTTATTGTAACATTTCCCGCCTTCCCTTCTCCTCCGCTGAGGCTGTACAAACCATCGGGGGGTTTTAACGGGTCAAATGTTACGGACTCGGCTTGTTGAGGGTCGCCTAAAGCTAACAGTTGAGAAACCAGTTGAAAGGGAACGGTTCCGGTTAGGGTTACTTTGTCTGCGTTAATATTAATTCCGCCACCCGCACCCCGACCTAAAAGGGCGGAAGCGGAAACAAAGGCTTGGTTTTGAATATTGACCTCAGAAGCTTGAATATTAATGCCTTGACCGTCAAAATCTCCTAAGGTGTTTGCGGACAATCCCGAACCGTTTGTTAGGGTAATCTTTCCACTTTGTAAGTTGATGGCACCGCCACTTAAACCGTTGGTTGTGACTTGGCTATTTTCTGATAATAAAATCTGTCCGGAAGCGGCAGAATTGAAAGAGGTGCCGTTTCCAAACAGCCAAACTCCATTGTTAACGGTTCCCAGTTCTATTGTACCTCCAAAAGCGGTTAGATTTCCGCCTTCTAAGTTAATATTTCCCCCAACTAATGTAATATTTTGTCCGGGTTGAACTTGTAAACCGGTGGGGGCGGGATTTCCATCTAGACCAATTCCGACAGCTTGGGAACGGTTAGTAATGGCGCTCGGAGTTGAACCCAATTGTAAACCAATGGGAACATTTACGCTGAGTAAAGGCGGGTTTTGGGGATTAATGGCGCTGAAAACTTGTCCGTCGTTGAAGATTAAACTGTTGGCGGTGCTGCTAACAAATGAACCGCCGATATTCAGTTGGGCATTTGGGCCGAAAATGATTCCGTTGGGATTGAGTAAAAATAAATTAGCGGTGCCGTTGGCTTGAATTAAACCGTCGATTAATGATAGATTCCCGCCCGTTACTCGACTGATAATGTTTTGTATATCAACGGCATTGTTAAAAAACACGGCGCTCCCGGTTTGGATAGAAAAGTCTTGGAAACTGTGAAATAAATTTCCGCCGGCTTGGGTTCCGCCTTCGACTCTAAAAATATTACCTTCTGGGGTGACAGTGGTATTGTTGGGTAAGGTTTGGTCCGGGATAATTTGCGCCGTTGCTACGGATGAAAATATGCCCAAAATGGGCAGAATTGTTAGAGATTTTAGTAATAAGTTTACCATCGGTTAAATTATCCCCCAAACCTTTACTAATTTAAGATTACTCTGCGGCTATAATTCATCGGGATTAATTCCCATTTCTCGCAATCGTTTCAGTTGAATGAAGTACAGTAGAGACTAAAAAACCCGGTTTCTTCTATGGCGGTGCAAAAATAGGCGCTCGGTGTTGTTAAAGAAACCGGGTTTTTGGCGTGGTACCTCACACGAAACCTCTATATCAGTTTTTTCACCAATCGCTCGTCACCTGTAACCTTTAACCTTTAACCTGTAACCTGTTGTTCACCCCCAGAACACGCATTAATTAACCGGATATCATATAACCCGAAAAAACCATCCTGCAAGCGAGACGCTTGCACTTTTATTTTCAATGAAAATGCTTTGTCTGCGGCTATAATTCATCGGGATTAATTCCCATTTCTCGCAATCGTTCGGCTAGTCTGTCGGCGCGTTGTCGTTCGTTTTCGGCGCGTTGTCGTTCGTTTTCGGCGCGTTGTCGTTCTTTTTCGGCGCGTTGTCGTTCGTTTTCGGCGCGTTGTCGTTCAACTTCTGCCCGTTCTTCTCCGGTTAATAACAAATTCCCTTCGTTATCCCACCACCGCAACCAGGGCAATTCCATATTCCCATAACGTCCCTGCCAAATTCCCAATTCTACACCCATTTGAGAGATAGGATAATGATTGCGTTCGTTGGGTTCTAACTGTTCATAATGGTTTTCTACTAAATGATACATTTCTATCGAGGCTTTTTTGACTTCGTAAATACCATAAAAAGGGACTCGGATGGCTTGTTCATAAACCCAAAATTTACCCGCTTTTCCATCCCCTTTAACTAAAGAGGCGGGTGGTGTTTTATCCCGTTCTTCCGAACCGTTCCCCGAGACAAATTCTAATACAATTAAAGGCGCAACATATTCGTGCCACAATACATAAGAACGTCGCACTTCTCCATTAACTAACGGTTTAACATTGGGAACATAAAACCAGTCGGGTGCTTCTGCGCCCCGTTCTGGCGGTTCTGTTAGTCGCCAATAAATGCCACAGTCTTGACCAATGGCATATCGTCCGTTAGGATGAAGTTGATCTAAGGTAGATCGGATAGAATCGGTTAATAGAATACTCTGGGGATGTTCTTGGAAATTTTTCACAAATGTACCATCAGACTCCGGTAATTGAGTATGATCCGGAAGTGAAGTAATACCGAGTTCATTCGGATGAATAATTGCCATTGGTACAATTTCTCCGATTGTTGCTGTTTAATGCACTATAGCATTTTTGCGATCGCCTGACATTTGTATTTTTGATTTCCCAACCCAACTTCAAGTATTCTATCGCGTGTTTAACTTATTCGTTCATATTTTTGAGCGTCGCCACAGCCGAGGGTGAAATTTGATTGAGATAGCGGAAAATCCAATATTTAAAAATTGTGTCTAAAATCACGGGAAAGGTGGCAATAAACAGAAAAATAAAGTTATGGTTCGCCGCAATACCAAAGTGATTCGCCGCTCCTTCTAATAGCACTTCCCAACCGTGCGGCGAGTGAAAGCCGACAAAAATATCGGTGAATAAAATTAGGATAAATGCTTTCGCACTATCGCTCAAATCATAGATAACATTTCCGAGAAAAGCTTTAAAAGCGTTTAACCCCCGTTGGTTAAAAATAACAACTAAAGCAAAAGTTGCGAGTCCCATTAAATCCGCAAAAATATTACTAATGGCTGCGCTGCTTTTATTGCTAAATTCTTCGGCGACTTCCTCGGCTTTGTGATGAATTTTTTCTTCGGAGACTGTTGGGGAAATTTCGGGAGAGTTATAAAGTAAATGTTCAAATTTTAAGCTTTCTTCAAATTCTTCGAGTTCGTGAATGGCTTCGGCTTTCATTTCGGGGTTAATAAAAATATCGACAGGATGACTGTTGCGATACTGTTGAATCAAAGGATAAAAGATAAAATGTTTTGAGGTAAGCTGCATTAATAAGGGAAGACAGATTAATAAGATTAAAAAATTAATCGCCGTTTTGGTCTGTTTTTTATTGGCTCTAAAGTTTTTCATTAATTCTTCTTCAGAGTCTTCATTCAGACCCATTTTGATTTTTTCAACAGTTCGTCCGATAGAACGGGGTAAAACTCCTGCGGGTTTGTTGATGTTTTCTTTGTGTTCTACGGTGTAAAAATCTGCGGGTGAAAGTTTATGTTTAGAAGACATTTTGGGTTGATTTTCCGGTTTAATGGGTTTGAAAGTTGCATCAATAGTCAGTTCGTCTTTTTGAAAAAAGTCAGCTTTTTGATATCGCTCTAAAATTTCATCAATAAATCGAAGTTTTTCTAAGATTTCAAGATTGGATGATTTCCCCAGAGAACGACTCCATTTAAACTCCGTAACTCTCAAACGAATCACTCGCAGATTCTTCTTGACATCATCAACAAAATAATTTAAGACATTTTGAGTATAAATTGAAGTTTTCGCGGAAACCTGTTGTCCTCCAAAATGATCTTCTTCTAGGGTTTTAATTCTCAGTGCGGCTTGATAAGCTTGTTCTAAAGCTCTTTCTGCGGTTTGGAAAAACCAAGACTTACCGCTTTCTAAAGATTGTTGAAATCGATTGCTTTGATGAGAATTTGATTTAATAATTGCACTGTTCATCGGTTTGTAAATACACAATGATGTCAAAAAATAGGAGCCGTATTAAAAAGATGAAATCACAAGTTTAAACGGCTCCCAATGAACTAAACTGGGTTCATTACCGCCAGAGGGTCGGGAACAGGAAAAGATTCTTGTATCAACGGAACAAATTGACCTTTGCTGGCGTCATAGGCGGTAATTTGTCCGCTTTCTATTTCATAAACCCAAGCATGAAGATGAAGTTTCCCTGCGTGTAGTCGAGTCCGAATAGCGGGATAGGTTTCTAGGTTCTCAACCTGGGTTAGAACGTTAGTTTGAATGGCAATTTTGAGCAATTCTTCGTCAGAATATCCGTGATAATTATCTCGAATAATTAGGCGGGTTGCTTCTGCAAAGTGTTTTAGCCAGTCATAAACTAACGGCATTTCATCCGATAAACTCTTGAGTTTTAGCAGACCTTTCATGCTCCCACAATGGGAGTGACCGCAGACAATAATTTCCTTAATATCTAAGGCTTGAATCGCATACTCAATTCCTGCTCCTTCGCTATTAAGTGAACCGTAGGGAGGGATAATATTCCCCAAATTACGAATAATAAACAGTTCTCCGGGTAGGGTTTGGGTGAGAAGATTTGGATCGATACGGGAGTCAGAACAAGTGATAAATAAAATCTCCGGTGTCTGACCGTGAGAAAGCCGCTCAAACAGGTCTTGATGTGCTTTGAAGTAGTTTTCTTGAAAGTCATTTAAACCTGCGATAATTCGGTTGATTGGCATGGGTTCAATCTCAATCTAAAAGAGGACAAGGAGAACGTTTTGGGTAACTGAAAAATCAGTTAATGTAAGACCCAGTTTGCATCCGTAACCAGACACACTCCACCGACTCTTTTGAGGATAGGTGTGATGTCATCTACAACTTGATTGAGTTGCTTTTCATTGGTGCAAACGGTCATAATATAACTGTTACTTAAAACCGTTCCTAGATCATCATTTGCCACACCCCGATCTCCTTTTCCGGATGTATTATTCATTACGGTGTATCCGGAAACATTAGCCTGGGTTAACACCTCTAGAACTTCCTGAATTTCCAACGAACTAACGATTATTTCAACCTTTTTAACTGCTTGCATAGTTTAAATTCCGAGATGCTTAATAATTTCCAAGTACAGGGGAATTCCGACAATAATATTGAAGGGAAAAGTTAACGCTAAAGCCATAGAAACGTACAGGCTAGGATTGGCTTCGGGTACGGTCATTCGCATCGCCGCAGGTACGGCAATATAAGATGCACTGGCACACAAAATTGAGAATAACAACGTGTTTCCTTCGCCAAACCCTAAAACCTTACCTACAACAATCCCAATTAAGGCATTGGCAACCGGAATAAACACCGAAAAACCAATTAGAAAAGAGCCTGTTTTTCTTAATTCTTTGATGCGTCTGGCTGCAACTAATCCCATATCGAGGAGGAAGAACGTTAAAGCACCGTAGAAAATTCCTTGGGTAAAAGGCTGCAACTTTTCCCAACCTTTTTCGCCCGTTAATGCACCAATTACAACGCTTCCGATCAGCAAAAATACCGAACCATTGAGGAAAGATTCGTGCAGAATTTTTCCCCAAGAAAACTCGCCTTCGTCCGACTCTTTTTGAGCAAAAAACCGCACCAAGATAATCCCCACAATAATGGCGGGTGACTCCATTAATGCTAAGGCTGCTACCATGTGTCCGCCGTAGGGAATGCTGAGTTTTTCCAGAAAAGAACTGGCGGTGATAAACGTGACTGCACTGATGGAACCGTATGTTGCGGCGATGGCGGCTGAGTTGTAAGCATCGAGTTTTAATCTTAAAATAAAGAAGGTGTAAACGGGTACAATACAAGCCATAACAATCGCTGCAATTAGTGTTATTGCAATTTGAGCATCGATTCCGCTTTCTTCTAATTCGTATCCGCCTTTAAATCCAATGGCTAAGAGGAGATAAAGTGAGAATAGCTTCGGGAGAGGTTGAGGAATTTCTAAGTCTGATTTTAGAAAAACAGCCAACATTCCTAAGAAAAAAAACAGCACCGGGGGGTTGAGAATATTAAACAGAATCAGGCTTCCATCCATACAGGGGTTTACCGCTTGTAAAAATCTCAGTCCAGCTTAAATAAAAAACGTTAAGAGGATGGTGAGAAATGTCTAAGAATTTTCTTAACTTCGCCGGGAAGACAGACTAAAGTCAGAAGTCACCAAGTCAGGAGACAGGAGACAGGAGACAGGAGACAGGAGACAGGAGACAGTGACCAGTTTTTAGTGACCAGTATCATGCTACTGATAACTGATAACTGATAACTGATAACTGTAAACTGCCTGTTGCCTTTTTACCTATTCCCTATTCCCTATTCCCTGTTCCCTAATAACTGGTCACTGTTCACTGTTCACTGTTCACTGTAAAGCTGAATGTTGTGCCTTGATTGACTTGACTTTCTACGGTTAATTTGCCATTATGTAAACGGGTAATTTCATTGGCGATCGCCAACCCCAAACCCGCCCCTCCCGTGCGACGGGTACGGGCTTCTTCAACTCGATAAAAGCGGTCGAATAAAAAGGGAAGATGTTTGGCTTCTATCCCGACTCCGGTATCTTGAACTTGCACTTCTACAACTTCATATTTTTGAGTCGCTTTGACCGTCACCGTGCCGCCACCGGGCGTATATTTGAGGGCGTTATCGATTAAATTTAGAAATAAATTTGTTAAATAATCTGCATTTCCCCGAATGAATAATTTTGGCGAAATTTGTGCTATAATTTGAATGTGTTGGGTTGAGGCTAAAGGTTGCATTTGTTCAACTAAAGTGCTTAAAAGATTGCTCAAATCTACGGGCTGTAATAGCGTCGGGTGCATTTGTCGCAAATCCAATCTTGCTAAAAACAATAAACCGTGAGTCAAACGAATTAAGCGATCAGTTTCTTGTTCCAAATTCTGTAAAGTTTGTTCGTATTCCTCCACTGTGCGGGGACGGCTGAGGGTGACGCCAATTCGTCCTTTAATTACCGTTAACGGTGTGCGTAATTCGTGGGCGGCGTCTGCGGTAAATCGTCGTTCGTGTTCAAAACCCAATTGCAAACGGTCTAACATTCTATCCAATGTTTTGGCCAACCGTCTGACTTCATCGGTTGAACCTTGGTAGCCGATGCGTTGGGTAAAGTCATTGACGCCAATACTTTGGGCGGTGCGGATAATGCGTTCGATGGGACGTAAGGCGCGATCGGCCAAAAATAGCCCCCCAAACTCCGCAATCACCAGAACCAAAGGAAATCCCAACAACATCAAGGTTAACAGGTGTTCTGAGGCTTCGTAGATGGGTTCTAGGGATTCTGCAACTTGCAACCATTCCCCTTTATTGTTGGTGTCGGGGAGAATTTGGCTGTAAACGCGCCAGGTTGTTGTGGAGGTTTTGAGATTAGAAAAACCGGCTTGAATGGGTAATATTATCGGTATGGCTTCATAACGCCCCAAACCATCCCAAACTTGACCTTTTTCATCGAGCAATCGAATGGCAAAACCCGCCTCTAATAAGTGTTGGGTCATGGCTTGAGAATCGGCGGTTTTTCTAAAGGCAAAATGACCGTTACTCTTAATCAGATTCGTGAGGGTTTGGGTGCTGGTGAGTTGTAAATTCGTATCGAGTTGAGCGAGTAAACTTTTTTCGAGTTGGATATAAAGATAGCTGCTAAATAACGCTAGGGTTAGGGCTAATAAAAAAATATACCAAGCCGTTAGACGAACTCGCAAAGAGTTAATTTTCCAAGGGAGTTTTTTAATCATTTTCTTCCTCTGTTCGCAAGCAATAGCCCACACCTCGAACGGTATGTAACAGGGTTTGGTCAGAATCCCGCTCGATTTTTCGCCTCAAATAACCGACATAAACATCAACAACATTAGAATCATTATAAAAGTCTAAATCCCAAACCTGTTCTAAGATTTGAGTGCGGCTGAGAACTTTATTTGGATGGCGGATCAGGTATTCTAAAAGTTTAAATTCTAAAGGAGTTAAATCAATTAAACGTCCCCCCCGTCGGACTTCTCGTTTGGCGATATCCATCGTCAGATCGGAAATTTGTAAAACCGTATTAATTTGCAGGGGTGGACGACGTTGTAAGGCTCGCAAACGGGCTAATAATTCCGAAAAAGCGAAGGGTTTAACTAAGTAGTCATCGGCGCCGCAATCTAATCCTCGAACTCGATCTTCTACGGTATCACAAGCGGTTAAAAGTAAAACGGGTGTAAGTATTTTTCGACTGCGAATTTTTTCTAACAGTTGAAAACCATCTAGGATCGGAAGTAACACATCAAGAATCATAATATCATACTCCAACGTAGAAGCATAATCCCAACCTTCTTGACCATCGTGAGCGACATCAATCACATAGCCTGCTTCTCGCAATCCTTGAGTAATAAACTGGGCGATTCCGGGTTCATCTTCTACTAATAAAATACGCATTTTTTAAAATTTAATTCATCAGTTAGTGTTGATTCTTTTTTTATACTTGCTAGTAATACTTAAAAATTTGGGCTGCATTTACTTCTAAGATAAAGCAATTTCAGCCCAAATTTTAAGCGGTCAAACCGGAACTATTGCAGTACCCAATTTACCAACAGTCGAACCGGAAAACCAGTCGCACCCGTGCTGTTATAACCGTTATCTTTGTCCGTCCAAACGGGTCCAGCAATATCTAAATGCGCCCAGGCTGTTTTCTCAACAAACTGTTTTAAAAACAGGGTTGCAGTAATTGAACCGCCCGGTCTTGGGCCTGTATTTTTCATGTCCGCGTGAACGGCTTTTAACCCTTCAAAATACTTCTCCTCAATCGGCATCCGCCAGAGTTTTTCACCGGTTGCTTTTGAGGCGGTTTCTAACTGATTTGCCAAGTCATCGTTCGGACTCCACAACCCGGCAATATCATTCCCCAACGCAATCACACAAGCGCCCGTTAAGGTTGCCAAATCAACCATCGCATCGACACCCAATTTATCCGCAAATACCAGCGCATCAGCCAGCGTTAAACGGCCTTCAGCATCGGTATTATTGACTTCTATTGTTTTGCCATTTGACGCCCTTAAAAAGTCTCCGGGGTGCATGGCGTGACCGCTAATCATATTCTCAGTAACGGCGCTAATAAAATGCACTTCCACATCGGGTTTTAACAACCCAATTGCTTTCGCCGCCCCAAAGGTTGCTGCGGCGCCGCCCATGTCGGTTTTCATCATTTCAATACTACTCGCCCCAACTTTCAGGTTGAGTCCGCCCGAATCAAAGGTTAAACCTTTACCAATAATCGCCAATTTGCGCTTCGGAGTTCCTTCGGGTTTGTAAGTCAAATGAATGAATTTTGGCGGCATATCGGAGGCTTGGGCAACGCCTAAAAATGCACCCATTCCCAACTTTTCGCAGTCTTCTTTTTCCAAGATTTCGATATCAAACCCGTATTCTGATGCCAAACCTTCCGCCATTTCTGCCATCGTAATCGGGTTAACTTCGTTGGCGGGTGCCGCAACTAATTCTCGGGCTAAAAACACCCCCGAACAAATATTTTGAGCGCGAGTAATTGCCGCTTCTGTTCCCGCCAAACCCAACAATTCAACCCGTTCAATTGCGGGGCCTTTTTCTTGCGGTTCCGACTTAAAACGGTTATCTTGATACAATGCCAATTCAATCCCTTCTACTAAGGCTTGAGTGGTTGCATCTGGCGTTTCACAAACGGGTAAACTCAAACCGAGGGTTTTGCATTTAATATTTTTTGCAAGTCGTCCGGCGGTTGCTGCGGCTAAACGTAAAGTATCTAACGTCAACTTATCCGATGAACCCAAACCGAGTAAAATAACTTTGCGGATGGGGCTATTACTACCCACACGAGTTGAAGCATTGCTACTGGGTTTACCATCAAATTCAGTTTCTTCGATCAACTCTTTCAAGATGCCTGCGAGTTTTTCGTCGAGTTGGGCTAATTCACCCGGTAATTCTACTTCATGTTCAAACAAACCAATTGCCAGGGTATCTCCCGTCCAATCAATGCGAGGTGTGTCTATAACTCGAAATTCCATGCTTTCTACTCTAACCAATAAAGTCTATCTAACACTGCAAAGACTTTGACGCAATTTATCGTCAAATCTGTCAATTATTACAACAGATTTTAATACAGATTGCATCCAGCCATACTTTTTTACATTTGTTCGGGTTGATCCTCTGCAAAATCCCCCGATTTGTGATACCATCAACACCTAAGCTAGGGGTGCCTGCGAAGTCCAGGCTGAGACGACACCCTTGGAACCTGAGTCCGGTTAGTACCGGCGTAGGGAAGCTGTCACCAGAGGGAAATTGAAAATGCGTACAGAATGGGTTAATCGCCGGCGTGGTCAAGCAAATGTTTCACAAATGCACTACGCCCGTCAGGGTGTTTTCACAGAAGAAATGCACTATGTCGCCAAGCGGGAAAATCTCCCGGTTGAGTTGATTCGCGATGAAGTTGCCCGAGGTCGGATGATTATTCCGGCTAATATTAATCATACCAATTTAGAGCCGATGTGTATAGGCATTGCGTCTAAATGTAAGGTGAATGCAAATATTGGGGCTTCGCCGAATTCTTCTGATATTAATCAAGAAGTTGAAAAACTCAATCTCGCCGTAAAATACGGGGCGGATACCGTGATGGATCTGTCTACAGGTGGTGGTGATTTAGATGTAATTCGCACGGCAATTATTAAGGCTTCTCCGGTGCCAATTGGTACGGTTCCCATTTATCAAGCCCTAGAAAGTGTTCACGGGAGCATTGAGAAATTAACGGCAGAAGATTTCCTGCATATTATCGAAAAACACGCCCAACAAGGTGTGGATTATATGACAATTCATGCGGGAATTTTAATTGAACATTTGCCGTTAGTTCGCAGTCGAATTACCGGAATTGTATCTCGCGGTGGCGGAATTATTGCCCGTTGGATGCTGCATCATCACAAACAAAATCCCCTTTATACTCACTTTGATGAGATTATCGAAATCTTCAAAAAATACGATGTTTCGTTTAGTTTGGGGGATTCTTTGCGTCCGGGTTGTCAGCATGACGCCTCCGATGAAGCGCAACTGGCGGAACTGAAAACCCTCGGACAATTAACCCGTCGCGCCTGGGAACATGATGTTCAAGTCATGGTAGAAGGGCCGGGTCATGTGCCGATGGATCAAATTGAGTTTAATGTTAAAAAACAAATGGAGGAATGTTCAGAAGCACCCTTCTATGTTTTGGGGCCGTTAGTAACAGATATTGCGCCCGGATATGACCATATTACCTCAGCAATTGGGGCGGCGATGGCCGGTTGGTACGGTACGGCAATGTTATGTTATGTGACGCCAAAAGAACACCTCGGTTTGCCCGATGCAGAGGACGTTCGCAATGGTTTAATTGCCTACAAAATTGCCGCTCACGCCGCCGATATTGCCCGTCACCGTCCGGGCGCCCGCGATCGCGATGATCAACTGTCTCAAGCCCGTTATAACTTCGACTGGAACCGTCAATTTGAACTCGCTCTCGACCCGGATCGCGCCCGTGAATATCACGATGAAACGTTGCCGGCGGATATCTACAAAACGGCCGAATTTTGTTCGATGTGCGGGCCGAAATTCTGTCCGATGCAAACCAAAGTTGATGCGGATGCGTTAACCGAGTTAGAGAAGTTTTTAGCCTCCCAGGAAAAGGAAACGGTGACTCAAAGTTAATAGCAGTTGACTCGATTCTTTTCTGTTGTTGAATTCGTTAAAATAGGGGTGAGTATTAAAATACTTACCCTTTTTTTATATTCAATCAAAACCCGGTTTCTATTGAGAAAGCCAGTTTTTGGGAAAGATTGAAAGCACAAATGAGTGTCACTCATCCGAGTTACTGCAAAAAAGCGACTGTTCATCACCCTAGAACAAACGTTAAGTTAGAGATAGGTTAATCAAGTTGCTTTTAATCACACTCGGATTTAATTATGTCTACTCAACTTCGCTTTGAACCGATAGGCTTTAGCTGGGTTGCTTTCCATCCCCAACCCAAAGGTATCATTCGATTTATTGGCGGCGCCTTTTTTGGTTCATTTCCAACCTTATCTTATCGCTATTTTTTAGAAACATTATTTGAATCCGGTTATACTCTCGTTGCAATTCCCTTTCGATTTACCTTTCGCCATTGGTCGGTTTCACTGAGTTTATTAGAAGAACAAAACGAGTTACAAAATTTACTCGTAGAAAAAGCAAAAGCCGCCGGTTATGACGGAGAATTCTATTTAGATAATTCTAATTACTTCTGGGTTGGTCATAGTTTGGGCTGCAAATATATCGCTTTGCTAGAACTTTTGAGCGACAAAAATGGATTAACTTACCTTCAAGATTGTATCTCCCAAGAACAACTTGATAAAATTCGCCGTCGGTTAGACGATAAAAAGACAATTTTCAATCAACCTTCGCTGTTAATTGCGCCCGATATTAGTGATACAGACAGCGCCATTCCGATTAAATTTCTGGCTGATTTTATTGATGAAATTGGGTTGGGCGTGTTACCGAGTCGCAGTCAAACCGAATGTATGATTCATCGGAGTAAACTGTTTAATATTACGGGTTTAATTTCGTTTAAATCCGATGATATTGCCGGAAATGAGAGTAATAAACAAAAAGGAGTTTACTGGTTTATTCAGCAACTCAAAAACCAAAATTTAATTCATCAAGAAATACCCGGAAAACACTTAGAACCTGTTGGCGTTAAAATCGGTAAAAATATTGTCGATTTCAATCCTTGGGATAAGTTTATCGAACCCATTTCTAAACGTCAACTCGAACCCGTTGCGTTAACGTTTTTACAACAGTTATCAGATCGAATCAAATCAGCTTTGTTACAGTCAATTTCTCAAACCCAAAAAAAGACGATTTCTAAAGTTCCCGTTGGAGTTTCAACCTCTAAACGCTAAAATATAGAGACTAAAAACCCGGTTTCATATGAGTTACCGGGTTTTTGACTTGTACTTCGGGTGCATCAGAAAATTTACGGTAAAATTAGCAAAAATTATTTAAGTTTTATACACCAAAAAAAATTGTTAAAATTCCAAGCACAAACCGATCTAAAATAGATAGATAGAACTGCTTGGAGTCGCCAGGGATGAGCCAATGTTTGAATCCTGACTGCTTGTTGAATAACCCGCCAAACACTCTATTTTGTCAGCGTTGTGGTGTAAAATTACTGTTAGCCGAACGTTATCGAGCGGTTGAAATTATCGGTCAAGGCGGGTTTGGTCGCACCTTCAAAGCGATAGACGAGTTCAAACCCTCAAAACCCTTTTGTGTGATCAAACAGTTTTTTCCGCAAGCACAGGGAACAGAAACCGTAGAGAAAGCCAAACAACTTTTTGAACAGGAAGCGGTTCGTTTGGATGAGTTGGGAAAACATCCGCAAATTCCCGAACTTTACGCCTATTTTACCCAAGATAACCGCCAGTATTTAGTTCAAGAATATATTCAAGGAAAAAACCTGCAACAAGAGTTAGAGGAGTCGGGAAGCTTTAACGAAACTCAAATTTTACAACTCCTGAAAAAATTACTTCCGGTGTTGCACTTTGTTCACAAAAATCAAGTCATTCATCGGGATATCAAGCCGGAAAATCTGATTCGTCGAGCTTCGGATAACCAACTATTTTTAGTCGATTTTGGTGCGGCAAAATTTGCGACCCGTACCGCCTTAGCCGTCACCGGAACAACCATCGGTTCTGCTGGATATGCGGCGCCAGAACAAGCTTTGGGAAAAGCCAATTTTAGCAGTGATATTTATAGTTTGGGTGTGACTTGTATTCATCTGTTAACCCAAATTGAACCCTTTCAACTGTACGATGTGACCGAGGGAGAATGGGTTTGGCGGGATTATTTAACCGATCCTATTAATCAAAAATTGGGCGAAGTTTTAGATAAAATGTTGCAGCAGGCGATGAAAAAACGGTATCAGTCTGTTCGGGAACTTGTGAATGCAATTTCATCTCAAGCTGCACCTTCCAAAACCGTTCGCATACCTCCGCCCCCTCCGCCCCCAACATCGTTAACAAAAGTAATTGCAGCGCCTCCGCCTCCGCCCCCAACACGGTTAATAAAAGTAGTTTCAGCTAGAGGAGTAGATTATACTTTCCTAGAATATTTGTTGAGTCAAAAACAGTGGGAATATGCAGACGAAGAAACGGCTAAACGGCTGCGGGATGTCGCCGGAAAAAATCGAAATTTACACCGTCCAGATCTTGAAAAACTACCCTGCGAAGACCTTGGCATTATTAACAACCTTTGGATGAAATATAGCGATGGAAGTTTTGGCTTGACTGTTCAGAAGCAGATTTATCTGGAAACCGGAAATAAGTTAGGACAATACAACCAAAAAGCCTTTGAACATTTTGGCGACGAAGTAGGATGGAGACAAAATAAACAGTGGTTATCTTATAATAATCTGAGCAATATTTCTTTTGTTCCCCGAGGACATTTCCCCCTGCGGGAATGTTTATGGGAGGGAAGATTTTACGCTGATCGGTTTGGTCGATTATTTTCTCGCGTCGGAAATTGTAACCTGTAAAATCCAACAATTTATCATCATGGAAAATCGTATGAATCGCGAACAAATACAA
>JAYKHV010000190.1:0-7742 GCA_035285085.1 Lyngbya sp. | reverse complement strand
GGGGAGATGGGGAGGTGGGGAGATACTGTTAACTGACAACTCTAATAACTGGTCACTGGTGAGCTAGTGCGGTCTTGGGGGTTTCCCCCATGAGCAACTAGCGAACCCGAAGGGTCACTGTAAACTGGTCACTGTAAACACCCGCCCCTACAATTTTATGGCTTAATTAAACAGTTAAAATTACCGATTCCGGCCATTCTCGATACCAAGATTTTGAACCCGATGAAATGGGAAATTGAATTCGATTCCAACTAAATAAACCTGCGTTTTTTTCCTGATAAAATCCATCTTTAAAAGGAACATCTTGCCGATCAAACCCACTTTCAATAAATTGAAAGGAATGTTGAGAAATATCGGGATTAATTTTCAGTTTATTTCTCAGCCAATTTCGATGAATAATTCCCGTGTAAGTGCTGCGAAGTGTTCCGGCAAATTTATCCGCTTTTGGCATCACCAAGTTACAAATGAGTCCTAGAGTCTGTTCATCGGTGAAGGGTAAGTCTTGAAAATCATAGAGAAATTCATTGATAATAAATTCATCAATAAATAAATGATTTTTGTAGAACTTAGTGATTTCACTAAAAAAGTCTTTATTATCCGATTCATCCGTACAAATTACTAATAATTCGTCTTGGCTAAAATTCGCTTGAATATTTTTGATAATTTTGTAAGAATAATACTGATCGAGACTGGGAATATGTTGGCGATAATCGGTTAGTCTAACGTGAATTCCGTTAAACTTTCCCAGTGTTTTACTCACTTTATCCGCTAAATTCCGATAAATAGCCAGAGGACGAATGGACTCCATTAAAGCATAAAGAGAAGGGTTAGGTAAATAAAAAAAGCGAGAATAAAATCCAAAATTACATTCAGTTAAATGCAAAATATCCCGGTCAACATCTTGAATTCTTAATCGATTTTCTGCAAATTCTTCCAAAACATCAGGAATAACAACGGCATTATTCGGAACAAAAACAGAGTCGATCAACCGGATATCGGAGTGATACAAACTTAAAGTTTTTGCCCGCTTTTCTTCGAGAAACTCTGAATAACCAATACAGTCAATCGGCAGCGGATCTAACAGATCGAGAATTGTGGGAATTTTCTGGTTATTAATAATCCCTCGGCGATGTTCGGGAACCCGATGAAAACGGCCTCCAGAAACAGGCTTTAACTGTTGATCTTCTCCCGCAGAACCGTAATAAACCAGCCGTCGTTGGGTGAGATCAGCCAATCCGACGGCTAACTCCAAAGACATCAAATCATTATTCAATCCCGACTCATAATTTTTGTATAAAAGATATCGCATTGAAATCACAAATTAGGCGGGGGAATTCTCAACTGCTTCTTCAACATGAGCAAACCGTTCGAGATAAATATCAACCTCTAAATTTTGATCATCTCGTTGAAAATTGGAACGTCTAACCTGACCCAAAAAAACAGGTTCAGAAACACCCGGTTCAGGGTGAATTAAAGTCCGCGCCCGAATGGTTAAACGTTGGTCGGGTCGTCCCGAACGTCCCGGCGAAAATAAATCCGCCGCCGCTTGCTGTAACGTCGCTTCTAACTCCGTTGGAGTCGTCTGGGGCGCCACTGCAATCACAATTTGAGTCCCCCCATCATCATAAACCCGAGTATAACGAACCGCACCCGGAACCTCAACCCGGTTAAACAGTCCCAAACCCAAAGCAAACACCCCGCCGGTCAAAACCCCCATAAAAGCCGTCACGCCAACCAAGCGAAAGCGAATTCCCCATTTAAAGATAAATGCAAGTACCGTTAAAAAGGCGCAAAATAAGGTAAAGATACCAATCCATTTAGAATAATTGAGCAGTTCCGCCATTGATAACATAAGCTTGTCGTTTGATATTTCTAGTTCACTCAAACAACAAGCTTATAGCATTCACTGGGGAAATGGAAACAGGAGTTCAGGAGTGGGGAGGTGGGGAGGACCGGAGGTGGGGAGATGGGGAAGTGGGGAGGTGGGGAGATGGGGAAGTGGGGAGGTGGGGAGATGGGGAAAAACTGTTAACTGAAAACTGTTTTTACTGGTCACTGATAACTGGTCACTGGTCACTGTAAACTCCCTTTTCGACCGATGAGAAAATAGGTGGTCATTTCTCCCTTCCCCTTAACGTTGACTTTCCCCCGTTCTTCCAAGAGATATTTTTCCTTCAAACGTTCATAGGTGGTGGTGGTGACTTGAATTTTCCCGGAGACCCCATGAGACTCCATGCGGTTGGCTGTATTGACGGTATCACCCCACAAATCATAAGTAAACTTTTTCATCCCAATCACCCCCGCTTCCACCGGACCCGTATTAATGCCGATCCGCATTTGCAGAGGTTCCCCTTCTTGGAGGCTAAACTGACCGATAATGCGCTGCATTTCTAGGGCCATTTCCGCGATCGCTTCGGCGTGATCGCTTTGAGGAGTGGGGAGTCCGCCGACAACCATGTAAGCATCACCGAGAGTTTTGATTTTTTCGAGGTTGTACTTATCGGCCAACTCATCAAACCGGGAAAAAATTTGATTGAGAATTTCTACCAATTCCGCCGGAGAGAGATCGGCGGAGAGCTTGGTAAAATTGGCAATATCGCCGAACAAAACCGTCACATCATCAAAACTATCGGCGATGGTACTTTCGCCCCGTTTAAGGCGTTCTGCAATGGGCTTAGGAAGGATATTGAGGAGAAGCTGTTCTGATTTTTCCTGTTCGTCAGCCAGTTTTTTAAGATAAGCTCGTTCTTGATCGCGGAGTCGCTTCTTTTCGAGACAGGCATTAATGCGAGCGCGTAACAATACCGGGTTAAACGGCTTAGACAGATAATCTTCCGCCCCGAGTTCAATACAACGCACCACACTCTCGATATCGTTAACCGCCGAGATCATAATTACCGGAATGTACCGCAAACTCTGATCGGCTTTCAACGCTTCTAGAACTTGATAGCCGTTCATTTGAGGCATCATAATATCCAACAACACCAAATCAAGCGCTTGAGAACGAATCATCTCTAAAGCCTCAAAGCCATTAGAAGCCAGCACGACTTGATAGCCTTCTCGTTTAATGCGTCGGGCTAGTAAGTCACGATTAACCTCGTTATCATCAACGATGAGAACAAGAGATGGTTCTGGGTCAGCGTTCATCTGGCTTTATCGATAAATGGGCGTCTCTAGCCCTTGTGTTTAAGCAAAACTCAAGACGCTCCTGAAGATAGGATCGGAGCAGTTGCACCGCATTGAAAGGGCCGCCAAAGATCTTTCCAGCAAGACCGGATCGCAGGAGTGCCGTCAATAGAAGCATGACTGACTCCGGTGTTGTCTTTTTTGCCTCAATTGAAGATTTAACTCAGCTTGATCAATCACGAATAGAACGGCTTTCTCACGGAGTTGCTGCTTTTTTTAACAGTGTTTCAATTTTCTCCAAAAGTCGGGGAAATTCCACAGGTTTTGTGTCGTAATCATCACATCCGGCGGCGATACACTTTTCGCGATCGCCTGCCATCGCGTGAGCCGTCAGAGCAATTACGGGTATATTGTGAGTCTTAGCATAGCTTTTAATCTCGCGTGTGGCTTGCCATCCATCCATCACGGGTAAACTCATATCCATGAGAATAATATCAGGCTGATGGGAGCGACTCAGTTCTACTCCCTCAGACCCATCAACCGCGATCAAGACTTCATATCCCTTTCGGCTGAGACGGCGTTTCAGCATATCTCGGTTCATTTCGTTATCTTCAACCAACAAAATCTTAGCCATGATCTGATTTAAGCGTTGACAGTTGAGTATTCCGACTCGGAGAAATTAAAGATGATGTTTTCAGACTAGCATTGACTAGCCCCTGAATATCACGCAACAGATCATCACAGTTATAACTTCCCTTTTGTAGAATTTGTTCGACACAACCTTGCAGTTGGGTACTTTCTCGGGCGCTTAAGTCCATTGCTGTAATTACAATAATGGGAATGTTCGCCCAGTCCGGGGTATTTCGCACCAAATCGATTAGCTCGAAACCGCTCATTTTAGGCAGGACCAAATCCAGTAAAATTAAACTGGGGGGATTTTGGGTCAGTTGTTTCAAAGCCGCTTCGCCATCTTCGGCTTCACAAATGTGCCAACCCTGCCGTTCTAACAGGTGTCGCAGCAGATGACGGGTGCCGATATCATCTTCGACGATTAAAATCCGATTGACTGCATGGCGATCGCAACTCTGTAGTTGATGCTGATACTTGCCAACCAAGTTCGCCAGACGTTTTCCATCGACGGGTTTAATCAGATAGTCGGACGCACCCAAGGCGAAACCCCTGGTTTTATTGCTAATGAACGATAACACAATCACCGGGATATCGGCTAACTCCGGATCGGCTTTCAAGGCCGATAATACCGTCCAGCCATCCATACTGGGCATCATAATATCTAGGGTAATGGCATCGGGATGCAGTTCTTTGGCTTTGTGAAGTCCTTCTTTTCCTGAAGATGCGGTTTCTATTTTCATCCCTTCCCGGGTCAGCGATCGCACAATTAAATCTCGTGACATCGGATCGTCATCAATCACTAAAATGGTATTGCCCGGTTGAGGCGTCGGGGGGGTGGTTCGGGAATCTTGGCCGTTCGGTTCGCAAGCGGGTGGTTTCCAGTTCTCGTGATCGGACTCATCTATTACGTCTGTACTCTCCTGCTTGGGGTCTTTGACTCGTGTCGGGAGAATGATCGTAAAGCTTGAACCGTGATCCAATTCACTTTCTACCGTAATAGTTCCCCCCATCATTTGACAAAAACGCTGGCTAATGGTTAACCCCAATCCCGTCCCTCCATAACGGCGGGTTGTCGAGGCGTCGCCTTGGGTAAAGGGTTGAAACAGCATATCGAGTTGTTCGGGACTCATCCCAATTCCAGTATCGCTAACTTGAAACTGAATATAGGAAGTTGCTGAATTTTGAGGGTCAAAATCTTCACGGTTGTTGGGTCGATCAACTAGCAGAGAAATTTTTAATTTGATCTGACCTGCTGTGGTAAATTTAGCCGCATTACTGAGTAAATTCAATAAAATTTGTCGCACTTTGGTAACATCGGCGTAGAGCAGTTCAATCCGATCGCTCGACTCGACTTCTAAGGTGTTACCATTGCGTTCAATCAGGGGTTTAGCGGTAGAAACCACACTCTCGATCAGCCCGGAAAGACTAAAATTTTCTAGATACAAATCCATCCGACCCGCTTCGATTTTGGAGATATCGAGAATATCATTAATCAGACTGAGCAAATTGCGTCCGGCGGTGCAAATTCGTTCTAAATCGGGGATCAGATCTTGATAGCCCAAATCTTGGACTTCTTCGGTTAAAATTTCGCTGTAGCCGATAATTGCATTCAGGGGTGTTCGCAGTTCATGGCTCATATTTGCCAAGAAGGTGCTTTTCGCCCGACTCGCAGCGACGGCGGCTTCTTTGGCTTGTTTGAGGGCAACGGAGGCTTCTTTGCTCTCGGTGATGTCTTCGACGGTGCCTTCGTAGCAAATAATCCGGCCTGTGGCATCTCGTACTGCCCGAGCATTTTCTGAGATCCAAATTATGCTACCATCTTGACGATACACTTGGGATTCAAAGCCTGAAACCAATGGATTGGCTTCCATTTCGGCAATAAATTCTGCCCGTCGGTGAGGTTGGACATAGACTTGTTTGCTGATGTCGGCGATCGCCTCAATTAACTCCCCTGGTGTTGCATAGCCTAAAATTCGGGCTAAAGCGGGATTCGCACTCAAATAACGACCTTCTCGACTGGTTTGACAAATGCCTTCGGCGGCGTTTTCAAAGATACTGCGATATTTGGCTTCGGTTTCTCGGAGAACGGCTTCGGTTCGTTTGCGTTCAATGGCGTTAGAAAACATTTCCGCCACCATTTTTAATAAGGCGATACTCTCTGAAGACCAAGCCCAAGCCGAATTGACGGCATCAAACCGCAAAAATCCCACAACCGATTTGCTACAAACTAACGGGATAATCGTCAGGTATTGTAGGTCTTCTAGAAAATTTAACCCGGAATTTAACTCATTATTTTTTAAATGAAATTGTTGTAAATATTGTAAATCATCCTTGGCAGTTTTCGGCAAGTTATTCGCCAAACAATGAATGGTTTTGAGCTGATTGAGTTGCTCTGCGATCCAAGGAATTTTTGCAGGATTCAGTTTCTCCTCGGAGTTGTTCGGTTTGAGACGATGTTCAAGGAGATTAAGAAGTGGAGGTGTTTTAGGTGTGGCTTCTGTTGATTCTTCCCGAGCCTCATTTGCCTTAAACGTCGTCCACTCATAGAGGGATTTCATCGGCATTTCCTGATCGGGAAATAGATAAATATATCCTCTTTCTACACCCAAAAATGTACTAATTTTTTGCAGTGCTTGTTCGATGCCATTATCAATTTCATCGGTACTTAAACTAATAAAATAAGTGGATAAGCTAGTTAGAAGTTGTTCAAATTCAACTCGATGTTTTAGAGATTTTTCTACCCGTTTTCGTTCGGTAATATCCCGAAAACTCCACACCCGACCAACGATTTTTTCTCCCACTTTGGACGGATGAGAATAAACTTCAAAAATCCGACCATCTTTAAACTCTACAATGTCATAGGTTGGGGTTTTGGGGTCGGCTGACAACTGCATGACGGTATGGAGAAACCGAGGCGGATGTTTAAGTTTTCGCAGGACAAACGTGAGAGCCGATTGTTCGTGAGGCGACTGTAACATTTCCTCAGGAATTTCCCACATTTCGACAAATTTCTGATTAAAATTAGAAACTTTTCCCGCCCGATCTAAAGCAACAATTCCGGCATCAGTGGCATTAAAAGTGGCTTGTAATAAAGACAGCGATCGCTCGGCTTCGAGTTGGGCGCGTTTGCGATCGGTAATATCAAGAAAAACCAAAACCGCACCGAGCAGTGTTTCGTTATCGATAATCGGATTTAGAACGTAAGAAACGGCTAAAATGGTATCATTTAGACAGCGAAATTGAGCGTCACTGGATTTTAAAATTTTCGGATCGGCAGAAACCGCAGACGAAGAATTTGAGCCTTGTTGAAAAGTACAAGGAAAATCAACTAAAGACAGTTGAGAATGAGGAGCAATACGGGGTAATAAAGGCTGACCCCGGAGTTCAGCCTGTTTCCATCCCAATAGGCGCTCGGCTTCTGGGTTCATCGACAGGAGACAGCCATGGGGATCGAGAATACACAATCCCGCTCCCAAAGAACTAATCACCGCTTGCAGTCGATCTCGTTCGGTGGCCAAACGAGTTTCGGTTTCCTGTCGTTGCTGCTCGTACAGTTGTAACATTTCCCGAGAAGAAAGCGTCAGCGATCGCTCCATCAGATAGCGCTCTTGATCGGCTTCGGTGTAGCTACGACTGATGCGTTCGAGGAATTCCTGCCATGCGACAGCACTGCTTGGAGGCGTGTTTTCGCTAAGATCAAGCCGTTTGAGTTGACGCTGGAGCAAAGGATGCATAATTCCTGGTAGTGTTCGCTAAAAGGGAATAGGGAATAGGAAATAGGGAAAGGGATTTTGAGGGTGAGTGGGTCAAACGAAGGCAGAAGATAGAAGGCAGATGGCAGAAGTTTTCGGGTTTGGAAGAGGCTTGCACCTCCACCAAACCCCTTTCTCCTTAAAAGGAGAGGCTTGTATCCATGCATGAAGAAGGAAGAAGTAACTGATTCCCTTCTGCCCTCTGCCCTCTGCCCTCTGCCTTAAGAGCGAAGC
>JAYKHV010000189.1:0-9433 GCA_035285085.1 Lyngbya sp. | reverse complement strand
CCCACCAACAACCCATCGGTTTCCATGCATCATCAACCCAAAACACCCACCGATAACCCATCTTCCCCCATCACCCCACCAACAACCCATCGGTTTCCATGCATCATCAACCCAAAAAACCCACCGATAACCCATCTTCCCCCATCACCCCACCGATAAGCCATCCGTTTCCATGCATCATCAACCCAAAACACCCACCGATAACCCATCCGTTACCCACCCCCACCGATAACCCATCCGTTACCCACCACCCCCATCAATTAAATTAGATATGTTTAACTGGAATCAGAATTCTAAACTCTGTTCCTTCTCCGGGTTGAGAGTAGCATTCCAGTATTCCGCCATGTTTATCAACCACAATTTGATAACTAATAGACAGTCCTAAGCCCGTTCCTTTTCCGACAGGTTTAGTGGTAAAAAAAGGATCAAAAATTTTCGTTTGAACTTCGGGTGGCATTCCTCCAGCATTATCTTGAATTGAAATCATTGCCCAATTGTTGGGCTGGTGTTCGCTTTTTTGAATCAATGCAGTTTGAATCGTAATCGTTGGTAAAAATAAAGCATCAGGTTGGTTTTGAACAGATTCTAAGGCATCAACCGCATTGCTCAAAATATTCATAAAAACCTGATTAATTTGAGCCGCATAACATTCTATTTTCGGAAGTTTACCATAGGTTTTGATAATTTCTATTCCGGTTCGTTCTGGCTTGGCTTTTAAACGATGATGCAAGATTAACAGGGTACTTTCAATGCCTTCGTGCAGATCAACTGCTTTGACTTCGGCTTCATCCAAACGGGAGAAATTTCGCAACGACAAAACCAGTTGACGAATTCGTTCCGCACCCAAACGCATTGAAGAAATAATTTTGGGTAAATCGTCTAGGAGATATTCTAAATCAATTTCTTTTATTTTTTCGGCAAGGAGCGGCGATGGTTGAGGATATTCTTGTTGATAAAGTTCAACTAAATCAATTAAATCTTGAGTGTATTCTGTTGCCGGATCGAGATTTCCATAAATAAAGTTCACAGGGTTATTAATTTCGTGAGCAATTCCGGCAACCAAATGACCCAAACTCGACATTTTTTCAGTTTGGACTAATTGAATTTGAGCTTGTTTTAAATTGTCCGCTAAGGCTTTAGTTTCGGCTAAAAGTTCAGCTTGTTTTAAAGCGACTCCCAGTTGAATGGCGATCTGGGATAATAATTGTAATTCTTCATCATTCCAGCGACGAGTGGAAGCGTTTTGATAAGCGGCCAGTAATCCCCATAAATTTTCACCTTGAAGAATAGGAACCACGATATAAGCTCTGGCAGAAAATCGCTCTAAGAGTTTAATTTGACAGTCTAAATATCCAGCTTCATAAATATCTTCAACGGCTAAAATTTCTCCTCGTCGAAAGCGTCCGCCTTGAGTTTCTTGCATACAAGTATCTGCAATTGTGGGAATGATATCAATTAAAGGTTCCCACTCTGAAGAGACTGATTCGGCAACAAAATAACCCGACCAATCTGGATTAAAGCGGTATACAACGACGCGATCGCTTTTGAGAAACTGTCTAACTTCTTGAGTTGCCGTATCAAAAATAGTTTGTAAATCGAGAGATTGACGAATCCGATTAACAATTTTAAATAAAATTTTTTGTCGTTTAGCTTCTTTCTGACGTTCATCCAATAAAGCCAGTTTTTTAGCTTTAGATTGAACAAGTTCAAGATATTCAACTTGTTGCAAAGCCACATCTAAATGATGGGCAATTTGAGTCACAAATTCAATCTCATCTTCCGTCCAATTTCGAGCAGAACAACATTGATGAATACACAAACCTCCCCAGAGTTTATTCCCTTTGAGCAAGGGAACAAAGAGATTAGCTCGCACTTGAAATTGGCTCAGAAGCTGCACATGACAATCGCTTAAACCCGCAGTATAAATGTCAGCAATTGCATTAATTTTTCCCTGTTGGTATTGGGGTGAAAACTGTTCGCCAAAGCAATGATCGTGAAGACGAGCCGCTAAAACCGACTCAAACTTCGGATTAACATCTTCGGAGATAAATTCACCATCATCATAACCGGAATCCGGATCAAAACGAAATACGGCGACTCTATCGGCTTTTAATAATTGTCTAACTTCTATTGCTGTGGCTGTAAATATAGTGTTAATCTCAAGGGATTCTCGAATGCGACTAATCACCCGAAACAATGCTTTATAACGTGCTGTAGAATTGAGATCGTATTCTAAGTCAACAGAAGGAGATGACGGACTATTGCTGGATAGAGTGGGTACGGGTTGAACAGTTAAAATTTGTTGTAGTCGTTCAAAAGCAGCTTGATTTGTACAGCAGTCTCGTAATTGTTTCCATTGATGAGCGTTCAGCATCATAAGTTCATAGTTAGATCAAGGACGACACACTCTAGCAAGTGTTAAAGGCAGACAAAATGATGAGGGAGCAACAAAAAATCAATTAATTTCCTCTATATTGAGTATAATATAAAATTAAGGTTGTCGCGAACATCTGCTCTGAAGAGAAAAGAATTTAAGACTGGTAAATCGGAATTGAGATGATAAACTCTGTTGTTTTTTCGGGTTGGGAAATACATTGGAGAGTACCCCGATGCTTATCAACAATAATTTGATAGCTAATTGACAGCCCCAAACCCGTTCCTTTACCAATGGGTTTGGTGGTAAAAAAGGGATCAAAAATGTGAGGAAGATGTTCGGGCTTAATTCCAAGTCCATTATCGGTAATAGAAATTTTCACCCAAGGATTAAGCGAAGTTCCCTCGGCAATCACAGAAGTTTCAATTCCAATTTGAGGGGAATAAATAGAAGCTTGTAAATCTTTATTGTTCAATTGATTCAATTTTTCTTCAAGAGAATCAATCCCATTACTGATAATATTCATAAAAACTTGATTGAGTAAGCTTGCATAGCATTCAACCGGGGGTATGTCTCCATAGTTTTTGATCACTTGAACTTCGGAAAAAGATGAACTTTCTCTGAAGCGATGTTGCAAAATCATTAATGTGTTGTCAATTCCTTCATGGATATCAACAGCTTTAATTTCAGCTTCATCCAGTCGGGAAAAGTTGCGTAAAGATAAAACCAACTGACGAATTCTATCGGCTCCGATTCGCATCGAAGAGACAATTTTAGGTAAATCAGAAGCCATAAACTCCAACTCAATAGATTCGATATAGTCCTGAATTTCAGCCGGAGGTTGAGGATAATATTTCTGATAAAGTTGGAGCAAATAGAGTAAATTATCACTGTATTCGCTGGTATAACCTAAATTCCCGTAGATAAAGCTCACAGGATTATTAATTTCGTGAGCAATTCCAGCAACTAATCGCCCCAATCCTGACATTTTCTCCGTTTGAATCAGTTGAGTTTGAGTCTGACGTAATTCTTCTAAAGTTTGAGAAAGTTGAACGGCTTTTGCTTTTTCATTTTCCGCCGCAATACAGGCTTTTTCATAGAGTTCTGCTTGGGTAATGGCAATCGCGACTTGATCGGCAAGCTGACTAATTAAATCTATTTCTTCCGGTTGCCAATTTCGCGGTTTATTACATTCGTGAACAATCAATAATCCCCAAAGTTCCTGATTCGTTCCAATCGGAACAACTAAATTTGCTCGCACCTGAACACTTTCTAAAAACTCCTGATAACAAGCAGGTAAGTTGGCTTCATAAAGATCGACAATGGCTCCAAATTCACCTTTTCGATATCGATTTTCACAGTCATTTGGAAAACATCCGCCAGGTGTTTTAATCCCAATAACAGAGGAGATTTCTTCGCCCACTGCTTCGACTATCACTTCTCCTTCTTGGTCATTAATTAACTTATAAATTAAGACCCGATCCGTTTTGATTAACGCTCTAACTTCTCGCACTATCCTCAGCATTGTTGTTCTTAAATCTAATGTACTGCGGATTTGATCTGTCACCCGTTCTAAGGCTTTGGCAAAGTCGAGGGTTCGTTGCAGTTGACTGGTGCGTTCTTGAACTTGTTGTTCTAAATTAATATTGAGGTCTTGAACTTCTTTATAGAGCAGATATTGTTGAATTGCCATTGCAAATTGCGATCCTAAAGCTTGAGCTAAAGAAATTTCTGCTTCTGTCCAAGGTTGGGCTTGACCTCTTTTCAATTCTCGCCAAATTTCAAAAGATTGCCGAGGCAAAATTTGTTTTAAATCGGAATCAAAACGTCCTGCCCATAAAATTTCAGTGTCGATTTCATTTCTAAAAATACTGAGAACAGCCAGAATTTTCTGACGATACTGAATCGGTAAAATCAGTATTCCTCGTATTTTGGTAGCTTGAAATCCGGGTGATAATACCCGAAATTGGGGTTCTTTATACAAATCCGAAATTGCCCAAACTTCTGTATCTGTAGGTAAGTTTCCGCCTGACGGTTTGCCGCGATTAAATCCGGTTTTAATCCATTGTTGCCAGAGGGGATGTTCTTCTAAAATCGGACTCGATTCCCATTGCGGCATTGTGGGTTGTTCACCGCAAGTCCAGACTTCACAGATGCGATTTTCACCCCCACAAATATAGAGTCTACCTCCAACGCCCTCCAACGCCTCAACGGTGGCTTCTAAAGCCCCTTGGAGTTGAATTGTCGGTTGTTGATGTAATAAAGAGGCAACTTGGTTAATGGTGGCTTCTCGCCTTGCTTGTTGGCGGGTATAACTGAGTAATGTAGATTGTTTAATTGCCACCGAAAGTTGATCGACAATCAGTTGAACGAATTGTAATTGAGATGAGGAAATATCCCAAGGTTCGGCATGATGAGACACCAACAATCCCCACAATTGGCGATTTGATTCTAAACCGTCTTGATGGAAAATTGGGATGACAAAAGAAGATTGAACTCCCATTGCTTTGAGATAGGCAATATGGCAGGGGTCAACTGAACGATAGTTAATTTCTTCGGTCTGAGAAAAGGCTTCGGTTTCCTCTGTTTGAACAGGACTCCAACCTATTTGTCCGCTGGCGACGTTGACAATACTACGTTGACCCAGAGTGCAGAACATTTCTCGGGCGTAGGGAGGAATATCATCTGCGGGAAAATGTAATCCTTTTAACGAAGGTAAATGATTCTCATAAATTGATTCCGCCTTGACTTGACCGCTAGCATCAGCACTAAACTGATAAATCATCACGCGATCCGTTTCCAAAAAAGCTCGAACTTCAGCAACCGTTGCGGTTAAAATTTCTTCGAGTTCTAAAGATTGACTAATCCGCTTTATAATTCGGTAGAGTAAATGTTGTTCATCCATTTTTTTAATAGAACTGTGTGAATTTTCTTCGGATTTCATATAATCTCCTGTATAATCTCCCAATCCCTATATAGATGCAATTTGAACTTTGTTTATTATAATTATATATTTCTGTAAAATTCTGAGGAGTCAAGGTGAAATCAAGGTTCATCTTAAAAAAACTTAATAATTCGGAGATGGGATTTCAAGGAGAGCTGTGTAAACTTGGAGCGGGTTCTGATTTAGTATTCCCCTCTATTTGGATTGAATTTTCTGTAAGATTTCCGATTAAATGGGTTCTGACTCTGCGAGAGTTGCTAGAGGATTTTTCGGAGAAGGTTGTTGAGTTTTTTTTAGATACTTAAGTGTTTTAACAGATTTTCGAGAGGATAAGAGTTCGTTTTGATACCGTGAGGGGAGGACCGGAGGTGGGGAGGTGGGGAGGTGGGTAACGGATGGGTTGTTGCTGGGTTTTTTGGGTTAATGATGCATGGAAACGGATGGGTTATCGGTGGGGAGGACCGGAGGACCGGAGGTGGGGAAAAGACCCTAAGACTCCTTCGTCGTCTGGCAACGCCATCGTTGCACTCACCGGTGACATAAATTGCCTATTGCATGGTTGCCTATTGCCTATTTGCTATGGTGCTGAACAAAAAGGGTAGGCAGACGTTAGGACTGGTGTCTACCTACCCGAAGATGATTAATTAAGCTGAATTAAAAAGGTGACAGACTCTTTTTGGCTTTGTCGATCACATCCGCATAACGGAGTTCACCGCACAGAATTTTAGTCATCAGTTGAGTGGCCGCAGGAACTTTAACACCGACTTTGTAACCGATGCCGGGGAAACGGTAAAATAGACCCGCTAAATTTCCCGCCCAAACCATATCGGCGCCCCACTCTTTTTGTATGACTTGAGTGTAGTTTGCTAGGGCATTACTCGCGCCGCCCAAGGCTTGATCGATAGCTTCGGCGGCTTTGACTCCACTGAAAATGGAGGGACGAATGCCTTCAGCGGAGAGAGGATCGCTTAAACTGGCGGCATCTCCGGCTAAAAGGGCATTTTGAGTATGCAGTGTTTTGTCCCCATCCCACAAACACAGGGGATGGTCGGCGATAAAATTGCTGGCTGCCATGCCCATTTTACTGGCGTACTGCATTAAATCCTTTTTCAGATCCTTGGGTTCGCCGCCTCGGAACGTGGCAATACTGATCGAGTAGCCATCGGCTTTAGGAAATCCCCAAATACTGCCGTTTTTGACCATGCCAAATTCAAAGGTGGGGATTTGACCCGGACTTGCAGGGAATTCCGCGACCATACTCTGACGGAGTTTTGACTGTTTCAAGCCCAACCATTGAGCCATCGGCCCTTTTGCACCATCGGCGGCAATTAAATATTTTGCTTCCAGGGGTTCTTGGTTGGTATTGACTTGCCAGCGATCGCTGTTAAACTTAATTCCGGTGACTTCGGTTTGAGTTTGCAGTTTTGCCCCTTGGTCAATTGCTTGCTGCATCAAATATTGATCGAAGATATCCCGACGTACCATCCACATGGGTTTAACGATCTCGGTTTCTACGGGATCGCCCAATTTCCAGGTGTAGCGAATTTTCTCTACGGTTGTGGAAATGGCGGGTGTAAAATCGAAGTCAAACCATTGAGCGATCGCAGGTGATACTCCTCCACCACAGGGCTTTTGGCGAGGCCAAGCATCTTTTTCGATAACCAAAACGGAGCGTCCCCGTTTGGCAAGGTGATAAGCTGCGGCGCCCCCCGCCGGACCAGCACCAACAATAATGCAGTCAAACATGGTCGTCATAAGTTAATGATCAGTTGTTGCTTGTTGTTTTATGGTGTTCACTAAAAAACGAATTCTCAACCCCGGCATCTGCAAATCATTGCCTTTTAAGCATTAAAACAGCACCCCTTTAAATCAGGTCAAATGCCTTGATTTAGAGTAATTTTTACCCTTGGGCTAATCTTGAACTACTCTGTTGCTAGTCTAACACGCCTGATCTGTCGGTTGGCAAGTCTTGCTTTTTCTCTTGTTCAAAATTTTCTTGATTTCTAGATAAATACTGGCGGAATCATCTCCGATTTATTTTATGTCTTTTGGGCTGTTTCTTGTCTTAAATCTTTAATGACGATTGAGAATTGCGATCAATTTTTTCGGAGAACTTCTCGGGTTAAATTTTATACGATGTCCGCTTGATTAATTCTGTTCTGGGGGTGAACAACAGTGAACAAGTACCGTGCAGTACAACAGTCAATCGTCAACAGTAACATAGAGATGATAGCTGAAAAGTGAAAACTGTAAAAACGGGTAACTGCATAACTGATCACTGTTCACTGTCATCAGGCACGCCCCTAGATTAAAAGATTGATGGTTTGATATCAAATACGGAAAATAATGCTACATATGTTTCTCCCCTGCACCCCACCTCCGGTTTTCCCCATCAATCATATGTAGCAAATATTTAAGTATTTTATATTAGCATCTACCCAAGTTTAAAAGGATTTTAAACGGTTGTAATGTCTTTTTCCTTCGCCTCAAGCAGTTCATCAATTTTGGCGGTGTACTTATCTGTCAGCTTTTGAATTTGATCTTGTAAATCTCTAGCTTCATCTTCGGAGATGTCTTTATTTTTTTCTTGCTTGCGAACCGCATCTACCGCATCCCGACGCACATTTCGCACCGAAACTTTGCCTTCTTCTGCGTACTTAGCCGCTAACTTGACAAATTCTTGACGGCGTTCGCTGGTCAAAGGAGGAATATTCAAGCGAATAACTGATCCATCGTTACTGGGAGTCAGTCCCACATCAGATAAAGAAATGGCTTTTTCAATGATATCGAGGGTTTTGCGATCAAAGGGTTGAATCATAATCGTGGATGCATCGGGGGTGTTGATGGTAGCGAGGGACTTCAAGGGAGTGGGACTGCCATAATATTCAACCATCACCCGATCAAGTAAAGAAGTATTGGCGCGTCCGGTGCGGATGGTATTAAATGAGCGTTGAGTAGACTCAACCGCCTTTTTCATTGAACTTTCGATTTCAGCTAACTTCACACAAACCTCCTACAAATGTTCCAACAGGGTCTCCACTAACAGCGCGAGCGATATTTCCATGTACAGTCAAATCGAAGACAATAATGGGAATATTGTTTTCTTTGCACAGGGCGATCGCGGTACTGTCCATCACCCGTAGGTCTTGGGTCAGCACATAACCATAGGTGAGGGTTTTATAGCGGCGGGCGCTGGGGTTTTGGTGGGGATCGCTGTCATATATCCCATCGACTTTTGTTGCTTTGAAAATCACCTCAGCGTCAATTTCGGCGGCTCGCAATGCTGCCGTGGTATCGGTGGTAAAGAAGGGATTTCCAGAACCCGCTCCAAAAATCACCACCCGGTTGAGTTCGAGGTGACGAATGGCTTTGCGACGGATATAGGGTTCAGCGACTTCCTGCATGGCGATCGCCGTTTGTACGCGAGTCGGGACTCCGATTTGTTCGAGGGCATCTTGTAAGGTAATGGCATTCATCACCGTTGCAATCATCCCGACGTAATCGGCGGTTGCCCGATCCATTCCCGCCGAGGCCGCTTTTACCCCTCGAAAGATATTACCACCACCGACGACAATTGCCACCTGAATTCCTTTGGCGACAACCTCTGCGACTTCTTGGGCGATCCCCTGTACTACAGCCGGATCGATGCCGTAGCCGAGACTTCCCATTAACGCTTCACCGCTTAGTTTCAGTAAAATCCGCTTATATGCTGTTCCCATTTAGAACCCCCAACCGTTTCCGCTCAATCGATTAACATTGGCAGCGATCGCCGCTACAGTTCCAGCAGGTTTGCGCCGACTGATGAATCGCACTGGTGTAGACATTGGGGTGATCATAAGTTAATTGTGAGTTATAGTAACAAGCTGTTAGATACTAAAACATCCCTAAAAAGGATGATGATTTGATTTGGGCGTGCATTGCCTTCACAATAAGATAGCAGAAAGCCGACTCTCTGCTTTCTGCTTTTTTTAAGCAAGCCGGAAAGTTATTGACATACCTCCTCGTCCTAAAGTCCGAGGATTCCTTGACGCTTCACAGCAACCTGCTACAGAAAGTAGTCTTACAGTCGCTCCACGCCCGTTTCAAGTCTCCCAATGCCCGAGGGCGACGCTTGT
>JAYKHV010000188.1:0-41851 GCA_035285085.1 Lyngbya sp. | reverse complement strand
TGTTGAGGCGCACACTTAGAAACCTCGTAGTACCAAGGACAGATAGGTTTGACAAAAGCAACCAACCATTTATGAAGGTCAATTGCACTGGGGAATTTGATTGGGTCTTCAGGATTTTCTCGGTTATGTCTGAGCAAATTTTTAAGCAATCGTAATCCACAATTGTAAGCATGACGGGCAGCACCTGCGTGTTTAGCAAGGATTGTCCGTTGCTTATTATTCACTTTCAGCTCCGTTTTGAACCCCAGTAACATTGTCAACCTTAACCTCTCAATCTGTCCGTCAACTTGATCTACTTCTTCAATTTCTCCGGAGATACTTGCAGATTTTCAAAGATTCTACTAGATTATGGTGAACTATTGCAAGCCGTTCTTAGAACTTATAGATTTAGGGTAATGCCTAAGAAACCGAACCGTCATGCCTACTCAGACCAACAGGCGTTTGAACGGTTAATATTGTTGATTGCGACCATCCTACAATATCCGGGCGTAGGCAACGAAGAACTCGAAGGAAATGAAACTGGTGGTGATGCTTTGGTAGCGGTGCAGAAACGTCTATGGGAAGTGGCACTTCGCGAAGGGGTGAATTTTCCCGAAGGGTATCCTTCCACCTCCAATTTACGGAAAGACTTACAAACCCTGCGTCGTTATGGCTTACTTCAGCCTCGGATGTACCGTTGGGGATATTATCTCGGTTTGGCCGTCCTCGACCAACAACAACTCCGGTTAGCTCTACAAGCCATTGCCTCCCAAGCCCAATACCTCGGTGAACCCCAAGCCAAACAAGTCTATCAAATTCTCAAAAAACGCTTGCGGGGTTTGGATAGTGACCTGGGCGGAGAACTCTTTTATCCGGTTCGTCAACAGCTAAATCGGGCAATCATGCCCACTGACCCCGAAGAAATGGTCGAACAGGGACAGCGGGAAGAAACCCTATTTCATCACCTCGATACCGTTGAAAAAGCCATCCTGGGAGGTACTGCGATTGAACTGTCACGTCGCTACGATGTTTATGGTCACGAACGGGTCGGAATGGAACAACTGTGGCCGTTGCAGCTTGTCTTTCATAACAACGCTTGGTATCTGCTCTATGAAGATTGTCAAAGGCATCATTTGGCTATCGGAAGAATTGACCGTTTTGGAGAATATTGTCGGATTCTCGATACTCCCCGACGTTCTCTTTCTATCCAACGCCAACGCCTCGCCGATGCCCACAAACTGCTAACTAATGGTTGGGGTTTATATTTAGGAGATACCAAAGAACAAAAAGATGAACTCTGCGGTCGTTTGCAATTGACTTTAATTCATGTCCGGTTTTTTCAGCCAGTTGCCAAGATTATTCTAGAAGGTAGCCGCCGCCATCCCAAACAAGAGTTTGTTCCTCAAAAAGATGAGCAGGGAAATCTTCGGTTTGTTGACTACTATATTAAACTTCCCCCTCGTAGCCATCAGGAATTTCTACTCTGGATTAAAGGTTATATGGAGTCGGTTATGGTGATTTCTCCTCAATCTTTGGCAACTCAACACTTGGCGTCCGCTCGAAAGTTGCTTGAACTTTATCAAGAGCCTTTTTCCGATTAGTTTCTGCATTTCTAAGCGCGAGTAGGAAAGCTTTCAGATGCAACTGGATTAATTTGAATATCTCTCAGTTTCCATTCAATTAGATTTCCCAGCGAGTGGGAAGACTGAGGGCTTACGTGTTTTGAATCTTGATTATATGTTTCCATTCAATTAGTTTTCCTAGCGAGTAGGGAGGTTGTAGAGCTAATTAAGCGACAGTGGAGCAAGAATTGTTTCCATTCAATTAGTTTCCCTAGCGAGTAGGGAGGCCTTGTTTCAAACCTCGGAGATGCCCTGAATATTGAAGTTTCCATTCAATTAGTTTCCCTAGCGAGTAGGGAGGCCGAGCTAACTTGCTTATGGCTAGCACTGCCAAAACTAAGTTTCCATTCAATTAGTTTCCCTAGCGAGTAGGGAGCGATGGGGCAAAGATCCCCAACAAGTTTTGGGTTGGTTTCCATTCAATTAGTTTCCCTAGCGAGTAGGGAGCATTATTTATTTATGATATTGATATTGTGGGTCATCGGGTTTCCATTCAATTAGTTTCCCTAGCGAGTAGGGAGAAAAAGACCGGAGAATTACACGCCCAAACCCAGTAAAGGTTTCCATTCAATTAGTTTCCCTAGCGAGTAGGGAGAATCCGGGAGCCTGATGAGTTGGTTCGTCAAGTTGTTCAATGTTTCCATTCAATTAGTTTCCCTAGCGAGTAGGGAGTAAAGCTAAATCTACTATCTCAGAGCGTTTTTCTTGTTTCCATTCAATTAGTTTCCCTAGCGAGTAGGGAGACCCGGTTAAACTGCCTACGGATATTAACCACAATGTAGTTTCCATTCAATTAGTTTCCCTAGCGAGTAGGGAGAAAGCTACTACCCCTGACCACATCACCCGCTTATGTTTCCATTCAATTAGTTTCCCTAGCGAGTAGGGAGATAAACTATGAAAATTGTTAATGATGTATTAGACAGTTTCCATTCAATTAGTTTCCCTAGCGAGTAGGGAGCCAACGGAGAAAAAATCGTCGGTTTTGTATTCCCATGGTTTCCATTCAATTAGTTTCCCTAGCGAGTAGGGAGTGTATTGCTGTTCTATGCGCCACCTAGCAACGCCTCTGTTTCCATTCAATTAGTTTCCCTAGCGAGTAGGGAGAAGTCAGGGTACTATCGAGTACAACTGGTGAGTCGTGTTTCCATTCAATTAGTTTCCCTAGCGAGTAGGGAGCCACCATCAAGAAACCGCTCACTACCCATCGACAATTATTGTTTCCATTCAATTAGTTTCCCTAGCGAGTAGGGAGATCGTGAACGCGGCTGGTTATTGACGCGGATTTACCCGTGTTTCCATTCAATTAGTTTCCCTAGCGAGTAGGGAGCAGACTTCTGGAACAAAAAATGATGCAATTGTGGGGAGTTTCCATTCAATTAGTTTCCCTAGCGAGTAGGGAGATATTTCCGAACAGAATTCCCTAAGGCATTAATGTCTTGTTTCCATTCAATTAGTTTCCCTAGCGAGTAGGGAGCAAAATAAAATAAGTCAATATATTGACAACAAAATCCGTTTCCATTCAATTAGTTTCCCTAGCGAGTAGGGAGGAGATGAATACAGAGCAAATGATGTGCGACAACAACTTGTTTCCATTCAATTAGTTTCCCTAGCGAGTAGGGAGAGGCATCGCCGAAAAGGTGGGTAAAATGCCCGTCAAGTTTCCATTCAATTAGTTTCCCTAGCGAGTAGGGAGCAAGCCGGAAGTTACCACCTGGAAACCGCAATCCCCTGTTTCCATTCAATTAGTTTCCCTAGCGAGTAGGGAGCTTGCTGTGAAGAAGCAGAAATTTCTTGAAGCGTCTGTTTCCATTCAATTAGTTTCCCTAGCGAGTAGGGAGGGCGACCCCGTGGACTCTTAACGCTGTGGGCGTTTCAGAAGCCATTTGCGAGGGGGTCTAAAATTCTGCATCGGAAGCTGTAAAAACTTCATGTGAATGTCGTTGAATACATTGTACAGTAAGGGTTCGAGGGTGTCAACGAAAAAACCTGGGTTTGAATGACTTTGCTGACCCCCTCGCAGGAACTTCAATCAAACAACGATTGAGCCAGGAAAATCAGTAACGGGTGGCCCGACTCCCCAGGTTTCAATTTTAGCTACAGTATGACCGGAGAGCGGATAAAAGCGGAGGTTGTCTTGGTTGATATCGACTCGTTGGCGGAGACGATAACGGAGTTCCTCATACTTTCGGGGGGTTAGCAAACATTCAAAAACAGAGTATTGTACCCGTTTACCGTAGCCTTCGAGGAGATCAGACACCCTTTTCCTTCTTTTATTGCAAGGGATATCATACATAATGATGAATATTAACATCGCCTAACGAATAAGATAGGGTTGATAACCGTCAACGGGGGAATAGACAAACTTTTTAAAAAGCTTAATCTGTTGATTAACCGTGTCCCATCGAGGTTGTTTATTGCCCGTAGAAGTTTTCAGCTTTTCTTCCATGCGTTGGACGAAGGCTTTGAGATATTTAGTTCGTCCCGAATTGTTGAGATAACAGCCACCATTGCGGTACTCAAAATCGATTTCGGCGTTGATCACCTTACAATTAATCAGCCACAAAACCAGCGAGTCTACAATGGGTGCGCGAAATTCCTCAATTAAATCGGAAGCCAAAGCCGGATGGCGTTCACTTGCTTGATGCAAACACCCGAAGTAGGGGTCGAGTCCCTGAAGTTCAATTAAACTGTAGATGTGATTCCACAACACTTGATAACCAAAACTTAACAAGGCGTTGGTCGGATTTCCAGGTGGACGCTTAGAACGTTCGGTAAAGACAAATTCAGAATTGCTGATAGAAACTCCAAAGGCTTTAAAGTACGCGGCGGCGCCCGCACCTTCGATGCCCATCAACCGTTCCCAAGTTTCGGAGTCCCCGGCTTTTTGCATTAAGTAATTTAAACTTTTAATTGCCAAATCAAGAGTTTCATTATGTTGACGCCTTTTCCAACAATGATAAACATCCCAAAACTTTAATTGCTTCCAAAGAAACTTCTTCTCGACTCACAATGAACCGGGAAACATTTATTGGTTGGAAGTCTAGGATATTTGACCATCAGCAAACCATTCTCAACAGTCTTCCTCCCCAACTTCGGAGTTTGTTTGACCTCAAGCCCAATCACTGCGACCCCGAACAAATTAATTCCTTTGAGTTAAGACTTCAAAACTGGGAATTTTTCACCCTGCCGGATAATGGCGACAAGACTTGCATCTATTTTATAATTGTTGTATTATACCAATAATTTTAACTATAAATATAGTAATTATGTTACGTTCATATAGTTCATGGTTGATTCTAGGAGTCCTCACTTTAGTGGGTTTTGGGCCGAGCATAAAAAGCGCAAAGGCACAAACTACCTATTCATTTGATGCCACTTATGACGCATCAGCTACCCTACTTAATCCCATTACTGAAGAGATTACATCACAAACTATATCAGGAGTAAGTAATAATGCACCTTTTGGTTTAACTCAAGCTAGCGGTATACTTTATGTCAAAACTGATTTAAGTAATAATTCTTACACATTTAGTAGCAATCCAGAAACATTCGGTCTAGAAGGTTTGCCCCAAGGTGGAGTTACGTTATTCGGGGAAGGCAACAATAAATTATTTTATGCAGTTGAAAATGGTACGGGAGTTATTGATTTAATAAACTTAACGACTACTGGCACAAATACTAACATCATTACTGGTGGTGAAGGTTTGTTTCAAGGTGCAACTGGTACGCTTACTGGTTCCGAGGTTTATCAGATCGGCAATCTTTTGGTAGACCCAACGAGTTCTAGTATGGGTATCGTCAGAGTAACTGGCACGATTGAAGTACCTTTAACTCAGAAAGTTCCAGAATCAAACAGTGCTGCTGCATTAATCGGGATAGGCATAATTGGAGCTACTTTTTTATTACGCCGACGAGTTAATAACTCCCGGTAGGACTTATCTTTCGCACCCAACACCAACACCATCACCATCAAACCTATAAAAAAACCCCAGACCAATAAGGCTAGGGCTTGAACGATTACTGCAACTTAAGGAGCTTAGAGCGAATCACAGAGAAGGCATGACTTTCAGTTAGGAATTACTATATTGTTTAAGGTTTGAGCGAACTGTTGGTGGCAACCCGGATGGTTTGTTTTTCATCTTGTTTCTAATATAAACCCAGACCATCTTAAAAATCTTCGTGGAAATTACGGATCTTTCAAAAATTAAAAAGTTCATCGTTCTCCGTGAATTTACTGAGTAGACCGTTGGGATATCTGAGTTGAGGAGTTGAATGCCTTCGACGAAAAATGATTTATTCAACAACAAGTGATTATTTATTCAACAATTCAATCAAGACTATAGCCTATCCGGGTTTGGGCAATTGGTTCGGTAATACTACGGAAAAATCACCAATTTTTGATGCTTTTTAAATTCTCAAAGTTCCGTAATTCTCCCGTCGATATCTAAGTTTTTTCAGCTTATCGTTGAACCCGGAACAGAATCCACTTGTCTCATTAAACACATTGCCGAACTGCAATCACAAGTTTAGCGATTAAATATTAACGTCAAATGACCGGAGTTGATAATATCACTCGGGTTGTTTTTTTGTAATAGCTTTTAAGCTTAATGGTAAAGAAAAGGGTCGTTTTCTTTACTGCTAGTTGCAATTAATCCTAGCTCAGATTTCTTATTGCTAGCCACTACATCTAGGAAGAGATTTGAGGATATAGCGATCGCAAAATTCTCCGGAGTTTGACAGAAGAGAGGTATAAGGTGACTTAAGTTTTACCCCTACAAGTGAGCCTCTAGATAAGCGACGAACGTTTGAAAGTCTTCATCGGAATCAAAGAAACGGCGGTGAAAGACGTGAAAGCGTCCCGGCGCCGAATACAACAAAACCAGGTCTTTGCCGACTTTGTATCGGTGGAAATCTGACCACCTCATCTTCAGCGTCCCGATTTCGGAGGCGATCTCTAGCTGCTCCAATGTTCCTCCAAAAGAAGCCCCACCTAAATAATAGGGACCATGAGGTTGAAATGTCTGTAAAGCCGCAGTATAAACTTGCACCATGTCGGTCATATTTGTTAGGGGTTCGGCTTCTCCTTCCACGCCCTGAGCGCGGATACCATAAACGGGAAATTGGGAGTCTAAATGGCGGGCTAATTCGCGATAAAAATAAACATGACCCCCAACCGGGTGCATTAAAACCAAGGGGTGATGAGTGGGATTTCCGGGCTGGATTTCGACAACTAAATGGGGTAATTTCTGCCGAGTTTCAGACGGTGTAATTTCGCCAGAAATTAACGTTGCTAATTGGGCAATTGTTGGGGCTTGGAGTAAGCTGTGAGTCTCTAAATCAACTTGGAGTTGAGTTCGCAAACCGGTGACTAATTGAGTGGCGAGTAAAGAATCACCGCCGATTTCAAAAAAGTCCGCATCCGGTTCAATTTCAGAAATTCCCAAGCATTGAGACCAAATGGCAGCAATTTTTTGTTCCAGCGATGATAATTCTCGTTTGCTCGGAATGAAAGTCACCGATTTTGTTGGTCTTGACGTTGATTTTAGGGGAGAATGATTAACGGTTTGGGGACTTGGTTTAGCTGCATCAATCCAGTATTTCTGTCGTTCAGGCGAGTAACTCCTCATCCGAAAAGGTGACAATGGCTTCCTGCCCATGTTTGAGTAGCTCCCAAAACGTTTCTATGGTTGCGGCTCCGGGAAAGCGTCCAGCCAAACCAATAATGGCAACTCCCAATGATTCGGTCTCATCCATGCCGAAATCTCCTGACATTGGCATTATCTATAGCAACAATATGATCAAATTGCCCCTAGAAATAATAGTGCGATCGCAATCTAAACGTCAAATTAATTTCAGCTAGGCTGGAACATTCGTAGAGGGTTTTTCTGTCCCGATTTCAGCTTCGCCTTTCTCGGCGGCTAATTGCTGAATTTGCTTGAGATGGATGTTATTGACCTGACTGATAAAGTTTTCAATCGCTTTTTTAGCCTTATTTTGACGTTGAACAGCATCCGTAATATCGTAGCAGCGATAGGCTTGGCTAATTCCTAAGACGAATTTTTCCGGCTCTGCTTCTAATAACTCTACCGTTTTGTTCGCCTCAATCCAATTTTCTTGAAAGGGGAAAGAGGTGACAATACTAGAAACAATTGCTGCGATCGCCGGAAAAATTACGGGAAGCCACTTCAACCAAGTCGGACCCGAATCCAACCGTTCTCGGAATGTCTCTCGGATATTGGGATAGTCTCATCAGGCACCGGGAAATCAAACCCTCAACTGTAGGTGAAGTGTTATGAGGTTTTCGCTGATTGTTGCCACCAAAAATAGGGTGGAAGAAGTTGAACGGTTTTTGCGATCGGTTGCCGCTCAAGATCATCAGAATTTTGAAGTGATTCTGGCTGATCAAAACCCCGACGATCGCCGGGTCAATCTCGTCAAAAAATACGGTAAAACCTTTCCCCTAAAACACCCAAAAATTGTTCAACCCGGCACCTCCCGCGCCCGAAACCAAGGCCGTTTAATGGCGGACGGCGATATCATTGCCTATCCAGACGATGACTGTCTTTATCCCCCCGGTTTTTTAACCCAAGTTGCCCAATTTTTTCAAAAAGATTCAACTGGTGACTTGGAATAATACTCGGGTGGACTATCCCGAGGAGAATAAATGTTTTCATCAAATGTTTGAAGAGCAGGTAGAACGGACTCCCGATGCGATCGCAGTCGTGTTTGAAAATCAACAATTGACTTACCAAGAGTTGAATTGTCGTGCGAATCAATTGGGGCAATATCTGCGGGATTTGGGAGTTAAACCCGAGATCGGCCTGTGCGTCGAGCGATCGCCGTTAATAATTATCGGAATTTTGGCAATACTAAAAGCCGGGGGTGCTTATGTACCGCTTGACCCCACTTACCCTCAAAATCGTTTGAGTTTTATGTTAGAAGACGGTCAAGTTTCAATCCTACTCACTCAACAGAAACTCATCCCACAATTACCGCAACATCAAGCAAAATCTATACTCTTAGACGCAATTTTATATGAAATACGAAAAGTAGTGCTACAATTAGTCGGAGCGATCGCGTAAATTTGAGGATAAGCACCAAGGAAGGGTGAACGGTCAGAAAATCTACAGTAAGATACTGTAGAAAGGCAAACTTAAAGGGGAACAGGCGATGGGCTTAAGGCAGGATGGCGAACGCATAGAGATGAAGTTGCACTTGGCAGTGTTCGGAACAGATTTAGCTCAGGTCTAACTAAAGGGGAAAGCATCAATGGCAGGAATTATCAAGATTGAAAGCTCGCGAATCAGCAAAAGAATTGTTAGAGCAACTGAAAAACTCAAAAAATCAAGAGTTAAAAGAAAGAATACAGGCTTTGTAACGGACAAATCATAGACGTTACAGGAATTCCCGCAACGGTTCAGTTCTAAGAGTTCTAAGTTGAGGGAAAATTGTTTAATTAACTGCTCGCTATAAAGATTCTGGGATTATCACCTTTTGACTTGGGTCAAAAATAGGTAATGTCTTAGATTTGTCTATTAATAAACTGTCTATCCCATCTACACGCAGACGTAAAAAATACTCGCCGGCGGGAATTCCTTTAATATTAAACTTCATTTGATTCGCGAGATTGGGATCTTCATCAAACTGGGGAAAAAGTTCGCGATCGCCAAGCAATAATACGACCTTTTGTCCTGACTGCACTGGGGGTTGAGAAGTTAGCGTCAATAAATTTTTCTCAGGGGCTAAGTTCTCTAAATTAATACGAGGTGCCAGCGAGAATGGTAAGGCATTACTGGTATATTCTTTTTCATCTCGCTTGACTTGCACCGCTATAGTATAAATTCCAATTGGCCAACTACTCGGTTCTTTTCCTGGCGGCCAAATACCGACTTGATCGGATATAGAAATCTTTAATTCGGTTGTTGTCCCTGCCGATAATTCGACTTTAATGGGTTCAGCAAAACGTGCTTGCATAAAAATAACATAAACTTTGTTATCTTCGCTATCCAAATGATGCCCCCTCAGTGTTAAAACTTCACCCAAACGCACCCCCGGTTGCTGATAGGGAGGTTCGACTGTTTCTAACGTCGGAAAAGGAGGAGTAAGATTTGTTTGTGCAATAATTCCCTGATCTTCACTGCCGCGAGTTAACACCGGCAAAGGTGCTTTCACGGGTTGATCGCTTTCAATCAAAATAACAGAAACTTCATAAGCCGCAGAAATGCGATACTGAGTTTGAAAACAACTCCACAACTTAGATAATTCTTCCAAAGATAGTGTTAGGGGAGTGATCCGAACCCGCTCAATTTGATTTTGCAAATCACTGGCTTCCAAAGCATTTTTAATCTCGCTCGGATTCAGAATACAATGGTCGTGCAATACTCGCATTGCCGTTCCTAACAAGCGATGACTTAAAATATCCTCATTATCTTGTCCGTAAGCCGTAATTAAATAATAAAGATTTAATGCCAGCGGGGGTTGACCTGTTTCGCCCGGTTTTACCCGATTTCTTAAATCTTGATTCCGCCAAGCTGCATTCGGAGAAGTTTGGTAGAGAAAAATATTAATTTGATTCCCACTGTCGCCATTATCCCGCGCCTTATCTGGCGGACGTGCTGTCACGCTACCACTGCCTAATTCCGAGGCAATTCCTCTGAAGATTAGGTTGCGTAGGGTCTGGGTTACTGCTGCGATCGCTAATGAATTACTCATCACTTTTCCCCCTGACGTTGTTTTAGATAATCTTGTAGAGAAAGTTTTGGCTCCCGTTGAGTTGATTTACTCCGAGAATTAGAGGAAGCTGCTGGATTTTTTGCTCTCACTTCTAGGCGACCAATGGTTATTTTAATTGTCATTTCTGTGTCCGATATATTTGACAAAGCTGTTCGATCTAAGTTGGATATTTCTCGCCGATTTCCCGAGTTTAATTGCCTAAATTCTCCCAATTTATTGGCGCTCGGCTCAACGCTTAATTGTTTGGAGGAAGACTCAGATAAGACTGAAAGCACTCGCCTGGTGAGAGAAATTAATTCCCGATTGTGTTCTCGTCTATCATCCAATTTGAACAGTTCGGAACTGATTTTGGGTTCCAATTCCAAGCGCCGATTAACTCTTGGCTTTGAATTGACTACCATAGGAGTTACCCGAGATATAGACTGATTTGCAATACTGTTGACATCGGGTTTAATTTCTGGTCTTTCTTTATTCTCTACAGTTGGATTTTCCTGTTGCTCTGAACTGGCATTTTCCCCTAATTTTATCAAATGCCGTTGCTTCGATGGTAAAGTTAAAGGTTGGTCTAACTGAGGAGTAGATGAAACGGGAGTCGGGTTATTTTTTTGAGGTTCAATAGATTGAGATTCATTCCTAATTTGATTCGATTGCGGTGGAAAGAATGGAGTTTTTTCTTGGTGTAAAATACCTGTATTTTCTAACCTATTTTCTGCGGATATCTGAATGTAATCGGGATTTAAGTTTGTTGGAGGTACAATGATATTATCTGGTTTATTAATAGTTAAATCATTAAAATTTGTATAATTATTATCTCGATTCATCTCTGGAATCTGTCCTATTGATTCAGCCGATGATCTGACTTCATTATCGTTTATAGATTCAAATGGATTGAGTTCAAATTTTTCAGAATGCCGAACTGTTCTCACAGTTTCAGAATTCAATAAAGGCAGTTCTTTTGTTTGTAGATTCAATCTATTTCGTGTTTTTACTTTTCCGTTTATATCGGGATGATATTGAGAAACAACGGGAGAAATATCCGGGGATACCTTAACGGAATTATTAGATTTTAAGCGCTCCGTTTCTCGGGTGGATTCTTCAATATTTTGATCGGCTTTAATTTCCCCATATTCTAGGGGTTGCACAGCATAAACTTGAGTCGGTGTATCGCTTAATTTGCTTTGATCATTAAGGTTTGATGGCAATGAATTTGTTGGAAGTTCTACTCGATCCTGTGGCGATGATAGAATATTGTTTCCCGGCTGTTGCGTCTGAAAAATGCGAACAACTAGGGATTTTATTCGACCGAGCGGGTTTTGTCTTTGGGATAAATTATTGCTGTGGGTTTCGGCGGGAGTATTTTGGTTTTGAGGATTAGTTTCTAACTGCGATTCCCCTATTTTTACATTCGATGAATGAGTTGTAATTTGGGGTTCGGTTTCAATTTTCCCCTGAACTAAAGGTTGAACTCGCTCCAATATTTTTTCGGAGTTTATTTGACTTTGTGTTACGGGTTCTAAATCATTTGAACGAACAACATTAAAAGCATTTGGCTGTCTATTAGATAACGTTGAATAGGGGTTGGGGGAAAACTTAGATGGGTTTTGATTAAAGTTCGATGTCAACTCGATCTCAAATCCATCTGCGGGGGAATTGTTCGCTTTTTCGCTCTGTTTTACTTCCCCTATATCGATTTGTTTTGATAAGGATTCGGGCGAAATTTGAGATGATATTACTTCTGGGGATAGGGGAGCAGAGGTAGATATTTGGGGTTTAATTTCTACTTCCTGCTTAACTAAAGGTTCAACTCGCTCCAATATTTTTTCGGAGTTGATTAGATTTGGCGTTGCGGGTTCTAAATCATTGGAACGAACAATATTAAAAGCATTTGGCTGTCTATTAGATAACGTTGGGTTGGGGTTTGGGGAAAACTTAGATGGGTTTTGATTAAAGTTCGATGTCAACTCGATCTCAAATCCATCTGCGGGGGAATTGTTTGCTTTCTCGCTCTGTTTTACTTCCCCTATATCGGTCTGTTTTGATAAGGATTTGGGCGAAATTGGAGATGATATTACTTCTGGGGATAGGGAAGAATCGGGAGATGATGCCGTTTCAAATTCTACATTTTTTTGATCGGTAATTTCGTCAAAATCAAGTTGATTATGGGTAGAGTTTATCTGGCGATCGCTTGGGGCAACAATTGATAGATTTGCATCGGATTGATTGATGTTGAACGCCTGAAAATCGACCGTTTCCTGATTTTGACCCGACTCAACAACTTGCTCCAAACTTGATAGAGAAGATATTCTATTTTCAGATAAGCTCGATGTTTGTTCGGAGAGAGAAATTGGCGAGCGCACGGGCAGATCATCGGGCGATAAACTTGACGAACTTTCCCCACCCGAGAAAATATCTTTGGTGTTATTTTCAATCTCAAATCCTGATGAATAGCTATCTAAAACGACCTCTGTTGGAGCAAACAGAGAGGCGATCATCGGTTGCACCACAGGCGTTAACCCCAAAGTGCGTTTTACCAGTCGAGTGATAAAGTTATCCATCGGAAACCATATCCAAATAAAATTGTCGTCGAACTGCACTCATCGATAAAATATCGGCTTCTCGCCACCCATAAAACCTTGCCAGTTGGTGAACTTCCCGCAGTAAACGTTTGGCTTCCACGCTCAATTCTTTCCAAAAAAATGTAACAATATCGAAAAGCACCTGCCAGGAATGACTGCAAGCCGGACAGTTGAGGTCGAATAACACTTCGGCTTGGGGGTCGCACTCTGCCATTTTCGATGCGAGTTGTTCGATCGCACCCGATGGCAATTCGCTATAATCAACAGCAACTCCCTCCCGACTCATTTCTAACAGACAGCGTTGTATAAGCTGCAAGTTGGCTGCACTCACGTCTTGATATTCCAAAATGGTAGCCAGATCGCTGCTGTTGGGTAAACGAAAGAGCAACTCAACTCCTTCGGCGATCAAAGAATATTGCTGAACTTGCGGTTCTAGGGGTTCAACAATGCGAATATCAGCCACATTCATGGTAAATTCTAATTGTTCGCCGCACTGGGGACACTCGGCAAAAGCGTTGAGCTTGGAGCCGAAGGTCATTTCTCGCAGAGTCAACAGATACGCATCTCGCTGTCCAATACTGAGGGATGCCAATTCTTTGGCGGTTCGATCCGGGCAAGCAAAAGCCAGGAGAGTCAGCGCCCGATGGACAGGATGCTGACTCTGACCAATTTCCCAGATTTGCAGAATGCGATCGGCAGATAAGGGACGCATAAATTAGCTCGGTTCTAGGAAACTCGGTTCTGTGGGTTCGGTTACGTCATAGTCGCGTTCCCAGCCTTCATTTTGCAGTTGAATACTCTGGATAGCAACCGCATTGGCATTGGCATCGAGTTCGGGCATGGCAGTAAATTCAGATACCCAACAGCGATAAACTTTGTAAGCGATCGCCACCTGTCCGGCTTCGTTCATCAGTTCAATAATAATGTCTTTGCGAAAGTCTTTCAAGGACACCTCGGCGCCCAAACCCGAGCCATAATTCCAAACTTTATTCGCCCATTGTTCAAACTCTTTATCGTGGGTAACGCCTCGTTCGAGCATGATCGGTTCATATTTCGTTGCGCCCGGTGAGTTGCGCTGGCTGCTGGGATCTCCGCCTTCGCGATGACTGACGACTTCGGTTGTGCGTTTCAAGGCGCCAACTTTGCTGACACCGGCGACGTACTTGCCATCCCATTTGACCCGAAATTTAAAGTTTTTGTAGGGGTCGAAACGCTGTGCATTTACGCTAAATTGAGCCATAGTTTTCTCCTGATTGTAGTTTTTTTAATTCGTTTTTATTCGGAGATTAAGCCGCACTTTCGCGGGTCATTTGTTGGAATTTTAAAATGACAAATTCGGCGGGTTTAAGAGGAGCATAACCAATGACGATATTGACGATACCCCGATCAATGTCATATTGAGTCGTGGTTTCGCTATCGCATTTTACGAAATAAGCTTCTTTGGGAGTTTTGCCTTGAAATGCTCCCTGCTTAAAGAGGTTGTTCATAAAGGCGCCAATATTGAGCCGAATTTGTGACCATAAAGGCTCGTCATTTGGCTCGAATACGACCCATTGAGTGCCGCGATAAAGGCTTTCTTCCAAGTAAAGCGCCAAGCGACGAACGGGAACATACTTCCACTCGGAAGCAAGTTGATCGGCACCTGCTAACGTTCTAGATCCCCAAGTAACGTTGCCGTAGACAGGGAAATTTCTGACACAATTGACCCCTAAAGGATTTAATTGACCGTTTTCACCATCAGTCATTTTGTAGGAAAGTTCTCGTACTCCTACAACCGATGCTTCTATGCCGGCAGGTGCTTTCCAAACTCCTCGTTGGGAGTCAGTGCGAGCAAAAATTCCAGCAATTGCGCCGCAGGGAACAAACTCCTCCGTGCGATTTTCCTTGAGCAAATCGGCCATTTTTAAGCGGGGAAAATAAACTGCTGCATTGGTGGAAAGATCGGCTCCGATCGCACTGCGAAGACTATCGACACCGGCGACAGCATCGGGAATTTTATTCCAAGTTGAAGGTGGGTCTACAATTAAAAAAGCCCGCTTATCCTTGCAATATTTCGCTGCCTTTGCCACAGTTGTATCAAGTCCAATATCCTGCGATCGCGTTAGCGGAGGAATGCAGAGTAGATTAAATAAATCAGCTTTATCTAAGGCATAAAGTCCTTTGCGATCGGCTTTCAACCCATCAGCAGAAATCTCCGCATCGGTGATATCTTCACCGTCACTACCTGTTTGGTTAGCATTAACAAAGTCGTCAGTTTCATTAGGACGAGCGGTAAGATCTGAAGCGTCTTCTGGAACATTAACTAAGTTTGATTCTTGTTCAATTACTTTTTTGTAAAAGCGGGCAGAATCGGGATCGATGGAAAGATTACGGAGAGTTTCAACCGCAGCAACTTGATCGGAACCGGGCGCTTCTAATTGCTGAACCGTTAAGTTAAATAATTTAGCATCTTCTTCATCGTTGCCACTTTTGCGAGTGTTATGGTCAACCTTTGCTCGTAGCGCATTGCCCCATTGACCCGGACTAGCTGCTTCTAGTTCTAGATTTGGCGTTTGATTACTAGCGTTAGATCCACCACTGGCTGGAACGGGTTTGAAGCTGATTTTTGCACTTTTTGCATCCTTATGAACGCGAACAATAATGGCATCTTGACCGCCATTAATAAAATACTGTTGCACCGCATAACTCATGGTGCTTTTATTCCACAATCCCCCAAATTGACGCACGAAATCCCCAAAGTTTTGAATGCGTATCGGTTCATCTACCTTGCCTTTTAGAGCGCGACCAATAAAAGCAGTAATAGAGGTTGCAACACCAGTAATCGTGCGAACACCACTGGGAATTTCTTCAATGTAAACACCGGGATAAGTAGGCGTGATCGGCATTATTAACTCCTTGTTTTAGCGCGAGTTTAGACGGGTCAAGGGCGGTCAGAATGACAACTTCGTATTGAATTTTAAAGTTAATGGATTTGCTAATAACAGCACCCTTGAATGGGGGAACGGTGAATTCGGTATCTTTTGATCATTGCTCAGTTTTCTCCTCTAAGGTTTGTATTTTTTGCTTCAAAGTAGCGATTTCAGCTTGCTGTTTTTTGACAATTTTTACCAAATCTGCCAATGTTTTTCGGTTATCTTGAACAACTTTAGTAAGAACGGCAACAATATCAACAACTTTAATCGCTTGTTTGTCATTAGCCGTTAGCAAGTCGGGTGTATTGTCTGCAAGAAAACCAGCATTAATTGTTTGTGTTTCATCTTCTTTGTAGATAAATTTAACTGGATTAAGAGATCTGAGGATGGCTGCTACTTCTTGGCTAGATAAGTCTTGAATATCTTCTTTGAGTGTATTTGATGAATTTTGAGTTAATTTATTAACTTTAATTTCTTGGGCTGTGATAATTTTGGCGTTAAAGTCCTGTTGAGGATCGCCATTTTGATTGGCTTTGGTTTCCAAAGTGGAGTTAACAGCAGAAAATTGATTCTCAACTTCGGTTTGATTGGCTTTGGTTTCCAAAGTGGAGTTAACAGCAGAAAATTGATTGTCAACTTCGGTTCGATTGGCTTTGGTTTCTAAAGTGGAGTTAACAGCAGAAAATAGACTCTCAACTTCGGTTCGATTGGCTTTGGTTTCTAAAGTGGAGTTAACATCAGAAAATTGACTTTCAACTTCGGTTCGATTGGCTTTGGTTTCTAGAGTGGAGTTAACATCAGAAAATTGATTGTCAACTTCGGTTCGATTGGCTTTGGTTTCTAAAGTGGAGTTAACATCAGAAAATTGATTGTCAACTTCGGTTCGATTGGCTTTGGTTTCTAAAGTGGAGTTAACAGTAGCAAATTGACTCTCAACTTCGGTTCGATTGGCTTTGGTTTCCAAAGTGGAGTTAACATCAGAAAATTGACTTTCAACTTCGGACTTGTCAGCACAACGCATCAATGGGGGAAAAATCACCCGCAAATCTTTGGTTTCTGACTCAAATTTACCTTCTTTAACTTCCACTATTGCTAGGGGACAGTAATCATGGTAAATTCCTTGTGCAAGCTGAGGTAACGGTTGAGGTATTGGCTTTGCTTGATCATTAGGCCATTCAATATCATTGGTTGCAGAGCGAGCGGGAATTAGCCAATAATCTCCGGTTTGATAAACTGAATCTTTATCAAACTTAACTTTAATTCCAGCTTCTAAATCGATCCACTCAAATTGATCGGATTGATTGCTAATTGTCACGTCTTTAATTTGTTCCCAGCGTCGCACTTTAGTAGCCTTGGGGAGAATCTCTCTATTCGTCATTGTGGTCGGATCAAATTCAATCTTGGTATCAGATGCTCTCAGGAGACGAGTTAGCACACCAGGCTTGCCTTTTAGTTCCATTTCTTCATTAGTTATTTCAATCCACTGTCCAGTTTGGGAAGAAGTCCAAGCATCTTGGCTAGACTTACGAATAACAATGATATTGTCATTGTCCTGAATTTTTTCAATAGCGCTGAAGATGCTGCCGTTATCACGCGACCACTTAAATGTTAATGTTGGGTTGGTGTCGTGAATTTCAACTCGGTATAGCTGATTTTCTAACCGTCGATAACCTGTTTCTCCAGATGTCGAGTTATCATAGGAAGGAGCAAGTTTAGCACCCGCATTTAAGTACGGCCTGCGACTCTCAATCTTCTGCTTGCTAAGAAACTCCTCCCACTCTTTTTTATATTTATCTGATGCCGTTATTTTTTGAACAGTTTCGAGCTTTTTAAGCTTCAATTGCCAAACGGTTTTAGTACGGGTTGTGGTATCGGGAATGTTGAGAGCAACCTCACGAATAGTAGAATCTTCGATAGTTGTGATATGTCTTTGCCAAATATCAATGTAAGCCAGATAAATACCATCTTCTAAGGCTCTACCATTATCGGGATTAGGATAATCGGGTTGAGTCTTGTAAGTGAGCAGACGACGCATTTTTCCTGACGACTCTGTTATTTCGCTACTTAGCTGCAACTCCAAGTTTTCAAGATCAACATTGGTAATTCTGAAAAACTTTTTAGGATCTGGATAAATTGCAACCCACTGGTCTTTTTCTAGATTTCGACCATCAACATTCAGAGTAGATACTTTAATTTTATTGGAAAGAGGAGAATTTTCTGGTACAATGTTGAAGTCGAATAATGTTCCTTCTAATTCGCATAGAGTACCATTGGTGTAGAGTCTTCCTGGAGCGATCGCTAAATCATTGTCATTATCACTTTCACTTTCACTTCTTATAACAGTAATCTTGAAGCTATCTCGATAGGGATTTTCTGAATCTCCCTGACTGGTCGGAACACCACTATCTGTACCAATAAAATCAACGGTTTGAGTTTGGCGTAAATGATTTTGAATATCGACCTGTTCATTCCAATCGGAATCAAGTTGCAGGCGACCTTGCTGCATTCGGACGCTTGTATAATGCTTTTGCGGTTGAAATGTGAATCTAGTAAAATCGCCTTTCATTTAAGTTTCTCCTTAATTAATATAAAAAATTTCGGCTTTTAAACCCAATCGTAAATTGTCTTCTAGACTCGCCCGTAAATTTGCCTCTCGTTGGGGCTGTTTTAGAGAATTAAATACTCCCATTTCGGCTTCATCTTCTGCACCTTTACGAATTTCTTCGGCAGTAGTTTGACTAAGTTGGGCATAGTTGGGCTGACCGTATATCGTTGAAGTAAACTTCGGTTTTAAGCGCTCCCGAATCAGCCCTGTTTCTGCAAGATTCGGCTGTTCTCGATTGATTGATATCAAACTTTCACCTTTTAACGCCATATCGGGTTGGCATCGATAGCGGCGTGGCGTGTCGGATTTGTCGGGTAGATATGAAAAGCGAATGCAGCCATTTTGATGCCGCAATACAATTACTTTGTCGGTAAAGATACTGTTGCTGGCTTCTAAATTGCGAACGGTTATCATGCCAAAAACTGTGCTAGTTTTGATTTCAACTTCGCTACCGATAGCTAAAATAACTTGCGGTTCTTGTTCTTCCGATTGGGTTAATCCTTTGTCGATAATGCTGTTAGTAATTGTCAATTTTGGAACCCTATTGTTGAGGAAAATGGGGCAACAAATACTCCGATCAATTGCAATCTCTAAACAGGCGTTATCCCATTGAGTTGTAGTAATTTCTCCAACGGTTGCCGGTTCTAATTTTTGGGGACACCGCCAACGCTGGAGGCTTTGCCAAACCTGCGAAACTCGGTTCTGTAGCAGTTGAGTTGGGTTAAATTCTGGGGAAGCATTGCTTAACCCCACATCCCGGCGAATGGACTGCCAAACCCAATTTAAGGAAGATTTGGCGAGGGCGATCGCATCGAACCCTTCCCCGATGTTAGCATCAACGGGGGGAAGCGATCCGGGTTCTACATAAAGCCCGCCATGCTGAGGAACAAGAGTACAATGTTTAATATTTAACCGTTTCAAATTCCCCGCTAAAACGGTAATTTTACCTTCTACTAATAGTCCATTTAAAGTTAGTTCGCCCGGTTTTGTATCCTCAGCTATCGCAATTCCCCGCACTGATAAATTACCTTGTAAATGAGGACGACAACCATCAGCAGCGATAATCTGAAGGTGTTTTTCATCGGGTACGATAATAGACAAATCCCCTTCGTAGGTGCAGTTATCTGCGATTAAAATAGTAGCCGTTTTTGTGTCAAGTTCTTGAGGCACAATTCCTAAATGTTGCCATCCTCTCCCTTTTGGACTAACAGGAGAAAGAGGTAATCCGGGTTTGCTTTGGTCGGAAATAAATAAAATTAGCGTTTGACCCGAATAGGCGCTGAGATCGAACTGAATTTCTTTTTCTAAACAGATTGTTTTTCCCCATTTATTGCTCACCATTCCGGGAGAAACAGCAATGATAGATCCTTCGGCATTCACCAACCTAACGTTTAAACCGTTTGTTGTAATCCGGTCTGAATTTCTTTTCCCGTTTACTTCCTTTAACTGCGACTGAATATGAGTTTTTTCATCGGAATTTTGGAGAAGTTCTACAGTTCCCAAATAAAAGCAATTTGAGTGAAATTGTCTTGGGGAATCTTCGCCGTTAAACGCCTCAAATTCCCACCGTTTTTTCCGGCGTATTGTTTTCTGAAAAACTAGATGTTGAGTTTGACCTTTATCCAAACTTAAATTCATCGAAAAGTTGTTGGGAATAATTAGCGATCGCCCCCGTTCATCGACAACCGTTCCTGCTGTAATTATCGCTTCTAATTTTCCGGATTGTAGCTTAACTTCCAATCCCTGCAAAATTCCCGGCTTAAATTGAAAACATTGGCGAATCTTCTCGTCAAACTGTGGTTTTTGCTGTTGAGGATTTAGCGCAATATGAATGAGCGGAATAAACGTTCCGTGAGGGAATTCCTCGAAGGAACTTTCAGAAATAAACTCAATTGGTGCTTGCTCCGGTTCGGTTATTTGCTTCTCAGAAGGGGGACGATAAAAAATAACTAACCATCCTTTTACATCTTGGGTGAGGTTAAATTTTTGGAGATTAACTGTATAGTTTTTCTCCAAAAGAATCAGCCTTCCTTGGCGATCAACAGCCCGACCGGGGGTAACAATAACTTTTAAGCCTCCCGGTTGAACAATCACTCTCAACCCGCCAATAATACCCGGGTGAAATTCGGGGCGTTTGTTTTCTGAATCTCGCCGTACAACTTGGACGGTTGGAATCCGAATTTTAGCTAAAGGAATATGAGTCAATTCCTTCAGTTTTTGCCACGCTTCAACGGTTTTGTTCCAGGTGTCAATCGCAGTTACCAAAGGATTATTTCCGTCAAAGTTACCCTGTTTAATCTCCCCATATAAAGCTGAATTTTTTTCGAGATCGGATGAATAAATACTAAGATTATTTCGTCCGAAAGAACCGCCACCAATATCGTCACTAAACCCATAACAATAGCTCACTTCTACCCGCTCCGGTTCGGGTTGATTCAGAAAAGCGATTCGACCTAACTCGGGGTCTACTGCGACAACTTTTGCAGGTAACGGAGGGTCATCATTATTCCGATCAAATTTCTGCTCGGGAATGTTCCAAGCTTGATTTTTCTCTTGATTTTCTAAACTGCAAATCAGGATTTCTTCCGGGGGAATTGGCTCGGGCTGACCGTTAACAAAGATTTGAAATACGGGGTCGTTATCAAAATAGCGAATTCCTTCTAATAATTTTCCTTGTAAGCGATATTGACGGCGTTGTTTGAGTTCGTTTGCCAGTGGAACGCGCCGCAATATTCCTGGTAAATTAATTTCTTCAGCGAGGGTAAGAATATCCGTTTTTCTTCGGGGTTGGTTAAATAAGGGCGCATCCAAACCCAAAGGGTTAAATGTGTAGCAACGTGTGGTTAAATTAGTCTCAGATTGAAAAATAGCACGCGCTGTGCTGCGATTAATTGGATAACTTCGCAATCTATAGATAAATAAACCAATATTGGCAACGTTATAACGCCCCCCCTGACTGGCGAGACGAATATCTGTTGTGTAAGCAGCTTGTTGTTCAAAAGGAGTGCCAATTTGTTGCAATTGATTATTCGCTCGTAAATTGACGGTTGTGCTGTTAAAACGAATATGATTTATGTTTTGGGTGGTTGCAACTAATCGAGCAAATTCTACCGCACGCGATCGCCATCCGGTGACATCTTGGGTTAATTGTTCCAATACCGGAGTTGTTCCTTTTCGTCGTCGATAGGCTATGGTATTGGCAACATAAGCGCGTCGTTCTTGCTGTCCGTAAACTTGGGAATGATCGGCATAAAATTGATGTACATCTAGCAAATCGCCAATGTAAGGAACCGCCCACTCAGCACAAGTTTCAATAAACCAATTCTCATATAAATCGGAAATATCGCCTTCTATCGTCAAAAATTCTTGCTCGATCAAAGCGAGTAATGTCCGCAAAGGTTCGCCTTCTACTGTATCTCGCAACTGATAAATTGCGGGTAGTAATTTATATAAGCGATCGCTAGAAGAAGAATTCATAAAGTAGGAACTATTGTAAGTTGGATACCAGCAGGATTAAGCAATAATAATTGAGCCGGATGCACCTGATTGTTGAGAGGATCGGAACGAGCCGGTAAAGCCGTCAGGGATTGTTCTAAAGCCTGACTGCTACGCACTTGATATAGTGCATCGAGATCGACTGCAACTATTCCTTCAATATTTTGAATAATTGCAACAACTTCTGATGCTGTTACTACTTGTGCAAATTGTCGCCGATCAAAAGCAAAATTGCTGTTTAGAGCGGTATGTACTTTGTTTTTAATCGCTTCTGCTTCGTAGCGGCGATCGAGCAGCAATTTAGCTTCTAAGTTGAATAATAGGCGCTCGTAGGAATCAACCTGCACTTTTTGTAGGGGATCTCTAGCCAAGTCTATCGCTTCTATTAAGTTGGTGTAAAGATTGGATTCTCGGAGAACTTCCGCACCATTTACAGCCGCGATTGTAATGTGTACTAACTGCGTTTCTTCGTGCCAAAGTTCAACCGCTTGAGCTTTTCCAATTCCCGCAAAACCCCGCACAAAATCTTCAAAGTCTGACAGCGATACAATTCGATCTAATGTTCGCACGGTTGAAGGCGCTTTAGTGCGAGCTTCTTCTAGGGATTCCGGTGCAGATGCTCCCGTCGCGGGAACGGGATTTGTTACCTCTATAATTCCAAGAGGACGGGTTTTCAGCAGGCTTAAGCGATCGACACCCAAATTGCCATCAAGACCGATACCACTGCGATAGGTTGCGGTGATATTTTCCTCACCGGTTGGCAGTCGGGAACCTTGAATTCCATCGCCAAAAGTAACACTTGTTGTACCATCATTTTCTATTCGGATAATATAGCTTTGGTCTTGTGCAGTTAGGGAATAGAGGGAGGGGACTTCCTGCCAAAGTACGCCGTTAACTCGCACTTCTAAAGTGCTATCCGCTCCGCTTGCGGTTTTTCTCGAAACATAAGTCAGGGGAGGTTTTTTGAGGGTAAAACGTTGATTGGTAATATTACCATCTCCACTTCCCAGCACTTCTTCAATGGTTTCGCCATGAGTTGCTTGTACTACATTGGCATAAATTTTTACTGTTGTTGGGTCGTAGGCATTTTTGAGCGGTTCTTGCAGGGTTAAAACGGGTTTTTGTTGGTCGGTGGGAGGCGATTGAACTCGAACAACTTCGCTGACAAACTCACTATCTTCACCCGATGAAAGTAAGGTTATTTCTTCGGAAGATACTGTTGTTAAATCTCCTTGAAAGCCATCTTTGTCCATCAGCTTCCACCGGGTTTGTGACTCTTGTACTAAAGGGGGTTCCAACAGTTGCAGCACCTCTCCCCCTGTTACTGATTTATTACTAAAATCATTGACAAGCTTTAAATCTTTCCTTAACTGAATGCGAAGGCGTTTACCACTGACGATTAACGTTTGATTGGGTTGCAATCCTTGAATAAAATCGTTGAGTAAAATCGTTTGGTCTTGAATTGGATCTTGAAAGATTTCTTGTTGGCGAACGCTCACAGTCAGCAATTCTTTAGCTAATTCTAATTCTTCGCTACGAGTCAGAACAATTGTTGATCGCAATCCAAAATCTTCTGAATGTTCTACTACATTATCCGACTCAATTCGAGTAATTTTTGCATTCAGTCCAAAATCCTTTCGCATACTTGTAGAAATGCTTTTTACTTGACGTATAGCAACAGTAAATTGATTATTATCTTGATTTATCGAGTTATCTTTATCGAGCAGAACAATCCAACTCTTAGGCAAAATCTGAGGATAGAGCGTATCCAAATCGATTCGGTTGTCTTGAAGCTTAAAATCCGGCCATTCTTGATCGGATTGTAAAAATCCTGCAAATTTGCTGGCAGCAAATAAGCTTTTCTGTGCCAGATTATAGGTAAGTGCAGTCAGATCTTGCGTCGATAAACTCCCGCTAATTGGTGTCCATTGAAAATCATTTGCTGAATTGTTGTTCTCACTGTATATTGCTCGAAATATACCCCGTTCAGTCGCGGCAAAAAGATAATAATTTTCATCATTGTTGTAGGTTGTTAGAGAACGAATTTTATAATTTTCCAAGCTGTCGTTATTATTTTGTATGGTGTTGATAGCTTGCCATCTATTTCCTTGATCTGGCGAATAAAAGACACCTGCATCAGTACCCGCAAAGATAAAATTATCATCTTTTGCCAAAGAAAAAATTGCCCTTTGCCCTAAATTGTTGTTCTCATCGGTATGCCATGTTGTACCATCTTGTAGGTATCTATATAAACCGTTATCTGTTCCGGCTATCAGGTATTTTGGTTCATCGAAATCCACATTTAAAAGAGTATATAAAACCTTGTCTGCTAAAGTAGTAACGCTCCAGTCACGTCCGTAATTATCGGAAGAATAAAGACCATCATCAGTTCCTACGAAAATATAATTGTCTAGAGTTAAAATTGACCGTACAATACTATTAGGCAAACTCGTATTAATCGATTGCCAATTGTTACTACCTTGTCCCTCAACTCGGACATTTCCACTATTAATTGGAACCCAATTTTCTCCGCCATCTTTAGAACGAAAAACACCGCCCCCAGGAGTACCCGCAAACAAAGGATTTCTCTGATTTTCTGAATTTGTATAAAGCGTTTGAATATTCAGATTTGTTAAACCATTATTGACGGGTTCCCAATTCTTACCGTTATCTTTAGATCGATAAATTCCTTTACCCGCAGTACCAGCGAAGACAATACCATCCCAAATTGCCAAACAAAGGATGTCTGCATTTGGTAAACCTTTACTAACAGATTGCCATTCTGTGCCATTGTCTGAGGACTTAAAAACACCCCATTGAACCGAGACATTTTTGGCTTCAATTGCAGCCAATTTCACCTCAGCAGTCATGTCTTCCCAAGCCGGCGCATTGTAACCGAAAAGATTGGCTTTTTGCCGAAATGCAAATACTTTTGGATTGCCTAGCGGAGTTTCTGGAGGATTTAGATATTCTTCCCATTTTACCAGGGTATATCCCGCTTGGGTATCTTCTTTGACATCGGTTATAGGCAGCAGATAAGTGTTAATTTCCAGCCCTTGATCAACTAACAGTAAATAATCCCCGGCTTTCAACTGATTACTAATACCATTGAGATAAAGTTGACGAGTATCAATCGTAATTTTTTGGGGACGACTGGAACGGGGTTTTATGAGATTCCAATCGACGTGTGCGGTGAATTCTTCAGTTGTTTCAAAAGTTTGGGGTAACTCATCTTTACCCGGAACGCTCATTATTTGCGTACCTTTGGGAATTGTCGCTTCTTTGGGAGAACCGGGCGCATCTTCAACAGTAAAGGTAAGAAATGTGCTGGCTGCTACACCGGGTTTGAGTTCATAACCGATCGCCCTTGCCAATTCTAGCACCGATAATCGTTCGGTTGCTGTGCGTAAATAGCCCTCATTGGCAATTCGTTCTTGATAAAAAGTTAACACCTCCGCAACGATTGCCCAAGCATCCAAAAGTGCGATCGCCGGATCGTCATCTAACCGCGTGGTTAGCTTCGCCAAAGGTGCCGATTTTGATGGTTCCTGAGAAGGCAATATACTCGGTAAAAGACTCAGCAACCGACGGCGAAAACTTGCATAATTAGAAATTCGATAAGCGATTTCTGGCAAGCCGGGGCGATTTTCGGGTTTTTTGGGGGTGTTATTTTCAGGGTTCATAAACCGCCCTCCAAATTGAATTCAATTCTGCCGTTTTCCGGTTGATTGGGGATGTTATCTAAGTGGGCAATTTCTAACCGTTCAAACTGAATTTTTCCGATTTCTATTTCCCGATTATAGGGTTCGCCCAACCGTTGAAAACGGGTGACTTTTACCGATTCCACTCCCGAGACTTGCATAGCCCCTGCAATCACTTGACTGACATAAATCGATTCGCCAAAACTCAAGCGATCGCTATTAAAAAATCCTAATTTATCGTTGGCTAAAACTCGATTGCTGAAAGCATCTAACAGCGCTTTTTTAACGTTACTGCGGAAATAATTGGGTTGAACTTGTACCGTCATCGCCATATCCAAAGGAACGAAGCGAGGGCTATCAATTTCAAGATCGTGTCCGGCGAGTCTAAATTGTTCTAAAAAGTCAAGTAAATTGCGTTTAAATTCTTCATCAACTGCCCGTCCTCCCTCTCTGTCTACAGTAATAAAAATTGTGTGCCAACTGCCCGTCCAGCGTCGGGTTGCTATGGCTTTTTCTACGCCGGGATACTGTTCGGCAGCAGCAGCATAGTCCGCTTCTGTAACGGCGCGTTTTTGTTCCCGAAATGCTTGCGGTGCATAAAGGCGAACTTGTTCAATTGATTCGGGTTCAGTTCCGCCTTTTGCAGGCAAAGGATTGCGAACAGTTTTAATTGCTTTTTGAACATTTATAATGTTGGGGCGATCTTCTGGTTTGAGATTTTCAGGTTGAATAAAAATGCTGACAATCGCATCTGCACCCACATTACCCGCACGTCCATTTCCGACCCGATAACAAGCGTATAAAGGATGATTTTGTTGCGGTTTTTTGCCTAAAATACCATCCCCAAAACGAAGGTAAGCCCGCCCGTCATCCTCCGTTTCTACGACAAAATCGCGGGCAAAGCGATCGCTAACTAATAAATCCCCTTGATATTGCCAACTAACGCCCGCTTCTCGATCAATATTTGGGGGTTGATTTTCCCAAAGTGCGATCGCCGGACGCGCATTTCTCAGTTGCCATTGCATCGCCTCACTTGCAGAAGCATTCGGATCGAAAATCATCCATTGTTTTTGACGATTCTGCACGTAACCTTGTTGAGTTAAAGGGCCTTTTTTTAAGCGGGGTCTTAACCGTTCCCAACCCGGATTTTCGAGGAGATTTTCCGGGGGAAGCGATCGCCCCGCATCCACCAAAACCACATTACCCCGCGCCACACTGATCTTCTTAATTTCTTGATCTTCCGAGTTGATATTGGAAATATATAAATCGAAGGGTAAAGCGTCCGCAACGTGCCATGTAATCTCAACGATTTTTTTGTTATTCAAAGGATCGATAGCACTTTCTACTTTGGTTAAACGCACAGCATGGCGATTGTTTGGGTTGGCATCTCTTTTTTTGCCTGTCTCCCTTCCTCGCACTTCTTCAAACACCAGTATATTGCCGGATTTTAGGCATTTTGACACGAATTTTTCTGTTGTATCCTGTTCTGTTGTATCCTCTAAAGTCGCTTGAGTTGAACCCCGCAACAAACAGAATTGCTTGCTATCCCAAGTGTAGAAGTGAATCGTATTTAAACAGTGATAAAGGGTAATATCATGCAGGGATTCAAATACTTGTGCGCCCACATTTAAAGCGGCGTTAAATTGTTCGCGATCAACTACGCTATTGGAAAAGTTTGTTTGGGTTAAAAATTGCACTCCAGGACGATTTTCTTCCGGGCAAGCGCCTAATAATTTAACTCCGTCTATATCATTATTTTTATTATTTTCAACTTCAAGTGCTACCCAAGCCCGGGCATTGCAACCCTCGTGCATTAAGTAGTCCAGCAAGCGAGCGTGACGACGCACAGAAACCCGTTTGCGTGCAGTTCCTAAATAAGCTTCCGTTGCAACTGCATCTTGATAATAACTCAAATAATCGGCAGCGTGAGCCAATATTTCTACCAGCATAATCCCTAAATCTGCCGGATTCCGTTCCTGCCATTGGGGTATCGTTACCGCCAGTCGGTCCAACATTAATTGCCGGAAACTCGCATAATCTTTTGCTAAGTAATCAATAACGGGTGGAGGCGGTTCTTTTTCCGGTAATGGTTCGGGTTCTTTGCAGTCAAATTCGCTGATGTCTTCCGCCCAAAAAGAAAATTCAATTTGAGAAAGTAGCGGGTCAAAACCTGCCGGCGGAGTTGGCGATGTGGAAGATTTAACCAAACGTAGAGTATAGGTGGAATAATCGCCCACCCGATCCACTCGCACCGTTAATTCATTCTCAGAATAACTAACCGATTCAACTTGCAGATTTTGCCGGCGAGTTCCCCCAGTTATCAGAATATTTTCTACTTTTAAATCGGTCAGAGGATGGATAAAATAAACGATTATCGTTTGGCGATCGCCATCTATTTTAAGGTAATCAATCCCATTCAACCCAAGATGATCCTTGGGCAGATTTCGGATCTTATTTCGCCGTTCCTCATTCTGACAACGGTACTGCACATTCATGGATCAAACCTCACGGGAGAACTGTGCTATTTGTCGTTGCTGGTTGCGTCGCACAACGTATTGAACTGTTACTTCTAATTTCGATTCTACAGGTTCAATATCGATGGCTTCTACCTCGATCAAATCGCCCAACCATTCCTCCAATGCACCCTGTACTAAAAACTGAGTTGCTGCTGCTAATTCGCTGTTATTGGGTGAAAATAAAAGTTGTTGCAACCCACTGCCAAAATCCGGGCGATTAACTCTTTCCCCTGGCGATGTCAGGAGTACCTGTTCGATTAATTGACGAATGTGCATTTCGCTATCGGCTTCTGCAACTCGTCCGCGTCCATCAATTCGGAAGGGGTAGTTAATATCCATTACATTCCCTTAACCCGAAGTTGGGCTAGAAGTACGGTTAGCGGCGTTCCGGTGGGGACGCAAATGGCTTGACTATCTTGCAGTAATACGGGCATTCCCATCACTTTTACTCGCATTGCTGCGACGATCCAATTGCCGAGGATGCAAGGTCCAACGTTCGCGGGCGGGGGAGGATTGACGCAACCGCTGATCGCATAAGGTGGGCCTTGGGTCGTCACGGGCATTCCCATCACTCTCACTCTGGGATTGGGTACCGTCGGTTTTGCCTGTCCCCCGTGAGCGCAAATCACAGTAGAACCAACATTTAATAAAAAACCTGGCATTTATTTCTCCTTAAGTTACTTCTAAAGCCCCGTTATTTACATTCACACCCACCGGAGAAAGTTTAATATTTGCGATCGGATAATTGAGTTCTATTCCCGATGGTGCAATCTTGATATTGCCGGGGGTACTGCTCAATTCAACGCCGGAGGAACTTACCTTGGCTTTCGCCGGAGGATTGGCGATTTCTACTCCCGAAGACGTTGATAACTTTAAGGTGGCCGGATTACAATTCATTTCGATACTATTGGCGGTGAGTTTAATTTCTATCGAACTTTCTTTAAGTTGAATACTATCGGAAGCAATCGTTACGGTCGATGATTGTCCGTTTTTTAATTCTATCGTTTCCGCCATCAGTTTGGCAACGGTTTTATTATTATTATTGATTTCGATACCGTCCGCATTAAAAACCATTTTTAACGGTTTATCTACGACGGGTTTATTCACTTCAACGGTTAATCCTTTGTTGGCACCCAAATTGCTCAAAGTAATTGTAATTCCATCCGTTTTAAAAACTTGCACCTTGGCAGGTTCGTCAACTTTAGCATTTTGAGGGAGTTCGTTTTCGCCCCAAAAACAACCGCTCCAAATGGGATAATCCGGATCGCCGCCTTCAAATTCTACCCAAACATTAGTATCAAGCGGCGGAATCGTAAAAAAACCCACATCTTTACCTGCGTAAGGCGTGCAAGGCATCGCCCAACTTTGGCGACCTTCACCAAAAATTGCCGGAACACTGACCTGAATTCGACCCAAATTTAAAGGGTCTTTATTGGCTGTGACTTTGCCACGATATTTGCCAAAAAATTGTTTCATATCGGTAGGATTTGTACGGTTGTTCCGATGCCATCGCGGGTGATAGTGAAGCTTTGTTTGTATTCTCCCTGAGTAATTTTATGGGTAACGCTTTTGACGTAATAAAGACCGTCATAAGTTGCACCAACACCCCGCAAACCGACTAATTTTCTAGCTTGTAAAAGAGCGCCATAACGCAGGGTATTTAGTTCTCCTGTAACGGTAATGATATCATCTACAGACTGATCGGCGAGCGCTTGAATTCGCGCATCTGCTTGTGCCGTTTCCCGACCGGTTTCGCGATACATTTGTATTCGTCGATAAGCTTGTTTGGTGAGGGAAGGTTGGGTAGCCAAAGAAGGGCGATCGCTGCTATTTTCTTGTAAAGGTCGGATTTTGTTTGTTTTGCGATCCTGAACGCTTCCTTTTACCGCAGTTGCAGATAAAGCATTGTTCTGAAAACTAATCGAATCTACATTGGTAAAAGACTCCATATTTACGGTTAACGCTTTTTGCGGTTTATCTTTCCGTTGCGGTGGTCCCCAATAGGCTGTATTTTGACCCGATGCCGGCCCCGGAGTCACATAAAAAACGTAAGCAAAGCGCCGTGCAATCGTTTTGAGATATTCTAAATCCGTACCCTGTTGGGATGGAATGCGTTCGTTTTTAGTGGGTTGATCTCGAAAAGATGGTTTAATCACTTTGGGAATTAAACCGAATTTAGAATAATTTCCAATTAAAACTCGGGCAATCGTTGCTTCATCTTGGGCAGTATGTTCAACGGATTTTTCTTCTAAATCCATCATCACGCTAACATCTTCACCCGTAATTGTAAAGGTTGAATCTCCCGGTTTGTATCCAGGTGAAAACTGTTGGTTTGCAATGATACCATCCATCAAAACTTTTGCTTTTGCGCCCAAATTCACAATTAAAATGACCCGGTTAAAAACGGCAAACAGGGGATCTTTAATCAGTTTATAATCCTGCAAACTCTCCTTACCTGCGCGGCCGACTTGGAAAGTAATTTGAAAACCCGAATATCCCTCATCGCTGTGGGTGACTTCAACACTTTTGAACGCTTCCATCAAATAACCGGGAGCGGGGCGGGGCGTGTTTTTACCGATTAATAAGGTTAGGGTAATTCCAAAAGGCATGGTAATTCCTTTAAACCTGCGGGATGGGAATCCGGATCGTTTCCCCGATTTCCGAAGTGAGTTCGGTGGGGTTCATGGTGTTGTTGGCATCACAAATTTGCCAAAATTCCTCGGGATCGCCGAGGGTTTTATAGGCAATTAAGTCTAAGCGATCGCCTTCTACAAAGGTCACTTCTTGCGCCAATGGCATGGTTTTTCCTTGGGGAAGAAAGCGACGGCGTATGTAGGAAATTTTTCGTCCGTCGGCGGCGATGTAATCGGCCGTTTCTAGATTGTAATAGCGACTGTTTGGATCGAACATAACAGCAAACAATTAAGATGTCAATTGATTAGCGATCCGCCCAATGAACCGAGACTGCTAAGAGTCGCTTTATTTGCCATAAGTTCTTTAGTGATATGATGGGCGAGGAACAGCTTGGCACCCCTATTCCACGGCAAATCACTATAGTTTAGAACTCGCAAGCTTAAGGAGACTTTAGCCATAATCGGATTAAGGTTAACGTCGTAAGCTTCTTCAGTAATACTGAAATCTTTTAACTGGACGGGTAGCACCCTTTTATAACCCCAAACGAGCAAAGTTAAAGGTGCCTCGGGAAACCCAATTTCGATCCGGCCAATCTTAGCTTGCAACAAATTAGTCACCATCTGAATGCTTTTGGGATAAACCAAACATTCCAAAGCCGATAGTTGTGGATAAATGCCGAATTCGACCGCTGTTTTCTCTCCTTTTTCAAGTTGGTCGGTGGCATCAAGTTCGATATCGAGTTGAATGGTTTCTAAAGGCGCTCCTTTGATGTATAACGCCTCCGTTTTGGCCCCGTTTCCTTCTGACATTTGGGGGTCGAGGGAGCGTGTAATCGTATCTGGATTGTACTGGAAGGCAATTGAACTAACTATTTGCCGAGTGGTTAAATCGACCGCAACAATTGCTCCCTTGAGTGATTTGGGCGAACCCGGAAAAGAAGTCAAAACAAAGGCCTCCTTGAGGATGTCTTGTTATCCTCAACTCAAGTATTAATTTATGGCCAGATTATCGGATGACGAGGTGATGCAATTCCTGATTTCTATGCTTATGAATGATACTACGTTAAAAGCTGAGGTGGGTTAATTATGAAGGTTATTTATAATTTGTTTACACTTTGAAATAATAGCGGACTTTGCTTTAATATTTGCATGATATCCCTTTCTTGATGTTAAACTTTGATAAAAAGAATGAGAGAACAATTCACCACCTATGACAAACAAATCAAACACTCTTACTTCTTACTGTTCAACAAGCAGTCTAGGGCGTTACTTAACCGTTGATGAAACCACCGTTTATGCCTATTCAATTGGCCAGTTATTTTCACTGGTTGCGAAATTAATTTGGCTTTTTATTCTACTTGGACTTTTGGGTGCCAGCCTGGTAGTTTGGATCTGGATCGTTAGCTTCCGAAATGGATGGGGTCTTTGGGATTGGGTATGGGCTAATCGTTCTAAAACGGAGTCGCAAATCGCGGCGGGAGTTTCCTACGGGTTGATTATCAGCCTAGTAACTCCATTTGTGCTGTTATTCAACTGGGCGCAAAAATTGCTGAAACAGGCGAATTTGTTACCGGAATCCTTTCCGGATCAAATTAACCTTCTTAAAATCGTTGAAAAGCAGTTACAAATTCCGTTGGGAAATCGGTTTCCTTTTTTACTAAAGTCTCAGGAACAGCCTTCTGCTGAAGAAACTCAATCAAATCAATGATGGGTTCTCAAGAGTTGGTAGCAAGTCAGGCTGTTTTTTTAATAGGGGTTGGGGTGCCGTTCAAAAACTAAGCGTTTCCTGAATTAGTCGAATCAGCAGTTGGAGTTTCTTTCAGGGTGCTGCCATTTTCTATGGTTTTAAAAACGTTAGCCAGCAGGCCCAAAATAAAGGCGAAGATGGCGGGAATAACAACGACATAGACAAAGATTTTCAGCAACATAGGGCTATTTTCCAAAATCTACTTTTTATTATCTAACACGCCGCCAGGTTCCGGGTTGAAGTTTACAGAAAATTACGGTTTTTTGGGTTATTTTTGGGATGGGGAACTCGCGATCGCACTGTGGGAGTTGAGATGGCGCGTTACATTTCATTCACCCACCCGACAAAATCGCGATCGCATTCAATATTGTGTTAAAAATTGTGTTAAAATTGAACAGATCTGTCTGTTTCCGTCAAGAATTTAGATGCCTGCTAAGGATATTTACCATAATGCTGTGAAATTTGCATTGGTTAAGGATAGCTGGGAGATTTTAACAGAAGATTATACATTGGAGTATGGTGGCGATCGCTTATTCGTGGATATAGCCGCAGAAAAATCTATCGCAGCAGAAAAACAGGGTCGAAAAATTCTTGTAGAAGTCAAAAGCTTTTTGGGTCGTTCGTTTATTAATGACTTGGAGCAAGCTGTGGGTCAGTATGTTGTTTATCGAGATATTTTGCTGGAGACGGCGTTGGAGTTCGACCTGTATTTGGCGATTACACAAGCAACCTATAATAATTATTTTCAACGCCCGTTAACCCGGATGATTATCAATCGAAATAAAGTGAAATTGTTAATTGTTGATGCAGAAAATGAGGTAATTGTACGATGGATAGATTAAAGCGGCATCGTCAAATCGTCCAAGATGTTTTAACAGAATATCATCAAATCAATGAAAAATCGGGTTCTGCAACCGAAAGTGCTTTGGCTTTTGATGAGGTACACGATCAGTACCTTTTGCTATTGATGGGTTGGCACAAAGATGAAAGAATTAAGAGTGCGATGATTCATATCCGTTTGAAAGATGACAAAATTTGGATTGAGGAAGATTGGACAGAGGATGGAGTGGCGACTGATTTGTTGCTCAAAGGAATTGCACGGGAGGAAATTGTTTTAGCCTTTCATCCCCCTCATGTCAGACAACATACTGAATTTGCGATCGCGTAACGCACTAAGGGTAGAATAGGTTGGCGATCGCACTACAAAAATCAAGCATCGCCCACTCACACTTTGATCGCCATACCAATATCAAAATTTTTTACCCTTGTTTCCCACCACCGTCGTCCGATTTTGGGTGAATCTGAAAATATAGATTTACTCAGGAAGCTTTTCGGTATGTGATGATACAACATCCCTTTAAAATTGATGCGATCGCCATTTTACCAGAGCATCTCCATTGTATTTGGACATTACCCGAAAATGATGCTGATTTTTCAACTCGTTGGCGGTTAATTAAAAGCTATTTTAGTCGTAAATGCCATGTTTTTTATCAAGGGAAAATGACTTCATCTCGACAACAAAAGGGAGAAAAAGCGATTTGGCAACGTCGATTTTGGGCGCATCAAATTAGAGATGAGCGAGATTTTGTTGATCGTTTGGAATATACTCACTATAATCCCGTCCATCATGGATTAGTTTTTGCGCCGAAAGATTGGCAATATTCGAGTTTTCACCGTTATGTGGAAGCGGGGGTTTATGATTTGATGTGGGGGCTGAGGAAAGGTGAATTTTTAATGACGATATTGGCAAGGAATAAAGGGTAGGTTGGGTTGAACGATAGTGAAACCCTACTAATCTACAGATTTGATGGGAGTATATATTGTTGGGTTGCGTTCCTCAACACAACCTACTAGATCAGGCGATCGCACTTAGATATCATCTTCTTCTACATCTTTATATTTATACACTTTTCCAGATCCAGGAAAAGTTGACTTATTTCCCCGTTGATGCGCCCCTTCTCCAGTTTTTCTATATGTTCTTACCTCTACACTCATGCCTAGATTCTTGGTGGTGTAGTTACCTATTACACTAGGATCAGCTTTCATTTGCGCTTTCATTCTGCTTATCCCTGCTTCTCGTGCAGCAACAACTCTCCGATGATCTTCAGTAAATAACATTAGTTTTTTGCCTTTATGACCCACGGTCTCACTGGATTCTGGCTCAAAAATTCGTTGCTCAATAGCAGCGACAAAGATTGGTGGAACATGGTTTATGGCACTTGGATCTGTTTTCAATGCCTCTACCGTATCTGCTATCGTTGAGCTATCGCTAAATTTGTCACTAATGCCAGCGTGCATAGTACGCAACCTATGAGGATCGACATCGAAAAGCTGACCTGGTGTAATCTTCACTAGTATTGCCTCCACTTCTGCTGGTGTATATGGATTTATTGTTTTTGATTCAAAGCTCAGACTATATGGTTTTTCTTCTTCTAGTGGAATAGTCCTTTCTACTCCCAAATCTTTTGCTAATCTACCCCTTTGTCGATCATGTTTACTTTTCTTTCCTTTCCCATTAAGTTGGATAATTTGCTGTGTAACTTTTCGAGATAACGAATTTGTGCTTGTTTGGTTTCTCAATTTTTCCGTTCGCAACAACTCCCTATCAATCGGTACTTGACTAAAATCATGCACAAACCGCGACGGGTTCAACCCTCCCGACTCCACCTGCTGAGTCCCTTCCTCCTTTTTATCCGCCACCGCACGCACAGCCGCACGCTGTAAAACCCCACTCACCAAAGGAGTCTCACCCTTAGACTGATGATTAATTCGACCAATTTGTTGACGAGTCATTGATTTCTGTCTTCCTATCAAATTTGGGTACTTTTTTCGGTTTCGTTCCTCAACAGAACCTACAAGAGCGATCGCAATTAGTGTATTACCAATCCTTTAGTCGATCTTCTACTCCATACTCTAGCGCCTGTTGTTTAAGAACTGGTTTAGCATCTGTGCTATATTTGGTATAATCAGATTTCAAAGTTGTGATATCAATTAGTCGGAGATCTGTTATGAGGTGAACACCTGTTGTAGCTGTTAGTCGGGCAAAATTACCATTTGTCGTATAAATAAAAAGCATTTCTGTGAGATTTTCGGTTTTGTATAAATCTTGATCGGTTAGTCCGATTTGTTTCAGTTCACTAATTTGTTCGCCATCCCTTATATCTATTGTCGGTATCTCTGTTAAGTTCGCAATCAATAAATATGCTCCGGGCTTTGCATATACTGAGGATCGCCATGATCTTGATGCGAGATAAAGCCCTGACCCTTGTGTACTTTTATTTACTTTGAGCGCATGGTCTAGTATATTTGTTACGGAAGTCCATTGAATCATATATTCCTTTGGTCCCCACGCATACCATGTACCTGTTGTTCTTTTTTTATTGGCGATTTGCTTTATTTTTTCTAGGATGCTTTCTTCCTCAGCCATCATTCTTTGGATGGGGGTTTGCACTAATGAACTTTTAAAAACTGTTCCTACTTGTTGATGGACTACCTGCATCAAGTCAGAGGCAATTAACCCCTCTCCTTTATATTCTGCTCTATTCCCCATCACATTCGCTTCTTTTTCCAATCCCTCATCATCATTAATCTGTATCCCCTTCATCTGAATTGTCGGTTTCACCCTTCCCTGCATCTGCTGAACAACGTGCCATGCTTCATGGGGTAAATGTTCCTCTTGTCCGGGTGCGACATGAATCTCCGTTCCTTGGGTGTAAGCTAATGCGTGTAATTGGGCAGGTTTGGGCGAATTATAATGAACTCTGACATCTTCAAGGGAATATCCCGATAGATTTTCTACCCCTGCTTTGAGGTTATCGGGTAATCCGGTTTGGTTGGGAGTTTTCGATACTTCCTTTGGCAAACTCCCCCTATCAATCGGCATTTGACTAAAATCATATACAAACCGCGACTCTCTCAACCCTCCCGACTCCTCCTCCTGAGTCCCTTCCCCCTCCTTCTGTGCCACCGCACGCACCGCCGCACGCTGTAAAACCCCACTACTCAAAGGAGTCTCACCCAAAGAGTGCCCATTAACCCGACCCACTTGCCGACCACTCATAAACTCATCCCTCCATAAATCGCTTGGGCAATTTCCCGCCCCAACTGCATCGGATTGCTAGAATTCGTCAAACTCAAATTCGCAGGCAACTTGGGAATCCTCCCGCCCGTTTGTAGATGCTCGGGCAACCCGTTGACCCTCACCAACCGGGCCAACTCCGCCTCTATCGCCGCCTGCAACTTCACCCTTTGACTCGATGATACATCAATTCCTTCGAGAATTAGTCGGTCGATTTGGATGATGATTTTAGGGGAGGGGGAAAGGGAAAAGGGTAAAGGGGAAGGGGGAAGAAAAGATTTTTTTTGGTTTTCCATTTGTTTTGATTTTGGGGGAAGGGTTTACAGGAGGGGAAGGGGGAAAGGGTAAGGGGGAAGGGTTTACAGGAGGGGGAAGGGGGAAAAAAGAATTTTTGTAAGTTGTACATTTCAGAAGATATAAGGAATCAAAGTTCACAGTTAAAAAGCCAATCCATCAACACTCCCTTTACCCCTTCCCCTTTACCCCTTACCCCTCTTCTCTTCCTCCTTTACCCTTTCCCCTTTCCCCTTTACCCCTCTTCTCTTCCCCCTCTTTCCTATTCAATGCTTCCATTTGATTAGCTAACATCCGGCTTAACTCCATTGCTCTACTGTAAAGTTCTTCATATTTAGCTCGGTCTAAATAATTCACTTCTAATGCAACCCTCAGAAGACTGCGAACTTCTCCCGCCGAACCTTTGGCAATATTCAAAAATTGAATATATTCTCTTCGAGACTGGCGTTCAAAACCCTCGGCTATATTAGTAGGAACAGATACCGCTGCCCGTCTTAACTGATCTCGCAGCCCAAAATCCCGACTTAAATCACCCTCCTTTGTGAGTAAATAAATTAGCTTCACCAACTCAATTCCTTTTTGCCAACTTCTTAAATCTTCAAACTTCTCGATCATCTTTTTTGGGGAGGGGGAAAGGGTAAAGGGGAAAGGGGAAAGGAGGAAGAGAAGAGGGGTAAGGGGTAAAGGGGAAAGGGTAAAGGGAGTGTTGATGGATTGGCTTTTTAACTGTGAACTTTGATTCCTTATATCTTCTGAAATGTACAACTTACAAAAATTCTTTCTTCCCCCTTCCCCCTCCTGTAAACCCTTCCCCCTTACCCCTGACCCTTTACCCCTCCCCCTTTACCCCTTCCCCCTGACCCATTCCCCCTGACCCATTCCCCCTGACCCTTTACCCTTTCCCCTTTCCCCCTCCCCTAAAATCCGCCTCATTAATCATCCTCCCCATCTTGCGAAACTCCGTCCTCGCCGCCGCCAACACCCACTCCATCGTTACGGGAGTCCCCGCCTTCGCCGCCAAAAACGCCGCATTCAACGCGATATTATGGATATTCGCCCCGGTTAAATTAAACTGAGCCAATCGATTCCAATCCAATTCCTCAATCGGCGTTCGCTGCGGAAACACCTTCTCCCACAAAAGCCGGCGTTCCTTCACCCCCGGAAACGGAAAATCCACCATAAACCGCAACCGCCGCACAAACGCCGCATCCAAAGCACTCTTAATATTCGTCGCCAATATCGCCAACCCGCGAAACGCCTCCAACCGCTGCAACAAATAATTAATCTCAATATTGGCATAGCGGTCATGGCTGTCCTTCACCTCACTCCGCTTCCCAAACAACGCATCCGCCTCATCAAAAAACAAAATCGCCCCCCCATCTTCCGCCGCATCGAACAACCTGCGTAAATTCTTCTCCGTTTCCCCGATATACTTGCTCACCACCCCCGACAAATCAATCCGGTACAAATTCAACCGCAAATCCTTCGCTATCACCTCCGCCGCCATCGTCTTCCCCGTCCCGCTTTCCCCCGCAAACAACGCCGTCACCCCCAACCCCCGATTCATCCGTTCCCGAAACCCCCACTCGTCATACACCACCCCCCGATGCCGCACCTGGTCCGCTATTTGTCGCAGCAACCCCAACTCCTCGGCTGGCAACACAATATCCTCCCAACTCGCCTTCACCTCCAACCGTTGCGCCAACCCGTCCAAACGGGGACGAGTACAAGCCAAACACCCCTCCCACAACCGCTCCGCCAACCCTTCCCTTTCCCCCTTCCCCTTTCCCCTTTCCCCTTTTCCTGCTATCTGCCAAATATCCACCAAATTCAAGTTAAATTGACTCGCCAATAGCCCCGCAATCCCCTCTTCTCTTCCCCCTTCCCCTTTCCCCTTTCCCCTTTTCCCCTCTTCCAAAACCAACTCCCAAGCCTCCCGCTGCTCAACAGGCGTCGGCTTCGCAACCTCAAACGTCACCGTCCGCCGTTCCAGCGCCAACCCACTCTCCCGCACGTCCAAAAAGAAAATCCCCTGACTGCGACTCAAAAAACGCCGCAAAGCCGCCATTCCCGCCGAGTTCGCCTCATCCCACCCCTGCACGTCCACATACAAAGCCAAAGGCAACAACAAACTTTCCCGCTCCCAAAGCCGCGCCAAGGTTTCCAACTCCGTCCCCTGCGTCGGCAACAACTCCAAGGGCAACCGATACAAACGCAGCCCCAACCCTTGACAAATTTCCAAAACTATGCTAATCTTACTTTGCTTGTCAATTCCCGTCAACTGCCAAACCGGAAACTCCCCCTCCTCAACGGCCGTTTTAATCTGCCACGCGATCGCCTCGACCACCTCGCGCCCGGAAGCCGGCAAGGGTAACATCCCCTCTCCCGTCCCTCCCTGACTCGGTTCGACGGGAAACACCAACGACGCCAAGCGGTCATCGAGATAATTCAATCCCTTCAAATAATTAACAATCCGCTCGTCAGCCCGCAAAGCGCTCGCCGTCAGGGGTTGAGTCCCCACCTGATGAATCTCGATCAACCGCCAGTAGCGCAGGGGACGTTCCGGCAAAACCACACCCCATTCCGGGTTCTCAAAACAGGCCATCGCCAGCGCCAACGTCGGATAAGGTCGGTGGGGGTTATCTTGAGCCTCGGCGCAAAGTTGGGGAATGCGGGTATCAAACTCCATCGCCGCACACAGCAGCAACACCCACTGCTCAAATTCCGACAATCCCAACCGTTGACTCAATAATATCAAAGCGGGCGTCAACTTCCCCGCAGCTTCTGCCATTTCTGTCTCGGCTTGCTCTATTTCTTCGCGCCAGTTAAAATTCTGTTGGCTATCGTCAACATTCCCCTTCACCGATTCCGCCAACCCAACCAAACGCAACCGCAGCCATTTCAGCGCCGCCGCCAAAAATTGATTATTGCTCCGGTGCCAATCACTTAAACCAGCCATGACAACCTCGTGAATTTTTGGGGAAAGGGGAAGGGGAAAAGGGTTTCGTCGTACCCTCAACCTCTATCGGTTTACCTTTTTGCCAAGCTATTCGCGCACCCTTAATCTGGATTTATGCTCGGGTATTGTATTATTTTTTGGATATCAAATTCCAAGATATTCTTATTTGGCGCGATCGTCACTATCCACACTGCAAATTTGTGTTAAGTTCTGCGATCGCCGAAGCGGATGCTAGAAACAAACATTCCACCGCTTTGAATTAGCATTTACAACCCACTTTGTGTTTATCGGAACGGGAGAAAATCTTACAATCGTATAAAGTTTGGATTAGAAAGGTAAAACCCATCCCTATCTGACCGGATTTGGATAGTTCTCGAACATGACCGTAACAGGGAATGACAACGTAATCATTACCCGCATATTCTGCAAGCTTTTTCACCTTGCCCGGAGATTCGCAAATTAAAGTAATTTTAGACATCGTTTTCCTCACTTGATTTTGACTAAATGTCCACAAAGTAAGCCAACATACACAAAAAGATGTGAGCTTTGACCCTTGTATCTTTATAGTGATAGATCGGACGAATCTTCAAATGCCACCGGACACCCTTCTGAGTTACATAACAGTCCAAATACAATCTGTACATATCCCCGTTTTCGGTCTCTACTATATCCGTATTGTCCCAACGAACAGGCACTTCCTTCCAGGTAAGTTGAACTCATATCATAGAGAACTAATGCACCCTTCTCTAAATACTTCTCTGCCAGTTGATTCTCAATTTTCTCTTGGTTCTCTGCCAACCAGTCTAGGGCTTTATACAGGTCCGAATCTGAGATTTTTTCTAATCCTAGTACCTGGCTGATACTAATTTGCGTGAGAGTTTATGATGAGAATCTAAAACGCCATCCGTTTCCTGCACCCCATCAGTCGGAAGTTCAACATTGCTGGAAGACACAACCTGCTCATTATCAAAACCTCCAGAATTGTCTTGTTCGACATCTGCCATCTGTTCGACCTCCAAACGCTTTAATACAGAAGGTTTCGTGTACGCCCCACCCAGTTGATATAGCGCTACGCATTATGGTTAGGACATTAGTAAAAGCTGAAAGCCTGCGGAAGATCCTTATTTTGTAGAACTGGCTCCAATCAAACAACCTGAACCCAAACCAGAAGCTAAACCTGCGATCGCAAATTTGCTCCCATCAGATAAGGAGAGATGGCTAGAGCGCAATTACAACGCCAAAAAGCAAGTGTGGGTAAAACTAGATTTCTATGAAGGAGAAGCTAAACTGGTAGGCTTGAAAGATTGCAAATGGATGATTGATTTACCTCTGATGGAATACCCCAAGCTTTCAAGTTGCAATAGGGGCGATCGCATTTTCGGCGAGTCGCCCAGTCCCTTATAGGGATTCATACTTAATGAGACTGTGCTTCTGGTGAATATGACTGAATACAGCCGGAGTTTCAATCCCTTATAGGGATTCAGTTTGGCGATCGCCCAACAGTTAGCGATCGCCATACAAACGCTTAACGGGAACGGCAATTCCCACGCCTGTAGACCAAAGGACTTCTTTATATAATAAACGATCGCTTCAACGGTTGAGGCGATCGCATTACATTATAAGCAAAAATTCTAAACTCAAAGAGTTGAGCCAAAAGCCCTCGGATCAGCCTCAAATCTCTATTCGTTCGGGGGTGAACGAACCCTATTATGGCGCTCTGCTAGCAACACGTCAATAATGTTGCAGAGTTTGTCATCTCGACTTCTCAACTCTTCAACCAATTTTTGATTGGTTTGAAATAGATTCCAGATAATAAAAACGATGGCACCATTCGCCCCTATTTCAAACAGTTGAGAGACGGGTAGTTCTTCCATCTTATTTTTCCTCCTGCTCAAAAAGATTCAAAGAGGATGGATTGTAATTGTAATTTTGCTGGAGAAAATTATCAATATTATCCAAGCGTTGCCAAGCTAGTCTATCAAACTGTCGGAGTTGACGGCC
>JAYKHV010000187.1:0-8450 GCA_035285085.1 Lyngbya sp. | reverse complement strand
GGAGAAGATTTTTTTCCGATGAAAAATAGCTTTTTGTTAGTAAAAATTCCCCCCATCTCCCTACCTCCCTACCTCCGGTCCTCCCCACAAATCAAGTTTTCGGGTTAGAACGCGCACGGCCCTGCCTGCCTCCCCTGCCTCCTTCGCTCATCATTCGTAGCAACAATTTAAGTATTTCATATAACGTAGTAGTCGCTCCCAAATATGATATCGTTTTAAAGATAGATCGGTAAATCTGCGATTTGCTGGATTTACAATTTGTAGTGTTGGTGCGACCTTTTTAGCCACTGCATTGATGGGTTAATCTTTCTAATAAACTTCTAATTACCTGTAAAATTATCCCCAAAAACTCTAAGTATGCACAAAATACCTGTTACCGTTGTCACCGGATTTCTCGGAGCCGGAAAAACCACTTTAGTTCGTCATCTCCTGCAACATAATCAAGGACGTAAAATCGCCGTTTTAGTCAATGAATTTGGGGAAGTCGGAATAGATGGGGAACTGTTACGTTCCTGTCAGGTTTGTGAAGACGATGAAACACCTCAAAATAATATTGTTGAACTGACAAATGGCTGTTTGTGCTGCACCGTTCAAGAGGAATTTTACCCGACGATGCAGGAACTTCTTAAACGCCGCGATCAAATTGATTGTATACTGGTAGAAACCTCTGGATTGGCTTTACCTAAACCGCTGGTTCAGGCGTTTCGTTGGCCGGAAATTCGCAATAGCGCAACGGTGGATGGTGTGCTTACGGTTGTGGATGCTCAAGCGTTAGCGGCGGGAACTTTAGTCGGAGATTTAGAGGCTTTAGAAGCTCAACGCCAAGCCGATCCGAATTTAGAACATGAAACTCCTATTGAGGAATTATTTGAAGATCAATTGGCTTGTGCGGATCTGGTTTTATTGACAAAAACCGATTTAATTGATCAAGCTTCGTTAACCAAAGTTCAAGATTGGTTAAAACAAGAACTTTCCCCCGGTGTGAAGGTTGTTTCTTGTCAACAAGGCGAGGTGGATACCGATCTTTTACTGGGGTTTAATGCGGCGGTAGAAGATAATTTAGACAGTCGTCACTCTCATCACGATCACGAAGAAGAACACGAACATGATGATGAGATTAATTCGGTACAGCTTATCGTTGAGCAAGCTTTTGAACCCAAAACGTTAATTGAAAAATTGCAACAGTTGGTGCAAGAACAGGAAATTTATCGGATAAAAGGCTTTGTTCATGTTCCCCAAAAACCCATGCGAATGGTGTTGCAAGGGGTTGGAAATCGCTTTGATTCGTTTTACGATCGCCTGTGGTTCAGTGATGAACCCCGTCAAACTCGCTTAGTCTTTATTGGGCGAAAACTCAATTCTGCTGAGGTGGAACGGGCGATTTTGAATTAATGCTGTCCGACGACGGTTTGATTCAATTCAAGAGGAGTAGAGGGGTTTATTCCGCTTTCTGGAAACAGTTTGTTCGTCGAATCATCGGAGTAATCATGGGAGGCGATCGTTTGGAAATAAGGAGCGGCTAATGCGGCGAGACTGCTGCTATAGGTGAGGAATAAAACGACGAGTAAAACCAAAGCCGATCGCAACAGAGAATGACGCTGAATGCATTGTAAAGTAAAAATACCGATGACAACGGTTTCTAAAACTAATGCGATCAAATCCAGTAAATTCATCTCTAAATCTCCCGTATTAAGTTGTTAGAGATTAGGAAGTAGAAAGAAGAAGATTAATTCAATTCTTTCTAAACTTCCTAAATTTTAAGTAACTCCTTTAGCTCATAACTGCAATCGTTGTGGGCATGGGAGCCTGAACATTTTCACCCAAACGAGAGCGATATAAAGTGGCAATTAATTCTTCATGGCGACGAAGATTTTCTGCAATTTCTCCTAATAGAAAAGCCGTTGCGGGATCGGTAATTTGACCGGACAAATGAGAAGCATCAATAACACCAGTTTGGATGTCGCCTAAAGCCCGTCGCATAATATCTTGATCGCTGCTATTCGACTGTAACCAACCTTGCAATGTGGCAAATGCTTCACTTCCCATTGCTTGCCAAGTTACCTGTTCGTCAAAGTCGCGCAGACGAGCTTCTAACATTTCCACATGACGTTCTTTTGTGCCGATCGCTTCTCGTAAAAGAATCACCAATTGCGGGTCAGAAACTTGCTTGTTATACTCTTGAAAAGCGGCTAAAGTATAACGTTCGCCCACAATAGCTGTATTCAGCGCATTAATAATATCATTTTTACTCGAACCATTCCACTGTTCGGCCAACGTCCACCATTCAAAAGTGTAGTCGGTCGGATCGGGTAATGTTACCCCTTCAATGCCCAAATTCAGGTAACTCAACAATGTTACCGTAAACATGGCTAAATCGCTCGGCTGACGGGAAGTAATTAAGTTGCTATCAACCACAACAGATTCGTCAATATAAGTCGCCCCTGCATTTTGGATATCCTTGCGAATGGCTTTAAAACCCGTCGCTTGTTTACCGCGTAAGACATCGGCATCAATTAATACTTGTGGGCCATGACAAATGGCGGCGATGGGTAAACCTTGGGCCATCGCATCGATCACCAGTCTCACCGCATGGGGGTTGCGACGAACTTTATCGGGTGCATTACCGCCAGGGATAAAAATGGCATCAAAGTCTTCTGAACGAACTTCTGCGGCGGTGGCGTCGGGTTTGGCTGAGGCGTTTCCTCGCTTTCCTTGATATTCATCGTTCATACGAGAACCGATAATTACCGTGTTTGCGCCTGCTTTTTGTAATGCGGTATAAGGGATTTGAAATTCGGAGTCTTCAAAACCACTTTCGAGTAAGATGGCGACTCGTTTTGAACTCGATCCATTTGATAGTGATGTCATTTTATACTTTCCGAACTAATACAACAATCGTTATCAGAGTGAATAAACAAAAGCAAGTTAGGATATACAATCTTTAGTATAGGAAATTTAGCCTAAATTATTCCTCTACCCCGAGAGGGAATTGGTAAGATGGGGAAATCAAAAACCCGGTCACTGAATAGAAACCGGATTTTTTGTTGTCAAAGGAGGGATTTGATACCGAATCTAGAGACGGTTGTTAGAAGTCGGATTCACTCGGCGATCGCCAACGGTTCCGGGTATACCAAACAGATGTAAATCTCTCACTTTATAGTCGTTTAACAAGGCTTCAGCATTGCGAATTTCTTGATCTGTGCCTTCTATTAAGACTAAATAATCGCCATGTTCGTGGACGCGAGAATTGTAATATTGGGCTTGATCTTCGGGTAAACCCCAACCAATTAAAGCACCCACTAAACCCCCACCAACGGCACCAATACCGCCACCGAGGAGGGTATTTGCTAAGATTAAACCCAGTTCTGCTGCCGGACCAACTCCGGGAATTGCTAATACTCCTAAGCTTCCGACTAAACCAATTAATCCACCTGCGGTCGTTCCGGCGACAGCACCGGCACCGGCACCTCCTTTAATTTGATCGGCGGTTGTTTGTTCCACATCTGCGTCGGCAATATTGCCTTCATTATCATGGCGAGTGACAACAGAAACTTTATTCATATCAAAGCCAATATCTCTGAGGCGAGATAAAGCAGCCTCCGCATCTCGGCGATTAGAAAATAGTCCAACTGCTCTTGTGGTTTCACCTGTATACATAATATCTCCTCTGTTCTTTGTGATCAATGTAGTGTTTCTTAATAAGGTTGCTGACGAATGATTTACGATGGCTATATTGAATACAGTATAAAATTCTCAACGGCTTTTTTCATCTATCGCAGGGAATAGGCTAGTTTTGACTCTTTCGAGTTAGAGAATTGGCAAAATATCTCTACCAAAAGACATATAAAATTATCTCAAAAAGTAAGATTTATAATTGATCATTTTGAATTAAAATTGAATGTTAGGTTTTACAACTTTATCAAATTTGAATCAATGTTAGACTGGATTTCACAAGGAATTACGACCTGGGGCTATGTAGGAATTATCCTCCTCATGTTATTAGAAAATATTTTTCCTCCCATTCCTTCCGAAGTGATTATGCCTTTAGCCGGCTTTACGATCGCCCAAGGCGAATTCAACTTTTTTGGGGTAATTTTATCCGGTGTAATCGGTTCAATTTTAGGGGCATTACCCTGGTATTACTTAGGTAAAAGTTGGGGAGAAAAGAAACTTAAAAGATGGATAGAAAGGCGAGGTCAATGGCTGACTCTTTCCACAGAAGATCTGGAACGTTCTCAACAATGGTTTCATCGCTATGGAAACTTGGTGGTCTTTTTAGGTCGAGTTATTCCGGGAATTCGCACTTATATTTCCATTCCGGCTGGTTTACAAAATATGCCGTTATTTTCTTTTTTAGTCTACTCAACTCTCGGAACAATAATTTGGATTAGCTTGTTAACCTTTGTCGGTTATTGGCTGGGAGATAACTATACCTTAGTGAAACAATATACCAGTCCAATTTCTGTGATTATATTTGCAATTTTATTCATTGCAGTTGGCATCTGGTTCTACAAACGCAAAAGACAATAGATGTGTAAGTAGTCGGTCAAAATTAAAGTTAACCGTGAACACTAAGAAACACCGGAACGGAGAACCGTAAGGAATTATCGGGAATTTATACTTCTATTTCAACTCCATCCCCGATTGATATCGGTTCTAAAAGGTAGATGGTTTGACCTTGAATAATTCCTTTAACTTTCATAATGAGTTTTTGGGCTACAAAGGTACATCATCCTAATCCAATTTATTTTATCTTTTCAAGCCGCGTAGGGGCGCATGGCAATGCGCCCAGACGGAGAATTTATATGATATCCGGTTGATTAATGCCTGTTATGGGGCGGGGCGGGTTTATGTCAATCTCGGAGTAGTCGTCAACATCAATGCAGAACCCGCCCCTACGTTTAGAATTAGCGCAAAGTGCGGTCTTGGTGGTTTCCATCAAGGAGCAACTTTGCAAGAATTAATTAGTCGGACATGATATTAGGGAATTTTTAATTTTATTGGCTCAACTGTTGCCCAAATGTCGGTAAAATAATTCTGCTGTGATGCGATCGCTGTGAATTTAGGGAGTTTTTAACTGGAACGGTGTTATTGAAGCGTAAAGGATGAATAGGAGGCGGTTGCTGTCGTTGCAACGATAGTAAAGATCATCCGCCTAAACTTCAATTCATTCGGAGGAATTTATGCCGAGTTCAGCAAAACCCTTAGAAATTGGCCGAGAATATCCCGCCCCAGGTGAAGCAGAGGCGATCGCAAACATGACTGCTATTATAGAAGCGGGTCTGAAAACCGATCAAGAACCGGTTCGGCGGGGACAACACGCCAAGCATCACGGTTGTGTGAAAGCGGAATTTATTGTTGAGGCTAACCTACCTGAAAATCTCAGGGTTGGTGTTTTTAAAGAACCCGCGACTTTCCCGGCTTGGATTCGTTTTTCTAACGGTTCCGGGAATGCCGAACAGCCCGATACCAAAGGCGATGGTAGGGGAATGACGATTAAATTGATGGGCGTGGAAGGGAAAAAGTTGTTGGATGATGAAAAGCACACCCAGGACTTTTTGATGATCAATCATCCGGTGTTTTTTATTCGCAATATTCCCGACTATGTAGATTTTTTTAATGTACTTAAACAATCTCCGGGGAAAGCACCGTTGAAGTTTTTCTTTCCGAGTCTAAATCCTTTTAAATGGAGGCTTACAGAATTTAAAATTATCCGGGCGATTCAAAGTAATAAAATAGTCAATCCGCTTCTGGTTCAGTATTGGAGTACAACGCCCTACAAGTTGGGTTCGCAGGCGATGAAATATTCTGCAAAACCCACTTCTCCCGCCCCCGAAAATACAACAATTCCCGAGTCGGAAAACTACCTTCGAGAGGCGATGGTTGAATATTTGAAAACCAAGGAAGCTTGTTTTGATTTTCTGGTACAGTTGCAAACCGATCCGGTGAAAATGCCCATAGAAGATCCGACTGTTGAGTGGGATTCCCCTTTTATTAAAGTGGCTACCATTAAAATTCCCCCCCAGACTTTTGACTCCGATGAACAGATGGAATTTTGCGAACATCTTTCTTACAATCCCTGGCACAGTTTGGAGGCTCATCAACCTTTGGGCGGGGTGAACCGCGCTCGAAATTTAGTCTATAAAACGATATCTGATCGACGGCGCGAACTCAATCAAGTTTCTCCCCCAGAACCCAACGGTGAAGAACAATTTCCCCAGTGAAATCAAGTAAATCTGGTCAGGTTGTAGAGTTTTTGACACCGAACGTCAATGGATGGCGGAGAGTGTCAAAAACTCAAATTTTTCGGTTAATATGCGCGATCGCTAAATGTTGATACTATTGGGAATTTGGGAAGGAAGCAGGTAGCGATATTCTACGCCGTCGTCGGAAAGACGCTGCTGATTTCGAGTTTTAATTTCCTTCTCTATTTCCAACAGTTCGGCCTGGAAATTAGCAAGAATTTTGCGATCGCCGTCTTCAACAAATCCCATTAAATCGGAACGGCCCAGTTCTCCAAAAAATACCGCAGTGAGGCCAAACGTGAGCTTCATTTGCTGCAAATCCTGTTCTAGAGACGGGAAGATGTCCTCAGTAGAGGTAACAACGTCGGGTCGGGCGTGGGCGGCCAGGGGAAAATTGGGTACATAGCCGGCATAGTCAAACTGATTGAAGTTCACTGCGGCGTGTTGGGGACCGGAGGTAAAGATAATTTGGGTGGCGATGTCGATCAACTGTTGCAGTGTGGTAATTTGGGCGGAAAAGCCGGGAACACGCGGAAACTCCGGCAGCGACTCAATTTCTAAACCCACCATCGCCGCCACTTCCGAGGGCAACCAGCCGGGTTTTTGAGGAAATTCCGCTTTTTGGCGAGTGCTTAACGGGGCGCCCAACTCCGCCGCCCACGCTTGCAGGTAACGGTCTTGACCAACGGCTTGGTCATCGCGGTAATATCGCTGCAAGTAAGCACTGACGTATTTGGCGATCGCATTCCACAACAGCAGGGCATCGTCGCGATAGGGAAACTCGGCCAAAAACTCCGAACTCACCCCCCGGTTTTTAATATCGTTGGGGAGGGCATAATCTGAAAAGGGGCGCTGACGGTAGGCTTGGTTGATCAGATCTAAGGATACGTCTATCCTCGGTGCCACCAGGTTATCCAACAATTCACCCTCGGTCAAAAGAATTCCATTGCCGCGAGTATTGATCGCCAATAAAAACTGAAAGTGGGGCTTGATCAGACGATAGAAGGGGTGGTTGGATGGGAGTTGTCTGTTGGTGGCGATCGCAAAGGCTTCCATCGCCAGGTGGGTGTAACAGAGGTGATCGATCAGTTCGTGGTGGGTAATATCTGCCACCTGAAAATAGAGTTTGGCCCGCATCCATTCATCGGCATCTGCCGAAGTTGCGGGGGTAAAGATTTTGCCGCCCGGTTCCAACTGAATCAAAATTGGTTCCAGTTTCCGCCCGGTATTGTAAAATAATGCTTTGGGATTGGGAATATACCGATCGACTTGCAAATCTGCCGCCGTCAGTTGGTCCAAGAGGGGATAATCGGCGATAAACAGGCGATTGGTTGACGCCGCATTTACCAAATTGAGAGATTCCCCGTTAGCCAATTGATAGGATGGGGATGATGCCCAACTTTCTAGGAGGGTTTTTTCGGGCTGTTGCAGGCGGCGCAAGATCATCGGGTTCGGTCCAGCCAAGCGCTGACGGGCAAATTCGCGATCACTTAACCCCCCTTCTCGTTCGTGAATCAGGCTAACTTGGGGGCGGGAGTATCCTTTTTTCTCCAGTTCTTCGTAGAATTTCTCTCTTTGACGTTTGGCTTGTTCTGTCGGCGAAAGTTGAGATGAGCGATTCTCTCGCTGAACTTCTTCTGCTGCCTTAATCGCCGCGTTCAACGCTTCTAACATTTTCTTGCGGAGTTTAACAAAATCGCTGTTAAACTGTTCGTTAGGTGGTAGATTAAAATTCAACAATCCATCGTGTAAAAACTCCACGTCGGCAAGAAGAGTGGTTAATGTAGACCAACCTTCTTCAATTCCGCCGAGGGTTTTTTCTAACTGTTCCAAAATCATGCTCAACGGTTGGGAAACCTGACCTTTATTGGTCAAATTAAGGCGTAGTTCGGTTAAAATATAACGCAGAACTCCATCCTCTCCTGCATGGGGAAATATGCGTGCCGGCCCGCCTGTCTTCAAACTGTCCGGGTTGTAGCGATATTGGCCTTGTTGCTCACTGCAATCTAAATTTAAAACCATAAATTGCTCCAAAAAACTTGATGGGTTGTGATGCCGATCTAGCAGATCTAAATCAGTTCTATCGAAATGTGGGGGTTTGGGGGGAGCGATAGAACTCCATCCTCAACGAAACGAAGTGAAGTAGGGTGGAGATACATGGACTCCCCCAAGCAAAAAGCTAATGCTCGATGTATTAGCTTTTTA
>JAYKHV010000186.1:0-84698 GCA_035285085.1 Lyngbya sp. | reverse complement strand
TATCATTTCTCTTATGGGTTTAATACCCCACCGTCTACACGGTGATCAAAATTGTTTGGGGGCGCGAATCCCCATGCAATTTTCCCTCCTGACTCCTGACTCGGTCCTCCTGACTCCTTCTTCAATTAGAGGTTTTATCGACAGTTTGAACGGTTAAAACTTGGGGTGGGGTAGCATCGGGAGGATAACGAAAATCAACTCTAACGGTTCGTTTTTCTTGGGGTTTTAACGTAACACTTAACAACGGTTCAACCTGTTGACCCCGACGTTGCCACAAATGAACATAACGAGTTATCCTTTTATTTTGTTCATTGCGATAACGTAACCGAACCGTTCCGCGAAAATAAGGAAAATCCCAAGAAGGCTGACGAAACATTAATCCCCCCTGAGAAAGACGTTCTTCTTTGTTGGGAGTTGCCAAAGTTAATGTTACCGTTTGCGGAGTATTTGTTGGGTTAAATAAGGGTAAATTAAAATCATAATGCAAGCCATAATTTCCGTGAGACTCATAGGCCGTATCGGGATAACGAACTAATAATTTCGCCGCCTGAACTTGTTTTGTTCCCAACGTTCCCGCCCGTACCGTACTAATCACATAAGAAAATCTTTTTCCAACTTCAGGAATTGTTAAAGTTTCTTTACCCTCATCGGCTAAATTCGCCGCCCACAGCGAACCCTGCTGCACTCCCGCCACCCGACTGTAAATTAACTGACCCCCAACTTGATCGGGAGGGGTTGGCATTTTATCGCGAGGTTGTGCTAAAGTTTCTCTGTTGAGTAATTGTTGCCACTCAACTAAAGTCGGGGCAATCTCTCTACCGTCCGGGTGCTGCTTCGCGTACATGGCTAAACTGGCAACATAAACCCCAGCAGGGGAATTGGGTGTATCGCCCCGGCTATTTAACACCATAAATGTTGAACGACCATTTACAGGACGTTCTAAGCCTTTTACCGGAATGGGATGATTAAGTAACATTCGACTTTCCCCTGGTGGAATAACTAATTTATTAGGAAAACCCGCTTGTCGAACCCCTCGTAAAACTGTATCTACCGCCCGAATACCGGGACCGGAATACACTTCACCCTCAGGGTTTTCACTCAAAGGCGGTTTCTGTTTAAAAGGTGCATCCGGTTCCATTAAATAACTCGCCGCCGCTAATATATCGAGTGTTACTTTTTTCGTTCCGGGGTTATGAACAATTATCCCCAAATATAAGGTTTTTGAGTCCGGTGGCGTGTGAACAAAATGATGGGCAAACAGTTCAAATTTGCCATTAAAAGAATAGTTTAAATGTGCCTCAGGAAAGGCTTTCCCGTCCGTTGGAAAGGTGGAAAGTAAAATTCCTTCTTTTTTGACCCACTCCGGACTGTTGCTGTTAAACGTGGGAATATTATCTACTTTTCCCGGTAACGAACGCACTTCACCCGGTTGAATAATCACTTCCGGCGTCGCCGCTTGTAAGGGATGCGGTTGGGGTTCCATTTTTAGAAAAATACCACAGCCACCACAAAATGTTAACGTCGCAACGAGAATAGAAACAACAGAATTTTTCATGGGTTTTGAACCGTTGGGAGATGGGAAACTCATCGCTTTTTTGTAAAATCTGCTTTCATCCTATTATTGACGTTTCCCGGATGATTTTTGAGCCTTTTCGGTTGTGGAAATTAAAAATTAATCCGGGGTTATGTTATTAACTATTAAATCCGATGAACCCCAAGCAAAAAAATGTGATAAAATGAGATTAATATGATCTCTAAAGTAGACAATTTTATGATGTCAGTTCAACAATTAAAACGACGGTTTACTATTTCAGAATATCATCAAATGGCAGAAGTCGGAATTCTAACGCCAAGCGATCGCGTTGAACTTATTAACGGAGAAATCATTCAAATGTCGCCCATTGGAAAACGTCATGCAGCTTGTGTAGATCGAATTGCCAGATTATGTTTTGAACGTTTCGGAGAATCAGTTATTGTCCGAGTTCAAAATCCGATATTATTGAATAATTTATCCGAACCCCAACCCGATATCGCTTTACTCCAACCCCGAAGCGATTTTTATGCATCAGGACATCCTCAACCCTCCGATATTTTTCTGATTATCGAAGTCGCTGATAGTAGCATCAACTATGATAAAGACGTCAAAATTCCCCTTTATAGTTCCAGTGGAATAACAGAAGTTTGGTTGGTTGATTTGAATCAAAATCTTGTGCAAGTTTATCAACAACCCACCCCCACTGGATATCAGATTATTCAAGACTTCCAACCCGAAAACACCCTATCTCCTCTCGCTTTTCCCGAAATGAACTTTCAAGTTAATGAGATTATTTTGTAATAGAATTAAGGAAATTTGAAAATTCGGCAGAACAAGACTCACGAAAGGTCAGCCACCGTACTACAATAGAGGTTACACGATTTGCGGGTATTAAAATTCTCTTACCCGATATTATTGTACTGTATTGACCTTTAGCGATTATGTCTTTTTCTCCCCAGTTTCTTAGCGGTTCAGAAATTCGGCAAAAATTCCTTAACTTCTACGCCGAACACGGTCATAAAATTCTGCCGAGCGCTTCGTTGGTCCCCGAAGATCCGACGGTACTTTTAACAATAGCCGGGATGTTGCCTTTTAAACCCATTTTTCTCGGACAACGCCCCCCGGAAGTGCCTCGCGCCACCACGTCCCAAAAATGTATCCGCACCAACGATATCGAAAATGTGGGACGCACCGCCCGCCATCACACCTTTTTTGAAATGTTGGGCAATTTTAGCTTTGGTGATTATTTTAAAACACAAGCGATCGCCTGGGGTTGGGAATTGTCAACCGAAGTTTTTGGTTTACCGCCCGAACGTTTGGTGGTCAGCGTGTTTGAAGATGATGACGAAGCCTTTGAAATTTGGCGCGACAAAATTGGCATTCCCGCCCACCGCATCCAACGCATGGGAGAAGACGACAACTTTTGGAAGTCCGGCCCGACTGGACCCTGCGGCCCCTGTTCGGAAATTTACTACGATTTTCATCCCGAACTCGGCGATGATAACATTGATTTGGAAGATGATAGCCGGTTTATCGAGTTTTATAACCTGGTTTTCATGCAATATAACCGCGATGCCGACGGCAATTTAACCCCGTTACAAAACAAGAATATTGACACGGGAATGGGGTTGGAACGGATGGCGCAAATTCTCCAAAGCGTTCCCAACAATTACGAAACAGACCTCATTTTTCCGATTATTAAAACGGCGGCGGATATTGCCGGAATTGATTACAAAAAAAGCGACGCAAAAACCAAGGTTTCGCTGAAAGTAATTGGCGATCATGTTCGGGCTGTGGTTCATTTAATTACCGATGGAGTAACGGCATCTAATATCGGTCGCGGTTACATTCTTAGACGGTTAATTCGCCGGGTAGTTCGTCACGGGCGGTTAATTGGAATTGAGGGGGAATTTACCACCAAAGTTGCAGAAACGGCAATTCGTTTGTCCGAGGAGATTTATCCCCAAACTCGCGAACGAGAACAGGTCATTAAAACCGAATTACAACGGGAAGAAGAACGGTTCTTGAAAACCTTAGAACGGGGCGAAAAGCTGTTGGCAGAAATTCTGGAGAAAAAACCCAAACAAATTTCAGGAGAAGATGCCTTCACTTTGTATGATACTCACGGTTTCCCCTTAGAATTAACCCAAGAAATCGCCGAAGAAAATGGTTTAACGGTGGATGTTGAAGGGTTTAAATCGGCAATGGAAGGACAGCGCAGCCTTTCTCAAGAAGCCCACGAAACCATTGATTTAACCATTCAAGGCAGTTTGGATAAATTGGGAGAAAATATCCATCCAACGGCGTTTTTAGGTCACACTGAACCCGTTTCGGAAGCGTTGGTTAAAGCGATATTAGTTGAAGGAAAATCGGTGGAGTCCGCAGAAGCGGGAACAAAGGTGCAAATTGTTCTCGATCAAACGCCTTTTTATGCGGAGTCGGGCGGACAAATTGGCGATCGCGGTTTTCTCAGTTTTGGGGAAACGGTTGTGCGGGTGGAAGACGTTCAAAAAGAGTCGAATATCTTCATTCATTTGGGTAAAATTGAACGGGGAATATTAACCGTTGGGATGACGGTAAACGCCCAAATTGATCGCGCTTGTCGGCGTCGCGCCCAAGCCAATCATACCGCAACTCACCTGTTACAATCAGCGTTAAAATTAATCGTCGATCCGGCTATTTCTCAGGCGGGTTCAATGGTATCGTTTGATCGCCTGCGGTTTGATTTTAACTGTCCCCGTTCGTTGACGTCGGAAGAGGTTCAACAAGTCGAAGATCAGGTGAATACTTGGATAGCGGAGGCACATCCGGCTGTGGTTGCAGAGATGCCATTAGAAGAAGCAAAAGCCAAGGGTGCAACCGCAATGTTTGGCGAGAAATATTCTGATGTTGTGCGAGTCGTTGACTATGTGGGAGTTTCGATGGAATTATGCGGCGGAACTCACGTTAATAATACCGCAGAAATTGGCTTGTTTAAAATTGTCAGCGAGACGGGTATTTCTTCGGGTATTCGTCGTATTGAAGCGGTGGCGGGACAGTCGGTTTTGGATTATCTCAAAGTGCGGGATAGTGTGGTGAAAGAGTTGGGCGATCGCTTTAAAGCCAAGCCGGAAGAATTGCCGGAACGGATTACAAATTTGCAAAATGAATTGAAGGCGACTCAGAAACAATTAGATGCTGCAAAAGGGGAATTGGCGATCGCAAAATCCGATCAATTGTTGGCGGAAGCGGAAACAATTGGAGAGGTAAAAATACTGGTGGCTGAACTTCCCGGCATCGATGCGGACTCGTTGAAAACGGCTGCGGAAAGGCTGCAACAAAAGTTAGGAGAAAGCGCTGTTGTATTAGGTTCATCACCGGAAGAAGGGAAAGTAAATTTAGTGGCGGCGTTTTCTAAAACGGTGAATAATAAGGGTTTACAAGCCGGAAAATTCATCGGAAATATCGCCAAAATTTGCGGCGGTGGCGGCGGCGGACGTCCGAATTTTGCCCAGGCGGGTGGACGGGATGCAAGTAAATTAAGTGAAGCGTTAGATACTGCAAAAACTCAGTTAGTTGAGGGGTTGAAGTAGTTTGTTAGGGTGGGCATTGCCCACCTTAAAATCAAAATAGAATGAAGATATTAACAGATTATCAGGGTCGTTCCGTTAGACTTACAGAAGAACGGTTAACTCACATTTTGCAGCATCCTGAATTGGTAAATATGGAGGATGAAATTGAAATCACGCTGCAAAACCCAGAACAAGTTAGGCGATCGCGTACAGATGAAACCGTTCTCATCAGTTACCGTTATTATACAGGAACTCTCGTCGGGGATAAATGGTTATGTGTTGTTGTGAAATACCTTGAAAATGATGCTTTTGTTTTAACGGCTTATTTTACAGATCAGGTTAAAAAAGGAGAACAGTTATGGCCTCAACCGTAAAAATTTGGTACGACAAAGAAGGGGATTTTTTAGAAGTTCTTTTTTCGGATAAACCCGGATACATGAGAGAAACAGATAATGATGCCATTATGGAACGGGTCGATCAAGATGGAAATTTGTTGGGGTTTTCTGTGTTGGCGGTTAGCCGTCTTTCGGCTGATAAACCGTTAATTGCAGAGTTAATTGCTAGTTTGAAATAATTACGAAATGCTACTAAGTTAGTTGAAGGGTTGAAATATTTCGTTAGGCTGGCTATTAGCCACCTTACAAGTTTTTGTATTTTGATGAGGAGTATGCTACTATCAGAGGCTAAATTGCTAAAAAGCAATCAAACTATATAACAGTAAAAATTGATTTATATAAATAAGTGGTAGCATCAAGTAACAGAGTGTATAGTCTAACAGATAACAGAGCGGATTTTGGTTTTAAGATTGACTTTGCTAGGGATACAGAAGATCCTGCAAGGGTTTTCCGTGCTTTTGAAAAACTTATTGACTTTTGTGAGTTTACTGACAAGGCTTTAATAAAAGCTCTAGATATCGAACTTGAATCAAGCCTTATTCTTGATAACATAGTTCAAGGATCTATCATTATTTGGCTAAAAAATATATTTTCCATTGATGAAAATCAAAGTCATCAAAACATTAATTTAAAAAAAATTTCTTTATACTTAGTTAATGCTAAATCATCTATTATTAATTTTATCAATACTCGAAATACTATTAACAGTCCATCTGAACTAACAGAATTACAGACTCGACTTAAAGAGTCAGCTACAAGCACTGAAGTTAATCCTCTAGGTATCTATACACCTTCATCGACTCACGATTTATTAGCTAGTATAGACAAATTTCAAACCGCTAATGATCAGTTACAAGAAGTAGATAAGTTGTTTTATTTAATCCGTGAACAACCTTCAGTTCCTAGAAATAGAGACTTTAGTATATCTTCCGAACAAAAATAAAACTTATTAACTGGAGAAACTCTACAATCGGAAATAGAAATGATTTTAAAGATTAAGAAACCTGATTATCTTGGAGAATCAAAATGGGAATTTAAACACGAAAAAAGAACTATTAATGTTAAAATCCAAGATTTGGAATGGTTAAGTAAATTTAGAAATAGAGAAGTTGTGGTCGCACCAGGCGATGCTATTAAAGCTATAGTTGAAGTCATATCAAAATATGATTTTTCAGGAGAAGTTATATCAATTCAATACAGTATTCAAAAAGTTCTTGAAGTCATACCTATGCCTCCAGAAAGTCAACTTTCCTTATTTAAAGATGTGTAAAAATTGATTGAAACTATAAAACTATACTTTAATGTTAATCCATTCCAAAGCATTATCCTGAGCAAATATTTTCATGTGTCTTAAATTTGTAGTAGCAATTAATACCGCTCGACCGGGAAAGGTTTCTTTGAGAATCATCCACTGAGCAGTAATAATCATATCAGCATCAATATTTTTATCATCTGCTGTTGAAATATGATTCTGACGAGCATCAGCCCAAAGTTCAGCCGCTTTCATCATTACTTCGGTTGTGAGAGGGAGAAAATCAATTGTATTTCTCAGATTATCTAAAATTTCTAAACCTTGACTTTTAATCCGAATTAATTCCCGCCTCACTTCATAGTCACAAATATCTGAGGTGACTACATAAACTGACTTTGCCAAAAGTGAATAAAACCATTCTCTACACCTATAAATTTCGGTGTCTTCAGCTTCAGATGTATCTCGAATCGGATTTGCAAGTAAGCCAAGCACTCCTGAATCTAATAGAACAATCATGTGTTAAATTCTGTTCCCGTTTCGCTTATCTTCTATTTCTTGAAGTCTCGATTTTGCCCAAGCCATAGCCGCCTGATTTTTTTCAAGTTGTTCTTCTGGAGTTCGTCCTAAATGTTTTAAATAAGGTAACAAACTACTGGGCTGTTTGATATTCATTGTTTTGACTTGTTTGAGCAAAGTTTGAGCCGTTATCCAGAGTTGAGAAGTCGATTTTGATTTTCTCAGTTCAATGGCTCTATCTACGGCTTTTGGTATCAGAAGAAAAGAATCTTTATACTTTTTGTATAAATTTTCTTGTGTTTTGAGAGAAGGAATAAGGAGTTTAAGCTGTATTATAAATCCTTGAAAGCCGATAAACTTATAATTGGCTTGACAAGTAAATTGATATGCCAAATCAATGAAAAATTGGCGGCTATCATCCGAGAAAAGATCCCAACATAACTCTATCCCGAACGCAAGCTTCTCAAGCTTCTCTACATACAGATTGATATCGGTGGGAAGGTCATCTTCAAAAGATATCTTTGTATTAATAGCTTCTAGATATTTGCGAGTTCCCACCTTCATTTGCTCTATTGTATCTTCAACACTTTCGCCTCTGAGTGCGGCAATTTCTCGTAAAAACTCATTAATTTCATCGGAGAGTGAATGGGGATTTAGATAACTATTTAAAATCAACTGTATACTGTTAACATCGGCTGTACTTTCACACAACCGATCTTGTTCTAGCAAAGTTCCATTAACCATTTTTATATTTCTCCCGTTTTTACTTACCTATTATTCACTGTAGTTCATATTATATCTGTACAACTGTAGCATAACGATCTCAGCCGTAAAAGCTGATAGGTTCGTAGAGGAATCCCACACAACACGGCAAATTCAGCTTGAGACAGTTGAGTTCGTTCAAGTCTGAGGGTTTCTATCGGTGAGGGACTCTCCTGGGGTCTGCGATCTTTTTTCATCTAATCATCCGATGGCCCAAAATGATCCGGTAAATCTTCTATTGTTTTTCCTTTCGACTCCAGCAAACGTGCTAAAGCCTTAATTTGCGGAACCGTGAACGTCGGTACATTATCCCCCGCTTCCCAACGACTGACGGTTCGCGAAGAAATACCCAACTGTCTCGCCAACTCCTCTTGAGACATTCCCAGTTCATCTCTTAGCTTTTTCAGGGGTGATTTCCCCACTCCTTCTCTTGATGGTCTTCGTTGAGGCATAGCGCAACATGACAAAATCCAGACACGTTAATCCCAATCGTCCGTCAAGTCAACAGGCCCAAAATCATCGGGAATTTCCTCTAAAGATTCAATTTTCAATATCCGTATCATCGCTTTCCACTGACGGGGAGTCGGCTTGGCTTCCGTCTCCCCAGAAATCCAACGCTGATAAGTTCGCAGGGGAATCCCACACAACACAGCAAATTCAGCTTGAGACAGTTGAGTTCGTTCAAGTCTGAGCGTTTCTATCGGTGAGGGACTATCCTGGGGTCTGCGATCTTTTTTCATGCCAATTTTATGCGTCATATTGACATAGCCGAATTAGCACGTCATAATGACACTGTTAGCTCACATATAAATTTTCCGACTTCTAAGAGTCAAGACGGGGCAAAACTGCCCCTACTTTCTAGTGTCTCATTTTGTTTGTCACTCATAGCAACAAAACCATGAATTACCAACAACAACTCTATCCTTGGGTCATCTATCGCCTGTTACCCAACTTGAAACGCCTGATAGTTGCTCGGTTTCGCCGTCGCAATGATGCCGAAGAACACCTCAAAATCCTAAAACGGTTGCTTCCTCAAGTAAAATTTGCCATTACATTTGAAGTTTGTTCCGATGAAAATTCTTCCGTTGATTCAATAAATTGAGTGCATTCATAAGTTTAATATTAGCAAAAATGCGATTGGGTTGCACCCACGCTTTGCAAACGCCTACGCGATCGCCTTGACCTGTGGCATAATAAGATTTATAGTTTGTGAAAAACCCTATCAGTCAACTTCCAAACAGATAGAAAACCAAACCTAATGGAATCAATCATTTCTGAACATATAGAAATTACTCCCGATGTTTGTGGCGGCAAACCTCGTATTGCCGGACATAGAATTCGGGTGCAAGATATCGCAGTTTGGCATGAACGTCTCGGACTTTCTCCCGATGAAATTGTCTCTCAACATCCTACAATAACCTTAGCAGATGTCTACGCGGCATTGGCTTATTACCACGATCATTTAGAAGAAATTCGACAGCAAATTAGAGACAGTGAAACTTTAGCCGAAGAACTTCAAGCGCAAATCCCTTCAAAACTTCAGCAAAAACTGAGAGAAAAGAATGTCTCAAACGATTCGCTTTCATCTCGATGAAAATGTGAGTAATGCTATAGTTGATGCTTTAAGAAGACGCAATATCGACGTGACAACGACCTCAGAAGTAGGATTGATAGGAGCATCAGATTTTGAACAAATTCAGTTTGCTTTCAGCCAAGATAGAGTGATTTTTACCCTTGATGATGATTTCCTCGTTCTACATCAACAAGGTATTGAACACGCCGGAATTATTTACTGCAATCAAAATCGTCGTTCAATTGGGGAAATGATTCGAGGTTTGATTTTAATTTGGGAGGTATTAAATCCAGAAGAAATGCAAAACCATATAGAATTTATCTAATAAATATAATTGTTATATTATCACTTGCATAGACTCGCGAATTACGTCTTTCCCGGTAATCTCCCGTTCCGCCATTTCTCGATTTGTGTGTAGAATTAATTCAATAGCTTCTTTTAAACTCTCTCTGGCTTCCTCTAACGTCTTCTCCTGAACATTTGCACCGGGTAACTCAGCCACGTAGCCGATATACTAATTATCAACTTTCTCAAAAATTGCAGTAAAAGTATTCACCATCGTTAGTAATTTAAAATTGAGATATTCTCATTCTATCACTTCCAAAATTATTTTAAAATTCATTCAAAGTCAAGCCAAGAACCATAAAATGATAAGCTAATATCGGTTAGCCTCCCAAATCAGTATGTCCGAACAAAACTTTCTGCAAACCCCCCACAGTGGCTATCACTGGGATCATAGCGATCGCCGTTTTTTTGAAGGTTGGTACTTTCGCGTCACCCTAAGCGAAGACCGTCAAACCTTTGCATTCATGTACTCTATCGAAGACCCCATTGGCGGACAGCTTCACAGCGGCGGAGGGGCGCAAATTTTAGGCCCGGATGATCAGTATCTCTGTCGCACCTTTCCCGATGTTAACCGGTTTTGGGCGTCTCCCCAGGCGTTAGAATTGGGTCACTGGGGCGAAACCGACTTAACATCAACCCCCGCTTATCTCGAACCCGAACTTTTTAATCATCATATCCGACAAGGCTATCAAGTTACAACCACTTGGCATCAAGGTATTTTACACGATCCGGGAACCCAACAAACCTGTCGTTGGGAATATTCAACCCGGCCGATATATGGTTGGGGAAATGTCGGTCAACCCCAACAGTCTACAGCGGGTTGGTTGTCTTTTCTCCCCATTTTTGAACCGGGTTGGCAAATCTTAATGGCGCACGGGTTAGCAACCGGTTGGATAGAGTGGAATGGGAAAATTTATCAGTTTAATAATGCGCCCGCTTATAGTGAGAAAAACTGGGGCGGTGCGTTTCCTCAAAAATGGTTTTGGGTCAATTGTAACTGTTTTGAAAATGAACCCGATTTGGCACTAACCGCAGGCGGAGGAAGGCGGGGCGTGTTAGCTTGGATGGAATCTGTGGCGATGATTGGGATTCATTATCGGGGTAAATTTTATGAGTTTGTTCCCTGGAATTCTCAAGTGAATTGGCAAATAGAACCTTGGGGAACTTGGCAAATGCAAGCCCAAAATCTCGAATTTCAAGTCACATTATCCGCCAAAACCGACCAACCCGGAACGCCCTTACGAGCGCCCACCCAAGACGGATTAATTTTCTTTTGTCGGGATACCATGCGGGGTGAAATTATGTTAGAATTAAAGCGGGGAAATGAAATTATTTTACGGGCAGAAAGTCATCTTTGCGGCTTGGAAGTTGGGGGCGATCCTTGGAAAGAAATTTGGATAAATTAAAGACAGGCTAAGTCGTCGGATATCAATCAACAATGCCGTCTAAAAACTGTATAAATTGCTAAATCCCCGACTATTCCCCGCTTGAACGGATGAAAACTGCGGTATCTTTTGTTAACATGGGGAAAGACAACCAAATTGGGGCTGTGGCTCAGATGGATAGAGCAAGCGCCTCCTGAAATGATCGGGCACCCCGAGAGGAAACTCCGGGCGTGAATGTGGTCAAACTCAAGGAAGCCTAAGTTCATGTTAGGATAGGGTAATCTTGAGCCAAGCTTTATCTTAAATTTAGGATAGAGAAGGTGCAGAGACTCGACGGCCACCACCTACAGGCTTTGCCAAGGGTGAAGAGAGAGTCCAGAGAGTGGGGAAACTCACACCAATCTGAAGCGCTAGGTCGCCGGTTCGAGTCCGGCCAGTCCCGTAGCTCGGACAGTTAACCCCTTGCCAAGTTAGAGATTTGTGCTATAGTCTTAGACTAAGTAGCTAGGCTTGACGATTTGGTTGAGCTAGAATTTAAAGTTGTAACTGTACAGTTGTTAAACCCTTGTTCTGGTAACTGACCCATGACTTCTTCTCCTACTGTTGCGCCCAGTCGTTCCAGTCAAGTTACCCGTCAGCCTTATCCGAACTATAAGGTGATTGTTCTGAACGACGATGTTAACACCTTTCAGCACGTTGCCAGTTGCTTGATGAAGTATATTCCGGGAATGAATCCCGATCTGGCTTGGGATTTAACCAATCAAGTTCACTACGAAGGACAGGCGACGGTTTGGGTGGGTCCGTTAGAACAAGCCGAACTTTATCACACCCAATTAACCCGAGAAGGGTTAACAATGGCACCGTTAGAAAAGGCTTAACGTTTGGAGTCGAGGATACCGCTTTCAACGATTAATTTCGGCCAAACGAACAGAAAGTATCCCATCCAAACTAAAATCGGAAAGGCGACAATTGCGGTGAACCACCAGGTTTTAAACAGCAACCAACTTCCGACAATAATAGAAATTCCCGTTAACAAAATCGACCAAGGTTGACACCACCAGGGCTTATAATTCCAGGGATTAATTGCTTTTGGGTCGTCCGTCATAAACTGAGATTTCTATCAATTCGATTAAACGGTGAGAATTAACCCGATTTTAACAGAGTCACCAGATGAGTCAATTCGGGGAGAATTAGCTTTTCCATTGCCAATTTTACCGCATTGCTGGAACCGGGAAGCGAAAACACCAACGTTCGGTGACAAACACCCGCCACAGCCCGAGAAGCGACCGCCCGCGATCCGATTTCAGCATAACTCAAACTGCGAAAAATTTCACCAAATCCCGGCAAAGTTTTCTCAAGCATCCCTTCTATGGCATCATAAGTGGTATCTCTGGGTGCAATGCCAGTCCCGCCATTGAGAATTAACGCATCTAGATCAGGAAGTTGACACAACCGTTGAACTTCGGTTTGAATATCTCCGGGTTCATCGGGGAGAATCAAATATTGTTTAATTTGATATCCCGCTTGGGTCAATAAAGTTTGAATCAACTGACCGCTTTTATCGGTTTCCCGGGTGCGAGTATCGCTAACCGTAATCACCGCACAATTGATTTTAACATCACAAGGATCGGGATGAGGAAGGGATGCCATCGTCAATTTTCCTCTTCTGTTTTGAAAGCCAACACACCCATTGGGTATCTAGAAGTCAAAACCTGTCGTTCCCGATGAGATCCAGGGATGAAAACCCCTGGATGACATCAGGAACGTCAAACTCTGGGTAGTGGGCGGAGAGAGACTCGAACTCTCACGGCCGAAGCCGCCACATTTTGAGTGTGGTGCGTCTACCAATTTCGCCACCCGCCCTTTTGGGTAACTCCATCATTATACACCCTGAAGTTGCATTTTAGCAAGTCCTCATAATCTGGACTGCTAGACCAGCGATCAATTTCTCGAACCCGCAGCACGGGGAGGGGGTGAGTCAGTTGGGAAGACTGAGCTTGTTTGAGCAACTCTGAGAGTTCATCCTGGCTCATGTCGTCGTAGGCTTTGGCTTGAGCCAAAAACGCATCGAGATTGAGTTGAGGCGCCAAACTGGGAGAACCGCCCGATAACTTCATCAAGACCGACATCACCGTTCGGGGGTTTTGTGTGGCCAAAACAGCGGCGCGATCGCAAGTTAACTCAGCACAGCGCAACCATTCTAAAATTTGAGATTGTAAAGTTTGGGTAAGAACCGCTCCCCAAGGAGACAATTGTCCGGCGGCTAAAACCAGCAAATTCGCCAACGTCAGATAAACCCCATGTTCGCACTTGAGATGACCCAATTCGTGAGCAATAACCGCTTGAATTTCTGCCGGTGTTAACAGTTCAATCAAAGAGGTATGGATAACAATAAAAGGCTTTTCACCCCGCATCGCAAAGGTATAAGCATTGGGAACCGGATGTTGACGAATATAGAGTTGAGGCGGTTCCAAGTCCAAAGTCTGACAAGCATTCAACAGCAATTGATGAAGATGGGGAAGTTGGTGCTGGCCGACTAAAACACTCGAAGCAATATTTTCCAAATAAAAAAACCGCTCCCCCAAAGATCCGAGAAACTGACGCACGAATACATCTAAACCCGGAATTTGCTTGAGGGAATGGGTTGCTTGTTGGTCGAGGGGATGACGAAAATGGTCAGCTTTCAAACCAAGCAAGGGTACTGTCGAAAAAGCCATAGGAGTCAATCAGTGCAATCTCAAAGGAATATTAGAGAGTTAGCTGTTGTCGAGATGAATAACTCATATTTCCCAACAACTAACTCTTTCCCTTACTTAGTGTAGGCCTAATTTCACCAACTGAGGGGACAATCAGTTCGGTTTTTGTTTGACCGGGGGTTCAATCCGCACAATATTGGCGCCGAGTTTTTTCAGCTTCTCCTCAAACTTCTCATAACCGCGATCGAGGTGTTGTAAACCTTGAATGGTGCTGGTCCCTTCCGCCGCTAAAGCCGCTAAAACCAGAGCCGCAGAAGCCCGCAGATCGGAACCAATCACCGGAGCGCCCGATAACATCGGCACCCCGCGAACAATCGCCGTATTCCCTTTAACCCGAACATCAGCCCCCATGCGATTCAGTTCCGGAACATGATGCAAACGGTTTTCAAAGACAGTTTCTGTAATCAAACTATTGCCTTCACAGAGGGTGAGTAAGGCCATAAAAGGAGCTTGTAAATCCGTGGGAAAACCCGGATAAGGGAGGGTTTCAATATCAGTCGCCATATGCTGTTCGCCAGGGGAAACCCGGATACAGTTGGGGGCTTCCATGTTAATCTGAACGCCGATTTTCCGCAGCTTGGAAATGGCGGCGGTAATATGTTCGGGAATCACCGGAGAAAGAAGAATCGATGAGCGAGTAATGGCTCCCGCAATTAAAAACGTACCCGCTTCAATCCGATCGGGAATAATCGTATAATCCACTTCATGGAGACGGGGAACCCCTGAAATCACAAGGGTTTTGGAGCCAGCCCCGCTAATACGCGCCCCCATCGCCCGACAGAAGTTGGCCAGATCGACGACTTCCGGTTCTTGAGCGGCGTTTTCAATGATGGTTTCCCCTTCAGCGAGGGTAGCCGCCATCATCAGGGTTTCCGTCGCCCCGACACTGGGATAATCCAGATAAATTTTCGCCCCCTTCAAGCGACCATTTCCGGGAACCGCCGCATGAACCACCCCATGTTCGATATGAACATCGGCGCCCATCGCTCGCAGTCCTTGAACATGAAGATTAACGGGTCTGGCACCAATGGCACAACCGCCCGGTAAGGGGACCTTCGCTACGCCCAAACGGGCGAGTAACGGCCCAATCACAAAGAAACTAGCCCGCAATTGGCTAACTAATTCATAGGGAGCTTGGGAGGTGGAAATCTGAGCCGCATTGATGTCGATGAGATCGCCCTGTTGCTCAAATTTCACCCCAACGGAGGAGAGGAGCTGGCCCATCCGAGCCACATCGACCAGAGAGGGAACATTGCGAATGCGACAGTCAGAGGGACAAAGTAATGCACCCGCTAAAATCACCAGAGCCGCGTTTTTTGCTCCACTGATTTGAACCTGTCCTTGCAGTTGCGTGCGCCCTGACACCTGCAAGACAGGTTGGTTGGGATCGGATGCAGATGAAAGTTTTGATGAGCTGAGAGCGAGTGTAATGGGTTTACCCTCCAATAATTTCAACAGTAAGAAAACATTCTTTAATTTTTGTTCTGATTCTACAGGAAAGCTGTCAGATGTCTAGGGGTCGTGGCCCAAAGATGTTCACAAATCCTACGGCTGACCAGTTCTTCAGATCAACTCTACAATCTAAGCATGACAAACCGTTCAGGTAGCGCACGATGGAAATTGGTATTCCCAAAGAAATAAAAGATCAAGAGTTTCGAGTCGGTTTAAGTCCGAGTAGTGTTCGAGTTTGTACCGAAAGAGGCCATCGGATTTTTGTCCAAACCGGAGCCGGATTGGGAGCAGGCTTTACCGATGAGGATTATCAAAACGCAGGAGCAGAAGTGGTTTCCACCGCCGAAGCGGCTTGGAACCGGGAGATGGTGGTGAAGGTGAAAGAACCACTTCCCCCAGAATACCCCCTGATTCAAAAAGGTCAACTTTTATTTACCTATCTTCACCTGGCTGCCGATCGCACCCTGACGGAAAATTTAATTAATAGTGGAGTCTGTGCGATCGCCTATGAAACCGTAGAGCTGACCGATGGTAAACTGCCCTTACTGACCCCCATGAGCATCATTGCGGGTCGTTTATCGGTGCAGTTTGGTGCCCGCTTCCTGGAACGTCAGCAAGGGGGTCGCGGTGTCCTTCTCGGGGGGGTTCCCGGTGTGAAACCCGGTAAAGTGGTGATTTTGGGCGGTGGTGTTGTCGGAACAGAAGCGGCGCGAATTGCAGTGGGAATGGGCGCTCAAGTTCAAATTTTGGATATTAATGTTGAGCGTCTGAGTTATCTAGAAACCCTGTTTGGATCGAGAGTGGAACTTCTCTACAGCAATCCTTCTCAAATTGAGAAAAACGTTCCTGATGCTGATTTGCTCATCGGTGCCGTCTTAGTCTTAGGACGACGCGCTCCCCTACTTGTTCCCCGTTCTTTGGTGGGTCTGATGCGTCCGGGTTCTGTGATCATTGATGTGGCGGTTGATCAAGGCGGATGTGTGGAAACGCTACGTCCCACATCTCATACCCATCCGACCTATACTGAAGAAGGTGTCGTTCATTACGGGGTGCCGAATATGCCCGGAGCGGTTCCTTGGACAGCAACCCAGGCGTTAAACAACAGCACCTTATCCTATGTTCTGCAATTGGCCGATCATGGAATCAAAGCTTTGACGGTTAACTCGGCTTTAGCCAAAGGGTTAAATGTAGAAAATCATCAATTAGTCCATCCGGCTGTCCGAGATGTATTTCCTGATCTCATTTAACTTTCGGCGTGAAGATCTCTTCGGGGAAATTGAGCGATCGCCGCAGTTCTCAAGTTTTTCAGCTCAGGACTTGATAGGACTTGTAAACTCGACGATCGCTTAGATAAAATAAGATTGGATGCTTCGGGTGCGACTTTACATTCAGGTCTGAAAATCATTTCTTTTTTGTATCAGTGAATCACTTTCCACCTCATTAAAACAGTCAGCCCATGATCGAAGAAACCTCTATTATCTATACCGCTAAAACTCAGCGTTCTTCCCAACTTCAACATCAAGTGATTATCCTCGATCTCGAAACTGAAGAATATTACGGATCTCAATGGGTGGGAGCAACCATTTGGATTTTGCTTTCTCAACCGCGTACCGTTAAGGAAATTCGGGAGGCGATTTTATCTCGATATCAAGTCGATCCTCGTCAGTGCGATCGCGATTTGATGGATTTTTTATTACAATTACAAGCCAATGGACTGATCAAACTCAGTCCTTCTCCTTCTCCCCTTTCGCGGTTGCTGCATCGGGTCAGCCGAAAAGTGGAAAAATTATTCAATAGTCTGCTCGATAGTGAGCAAGGTTGGGGAAGCCAATATTGGAAATTTTCCACTCAAGCGGGAGCGTCGATGATGTCTAAACTCCCCTACCAAACCCCCGTGCTGACCTATTGTGGCTCGAACCATCCTTCCCTCTATGGCTAATGAAAAACCCCTTTATTTGAGTCGAATAAATACCGTCGCTTTGGCAACTCCTTCAACTGCTCCGCTACTACTAATTGTTAGCGATCGCAAGTGATCGAAAAACGGTTTTGCGGATAATTCTAACAATTTTAACAACGGAATTTGCCGCTTGAGAAATCCCATGCTGGCTTCCCAGTCGAGAAACAAATAACCATCATTAACTTTCGGTAAACGGTCAAAGGCGATCCCAAATTCTCGATCGTCGAGTAAAGTTTCCCCGGAAACAATACCAACAGCCCGTTCCATTGCTTCGACCGAAGTGGTTAAAATCTCATACTCTCCAACAGTGGTATGAACTCCTTTCGGTTTAGCTTGTAACACTTCGGGGTTAACAGTTTGATCGGTGGGATTGGGAATCGGATTTAAGGTGGTCCAGGCGGTGAGTGTGCGTTCCCCAAGTTCAAAAGTGCCTAAACTATAGCCCTTCTCTGTCGCCAGTTCATCTAAATGTTGGAGTGCAACTGAGGCTTGAGGAGAAAGTCGTTGAGCAACAAAAATCCAATCGGGTTTTTGTTTTTGCTTTTCTGGAGTTGGAGGAATCATTGCTAAGGCATATTCTCCTGTTACCCAATTGAAAATATCCGGCGGTAAATCTAAACCCCAAATCTCTTTAATCACAGCAATGGGCTGATTGACTAAATTTTCTAAGCTGGAATTTCCCGCGATGGTTGTAGACAGTTGTTCCCACAAATGATGGAGATCGGTTCCGGCGATCGCCAACGCACTTTCATCTGTAATATATTGCCAAGCTTTTATCGGTTGCGACAACACAGGTGCGACTGATTTTCCTTCTTCATCTCCGACTTTGACTAACGCCGTTTGTGCTAATAATCCTTGAGGACTCAAACCAATAGACATCGTTAAACTCGGTTGAGCAGGAAGATTAACCATCGGATTTTCCCAGTCTAACCCCCAACGCCCTAAATTCACAAACGCCAAGCCCACCCGACTCCCAGACAGTTGTTTCAATGATTGTTGATAGGCCGGAGACTGACTTAAACTTAAGCTTGATGCTTGAACGTTATTAATTGCTTCTCGCAACACTTTCGGAGAATTCGCCACCAAGACAAAACGATTAAATATTGCTGTGCTTAAGCGACGAGATCCATTTTCACTCGTTTCACCCGGTTGGCGATCGGTGAGTTTAACGCCTTTGTAGGGTTCTGAAACCACCTCGACCCCCTCGGACTGCTGTTTTTGCCAAAATTGAGCTAAGGTCGTCCTGGCGAGTTCGACATTGGCAGCAGATAACACGAATAGATAGCCCGGTTGTTCCCCATTTTTGAGGTTGCGATCAATATCAGTCGTCATCAACGCCAAGCTGGTTTCATTGCCTAACCAAGGCTGAATATCACGATTGTAGTTGAGATCGGTATTGGCGAGGAGAGTTGTTTTAATTTGGTTAAATTCGGCGTGCGATCGCGGACGTTCTCGGGGTGGAGTGAGAACCTGTTCAAAGGCTTCAATGCGATCGGGATTCACCAGCAATGATACCATCACCGGAACGGTTTTGGGGACAAAGATCGCGGCGGTTGGTGTTGTGGTTACTCCTCCCGTTACCGCAACCTGCGGACTTCCACCCAATAACTGGTAAAATATACCGATACCCAGTAGCAGGATCGCCACTGAAGTGACTGCTAAAATGGCAAAAAACGAACGAAGCTTCATAAAATTTGAAAATTAGGGCATTCAACAGGGTGGCTCACCTGAGAAACAGTTTACACCTGACCAGTTTCCAGTGACCAGTGTTTTCAGTGATCAGTTCTACAGTAACCAGTGACCAGTGTTTTCAGTGAACAGTAAACAGTTTTCCCTATCTCCCCACCTCCGGTCCCTCCCCACCTCCCCACCTTCCCACCTCCCCACCTCCCCAACTCCCGACTCGGTGACTCCCTTCTGCCTGTTATAATTGGAGCGGTTCGGTTCGAGTTAGAATTAACAAGACTCCCATCAACCGACCTATGCTCATCAAGACGTCTCCTAAACCCCTGCGTTGGCAGCGAACCCGATATTCTCCCCTCACCCGACAAATTGATGTATTTACTGCCGCCGGGAAATTTATTTTCTTCCTGTGGTGGGATCGGTTTGTGATTAATAATAGCTCAAAACAAAAGCGAAAACGCGCTCAATGGTTAGTTAAAACGATGCTCGATCTCGGCCCGACTTTTATTAAAATTGGGCAAGCTTTATCGACTCGCGCCGATATTTTACCGACAGAATATGTCGAAGAATTAGAAAAATTACAGGATAAAGTTCCTCCGTTTGCGACGCCGGAAGCGATCGCAATTATTGAGTCGGAATTGGGCAATTCATTGTTTAGTTTATATCGAGATTTTAATGAACGTCCTTTAGCCGCTGCCAGTCTTGGACAAGTTCACAAAGCGAGACTGCACACGGGAGAAGATGTGGTGGTTAAAGTTCAACGTCCGGGTTTAAAACAATTGTTTGATTTGGATGTGGAAGCCATTCGGAAAATTGTCAAATTTTGTTATCAATATTTTGACTGGGCTAAAATTTACGATATTGACGCAATTTATAACGAATTTTTTATTATCCTGTATCAAGAAATTGATTATCTTAAAGAGGGAAAGAATGCCGATAGATTTCGAGAAAATTTTAAGAACTATCCCGATATTGTGGTTCCGAAAATTTATTGGGAATATTCGAGTCATAAAGTTCTAACAATGGAATATTTGCCCGGAGTTAAAATCGATAACCGCAAACAGATTGAAGCTTTGGGTCTGGATACAAAACGAATTAATCAAATTGGAATTTGTTGCTATCTCAAACAAATTTTGCAGGATGGTTTCTTTCAAGCCGATCCCCATCCGGGTAATATTGCGATTAACCGCCAGGGAAGCTTAATTTTTTATGATTTTGGGATGATGGCTGAGATTAAATCTCTGGAAAAAGACGAAATGATTAGAACGTTTTTTGCGGTGATGAGGAAAGATACGGATGTGGTTTTAGATAGTTTGATTAAAATTGGTTTAATTGACCCCATTCCCGATATGACCCCGGTTCGGAGATTGGTTCGTTTCTTACTGGAAGAATTTACGGAAAAACCGATTGATTTTCAAGCGTTTAATCAACTTAAAGAAGAAGTTTATATCATGTTTGAACAACAACCGTTTCGGCTACCGGCTGAGATGACGTTTATTTTAAAGTCTTTAACCACTTTAGATGGCATTGCCAGAGCTTTAGATCCCAAGTATAATCTAGTTGCAAGTGCGAGTCCTTTTGTAAAAAGTTTAACCACGCTTCCGGGTCAAACCAATAGTCTCGGAGAATTGGCAAAACAAGCCAGAGAATTTGTTAAGTTTAAACTGCAACAACCGAGTAAGTCCGAACAGTTAATTCGACGCATTGAACAACGCATCGAAGAAGGAGAATTGCGTGTTAGAGTGCGATCGGTCGAAAGCGAACGTGCGCTCAGACGGGTGAATTTAGCCCTAAAAAGCTTGATTCATGCCTGTTGGACTGGATTTGCTTCTTTGTGTGGAATTGCCCTGTTAATTGGCAATTATAACGGCTGGGCGATCGCCATTTTTGGGGTATCGGCATTCGGTTTATTTTTGTTTTTGCGATCGCTCATTAATCTTTCGATTCGAGAACGACTAGATCGTATGGCAGAATAAGGAAAGGGAACGACGGATCAGGGAACAGGGAACAGTTTTTTCAGTGAACAGTAAACAGTTTTTCCCCGACTCCTGACTCCCGACTTCTGCCCTCTGCCTTCTGCCTTCTGCCTTCTTGTTTGGATACTTATCTTTTTTCAGGATACTATTATGAATACAAACACAACTCCTCGAATTAAATTTATCAAAGAACCGACTTCTGAGGCTTGGCTTGAAAAGGCTTTGGCTAATTTAGATGTTATTTTATTGGATCATTCTCACTGCGAACGAAAAGCGGCGGGAGTGGCTTTAAATTTAATGTTTCGCTATCCTTCGAGTACCAAATTAGTCCGAACTTTAACTGCAATTGCTCAAGAAGAATTACAACATTTTGAGCAAGTTAATCAATGGTTAGAACGGCGGGGAGTTGCTTTGGCTCCTTTGGATGCACCGCCCTATGGTTCGGAATTAAACAAGCAAATTCGCCGCCACGAACCGCAACGAATGCTAGATTTTCTATTAGTTTATAGCTTAATCGAAGCTCGCAGTCACGAACGTTTGGGCTTGTTGGGGGCGCATTGTCCGGATGCGGAATTGGCGAAGTTTTATCGGGGGTTAATGGCTTCGGAAGCGCGACATTATGGCTCTTATTGGATTTTGGCGACGACCTATTTTGATACAGAAGTTGTCACTGAACGCTTGGAAGAATTATCAGAAATTGAGAGTAATATTCTCTCGACTCCGTTTCCTAAACCGAGAATTCATAGTTAGTGTTTTAGCGAAATAATAAGGATGATAACTGAGTATAAAGGGTTTATTATTCGCTCCTGGGAACCGGGCGATCGCGAAGTTGCTTTTAATTTAATTGCGTCGGTTTTGGCTGAATATGGTTTAGGATGTGAACCAACGGGAGCAGATGAAGATGTTTACAATGTCGAGAAATTCTACCAGCAAACTGGCGGTGAATTTTGGGTGGTTGAACATCAGAATAAAATCGTGGGAACGGCGGCTTATTATCCGATCAAACGGGGTAAAAAGGCGGTGGAAATTCGCAAAATGTATTTACTCCCATCTGTACGGGGAAAAGGCTTAGGGAAGTTTTTATTGACTCATTTGGAGGAGACAATAAAGGCGAAAGGGTTTCAAGAAGCTTGGATCGAGACGGCGAGTGTTTTAAAGGAAGCCGTTAAACTGTATGAAAGTCACGGGTATCAACCCACAACGGGAGTAGAAACCGAACGTTGCGATCGCGTTTATAAAAAAGTGCTTTCTGAGGACTAAAAATCTTCTACTGATTAGATTCAACTCCTAAAATACGGCTGCAAAAGAATGAGAAAAAGTGAGTGGAAACTGGGGATTACTCAATCCCATCCGGTGAAGTTTCTGAGGGAAGATTCAACACCGATTGGTAGGTTAGGTAAACGGTAATTTTGGAGAATTTAATTTTGAGCAATCCCAGAAAATTTCAAGCAAAAAGAGTTAATTAAGCTTGAAGTAAATTACTTTGAATGAGTCGAGCCGTCATTTCAGCCCTAGAACTGACATTGAGTTTTTTAAACACACGACGTAAGTGAGTCGCGACTGTCCAAGGACTAATTCCGAGTTCTTTTCCAATACATTTGTTGGGTAGACCTTGAGCGACTAAACGAGCGATTGACTGTTCACGGGGACTCAGATTAACCGGATCGTAATCTTGAGGACGTGAACGAACTAAATAGTAACGAATGCCATCAACATCGGATGTAAATACAATCTCATCAACGGATTCTTCAGTTCGTTGAAAAACTGGAAAAGCACTAGAGTCATCAACTTGCTTCACAGCTTGTTTCAGCATTTCTTGAATCATCATAATTATTTCCCCTGAGGACAAAAACAGATACACTACGTTAGGTTGGATGTGAACTTGCCGACCTTGGATGAGAGCTAATCTTGAGTTGTTGATGGATGAGCTAGAGTAGGCAAACGAACGACTAAGGATTAGCCAGTAGGTATTGTAGATGCTCCTGAGAGTGAACAACAGACTCATGTTATCGGGTTTGACCCCTTCTGCTGATACATATATCTCACTTGATATCGCTTATGCACTTTTGAGATTCTGCACAGGCTTAAAAACCCGGTTTCTTTACCCAAACAGCAGTCAGGAGACGAGATATTGATTGCGTCCTTGTTGCTTGGCGGTGTATAATGCTTTGTCAGCTAGGGCGATTAACCTATGGGCTGAGTTCACCGAGTTGGGAATGGTGCTGCTAATTCCCACACTAACGGTAACAAGATTACTAACTTTAGACTTTTGATGAACCAGACCCAGATGGCGAATCGTCTGCTGAATCTCTTGAGCAACAACAATTGCTCCTTCTCGGTTCGTATTGGGGAGAACAACCACAAATTCCTCTCCGCCATAACGGGCGACTAAATCGGCCGGACGTTTTAAGATGCTTTTAATCGCTTGAGCAATGGAAATTAAACATTGATCTCCGGCTTGATGCCCATAAAAATCATTATACAATTTAAAATAATCAATATCTAATAAAATTAGAGATAAAGGCTGTTGTTCCCTTGCCAAACGCTGCCATTCTTTCTGGAGATAATCATCAAAGTAACGACGGTTAGCAATTTGAGTTAAACCATCGGTATTTGCCAACAGTTCTAAGGTTTTATTAACCCGTTGCAACTCGTTTTCAGCCCGTTTGCGGTCGCTAATATCCCGAATCATCATCAAAACTTCATTGTCGTTGAGTTTAACAATCCGGGCTTCTTCGTAATACAATTCTCCACAGACTTCTATGGAATATTCATAGATTTGTCGTTCACCTGTTGTTAACGCTTGGCGAACATAGTGTATTTGTTCTTCGGCAAGCCGCCGGGGTAAGGTTTTATAAATAGATTGTTGAATTTGATAGGAAATAGAATCCAACGAGGGGATGTTTCCATTGCAACCAATACTAATACAAATTCCCTCTCCATTAAGACGAATCAGCAGATCGGGAATGGCTTTGATAATGGCTCGTTGAGTGGCTAGACTTTCACAGAGGGCTTGTTCAATTTGTTTGCGATCGCTAATATTAACAATCTGAACGATGAGATAATGGGGAGATTTTTGTTCGTCATACATTAGGGAAATATTCATCAATCCCCAGATCAGTTTCCCCGTTTTGGAGACCAATCGTTTTTCGATTTGATAACCGGGAATTTGTCCCGCAAACATTTGATTAACTAAGTGGTTATCAATGGCTAGATCCTCGGGAAAAATCAGATCTCCGAGTTGCAGTGATAGCAATTGGGTTTCTGAATACTCAAACATTTGAGAAAGTGCGATATTGACATCCAAAATTTGCCCGAGTATGGATACCAAACACATTCCTGCGGTAATTGTATCAAACGCTCCTCTAAATTTTCTCTCGCTGCGTCGGAGACCCTCTTCCATCTGTTGACGGATGAGTTCGTCTTGTTTGCGATCGCTGATATCTTGATGAAAACCGATCATCCGCAGGGGAGTATTATCTTCAGCCCAAACTGCTTGTCCTCGGGCTAATATCCATTTATAACTGCCATCTTTGCAACGCAGACGATATTCAATTTGATATTCAGGAATTTGGTGTTGGAGATAACTATAAAGAGTCGTTAAAACCCGATCGCGATCGTCGGGATGAAGAAGACTTTTCCAAGCTTCAAAATGATTTTCCATCTCCTCATCGCTGTAACCGAGCATTTCTTTCAATGTGACGGATAAGAAAGTGTTGCCTGTCTGCACGTTCCAGTCAAAAATCCCGTCGCCTGTTCCTTGAAGTAATAATTGCCAACGTTCTTCTTGTTGTTTTAATTGTCGATTTTGGGTGGCGAGTTTTTGCAGCAGTTGTTGATGAGCTAAATGTAATTTAATTCTCGCTAAAACTTCCTCGGATTGATAGGGTTTGGTCACGTAGTCTGCACCCCCAACTTCAAAAGCTTTAACTTTATCTAATACTCCATCCAACGCACTCAAAAAAATTATCGGAATCTGAAAAGTTTTCTCGTCTAATTTTAGCTGTTTACAAACCGCATATCCATCTATATCGGGTAATTTGATATCGAGCATAATTAAATCGGGCGGATGGGCTAAAGCCGATTGTATGGCGAGTTGTCCTGTAGGTGCAATGCGGGTATGATAGCCCCGACTCGATAAAATGTTTATTAATAAGCGTAAGTCCGCAGGAGTATCATCAACAACCAGAATCTCATTAATTGCAGACATAGCGATTCTATTCCTTAACGAACTGAACGAACTGAACGAATTAAATCTAGTATCCTCCCGTACTCAAACTGTTCGGCCAATGGGGTTAAAACCGCAGCTAGGTTGGAGTTTTCTTTTTCTACAGACTGAATGATTTGCTGAATTAACTGAGGATCGCCCAGAATTAATGCTTCCTGAAGTTCCTTCAGTACAGCAGCGGGTAAATTAGCAATGGCTTCGGTAGAATTAGCACGATTCACAGGGTTTTGACTTGTTTCGGGGACGCTTTTAGCATAACTGTATTTCACGCCTAAATGTTGCTCTAATGCTGTAAAGATTTCTAACTCCTCAAAGGGTTTATGAATAAAGTCATTAAAGCCGAGAGTTTCGTAATCGGATAATCGGTTGGCAGAAACAGCTATAATTTTAACGGGATTGGTTGTATATTGACATTGTTCGAGATGGCGGATTTGTTTTGTGGCTTCCCAACCATCTAATACGGGCATTCGTAAGTCCATCCAGATCAGATGAGGCTGCCATTGTTCCCAGAGGGTTATCGCTTCTTCGCCGTTTTCGGCTTCTTGTACCGCAAATCCCAGAGGCGTCAGAAGTTGAACTAATAATCGACGATTGGCAAAGTTATCATCAGCGACTAAAAGGCGGTAAAGGGGTTGTCCTGGGGCTAAACTTATAATCTTTTGTTCGGAAACGGGGGAAGTTGGGGGAACTGCATCAACAATTTTAGCGGCTATATTAAATCTAAATAGACTGCCGACGTTGAGTTGACTTTCTACAGAAATATTTCCTCCCATTAATTTTACAAATTCTCGACTAATGGTTAAACCTAGTCCGGTTCCTTCTTGGATTTTTCGTCCGGCTTCGGTTTGACTAAAGGCTTCAAACAGACGAGTTTTTTCTGCGGGTGCAATGCCAACGCCTGTATCTTCGACTTCAAAATTTAAGATGATATTATGGTCTGAACTTGGAGAGGCAACAATAACGCGGAGGGTAATAGATCCGTGATTGGTGAATTTTACAGCATTACTCAAAAGATTAATTAAAACCTGACGAAGTTTCATTTCATCGGTACGAATATAGCGGGGAACGTCTGGATTTTTCTGTACATTGAGATGCAATCCTTTACTTTCAGCTTTCAGAGAGAACATACTGTAAATATCCTCAAGGAGTTTATCGAGATTAAAATCTGTGGGATCGAGGGTGGTTCGGTTTGCTTCTATTTTAGCCAGATCTAGCACTTGATTAATTAAATTTAATAAATGTTCTCCACTGCGATAGATTATATCAGCATTTTTAATCTGTTCTGATGAAAGTTGGGGATCGTTTTTTAAGAGGCGAGCAAAACCTAAAATTGCATTCAAAGGAGAACGCAATTCGTGACTCATATTGGCAATAAAAGCACCTTTGGCTTGGCTGGCGGCTTCGGCGGTGTCTTTGGCTTTTTGCAGTTCCAGTTCCATCCGTTTGCGATCGCTAATATCAATAATTAAGCTGTAGTATCCTCTGACGTGAAGATCTTCATCAAAATTGGGAATTAGCATCACCGAAAGATGGCGATTTTCAGAGGTTTCTGAACCGGGAAGGGTGACTTCATAACTCACAGATTCTCCGGCTAAGGCTTGTTGAATATATCCCCGAACGAGATGATAGTTAACTTTTCCAACAATCTCACGGGTGGTTTTACCGCAAATTTCTTCCCGACTCATGCCAAACTGTTCTTCATATTTTCGGTTAACAAACTGATAGCGTTCGTCACAATCGGCATAGGAAATAAACACGGGCAAAGCATCGGCTAATAACCGCAATTGTTTCTCGCTTTCCGATAAAGCTTGTTCGGCATACTTGAGATCGCTAATATCCGTCACCCGCACTAAATTCAACCGTTGACCGACAATTTTAATCTGCTTAACGGCGAGATTTCCCCAGAAATGACGGCTTGTTTTGGTGATGTATTCAACCTCTAAACTCCACATTCCTTTTTGTTCGATATCTTGGTTAATTTTTTCCAGTTCTGCGGGGGTAAATTGCCGTTTTTGTAAGGTATGACCTTCAATCCCAATTAATTCTTCTTTATTTTTGGCTTCAAACATTTCAATCGCACGACGGTTACAATCAATGGTGAGCAAACTATCAGAATCAACCAAGAACAGTGCATCCGCAGATTCATGGAAAATTGCATCTCGTAAATCTCGACTTTGACGCAGTTCTAATTCTGCTTGTTTGCGTTCGCTAATATCGGTAACAATCGACCAAAATGTTTGAGGTCGAACGCCTTCATTCTTGACGGGAAAGAGAATAGATTGAAAAATTTTACATTCGCCGTTAATTACAAGTTTATCTTCAACAATCAAGGGTTTACCGTTTTCGATCAGTTCCTGAACTCGAGTGTTAAAGAGGTTAACAACGTCTTCAGGGAAGAAATCAGCAAAAGTTCGTCCGATGATTTGTTGTTCCGGGAGGTTGAACAGTTTAAGAAAGGCTTGATTGACTTGCAGATAACGCCCCTCAGCGTCAAATAAATGGATGATCGCAGGTGCATTATCCAAAAAGGCTTGGAGTTGTTCGGTGGTTTTTTGTAGGGCGATTTCGGCTTTTTTTCGGTCATCAATATCGCGACCAACCGATTGTAATTCTACTAAATTTCCCTCGGTGTCATAAATAGCTTGGTTTGTCCATTGCGTCCAACGCGGTTCACCATTAACAACCACTCGATTTTCAATGGTAAAGACAGGCTGTTCAGGAGAAAGTTCAGCCAGACAGCCATCGATAGTCGCTTGATCTTCTGGATAAATGATCGGTTGATAATGGTGTCCAAGAAAATCTTCCTTAGAAATACCAAAATAGCGACAATAGGCATCATTAACATAACTCAAAGTACCATCAGCTTGAAAGCGGGTGATGAATTCAGTTTGATACTCTAAAATCGATAAATAACGGGCTTCGGATTGATGGAGTAATTCTTCTGCTCGTTTGAGATCGTCAATATCGCGACCAACCGACTGTAATTCTACTAAGTTTCCCTCGGTATCATAAATGGCTTGGTTTGTCCATTGCATCCAACGCACTTCACCATTAACAATCACTCGATGTTCAACAATACCAACAGGTTCTTGAGGAGAAAGTTGAGTTAGACAGCGATCAATAATCGGTTGATCTTCTGGGTAAATTCGGGGCTTATAGCAATGTCCAATTGCTTCTTCTCTGGAAACACCATAATAGCGACAAAAAGCCTCATTAACATAGCTCAATCTGCCATCGGGTTGAAATCGGGTAACGAGTTCGGTTTGATACTCTAAAATCGATAAATAACGGGCTTCTGATTGATGCAGTAATTCTTCGGCTTGTTTGCGATCGCTAATATCAGCAAATGAACCGACCATGCGATAGGGTTCACCGTTTTCATCTCTTAAAGCTTGTCCTTTGGCTAAAAACCAACGATAGCGACCATCGGGTTGTTGTAGTCGCAACTCGATAATATAGGGATGATTGTTTTCTAAATGATTGGTTAGAAGTTGCTGAAAACGATCGCGATCGTTGGGATGAAGGCGGTTATAGAATTGAGGAACTGGATCGGCTTCAATTTCTGCAACTGATAAGCCGACAAGTTCATAATATTGAGGAGACCACCAAGCGGTATTCTTAATAATATCCCAATCCCAAATTCCTTCTCCCATCGCAGCAATCACTAAATTTAATCGTTCTTCGCTTTTTTGTAATTTTAAGGTTCGTTCTGCGATTTCTTGTTCGAGTTGCTGTTGGTAACTAATCCGGAGTTGTTCGTTTTGACGACGTTCGGTAATATCTTGAAACATATTAATAGAATAGACCACCGTTCCGGATTCATCAAAAACCGGAATTGATGTTACTTCTAGGGGAATAGGAATAACATTGACCCCAATCTCTATATCATCAACGTGAACTTTTTCTCCTTTTAATGCTCTAATTCCAGGTAATTTTTCGGTAGGATAAAGCTGATTTTTTCCGGAAATATAGACTTGATAAACTTCTGAAAGCTGTTCGGGGGGTATTTTTTGAATTCCTTGTCCGAGAATTTGTTGACCTACTTTGTTAATAAAAATATGTTGTCCGGTGTTATCAAATACACTCACGCCAATGGGAACACTATCAAGCAAGACCGAAAATCGCTGTTCACTCAGTTTTAAAGCTTGAAATGAGGCGGTCAGTTGTTCAGCCATCTGGCTAAAAGAATTGGTGAGTTGGTTAACTTCTTTAATGCTGCTTTTTTGAAGCGGATGTTCAAAGTGATTTTCCGCGAGTTGTTGAGCGGCTATATTTAATATTTTCAGGGGCTTGACAATGAGTTTAGCGGCTAAAATAGCGACGGAAAATTTAATGAATAATGCGATTATACACCACAGTAATACCGTTCGATAAATATTAGTTTTAATCGTTCCCATAAAGTCTGATTCAGGAACCGTAACCACAATAAACCAGTTAGAATCCTCATCTAAGGAATAGGGTATAACTCGGATACAATACCGTTGATTTTGTTCTGGGATTGGCAATTTTACGGCGTTATAATTAATTGAGTTTGAATAGTCTAATTTACTCCTCACATATTTGCCCACAGTTTGAGTCACGGGGTCGTGACTATTTTCTACGGAAAGTCGCCACTTTTGAGGATCGGAAGTCTCTAATTTAGGAGAAAAATCTGTTACACGAAAGGGCAATTCATCCGTTGATGTGGCAATTAAATATCCCCGGTTATCCATAATAAAAGCTTGTCCGGTTTTCCCGATCTTTAATTGACTCAGGAACTCACTCATTTTATCTAGAAAAACCGTTGCACCCACAACCCCTTGAAAATTACCTTGGGAATCGTAGAAGGGTAAAGAACGAACCAGGACTAAGATTAAATTTGATTTTTTTACGCCTGAAGTAACGGTTTGCCAAGTGCCATTTTTTGCAGCTTTTGCGATGGGATACCAAGGCTGAGTGGGGGGATCGTTCTGCGGGTCGTAATTGGGAATAGTATCTCGTAAATAGAGGCGGTTTCCTTGGAGATCGGCAACGTAGTTTTCTAAGTCACCTGTGCGGGGATTCCACTCTCGAATTACCAAGGAATCCGGTTGGGGTTTGGCAACAATCAGAAAGTCTTTTTGTTCGGTAGCGATATAGACAGAACCGACCTGAGAAAAGGTATTAATTTGTTCGACAAAGTAATCTTCTAATTGCGATTTATTCTGCCAGTCTAACGAACCTGAATTAAGGGTCTTGGCGTTGATTTGGGTAATATCAATAGACGTATGTAAATAATCGTCGAGATTTTGAGTAATGCGATCGCCGATTTCTGTCATTAGTTGGTTTGTGAGTTCTTCTACCACTTGCTGTCCGCTGCGATAGGAGAGATAACCCACAATTCCCACAGTACCCAAGATTTGCAGGAAAAAAGGCACAATCAACAGGGTGCGAAGCGGAACCCCGTTGAAAGTTGTTTTTATCCATTGGTTCAAGGGTTTAATCAACATAAATCTAACTTATTTTCTCCAAAAAATTTTTCTCCTACATTTTGTATAAAGAATTTTCCGATCAATAACAACTTGGCCGCTTTCATCTCCTTTCGCGATCGTTGACCAAAATCCTAAAGTTGATTCCGGCTGTTCTCACTCTCATCCTCATCCCACTCTCTCTGATTCTTTTGTCATTTTGAATTTCCGTTTATTTTCTATAAATTGTAATGATTTCAGGCGAGATGTAAGATGATTTTGCGCCAAAAACAGAATTGAATACAGTATACAACAAAAAAAGTTAGTATGAAACTTTGTTGGCTTGTCAGTTTGTTGACGGTCTATAAAGTTGAGAGGAATGACTTTCAAGAAACATCAGAATCCTCACCAATCAGTTAATAGTGCATCCGGTCAAAGTTCCGAACACTTTACAAGATAGGCAAGTCAAATCACCGCCCTAAAAAAATAGGTTATTCTAATTTTTCATAGCGAATATTCACATTAGTGAGTTCGCCCAAATCAACCCCTTGCACCACAACAGCCAATCCATTTTCTGCCCCTTCAAAAACCAGATTAAAAGTTGTATTGGTAATAGCGGTATTAATTTCTCGTTCTTTTAATCCTTGTTCGGTGAGGCTTTGGCGATAAAATTCAACCGCTTCAGTTAAACTTAAATCCGTTTGAAAGTTAACAGAATTTGTTCCATTGACGCCCGGTTGTTTGGTTAAATTTTGGACAGTTTCAGGAAGGGGAAATTCCGAGTCTGTATCGGTTTGAACCAAAAAAATAGGCGATATGGGTTCCGCCTCAACGGATAAATTCCCCAACCCCAACATTATCATTGATACAAAAACGATGATTTTCCCCAGCATGAACATCACAGCTAACTCCATTGCATTACAGCAACAGTTCTAGCATAGTTTGATTTTTCCTTAACTTTTCCCAAACTTTTCTGACTTTTTCAGGTTCTTCATGCTTGCTTAAAGCGCTTCTAAATCGGTTTCGCCTGTACGAATACGGATAATCTGTTCTACAGAGCGAATGAATATTTTACCATCACCAATTTGACCGGTTTGGGCTGCCGCCACCAATTTTTCAACAACGAACTCGCAAGCTTCATCTTCGACAATAATTTCTAGCTTCATTTTCGGATGAAACTCGATCACGTGTTTGACGCCCCGATAAGACTCTGTTTGACCTTTCTGGCGACCATAACCCCGAACGTTGTGTACATTCATTCCTACTATTCCCGCGTCAACCAAAGCCGCAACCACTCGGTCAAACTGGACGGGACGGATCAGCGCTTCTATTTTTTTCACAACTGTAACTCCTAAACAACATCTAAATTGAATTTCTGTATCTTTAATAACAGATTTTTGAAAAATCTATCTTCCCTGTTCCCTGTTCCCTGTTCCCTGTTCCCTGTTCCCTATATTTGACTAATCGTTCCAAAAAATGCTAAAATTAGGGTGTTTGATTTCAAATACCAGCATTGAAGCTCTAAGACTAAGCTTCGCTATAGTCTTAGATTCTAGAAACACTCTCTGGAAAGTAATGCTTCAATACCTCACCTGGGAGAGAGAGGGTTCGTTATTACCAGGTTACATCTTGGGAGAGTTGAGAAGCCAACTCGTTAAAACCAAGGTCTAGCTCAACGGTGTTGATCACGTCGGGGTACTTCACTAGCCCTGATCTCTGTAGCTCCAGGGGTATCTGGAGGTTGGGTAAAGCCAAGACACGCATTGTTGAGTGAGGTAAGTGACCTAAACTGATTCTTTCGAGGTTTATCACCATGCAGAAAGAAAATCTAAGAGTTCCTGTTGTAGATTCATTTGGCAAGCCCTTGATGCCCACTAAAAGCTCACGGGCGAGGCGTTGGATTAAACAAGGGTTCGCTAAACCCTTCTGGAATAAGTTGGGTATCTGGTGTGTCCAATTACTGGTTGAGCCTTCAAGCACTCAAACCCAAGACATAGTAATTGGTAATGATCCAGGAAAACGATATTCCGGAATAGCTGTTCAGTCAGCAAAATACACCTTATTCATGTCCCACTTAGTCTTGATGGGGTTTATCCCCAAACGAGGCACAGCAATAGCAGGCATCACTGAAAAGATGTCTTACCGAGCAATGCTAAGACGTGGGCGTAGAGGTCGAAGAATCGACAGAAGTAAGCCATTTAAGCTGAGAAATCATCGACAAAAACGCTTCTCTAACCGCAAAAAAGGCAAGCTACCCCCCTCAATTCGCTCTAACCGCTTGTTAGAAATTAGGGTAATCCGTGAATTAGCAAAAATCTATCCTGTTTCTGTAATTCGCGTGGAACGAGTCAAAGCAGATGTAGACAAAACATCAGGCAGAAAAAAAGCTCAATCAGGTAAGGGTTTTTCTCCAGTTATGGTTGGTCAAAACTTCCTAACTGAGCAGTTGTCCAAAATAGCTAAAGTCGTAACAATTGAAGGGTGGCAAAAAGGGGGAAACGGCACGAGTCAAATACGGAAACATCTGAACCTGTTCAAAAATAAAGAAAAAAAAGAATTACAGGTACCAGAAACACACGCAGTCGATGCAGTCGCTCTCGCTTCTGGACATTTTATTCAATACAAGCCTTTTCATACAGCCAACAGTAGAGGATGTATTTGGCAAGGTAAAATTTCAGTAACACTATCCGCATTCAAAGTAATCTCGAAACCTCGAATTACGAGACGCAGATTACATGATGCTGTACCTAGCAAAGGTGGTGTAAGAGAAAGATACGGAGGTTCTACAACACCGTTTAAAGCAAGAAAAGGAGATTTGATTGAATACTCAACAAAATCTAAAGGAGTTACCAAAAAAGTGATTGGTTATTGTTCGGGTTATACAGGTAAGAATCTATCTTTGAGTGATGCTAATTGGTCACGACTTGGTAGATTTGCTAACTCAAAATGTCGAATCATTCAGCGCAATACTGGATTGGTAGTTTCGGGGGCATTGAACCCCACTCAACTACCCTCCTATCCCCCATACGACCAAGCCTCTGGCTATGGTCGCAGTACCCCGGAGGTTTCTTGATGGCAAGGCAAAAGGAGTTTAATCGCGAAGAAGTATTAGCAAAGGCGATGGAAACCTTCTGGCGTTACGGCTATGAAGGGACATCTGTACAGGATTTGATCGAAAGCATGGGCATTAACCGAGGCAGTCTCTATGATACCTTTGGGGATAAGCGCTCTCTGTTTCTCGAAGCGATCGCCCATTATGATGAGACGGTGGTTCGTTGTGCGATCGCCCGTTTAGAAGCCCCAGGAGCCTCAAAACCAGCGATCGTTGATTATTTTCAAAGTTTAGTTGATCGCATGGTTGCAGACAAAGAGCGTCGGGGATGCTTTGTCACCAATACCGCCGTTGAACTTTGTCCCCATGACCCCGATACCGCCCAGCGAGTTGCAAGTAACTTAAAACGCATTGAACAGGCTTTCTACACCGCTTTATCACGGGCGCAGGAGAAAGGCGAAATTTCACCCGAAAACAATTTACAAGCCCTGGCGCGTTATCTAACCTGCAATTTACAAGGGTTGCGGGTCATCTCTAAGGTTAATCCCGATGCCCAAGTTTTGCAAGAGATCGTCCAAATTGTCCTCTCTGTCTTGGATTGAGGAAATTCGATCAAAATACTTGACTATTCGTTCCAAAATTGTTACTCTAAAAATATGAAAAAACAAGTTCGCTGGTTTTCAAGGTTAACTTTCCACTCGCAAGTGACAGCTAAAAGCTCTATTTTTTTTACATTTTTGGAACAATCGTTCTAAAATAGGAGAATAAGGATGAATTTGACAGAAGAACTCCAAAACCTAAAAAAACAATTTCTAAGCAATCAGGCTCAAGATGTGATTGCAAAAATGACTCAAGCAACCGAAGATTTAATCAAATCGGGTATAGTCGAACAAGCATTGAAAGTGGGCGATCGAGTTCCTAATTTTCAACTTCCAAATGCCCTTGGTGAAACGGTAGAATTGCAAGAATTATTCAAATCCGGGCCGGTTGTAATTACCTTCTATCGGGGTCAATGGTGTCCTTATTGTAATTTAGAACTGCGGACTTTACAAAAATATTTGCCCGAAATCGAACAATTAGGTGCAAAATTAGTCGCAATTTCTCCGCAAACTCCCGATAACTCTCTGTCTACAACCGAAAAGAATGAACTCACCTTTGAAGTGTTGAGCGATGTCGGAAATCAAGTGGCGAGAAAATTTGGATTAGTGTTTGTACTTCCGGAAGAATTACGCCCCATTTATCAAGGATTTGGGATTAATTTACCCGCTTACAATGGGGATGAAAGCTTTGAGTTACCGATTCCGGCAACCTATGTAATTGATAGAAACGGAATCATCGTTCATGCCTTTGTCGAACCGGATTACACCCAGCGTTTAGATCCAGAAAAAATTATCACCACATTGAAAAATCTTCCCTTAGCCGTATAATCACCCTCAGACAGGGGAACGGTACGGCCTACCCCAAGAAAACTTTAGGAGGGACCTAATTATGTCAGATGCAGCAAAATACATCACATTAACCGATGAAAATTTTGAGGTTGAAGTTCTCAAAAGCACGACACCCGTTGTTGTTGACTTTTGGGCGCCTTGGTGCGGTCCTTGTCGGGTAATGAATCCGATTATCGAAGGATTAGCCGCAGAATTTGACGGGGTTGTGAAAGTCGGTAAGTTGAACGTTGACAATTACGAACAACTGGCAACTCAGTATCGAATTGAAGCGATTCCAACGCTGTTATTTTTCAGTCAAGGTGAAGTCGTTTATCGAGTTTCTGGTGTGGTGGATGCGTCGGTATTGTCTAATCAAGTTCAAGAATTACTCGATCAAGCTGCGACTTCCAATCCCGTTGCTTAATTAAACTCCAGGAAGGCTAAATCAAGCCTTCCTGACTTCCCCTCTTTTATCTTTAATCTCTCAAAAAATTAGCCATGAATACCAATCTCAATTTGTTCAAACCCCTTCAACTTGGTGTCTACAAATTACCCAACCGTATGGTCATGGCTCCTTTGACTCGAATGCGAGCCGCTTCGGGAAATGTGCCTCAAGAAATGAATGTGGTTTATTACAGTCAACGGGCTTCTGCGGGGTTAATTATTAGTGAAGCAACCCAGATTTCACCTCAAGGATTGGGTTATCCAAATACACCCGGAATTCATTCACCCGAACAAGTAGAAGGATGGAAAAAAATTACTCAAGCCGTGCATGATCGAGGTGGAAGAATTTTCTTGCAATTGTGGCACGTTGGTCGCATTTCTCACCCTTCTTTACAACCCAATGGGGAGTTACCTGTAGCGCCCAGTGCGATCGCCCCGGAAGGAATGGCAAATACTTTTTCCGGAGAGCAACCTTTTGTCACGCCGAGGGCGTTAGAAACCGAAGAAATTCCCGCTATTGTTGAACAGTATCGTCAAGCTGCACACAATGCAAAATTAGCGGGGTTTGATGGGGTAGAAATTCATAGTGCAAATGGTTATTTACTGGATCAATTTCTCCACGATGGTTCCAACCAACGCACGGATCAATATGGCGGTCCCATCGAAAATCGGGCGCGTTTCTTGATGGAAGTTCTAGAAGCCGTTACAACAGTTTGGGATGCGGATAAAGTTGGGGTTCGGTTGTCTCCCAGTAGTACGTTTGGGACGGTTTTTGATTCCGATCCCGAGGCTTTGTTTAATTATGTTGTCTCGGAATTGAATCGATTTAATTTGGCGTATCTCCACATTGTTGAGCCAAGAATTCAAGGAAATCAAACCGTTGAAGATGAGGGAATTGGGTTGGGTGCGCGTCATTTCCGGTCGATTTATCAAGGTACAATTATCACGGCAGGAGGTTATACCCGAGAAACTGGAGAAGCGGTTTTAGAACAGGGTGATGCAGATTTAGTTGCCTATGGTCGCTTGTTTATTGCCAATCCTGATTTACCGAAAAGATTTGCTTTAAATGCGCCGTTAAATGAATACGATCGCTCCACATTTTATGGCGGTGATGAACGGGGTTATACAGACTATCCTTTCTTGGATGAGTCGGAAGTGTTGACAGCCGTTTAACAGGTTAAAATCTATTCTCGGGTGGGTAATTCCCATCCGAGAAATCCCAAAAATTTGACATTAAAAAGGAAAAAACATGATTGACCTTTACACCTTTACCACTCCTAACGGACGCAAACCTGCTATTATGTTAGAGGAAGTCGGGCTTGCTTACAATCCGATTAAAATCGACATTACAAAAGGCGATCAATTTACCCCGGAGTTTGTGGCAATTAATCCCAACAGCAAAATTCCGGCAATTGTCGATAAAGACACGGGAATTACCGTGTTTGAGTCCGGGGCGATTTTAATCTATTTAGCCGAAAAAACGGGTCAGTTATTGCCAACAGATACCGCCCAACGAATTAAAGTGATTGAATGGTTAATGTTTCAAATGGCAAGTGTTGGGCCGATGTTTGGTCAGTTGGGTCATTTTCGCAACTATGCACCCGAAAAAATCCCTTACGCAATTGAACGATACGAGAAGGAAACCTTGCGGTTATTTGGGGTATTAGAGGGAGAATTAGCCAAGCAAGAATTCATCGCAGGAGAGTATTCTATTGCCGATATTGCCACTTATCCTTGGGTGGCGGCTTATGAATATTTGGGCGTGACTTTAGATAATCATCCCAATTTAAAACGTTGGGTAGAAACGATGAAAAATCGTCCGGCAGTTCAAAAAGGAATGGCTGTATTAGCCCAATAAATGTTAAACTGTTGTAGGGTGGGTTTTGCCTATCCTACAATAGAAATATTATTAGATTTAACCCGATGAAAACGGAAAAAGAAAAAATGCTCTCGGGGGAATTATACCTCGCCACTGACCCCGAACTTACAGAGGAACATCAACGGGCTTTTCGGCTAATTCGTTTGTATAATGCCACAACTGAAACCGAACTCGAACAACGACAAAACCTGTTAAAAGAATTGTTTGGAAAAATCGGTGCAAATCCGGTAATTACTCCGCCTTTTTATTGCGATTATGGTAGCAATATTTATGCAGGGGATAATTTTTATATGAATTTTGGTTGTGTGATTTTAGATTGTAATACCGTTCATATTGGAGATAATGTTCTCTGCGCTCCCTACGTTCAAATTTACGCCGCTCATCATCCCATTGATCCGACAATTAGATTAACCGGAAAAGAACTCGCTACCCCCGTTAAAATTGGCAATAATGTTTGGATTGGTGGCGGTGCAATTATTTGTCCGGGTGTGACGATTGGAGATAATACAACGATTGGCGCCGGTAGTGTTGTTACCAAAGATATTCCTGCTAATGTTGTCGCCGTTGGAAATCCCTGTCGGGTGATTCGGGAGTTATCTTAAAACTGTTATTTATCATTATAAATTATACAATGTTTTAAACCAAGTTACAAAGGTTTGTGCTTTGAGATGTTCGGGATTTAGTATCTTTTCCATAACCGCATTATGTAAGGGTCTTCCGGGCGGATTTTGCCATCCTAACCAAGTGTAAATATAGGCTTTATCACAATGAACATCTTTATAAAGTGCGCCTTTATTCTTAGCTTGTTTGGCGACTTCTTGAGCGTATTTCCAAAGGGGTTCGCTTTCATCGGGAACCAAATAAGCTAAAAATGTCTCTAACATTCCTCGCATTTGGTTATCCGGCATGATCCAAACTCCAAATTTAATCCCATCGGAAGTGTTATGAATGAGTCCGGTTTCGGGGATATTTTTAGGAAGATCGGGAATAGTGCGATGACAGGAATTTCTGATACTTTCCCAGCGTCCTAAAGGGTTATCATCAGCATCAACGATTATCCCTAACGCGACTCGTCCAGATGCTTTAAGTTCCGTAGAAATTAACACCGGATCGATGAGTTTGTCATCATTACCACAGACATCAATATAAACAATAGGGTTGTTTTTTGTTCCCCAATTTACTCCATTTGCTTCTATTAAATAAGGTATCGTTCGTTTATCCTGTTCGCCTTCAACTAAAAGCAAATTTTTGTGTATTTTTGCCATGTTTAACGAACCTCAATTTCCCGTTCCGCAGCCATAACGATTTCTTTTTCGGTAAAGACAACGCTTTTTTCTTTGCCTCGTTCAATGCGATGAATTGTAATTCCATCTTCCGTTGCATCTTCTCGACTGGCAATGCTGGCTAAACTCGTCCAACAGTCACTATTATGGGTTGTTGCAAAGACTTGAACATCGAGTTTTTTTGCAGCTTCCCAAATCAGTTTCCAGAGATCAGACATCGTAGAATAATGTAATCCGGTATCAATTTCATCGACTAATAAAACTCCTCCTTTAACGGAGGCTAACGCCAGTGAAAGTCCTAACATTCGCCAAATTCCATCTCCTAAACTTCCAATGGGTATTCGTTGTTGTCTATCAGAAAGAAGTACAACAAAACCACCCCGTGAACTTGAAGATCTGTATTTGTTTGAACTGACAGATGCAATACGTTCAATTTTAGGCTCAACCGTTTTTAGTGCTTCATAAATTAATTTTTCCTCTGACCTTAATACAACTTCATCAAAGAGTTCAATCATGGTTTCGGCTGATAAAGATGATGATGTAATGAGTTGTGTTCGTATTGGTGTTTTATTGAAAATTCTTGCCGTTGCCTTGAATCCTTCTCTAGAAGATACTAGAGAGAGACTACCATTTGGAGATAGTGGCAAATTTAAGTCTTCTGTATTTCCTTTACGAGTCCATTTGATAGCTAGTTCTAGTTCTTCAAACTCCTTAAATAGATAAAGCTGTCCACCTCGTAATTCAATTGATGCGACTAGCTTATCCTCAGAGTTCTTATTCATACCCGAGATCAAAAATCTTCTACCTAGCTTTATATCATGGCTATTAAAAAGGTGACAAATCTCAAATTCTATCCTTTCTCGTCGATCATTTTCACTCCAAAAATACTCGCCTCTACAATTCATAATTTCAGTAATTTTTTCAATATTACTTACGGAACGAAGAAGTTGAATTGCTTCTAAAATAGATGTTTTTCCACTATTGTTTTCCCCGACTAACAAATTAACTCGACCAAGTGGCTGAAGTTCAAAGGACTGAAAACCTCGAAAGTTTTCTATTTTTAGAGTCTTTAACATAATTATGCCACCTCAAGACTATGGTAATATTTTAACAAACTAATAGAATCAGCGATCATTCTAATACAATTTCTCCCAAGCGTTTCAAAATTCGCAAAACTTCACCCAACTCGTGACGCCGGGGAAATAGAGAAAACGTTCGGGAAATATCATATTGTGAAGTATCGCTTTGAATGAGTTTCAGGAAAATAAATTCATCGCCATTTGTCGCCAAACCAAACGCGGGGGAATTAGTTTGAGGATTGGCTAACAGATAAGCCAATAATTGGGGAAGTGCGGCTAAAACGGGAATGCTGTTTCGTTTGGATTCTACGGTTAAAATCCACAGTCTATTTTGTAAAATTAAAGCATCAATAAAACCTCTAATTTTTTCATCGGGATCGTCAAGTTCTAATTCGATTCCATAGGGTGAACGAATGCGGAACGGAGGATCGAGAAAACCCGCCAATTCTAACAGGGGAGAAACCACTATTAAATTAACCGTACCTTCCAACAATAAATGATCGACTCGATGATAGTCATAACGCCGCTTTATTCGCTCTATTCCGGCTTGTTCCTCCTCATTTAAAGCGGGTAAATTTTCCGTCCACTCCTGAAAAAAGTCATTTTGATTTGTTTGATATAAACCGAAGCGAGTTTGCAAATCGCCGAAACTTTTGATAACATCTGTAATTCCCGTACCCGTAACCATAGATTATAATTTGTAGTGTGCTACCAACAGTTTAACAAAATTAACCTTGATCGCATTTTACCAAAAACAAGATTTAAAATGTTAAATAAATTGATAGAAATTCGCGATCGCCTTCAAAAGACGTTAACCTATTTGTGAGTACAAGAATCAATAATATTTTCCTCATGTCATCAAATACGAACGGTAATCCTCTGGCTGTATTTGTTCCCTGGTTGCATATGCACCAACCGCCAATTTGGGTCGGTCAGGGTTCAGATGCGAGACTGATTGGGAATTTAGAAAAAATGCTCAATGGTGAACCCAATTCCGAAGAAAGTTGGAACGCTCAATGGTTCGCCCAGGCTTACAAAAATCCGGCTCGTTATGTGAAAAACCTAAAATCAGAGGGTTTAAATCCTAGAATTATGGTCGATTATTCTGGCGTTTTGTTGGAAGAATTAGCCAAACTTTCGAGCAACGGTCTATTTGATCGCCTCCACGTAGACGGAGAAATAATGGGGGATGTAATTGGCTTGTGGCGGGAAGTTTTAAGCTCACATTCCGAGGCGGTTGAATTTGCAGGAACCGCTTACAGTCATTGTTATTTTCCCGCAACTCCCGAACGAGATCACGAAGCCCAAATTATGGAATGGCGGCGAGTTTTTGCCGATTTATTTGGAACGGAAGCGCTCTCAAACGTGCGGGGATTTTGGCTCCCTGAAATGGGAATGACGGGGGAACCTTCGGAGGCTTTACGACTAATTCGGCTGTTGAAAAAATGCGGTTATGAGTGGATTATTTTACCCCATGCGGCGTTAGAATATCCGGGGGATTGGAGTACCCCAGAAGTGGAAAATCGGGTGCATTGGTTGGTGGTTGAATCCGGGGGAGAAACGGAACGAATCCTCTGTGTTGTCCGCGATACCGATATGGGAATTCGCCAACAAAGCGGTCAAAATACCGATGGATGTATTCAAGATATTCGCTATCGGGGAAACACCTTAAAACAGTCAGAAATTCCGCCTTTAGTGGTGCCGACATCCGATGGCGAAAATGGCAATGTGATGATGTTTGAGTATTTTAAAAACTCCTTTGCTCCGTTATTTCGAGAATCAAACAACTGGCCGGATATTGCTTTTTTGACCGTTAGCCAGTATATTGATCGCTATGTTGCTAACAATCCCACTACAGAAGTTCGCCTAAAATCAACCGGGGGTTCTTGGATTGGCGGACATCAAAGTTGGAATGAAGGTGACTTGCGCCAGGGCGTTTTGAAAGCCGTTGAACGGTTGAGTCAAGTCTGTGCTTCTCGCCGACAAGCGACAAATTCATCGCTGTCTGACGAACAAGAACGGGCGTTATTGTTGTGTGAAACCAGTTGTTTTGTATACTGGGGTTCGGACTTTTGGGCGTCTCAAGCCAATCAGTGTTTAGCCTGGGCTGAGGGTTTAATTGCTGAAACTGTTCCTCAGTAGGTTGGTTGCAGGCTCAAAAACCGCTACAATCTGAATAAGTTTTACAGATTTCATTAAATTATGGGGCGGTCAAAAAAAAAGTTTCAGTTTTTCGGTTTTTGGTCGAATGATGAAAAATTCATTGACTTTTTAGAACAAATTGAGGTCATCATCTCCAAAATTCTCTCTTTGGCGATGGTGGCTTTAATTATCTCCGCGACCGGACATTTACTGGTTTTCCTATTCAAAGAGTTACTTTTTGATTCCGAACTCATTTTTAAAGATACTCTGTTTGAAATTTTCGGATTGTTTTTAAATCTGTTAATTGCACTGGAACTTTTGGAGAATATTTCGGCTTATCTGCGAAAACACGTGATTCAAGTGGAATTGGTGATTGTCACCTCTTTAATTGCGGTGGCGCGAAAAATCATTTTGTTTAATCTTGATAAGAAAAGCGGCATTGATTTAATGGGATTGGCTTTGGCTTTGTTTGCTTTAGCCATTAGTTATTGGATTATTCGTTACACGAATGCTAATCGCGATGATGATTATCATTAAATCGAAGGAAAATGTTCGCTTAGAGTTGGAAGTGACTACGCTATACTAACTAAATAGAATTGATTTTGAGCAGAAACCGTGATGAGTTATTTTTTTGAATTTGAGGATGATTTTGTTGCTTCTTTGCGTTGTATTCCGATGATTGTTCGCTATAAACTCGATACCTGTGGAGTCAAGTTAAAATTAGCCCATTGGAATCAATTTCCCCAAAGCGAACGTCAAATTTTAGTCGAACAACCGACGACAACCCTAGAAGAAATCCAAAGTTATCGCCATCTCTTACAACAATTAGCTGAAAAATATACTGATATTCCGTTAAAAGATTTACCTATTGAGGAAAATCCGGCTTGGTTAGATACAGAAAAAATTCCCGAAACGGTCGAACAAAAAGCCACAGAAACGGGCGTTAAACTCACCCTATACCAGTGGCAAAATTTAACACCGCTTCAGCGCTTTGCACTGATTAAACTCAGTCGTCCCAGTCACGAAAATCACAACTTTCTACCCGCAATCAAAGAATTTAACCTCGTTTAACTGCCCAAAGCTTTACTCTATTAATCCCTCGGGAGGTGTAATCTCAATTTGCCCTTTTTTAAAGTCAACAACCGGAACAATTTCTTCAACAAATGGAATCAAAACGGTTTTCGGTTTTTGTTGACGTTTTTTACGGGAAGTGGGAGGATGTTCGGCAGAAACTTGATCGGAATCCGAAGGTTTTTCTAAAGCCGATGAATACAATTCAACTTCTAACAAATCATTTCCGGCCGGCACCAAAGCGATCACAATACCAATCACATTTTGAGTGAGTTGGTTGAATACTTGCAAACCAATCAAATCCAACAAATAAAATTCGTTTTCTTCTAAATGAGGGCGATCGCTTTTGGAGACAAATAACGTACTATCCCGCAAGGCTTCGGCTTGTTCTCGACTTTCAATCCCCTGCAACTCTACCACATACAGATTCTTACCGGGAATCAGACGACCCCCGAGAAGTTCTATCGGTTGCGGTTCAGGCTGTCCGGGTTGCAACAGCCAACGTTTCCCCGGTTCAAGAAATCGTTCGGGAAAGTCAGAATTGGGTAAAACTCGAACTTCACCGTATAATCCTTGGGCGGCGACAATTTTACCAATTTCAATCCACTCAGACATGATAAGATTTCTACACTTACAAACGATATAAACTGAATGAATTTATGGGAGCAGGTGTTCTACTTTGGGGTTCACGATCCTCAATAAAAAAGATAACAGGTTCGATGGCGATCCGATTATTGCTTTGGCGAGTTCGTAAACAAGCCGATCCGACTCCCAATCCGTTTACCCTTGGGGGTTGGATGATCATTTTATCAATTATATTCTCTCCTAGCCTATCTTTTGCTGCTTCAATTTCGGTTTTGGCTTTACAACCAACCGTTATCCCCGTCGCCCAAATTCCCCTCTCCACTGAACAGCAGGACATGGAAAACTTGATTCAAGCCGAAGTGGATCGGGCTTTTCGTCATCAACTTTCAACGGTGAATTTGTTGCTAATTCTGCTGTTAGTGCTGCCCACATTAGCCGCAGGTGGGATTTGGTTTCTCCTGTCGAAGTTAACCCAACAAACGGTTTTAGCCCAACAGGAAATTGAAAGCCTGAAAGCGGATGCGTTATCACAACTGGAAACGATTATATCAGAAGCTCGGACAATTTTATCTCATCTTCAACAACAAAATGCTCAGTTTGATCGCTCTTTAGAGTCACTGAAAACTCAATCAAATCTTCAATTTCCTCAACGGGTTTCTCCCGATAGCCCCCAAAATTTAAAACTGGCTCAAGATTATGCCAAACAAGGGGATAAATTTTTTACCCAAGGGTGCTATGATGAGGCGGTTGAGGCTTACGATCGCGCCTTACAACTCGATTCTCAGGCGGTAGAAGTTTGGAATAATCGGGGTGTTGTTTTAACGAAATTACAACGATATCACGAAGCGATCGCCTCCTATGAACAAGCGCTACAATTACGCTCAGAATATGCGGATGCGTGGAATAATCGGGGTGTGGCGTTGGGGAAGTTAAAATATTATGAGGCGGCGGTTTTATCCTACGATCGCGCGATCAATCTTCGAGAGAATTATGTCGATGCGTGGAATAATCGGGGGTTTGCTTTAGCTCAACTGAAACGCTATGAAGAAGCGATTGATTCTTATCAAAAAGCAGCCGAATTAAATCCTGATTTCTATCTGGTTTGGTACAATCAAGCCCGTTGTTATGGAATGCAAGAAAAGACAGAATTGGCTTTAGAAAACTTGCAGCGAGCGATAAGCATTAAACCCACAGTCGTTAGAAATTTAGCGAAAAAAGAAAGCGATTTTGAATCTCTTTTCCGCGACGAACGATTTCAACAGTTAATTCAAAATCAGAGTTAAATTTTAATCCGAAATACATTATATTTGGGGAGTGATATGATTAAATTGAGTCAATTATTGGGGTTAATAATCTCGGTTTCCGTTGGTTGTCACACTTCGGTGTTAGCCGAATCTATTTCTGAGAATTTCGACAACAATAATAGTCCGATTCTTACGGAAATTCAAAATGAAGTTTATCCCAGTGTTCGCCGTCTAACTCCCCTGCTGAATACGGGGATTGTGGTTGCTGTTTTGGTTTCGACTTCAAGCGTGATCACGGTTTTCGTTTTATTTGTGATGTCGATTCCAAAAATCCAACAGACTCAGGAACAGATTCAAGCCATCAAACAGGATGCCATCTCCGACTTGAACCAAAGATTATCAGAAGCCCAAGCGGTTGTCAATAATCTGCAATATTCTCTGCAAAGTAGTCAAGATAAAATGCAGAGAATTTCATCTCAAACCCTCTCTTCTTCTCGGACAGAACCCGATTAATTCTCCGGTTTACAAGACTAATAATTAAGATGGGTTTTCCGCAAAACTTAACTGAAATAATTTGCAGGTTTACCCTGTAAATAGTATAAAATGAAATCAACGGTTTCCGGTTGAACCCATCCTTTGCTCACGGCGATTTCTCCAAACCGTAAATTCGTCTGATGTTGTTCCTTTAAAATCGCCTCGATTTGCAGATCATTCAGCAGTTTGGCTGACTTAAGATACTGTCCAATGGGTTGCTTGGGTTGGGTTCTCATTTTGATGAGAGAGTCTGCAAAAAAATCAATTGTTTCTTGCTTTAACCATCCATAACTGGCGATAATTTCTCCAATTCTCATATAATTATGGGTAGTTTGCTGAACTTTTAAGGCTTCTATAACTTGAGATTCAGAAATTAAACCCGCTTTTTTCAAAAGATAGCCTAAAGGTAAAGGATTAAGGGGTAATGAATCATTTAAAGTTGAATCTATTGTTTTGGTCTTAAATGCCAATTCGATTAAGGAGATTGGCCCGGTAATTGGCCACAGAAAAGTCACAAACAGTAAAATCTTCCAGGAATTGCGATGGGTTAGGGGAGTGTTAGAATCAAGAAGAAATAGTCTCAACCAAACACAGAAAACAACCAAACCCCCAATACAGTATATGATCAATATAAAATTCATAGAATTCTGAGTATTTCTTTAGATCACAAAACCCTGTCCTGATTTTTTTCGCAACTTCATCCATAGAACTTCAAACAAGTCTTTATAGAAGAAACTTGCACCCATAGGTCAAGATTTTTTGAAAAAAACATTCATCCTGATCTGGAGAAAGTATGAGCAAAATACCCCCCAGATTCTCTCGTATATATCAACTCTACACCCAGACAGTAGAGAAATTATTTTCAGCCCTATTAAGTCCAAATATCAACTTTTCTTGAGTTAAAACTCAGGTAAAAATTAAGATCTAACCTTACACGAAAGTTAGTAGAGTAGAGTTTTGATAAAACATTGCTGTATAGAGTCTAGCATAGCTTTAAATGCTGTGCTAGTCTAATTTTAATAAAAAATTTTTAAGCAGCCCCTTTCCGCTTGGGGACTGCTATTTCATCTAACTTTCCGATCAATTTATGTACAACATGAACGACCCGACGACCGTAGTGCGTCGGGGGCTAGCGTCAGCTTCCCTACTGAGTGGGGAGTGCTGCAACTGAGACTTGCGCCCCCCGTTTCTGAGAAATTTTCTCAGGATTTGGGAATCAACAATTACTATAGTTTGGTTTTAGTCGTCAATGGAAACGCTACGAGTTCGGGTTCGTATCGCAGTCAGTTTCAATACAGAGGTTGGAACTGTTATTGGCCAGCAGAGGCTCGCCAAGAGCAATACAATCCAGGATTTGCGGTCACTCAGGGGAGTTGTCGGGTCACTCCAAAACAAGGTAAACCACATTCCGAAAGCACCTAAAGCAATGAAAAAGTAATAGCTGAATACAGTTTTCATAAAACACCTTCTCTGTAGGCTTGTTAACAACAACGATTTCTCACCCTTTAAAAGGTTTAAGTTCAACAGTTGAACTGGAATATCCGTCTGTGTTGGGAACTTCAACTCTATTAAAGACTTAAAGTTTTTTATTCCAATACTATCGAGATCTAATCAACCCTGTTTTTTTGTTTGTTATTCAGGCTGTTTACCCGAAAAAAACATTCACCTCAGCAGAGAATAATGTAATCAGTTACTATTCTCTATCTATACTGCTCCTGCTCCCTGGTTTCTCGAAAATTCTTGATGTTAGGTGCAATCTTCATCAACCCTATAGAGATTTGTTTTTTTGATTAAAACCTATCCCCACCCCAAACATTTTGATTGATGAATTTTTTAGAAGAAGTATAGAGATGATTAGATACTCTCTATACCTATCCTAACTTATCATATAACATATCCGCCGTCATCTACCAAAAGGTTTAAAGGTTGTGAAGCTTTTTAAATTGGCCGACTCTGGATAGAATTCCCAAAAAAAGGGAGATTCCCAACAGAGGTCTGACTCTACGGACTCCGAAAAGATTGGGTTTTTGTCCGCAGCAGTTGACCCCCATAAAGCAGGGCCGTTTCATTCTCAGTTAAAAATTGTCGGGGGGGATGGGGTGATGGGGTGATGGGGCGGTGGGGAGAGGATTTTTTTGAGATGAAAAATAGCTTTTTATTAATAAAAATCCTCCCGACCTCCGGTCCTCCCCACCCCCCCACCAATCAAATTTTCGGGCTAGAACGCGCACGGCCCTGCCCCATAAAGGGCAAATCTCCACTGTTTTTGAGCTGGAAACTTCATGCTCACTGACCTCTAACAGCTACTTCTGTTATCGATCTTCAGACAATTGGTTGATTATTTCGGAGACTGACGGAGATGAGATTCTCACCGAAAGTGCATCTCTGGCTTGTTCGCGATCGTCGAAGTGAACCTTCTCTGTTCCCAGAATTTGATAATCTTCGTGACCCTTTCCAGCAATCAAAACCCCATCGCCCGGTTTTGCTTCTAAAATAGCACGCCGAATCGCTTCAGCGCGATCGCAGATCACAATCGGTGCCACCTCCAGCTCAATACCCGCTAAAATATCCTCTAGAATCCGATTCGGATCTTCAGTGCGAGGATTATCGGAAGTCACCACCACCACATCAGCCAACTCAGCCGCAATTCTGCCCATTTTCGGGCGTTTGGTGCGATCGCGATCGCCCCCACAACCAAACACACAAATCATCCGCCCCGGAATAAACGGACGACTTGCCTTTAACAAATTCTCCAAACTATCGGGAGTGTGAGCATAATCAACAATCACACTAATATCCTGTTCGGGGTTAACTTGCACCCGTTCCATCCGTCCGGGTACACCGGGAAATTGGGGTAATTTTGCGATCATCGCCGCCAAGTCCAAACCGAGCGCCAAACCCGCACCGACGCCGGCCAGCAAATTCGATAAATTGTACTGACCCACCAACGGCAACTCAAAAGCCGCTTCCCCTTCAGGCGTATGCAAAACCCCTTTCACGCCATTGGGTTCATAAACCAGTTGCTCGGCCCACAAATCGGCGGTAGAATCGTTAATACTATAACTCCAAACCTGATGGGGTTCTAAACGTTCAATTAAGCGTTTTCCATAGGGATCATCAGCATTAATAATCGCCCGACCTTTCAGGTATTGGGGAGTAAATAGCAACGCCTTCGCCTCAAAATAATCCTCCATTGTCGGGTGATAATCGAGATGGTCTTGGGTTAAATTGGTAAACACCGCCACCTGAAAAGGACATTCCAACACCCGTCCTTGGTGGAGTGCATGGGAACTGACTTCCATCACCCCATACTGACAACCCGCTTTCACCGCCGAGGCTAACTTTTGTTGGAGTTCCACCGCAAAAGGAGTTGTGTAGGCGGCGGTAATTTGCTCACCCAACCAGCGAGTGTAGAGCGTCCCAAACAAAGCGGTGGGTTTTTCGGCCTGTTCTAGCAAATATTCAATCAAATGGGTGGTGGTGGTTTTGCCGTTGGTTCCCGTTACCCCCACCAGTTGAAGCTGTTGACCCGGATACCCATAAAAAGCCGCCGCCACTTGAGCGCAACAGGTGGTCATATCCGCCACTGGAATAACACAGGGAAGTTCTGTGTTTTCAGTGGACGTGGGTGGAGTTTTCTCCGCCGCATTTTGGGAGACTAAAGCCGCCACAGCCCCGTTAGCGATGGCACTCGGCCAAAAATCCCCGCCATCGACTCGGGTTCCCGGCATTCCAATAAACAAATCCCCCGTTTGACAAGCATGGGAATTGGTGGCTAATCCCTTAACTTCATGTTCAAAAGCCGGATGGGGTTTCAACTCAGACAGATCGGCAACTTTTGCAAGTAACTCCTTTAATTTCATCACAACTCCTCACAACTGGCTAATCGTTTAATTTTGAATAATAATCCTAAAAGGACAATTTCCGAAGGGGTTCACTCCAATGGGCTGCTCCCTTTTATACGGACTTGTGAACCCCTTTTCGGAGAGTTTGGCTGTGATCCGGGGAATTGCTAAGGTTGGAGTTGTTCGGCTTGATGAACCCCTGTTTTGATCAAAGGTACTTGCGTAACATTTGGTCTAACTGCTTCACCGTGCTGCGGGGAGATGAGCGAGGGAGAGGTTCTTCGGCACAATGATAATCCCGTTGTCTAAACAAAACCGGAATGTCGTACTCATAGGCTTTGAACCAGTCATCTTGCGTGGTAATATCTCGCACTTCCAACTCAAATTTAGATTCGCTCTCAGGATCGGCAAGAATTTGTTCTAATTTTTCTTGTAATCCTTCGCACAAATGACAGCCCGGTTTGCTATAGAGAATTAACAGCATTGGACACCCTCATGCTCGGTTGTGACTCATAATTCTATCTGGTATGAGTTTAACAGAAATTTGGTCGCCTGTTCCGGATTGAGCGGTTTAGAAAAGAGGTATCCTTGACCCATTTCACAGTCGAGTTCCTGAAGCAGTTGCATCTGTTCAACGGTTTCTATTCCTTCGGCGATTACGTCTAGGTTGAGATTATGAGCCAAGGTGACAATCGCCCGAATGATTTGAATTTGTTGACTGGATTTTCCGGAAGAATTAGAGGTTTGGGGTTCAAGTCGTCTGACAAAAGACTGATCGATTTTTAGGGTATTAATGGGAAATTGATGGAGATAGCTCAAAGAAGAATAGCCCGTGCCAAAATCATCAATTGACAATTGAATTCCTCGCTTTCGTAATTCTTCTAAAACTACCCCAGAAGTTTGAAAGTTTTTCATAATTATACTTTCGGTAATTTCCAGTTTCAAGCAATGGGGATTACAATGGGTCTCGGCTAAGATGCGATCGATGTTTTCCAGTAAATTGGGCTGGACTAATTGTTGACTTGACAGATTCACACTCATCGTCAATTCCGGAAAATCACCTCTTTGAACTGCTGGTTTTTTCCCAAGTTTAGAGTAAGATTTTTGCCAAATTGTAAGTTGCTGACAAGCTTGTTTTAAAATCCAATTTCCCAAAGGAATAATCAGTCCCGTTTCTTCAGCCAGCGGAATAAACTCGCCGGGAGAAACTAATCCACGAGTTGGGTGTATCCAACGAACTAACGCTTCAAAACCGACGACTTGACCTGTAGAGAGTTTAACAATGGGTTGATAATAAACCACAAATTCTGTAGGATTGACCGATGGATTTTGAGACCGCAATAAAGGCAAAACCGATTTGGTAATCATTCGAGACTTGGCAATTTCTATGCCCAATTTTTCTTCGGACTCTAACTGAGCCTGAGTCGGAGATTTAACTTGTCCAAAAATAGCTTGTCGCAAATCCGTTTCTAAACGCAATAGGGCGAGAGTATGTTGTTGCATCGTTAGATCAAAGAGTTCGTATCTGGCTCTTCCTTTTTCCTTCGCCCGATACATAGCAATATCTGCATCTCGTAATAAGTCTTCGGGATTATTATACAACAGACATTGATAGTTTTGCGGATTTGGCTGCTCAAAAGTGCAGGTTTTTTGACCCGGAACAATTCCAATACTAACCGTAGTAAAAATATCATGTCCTTGTAAATGAAAGGGTTGAGAAAGGGTATCGTGAATTTTTTCCGCCATCAATAGGGCTTCACGACAGCTTTGTATATTTTCTAATAAAACCGTAAATTCATCGCCTCCGAGTCGAGCAATGGTATCATGGGGCGTGATACAAGCTTCCAGTCGGCGAGCGATTTCAATTAACAGTTGATCGCCGATCAGATGACCTAAACTATCATTGATAACTTTAAAGCGATCGAGATCGAGAAATAGAAGCGCAAATTGATAGTTAGGTTCTTGTTTAGAACGCTGTAAAGCCTTTCTCAGTTGTTCGTTGAAGAAGCTGCGGTTGGGTAAATGAGTTAACGCATCGTGAGAGGCTTCATAGATTAATTGCGCTTCTACTTGTTTGCGATCAGTAATATCTCTGATAATCACTTGGGTGGCGTTGTTTCCTTCATAAATCGCTGGAATTCCCGCCACTTCGACATCAATTATTTTACCATCTAGCCGAATTAATTTTTGTTCTTCTAAGGGAACCGAAACTCGTTCGTTTTCGGTTTGATGAATGTGATGTTGAACCTTGTTTAAGTATTCAGGATGAATAAACTGATAGATAGATTCACCAAAAATTTGTTCGGAAGAAGCAGCCCCTAACAGTTTAGCACCGGCGGGATTAATATAGATAAATTTTCCCTGGCTATGAACGGCGATCGCTTCGGGAGACAGTTCAACCAAACGACGATAACGTTCTTCACTTTCCCGCAAAGCGGCTTCGGCTTCGGCTTGTTTTTGTTGAGTTTGATCGATCGCAATAAAACGACCAATACTCTGAGCCATCAATTCAATAATTTCTCGTTCTAGAGACTCAAAGCCTTGAGTTCTGACTTGGGGAGAACAAAAATTAAGGGTTCCATAAATCACTCCATTCACCCAAATTGGTGTGCCGATATAAGATTGTAAATTCCCGTTTTTACAAGCTGAATTTTCCACTGGGGTTGGCTCTTGATGTCCCCGAGTCAAGATCATTGTTTTCCCTTGCTCTACCACTAGGTTAAAGTAAGTTTCAGAAAGATTAAACTGAACTCTTGGTTGCAATTCTTTGAGATAGGATTTCGCGGCTTGAATGTGATAAGAGTCTTCTTCAACTTGAGTGATTATGCCAATGGGTAGATCAAAAATTTTACATCCGGCTCGCAGATAATCAGCAAACATTTCTTGTAGATTTCGATAGATATGGGTGGAAATTTTATGCAGATCCTTCAAACAAGAAATAAATTCAGTTAAATCTTGAGATTTTTTCTGAAGGGCAATTTCATAATATTTTCGCTGCGTAATATCGGCTTGAATGCCAATAAAGTGAGTGAGATGACCTTTGGCATTATGAACCGGAGAAATCGAAAGTTCATTCCAAAAGGGAGTTCCATCTTTGCGATAATTTTGAACAACAAGATTACAAGGCTTCCCCTCTAGAATTGCTTGTCTCAGCCGAGCAAAAACCAAATCATTTCGATTTTCGCCTTGTAAACATCGACAATTTTTTCCCAAAACCTCTTCTCGACTGTAACCTGTGATTTTTTCAAAACCGGAATTGGCAAATATAATCGGATTATTCGGTTGGGTGGGATCGGTAATAACAATGCCATTATTGCTACTATCAATCGCCCGTTTCATCACTTGCATCCATTCCTCAGAACGATGACGTTCAATGGCAGTTGCTAACACGTTCGCAACCGCTTCTAAAAAGTGAACATCATCCTGAGTAAACTGACGATATTCGCGAGTATGAACCCCTAAAACTCCCCAGGAAGATTGAGAATTTGTACGGGGAGAAGAGTGAAGTTTTGTTGATAAATTCTCTTGAAAATAGGGTGTTTCTTCGACCGTTCCCGGAATAATTACACTCACCCCACTGACGATGCGATGATTATGCAAAAGGGGAGTTCCAGAAAAGCGTGTTTCCACCCGCAAGTCTTCCACAATAACGGGTTGTTGAGTCGATAGGGTATATCCCGCTTGCGACTCCAGACTCGCACTGACGCTCGCATTACCCACCAGTCCTTGATGCCAACCCACCCCGGCACGGAGAAAGAAAGCAAGGCGATTGGGCTTTAATTCTAACACTTTGCAGTATTCAACATCCAGGGTTTGAGCCACCAAAGAAACGGCTTCATCTAGGAGTAGCGATAAGTCAACTCCGGCTAAGGCGCGTTGTCCTAAATGAGCAACTGCGGCTTGTTGGTTCGCTCGGGCTTGCAGGGTAGCGAGTAACTGATGTTCGACAACAGACGAAGAACGAGCAGGATTAATCTCTCGATTAATACTAACATAGGCGCTCACGCCATCCGACTCATCTCGCAGGGGAATTAAAGTGGTTTCACATCGTTTTATTGTACCATTTTTATGGGTAAAATCGATTTCGTAAGTCGTTTGATTATTCCCTTTCCATTGCGTCTCAAACGGCAGGAAAGCATTTTGATGTATTGGAGAAATAATCGACTCAAAAATAGATAAATTGATTTCCGCAACAAACCGACCCATGACTTCAGTTTGAGAATATCCAAAAAGTTTTTCTGCGGTGGAATTCCAGTCGATAATTTGACCGTTCAGATTGATTAAGATAATTCCTTCTTGCAGATTTTCAAGTTGAGAGAGCTGTCGGATTATGGTCTGATCGAGAGTGGGGAACCGACGCAGATGAACAAAGGTGAGGATGATTGCTGGTTCGTCATTGTAGGTGAAAGATTGCAGGGAAAGGGAAGCCCAGAAACCATTGCCATTTTGGTGTTTGAGTTGAACCTCTACATCATAAATCGCTCCTCTTTGGTTAAAGTTTTTCCATAATATCTGATAATCTTTATCATCAAAATAAAGATCCAATTGAAAATAGTTTTTCTGTTCTTCAAGAGACAATCCCAGGATTTGAGTAAAGCGACTATTTGCACAAATGAGGCGATGATCGATTGCCCTAAAAATGGCTAGCGGTACAGGTGTAAATTCAACAAAACTCTGCATTGTATTTGGACCGTGTTTTCCTGTACTTTCCATCTCTAAACCTGCATGACTCTACCCGATAATTTAATGATGATTCATCCCGTCTGGTTTGGCATCCTCTTCTCCAGGTTTTGAGGAGAAAATTCTGAATTCATCTTCTCAGATTTTCCCAACTCTTGACGACCTGATTTTAAAATTAGATGTTGTTAGATTAGTTTAATTAATGTTTAACTTCATGCAAAGGCTTCTCCCGAACAGCTAGTTTTCTATTTTTCGATAAATTAATTTTACTGAATTTCTTCAAATCCTTAGGATTTTCTTCAAAAAACTTTAATATAGAGTAGGTAATCAGGCCAACGGCTGCTCAGAAAAACGCAGATTTTTACCCCCTTCAAGTCTAACTGAATGTTAAATATATAGTGGAAAATACGGTTTTTTAATCAAAAGTAGCTGAGGTGTCTCCGTAAAAATACGGATTTCCATATTTTCAGAAGTTATTGATATTCGTCAAAAAGGAATCAATCCCTTCTCAGAGGACTTGAATAGACTAAAAACACTCATAGGCGATAGTTTGACTCTGTAAAAACTTGTGAACTCAAGTTAATTAATCGTCAGGATTTTCAGGATTTGCCATCCCACTCTTCAATCTCAATCTAGACGATTGTTCAGCAAGAGTTTAAAATTGACTTATCATCTACTCATCAGGCTGTTTACATCAACTCAAGCATTTTTGTATAAAACCCTATGAAATCTAACAAACTTTCCATTCTGTTCGCTATTTTCATTTTGCTACTGCTCGGTAGTTCAATTACTTTGAATTTCCTTCTGTTTAACCGAGGTAAACAATATTACCTTGAACTCAATCAAACCCGTTTAGACCCCTTGGGTTGGAATACCTATCCTCTAGACTCAAACCCACCCCCGAAAACTAATTCTAGAGTGCGTTTCGTCTTCTTTGGCGACTCAAGAGCCGCTAGTTGGCCATCACCCGATGTTCAGGGATATGAATTTATTAACCGAGGAATTGGTTCCCAAACTTCGATACAAACCATTCAACGGTTTGAACAACACATCAAACCCTTACAACCCGATGTGATAGTGATTCAAGTTGGGGTGAACGACTTAAAAACAATTCCCTTATTTCCGAAGCGAAAAGAATTAACCATTGCTGATTGTAAAACCAATATTCAGAACATTGTAGAAAATGCCAAAGCGTTAGGTGCGGTTGTGATTTTAACCCCAATTTTTCCCGTTGGAGACATCCCGCTTGAACGTCAACCCTTTTGGTCTGATGATGTTGGTCTGGCGATTAAAGACGTGAATACTTATATTAACAGTTTGTCGGGGGAAAATGTGATTCTATTTGATGCGTTCTCGGTTTTATTTGATGAAAAAGGAGTTGTAAAACGACAATACCAAAAAGATGAATTACATCTAAACTCAGAAGGATACAAGGTACTCAATCAAGAGTTTGTACAGTTCATAAACTCCCTCGAATTCAACAGAAATGTCAAGCGTTAATTTCCAAAATATAGAGATAATTACTGTTGAGTAAAGTTATGGTATTTAGTGACTATAAAACGATTTCTCAGGTTCAAGCTGAATATCAGATTCGGTATCAAGAAAGTAACTTTGTAGGGATAGAACCTTATGAACCTTCCCCCGCCTTTATTGAAGCCTTTGAATTTAATCAAAGAAACCTAGATATTTTCTCCTCGGAAGCCGCCCGATGTGAAATTATTATTTTTCCAACCCTGAGAGAGATGTACAAAAACTACTATCAAAAAACCTCATTTTGGATTCAAAAGCCCATCGCATTTGACGAGAAATTACAGGGAACTCCTGATTATATTGTTTCCAAAAATTCCCCACTGGGTAAAACAATGTTGGAATATCCCTTGGTGATTGTTGTCGAAGCCAAAAAGAATGATTTTGAACAGGGATGGGGTCATCGGTACACCGCCTTGAAAAGGCGGTGTCTGCGATGACTCGATTCCCGAGTCAATGTTTGGCGGAATTGGTTGCAGTAGAGTTTCTGAATAATAATCCCGAAAAACCCGTTTATGGTATCGTCACCGATGGAAAATTGTGGGAGTTTGGACGATTAATCGGTAAAGATTTTACCCGAAATATTGAAAGTCTCACCATTAACGAATTGCCTAAATTATTTGGTGCCTTAAAATTTATTTTTGACGAAGCCACCAAAGATTTAGATTAGTTCTTTATAATTAGAGAATAGCAGAAACGTTAAAGGTGAATAATGACAGTAACTTTTTCTTCTGATGCGATTAAAATTCCGCCCCTGCGCGAGTGGCATCCAGCAACCTGGCAAGATTATATCACCCTGCGGGATGCTCCGATTAAAGAGCGGATGAAGTTAGCGTATAATCAAGGAAAACTCTGGGTTGATATGGGTGGAGAAGGGATTAATCATTCAATTGTTAGTGATTTGTTTACCAGTTTACTGTTTTTTTGGGCAATTCAACGACCCGAACAAGTGTTTACCTCTTTGGGAAGATGTTTAATCGAAAAACCCGAAACTCAAGCCTGTGCGCCGGATTTGGTATTGTATATTGGGGAAGATTATCCGCAGTGTAAACTGAGAGAACCTGACGCAATTAATTTAACTCAGTGGCGAGTTCCAAACCTAGTCGGAGAAATATCAGATACAACGTTAGCGGACGATTTAGACCAACAAAAACATCTCTACGAAGCGTTAGGAATTCCCGAATATTGGGTGGTTGATGTACGCGGACAGCGAGTATTTGCCTTTCAGTTACAAGAGGGAAAATACCAAATTTGTACCGAATCTCTGGCGTTGAACGAGTTGCCGATTTCGGTGTTAGAAGAAACGTTAAAACGACTCGCTGAGGGAACTAATACCACTGTAGCCGCTTGGTTGACTCAACAAATTGTTAATTTATCCAACCAGCAGTAAATTAGCTTGGGGTTGATATCTGTTAGAATGATAAGAACAAGGTGTGAATAATCGGGATGCCTACTGCCGCTCAATTACAGAGTCTATATCGCGTCGGATACCAACTCACTTACATCATGCTTCAGCCTATACATCTTATTTGTGTCGATGATCGAACTGGTAATGTATATATATTAGCAGGGTATGATGAAGAATTAGAGTTTCAAATTTTACCTAACGGGGAGTTTGCTGATGAGTCAAATTAATTATGATGCAATGTCTAACGCCGAATTAAAGCAATATTTTCTGAAACATCGGGGAAATAAAGCAGCCTTTCAAGCCTACTTAGATAGAATTAATCAGCGTCCGCTTAGAATTATTGCGAGTCCCAACGATCCAGATTTTGACGAGAAAGTTCAAGCGGCAATTCGCCAAAAATTAGAAGCATCAAGAACTGGAAAAAATCGCGACTTCTAACCCCTGAAATCCGGCCGATAGCGATCGCCATATTTCATCAAGCAGGTAATATAGTTAAAGAGAGATAATGCTACAACTGCTATAACGCTCGTTGGAAATGGGGAGATGCGAACAATGGCAGCAGACAAAGCATACCGCAAAGCAGAACAACGCATTGAAAAGGCACGGCAAGAGGGTGCAACCGAACTCGACCTGAGCAATCTGGGACTGACTGAGTTACCCGAGGCGATCGGTCAACTTGTTAACCTGAAAACTCTTAAGCTTGGGTATAAGTTTGGGAAAAAGGGCAAGCCCAACCAACTGACAACCCTGCCGGAATCTTTCGGCAACCTCTCCCAATTAGAGACGCTTTACCTTAATAGCAACCAACTGACAACCCTACCGGAATCTTTCGGCAACTTCTCCCAATTGCAGTGGCTTGACCTCATGGAAAACGAACTGATAACCCTACCGGAATCTTTCGGCAACCTCTCCCAATTAAAGACGCTTAACCTTTGTAGCAACCAACTGACAACCCTACCGGAATCTTTCGGCAACCTCTCCCAATTAGAGACGCTTTACCTCGAAAGCAACGAACTGACAACCCTACCGAAATCATTCGGCAACCTCTCCCAATTAGAGACGCTTTACCTCGAAAGAAACGAACTGACAACCCTACCGCAAGTGATCGGCAACCTCTCCCAATTAAAGACGCTTGACCTTAATAGCAACCAACTGAAAACCCTACCGGAATCTTTCGGCAACCTCTCCCAATTGCAGACGCTTGACCTCACTTTCAACCAACTGACAACCCTACCGAAATCTTTCGGCAACCTCTCCCAATTAAAGACGCTTGACCTCACTGCCAACCAACTGAAAACCCTACCGCAAGTGATCGGCAACCTCTCCCAATTGCAGACGCTTGACCTCACTGCCAACCAACTGACAACCCTACCGGAAGTGATCGGCAACCTCTGCCAATTAAAGACGCTTGACCTCACTTTCAACCAACTGAAAACCCTACCGGAATCTTTCGGCAACCTCTCCCAATTGCAGTGGCTTGACCTCAATGGCAACAAACTGACAACCCTACCGGAATCTTTCGGCAACCTCTCCCAATTGCAGAGGCTTAACCTCAATGGCAACCAACTGACAACCCTACCGGAAGTGATCGGCAATCTCTCCCAATTGCGGTGGCATAAGCTCGATAACAACCCACTAACAACCTGACCGAAATCTTTCGGCAACCTCTCCCCATGAGAGACGCTTGAATAGTTGTAGACAATCGTGACCAAAGAAGATACCAGGAACTCATTGACACTCCCCACAGCTAAAGCTGGGGGATTCTTCGTTCTACGACTCGACTTGCTCAAACACCGATTGCTCCTGCCAAAGTAGAGGTTGAATCTCAGTCGCGCGTTCGGATCTAAAATCCAAGTGACCGTATCCCTACCGTACTCAAGGCGGAATTCAGAATATTAATTGCGGCGTTATGATCCCGATCCAACTCGCATCCGCACCGACAAACGTGGGTTCGAGTTGATAGAGATTTTTTCACAGTTGTTCCGCAATTCGAGCAATTTTGAGAAGTATAAGCGGGGTTAACGGCAACCGTTACCCGACCAAATTTAGTCCCAAAATACTCCAACCACTTTCTGAATTGATACCAACCGGCATCATTAATCGACTTGGCAAGACAGTGATTTTTCACCAAATTTTTAATCCTCAAATCTTCGTAGGCGACCAGATCCTTCGCAAGCTCAGGACTAGATTGGATTACGCAACGCGCTAGTCTAAGAGCGTGTTCTTCACGTTGCCTACTTATTTTGAGGTGTGCTTTGCCCAGTCTTTTGATGGCTTTTAATCGGTTGGCACTGCCTTTTTTATGCGCGAGAAACGCGCCTTTGACAAAATTTTAATCGCTTCTCGTTTTTTCTGTAGAAACGGGGATTTTGTTCGGTATTTTTGTTGCTATCAGTGTAGAACTCTTTCAGTCCTACATCCAATCCAACTGTTTTCCCGGTCGGCTGTGTTTCTATCTTCACATCGACCTGGATGCAAAACTGAACGTAATACCCATCCGCCCTTCTAACCAGTCTTACCCGTTTAATTTGTTCGATTGGATAGAATGCTAAATCCCAAGTTCCAATAAGCTTGAGTTTTCCAATCCCCTTTTTATCGATCAACTCAATATGTTTGGGGTTTAGAAGTTTCCACCCGCTCTGTTTGTATTCAACAGAACGACAATTCTTCTTGAACTTTGGATAACCCTTTTTGCCGGGGATATTCTTTTTGCAGTTATCAAAGAATCTGGCAATAGCTGACCAACACCGTTCTACAGAAGCGCGGACTCGCGTGTGAATTCAAATCCTTGACAAAAGGGTACATGGCTCGGAGTTCGGTGCTGTATCGATACAACTCTTTCCTGCCGAGTCCGCGATTGTCCATCCAATACCGCAGGCATGAGTTCCGAACAAATTGGGCTGAACGGAAATGCTTCATCGATTGCCTTGTATTGGTATAACTTCCCTTTTGCCTTAAATTCGTAGACAATCATTGACGCTTGCTTGGTTGGCGTATTTTAGCATTATACCTCGTGCAGCCAGTTTTGTGTATATTGATTTAAGTTAACCGTCAGTCACGGACGGGGCTTGTATCCCATTATTTTCGGTCAAAGGCAAAAAGTAGCTTATTTACAAAATCCTGACTCTGGTAGTTCATGGGTAGCAGCTAGAGAACGAATTTATAGTAAACAAGATTGAAGTATTTTTATAATGAAGATTTAATAATTTTCACAATTTGCTTGAGAATACGCAAAATTTCCTGTAACTGATTTCGACGGGGTAAAAGCAGCGAGAAAACGTTAGAAAAGTCATATTGAGGCGTGCCTTCGGTTAACATTTTGATGAACATAAATTCGTCGCCATTCGTCACCAAACCGTAAACCGGACGCTGAGGATTTGGATTTGCGATCATATAAGTTAGGGCTTGAGGCAATCCCACCGAAAAGGCGATTGTAGATTTAGATTCAACCACCAAAACCCAAAGTTTCTCTGCAATAACTAACGTATCAATTCGACCTCGCAAGATTTCGTCACGGTCTTCTAATTCGAGTTCTACACTCGGTTCGGTAGTTACAAAAAACGGTTCATCGTACAAACCCGCCAACGTCAGCAACGGAGAAATTAGCAGTTGATTAATTACACCTTCCGCGAGAGAACCCCGTTCTCGATGACGTTCAAATCGCCTTTTAATTTGTTCTAAAGTATCTCGTTCTTCAGGCGTTAGTTCGGGAAGATCTTGTTGCCATTCCGTAAAAAATTGATCGTTATCTGTGGGAAACAAGTTAAATCGTTCTTTGAGATCGGCGAAACTTGTAATCGTTTTAGAAATTGGGTAAGTTTGAACCATGATTCAAAATTGATAAAGATGTGTGAGCTAACTTAAAGCAGGTGAAACTATTGATCTTTGAAGACATCAAGATAGGGAGCATAGGAAAAAGCTCTGTTACGTTTTTGTCCCGTAATTTCTTCTAAAAGACCGAGATTACAAAGATCTTTTACTAACTTGTTGGCGTTTGGATATGATAAATTAGTAATTGACTCAACGTGTTCTATCGTAAAAATAGGTCGAAAGTAGAGTCTTTCTAGTAGTGCGATCGCATTCCCTGATCTACGTTCCATTTGACTCAGCAATAGCTGACGATGCTCCTCTTTCATTGTAACTATTCTTCGTGCAATTGTAGAGGCTTCCTGGGCAACCTCATAAACACCCCGCAGGAAAAACTTAAGCCATCCTTCCCAATTCCCAGTATCTCTAATCGCTTGAAGGCGATCGTAGTATTCAGAACGATGTTTCTTAAAATAATAGGAAATATAAAGTAAAGGGTATTTTAGTATATTTTTTTCACACAGTAAAAATGTAATTAACAAACGTCCTGTTCGTCCATTACCATCAAGAAAAGGATGGATCGTTTCAAATTGAGCGTGCGCCAATCCAACTTTAATGAGAGATGGCATTGGTGTTGAATCATGCAGGAATTTCTCTAAGTTATCTAGAGCTTGCATCATTTCATCTGGTGGCGGTGGAATATATGTAGCATCTGCCAAAGAACAACCTCCTGATCCAATCCAATTTTGTGTGCGCCGAAACTCTCCAGGTTCTCGTTCAGCCCCTCTTACTCCTTGCATCAACTCTCTATGGATTTCTCGAATCAATCGCAAGGATACTGGCAAATCTTTTAAGCGTTCAAGACCATAGTTAATAGCAGAAATATAGTTAACAACCTCAGCTACTTCTTGAGGATTATCTGGTTCTAAAGTTTGTGATTCAAACTCCAAAACATCGAGCAAAGATGCCTGAGTTCCCTCAATTTGACTCGATAGAACAGCTTCTTTACGAACATACATAAACACAAATAAGTCCGGGTTGGGTAGAGCATCGGTAGAGCCATCAAGACGACCCAACGCACGATCAGCTTGAGATAGAAGACTCCACATTTCCTGATCAATAACAATTTCAGGGAGAGGAGGTAGTGGATTAGGTATAAAAGCCTTGTATCCCTTAATCTGATCTATGTAACGACCTGCTCTGTCAGAACTGCTCATTATTATCGGTTCCGTTAACACTGAATAGCTTTTAATGCTATATTATCAAAACCACCCCTTTTTCGTTAATAAGAGTTAGTCCAATGATGGACATCCAGGAGGTATCCACTATATATAGGGTTGCATACTACAGCCTAACACTACCTTGTGGCTGACCCTGCGAGGGTTGATAGTTATTATCAAGAACTGCTAGCTAAACTGTTGGTCATAAGTTTAAAGCCCTTACCTAAAATACTCACTTACTAATTCTCTAAAAGTTTATGAATGATCAATCCCAAATGAGTAACCTTGTACCAAGCGAAAACTACTCATCACAAATTGAGCAGTTTGAAAATGGATTACTTAACTTTATCCAGAGGTATGGTTTACCAACAGATCAAGTTTTAGTACAAGTTAAAGAACGACTTAAAGTTTTCCGCAACGTTGAAGATGTTGTAGAGAGGATAGAACTTGAACAAAGGCAGCGATCTATCTATATCTCGAAATTTATTGCTGCTGCGGCAGCAGGTTTATTTGATGCTGCTCTAAATTATTTATGGGATGAAACCATGTATGAATTGCGGCGACGAGTTGCTCAATATGATTTAGCTTATTTTTATGATGCGGCTGTTGGTAGTAGCTCTGAGAAGCGGAAAAAGCTCAAGACTGAAGAAGACATCACTAAAATTGAGGACAGTGAACTTATAAAGGGCGCTCACGAAATTGGACTTATTTCTGATTTGGGATATAAGCATCTTGATTATGTTAGATATATGCGTAATTGGGCAAGTGCCGCTCATCCCAATCAAAATGAAATTACTGGCTTACAGCTAATCGGAATGTTAGAAACTTGTGTGATTGAAGTAATTACATTACCATTATCTAATGTAGTAACCAATATTAAGCTACTGCTTGAAAATATCAAATCCAATAAAATTTCTGAAGGAGAAGCTAAACAAATAGCATCCTTTTTTGCCAACTTGCCAAGAGAGAGAGTTAATCCTCTAGCCGAAGGCTTTTTTGGAATTTACACTCAACCAGATACTACATCTCAAACGAGACAGAATGTACGTCTTCTTATTCCAAATCTTTGGGATCGCCTTGATGAGCATACTAGACAACAGTTTGGCGTTAAGTATGCTAGATTTGTGGCAAACAATGACCAAGTTAAGCAAAAGTTGGCGCGTCAGTTCATTGAAACAGTTTCAGGGTTATCTTACATACCTGATGGTATTCGTGCAGCAGAAGTTCAAACTGCTATAGAAAATTTGCTTTCAGTTCATAGAAACTTAAACAATTTCTACACAGAACCCGCGTTTGCTCGTCAATTACAAAGATTTGTTGGAGAAACAGGCAAAGTTCCCTCAGAAATTAACAATGAGTATGTGCTTTGCCTGGTTGAAGTATTTCTAACAAATGGCAATGGTGTAGCCTGGAATGCTGAGAGTATATATCAATCATTATTAGACCAATTTGATCCCGATCAAGCTCTCATTGCTATTCTGTCCTTCAGTGATATCAATATTTCAAATCGGCTTCAGCATTCTTTGTGTCAGAAAAAGTTTAGGGAATTAATGGAAATAATGAAAGATAAAGTTTCCATGCCAGCAGTGAAAGAGCTAATTGATGATATTGAAAAATACAGAGGCCCTTTAGACAAAATGAAGGATGACTCTGAGATTAGGCGGAAAGTAAAAACTTTGAAGAAAATTATCGGATATTGATTTGGGGTAGAGGTTATTTTATGTGGAATATAACTGTTGATTAAATTTTGATCACCCCGTTAAAATATCTGATATTTGTAACACAATTTGCCATCGAAATAACGAAATTTCTCTCGGGATTGAGAGTTGTGAATATTTCCACAAGAGAAAATAACCGTATTTTTTGCATCTACAAACTTGGGGGGTTTATCGATACCATAATCAAAGATACCTATATGGAGAACATCAACTATGCTAGAAGCCTATCGTCAACACGCCGCCGAACGAGAAGCTTTGGGGATACCTCCCCTACCCCTCAACGCCCAACAAACCTCCGAACTCTGCGAACTCCTGAAAAACCCCCCGGAGGAGGAGAAAGAATTCTTGATGGACTTGCTGCGCGATCGCGTTCCCCCCGGAGTCGATGAAGCCGCCTACGTCAAAGCGGGATTTTTAACCGGAGTCGCCAAGGGAGAAATTGACTGTCCCCTCCTGTCTCCTCAAGGGGCGATCGACCTGTTGGGAACCATGATCGGGGGTTATAATGTACAATCGCTGGTTAGTTTCCTCAAATCCCCTGATTCTAACGTAGCCAGTGAAGCCGCCACCGCCCTCAGTAAAATCACCCTGGCTTTTGACACCTTTAACGATGTTCTCGCCCTCTCAGAAGTCAATCCCTACGCCAAACAGGTGATCGACGCCTGGGCGGAAGGGGACTGGTTTATCCGGCGTCCGAAAGTTCCGGAAACTATTACGATAACAGTATTCAAAGTTCCGGGCGAAACCAACACCGACGACTTATCCCCCGCCCCCCACGCCACCACCCGCCCCGATATTCCCCTCCATGCTTTGGTGATGTTGGAGTCACGGATGCCTGACGGACTCAAAACTATTGCGGAACTTAAACAAAAAGGTCATCCGGTGGCTTACGTTGGCGATGTTGTGGGAACCGGTTCGTCTCGGAAATCGGCAATTAATTCGCTGTTGTGGCACATCGGCGATGATATTCCTTTTGTTCCGAATAAACGGGCGGGCGGTTATATTTTGGGCGGAAAAATTGCCCCGATTTTCTTTAATACCGCCGAAGATTCCGGTGCTTTACCGATAGAATGCGATGTCACTTCTCTGAATACCGGAGATGTGATTACCATTCATCCCTACAAAGGCGAAATTACCAACGAATCGGGAGAAGTTATTTCTACCTTTACGTTAAAGCCCGAAACCATATTAGATGAAGTTCGCGCCGGCGGACGAATTCCCCTATTAATTGGCCGGGGTTTAACCGATAAAACTCGCGAAGCTTTGGGTTATCAACCCTCAACTTTATTCACCCGTCCAACGATGCCGGAAGATAGCAAAAAAGGCTTTACTCTCGCTCAAAAAATGGTTGGAAAAGCTTGCGGTTTACCGGGAGTTCGTCCGGGAACTTCCTGCGAACCGATGATGACAACTGTGGGTTCTCAAGATACTACCGGACCGATGACGAGAGATGAGTTAAAAGAACTCGCTTGTTTAGGATTTTCGGCTGATTTGGTGATGCAAAGTTTCTGTCACACTGCGGCTTATCCGAAACCGGTTGATATTAACACTCACAAACAATTACCCGATTTCTTCGCAACTCGGGGAGGGGTTGCATTGCGTCCCGGCGATGGAATTATTCACTCTTGGTTAAACCGGATGCTGTTACCGGATACTGTGGGAACCGGGGGCGATTCTCACACTCGTTTTCCATTAGGAATTTCCTTCCCCGCAGGTTCGGGTTTGGTGGCGTTTGCTGCGGCTTTGGGCGTGATGCCGTTGGATATGCCGGAATCTGTTTTAGTGAAGTTTTCAGGGGAATTACAACCCGGTGTAACGCTGCGAGATATTGTCAATGCTATTCCTTGGGTGGCGATGCAACAGGGTAAGTTAACCGTTGGAAAAGAGAACAAACAAAATGTGTTCAACGGTCGAATTATGGAGATGGAAGGCTTACCGGATTTAAAAGTTGAACAGGCTTTTGAATTGACCGACGCCACCGCAGAACGTTCCTGTGCGGGTTGTACAATTAAGTTGGGTGTTGAGACGATTTCCGAATATTTGCGTTCAAATATTGCGTTGATGACGAATATGATTGCACGCGGATATCAGGATAGTAAAACGTTGGCGCGTCGGATTGCTAAAATGGAACAGTGGTTAGCGAATCCCGAGTTAATGGAAGCCGATAAAGATGCGGAATACGCCGATATTATCGAAGTCAATTTGAACGAGATAAAAGAACCGATTGTTGCCGCGCCGAACGACCCGGATAATGTTAAGTTAATGTCCGAATGTGCGGGGGATAAAATTGATGAGGTGTTCATCGGTTCTTGTATGACGAATATCGGCCATTATCGGGCTGCGGCGAAGGTGTTGGAAGGGGAAAAAGTGAAGGTTCGGTTGTGGGTTTGTCCTCCAACACGTATGGACGAACAGCAGTTAAGAAATGAGGGGGTTTACGGTGTATTTGCTGCGGCAGGTGCAAGAACGGAAATGCCCGGATGTTCGCTGTGTATGGGGAACCAAGCACGGGTTGAAGATGGCGCTACGGTGATGTCTACTTCGACTCGAAATTTCAACAACCGCATGGGTAAAGATGCGCGAGTTTATTTGGGTTCGGCGGAATTATCTGCGGTTTGTGCGTTGTTAGGACGCATTCCAACGGTTGAGGAATATAAGGAGATTATTACCAAGAAACTAGACCCGTTTGCTGCGGATTTGTACCGCTATCTCAACTTCAATGAAATTGAAGGTTTTGAAGATGAAGGGCGCGTTATTCCGGTTGAACAGATGCCTAAAATTGACGAGATTCTTGGTATTCCTGCGGGTGCGTTAAAGTAACTTAATTCTCTACCCCCCTTCTCGATCTATAATGGAAGGGGGAGAAAAAAAATTATCAGAACATGAGGAGGCTTTAGTTTGTCAGATACACGCGATGAAATTCTTGCTCAAATTTTCGATCCAAGTTTAGGTTTTTTTAAGAGAAATAACCAACAAGAGGTTTTAAGCATCTGCCCAAGTTATAAAGATGTTGAGAATCTAGCTAATTTACTGAGTAGTGATCCTCGTGAAGAAGACTTGCAACAATTTCTTGAAGATTATCCACAATTTCTTCTAGGCTTGTGTGGTAGGGGCTGGGATTCATCTCTAGCTTTCATCACTAAACCATCGGTAGGAACTTCCTATAAGGCAGATTTTGGTATATTAACTTATGGACAAGGAGGATGTAGAATATACTTGATTGAAATCAAACGTTCTAGTGAGAACGTTTATAATCAGTCAGGTGCGCCAGCAAAAAAGCTTCAAGAAGCATTGACACAAATTAAAAACCGAGAAATATGGTTAACAACCAAAGTAAATATACTTACATTTACAGATGATATACTTGGCTACGCTAAAAATTTACCTCAGTATCCTGAACGTTCTCAGAATAAAAGTTTTAGGCGTTACTCATCTGAATATATTGAGGACTCATGGTCTAGGTTTGGAGGTTATAATCGCCCTATTATTGAACATTATATCATTATTGGCAGATGGGCTAAAATGTCGAAAGATCATCAAAAGAAACTGATTTATCATAATCAAGAAAACAAACACTGTATTCTCACTTATGATCAGGTTGCACGTCGTGGATTCGACAGACCATCTTTTCTGCCGCCATGATATTTTACTAGCTCCAACTTAATTTTTATCAAAACATTGCTGATTTTTCAAGAGGTTGGCTACTTGTCTTTTTGCTATGATGCTACGATCAGAAGTTAAGAGCAATCATTATTTGTATCAACTTATGCTAAAAACGGTTGAAGGCTTTTATCGAGATGGGCAGATTCAATTAAGTGAACTCCCCCAAGACATTAGCAGTACCCAGGTACTTGTAACGTTTCTCGATCCCGACAAAATTGACCCGGTTAAGTTACGCCAATTGATTGAACAGTTGGAAACAATAGCGGGAATTCAACAAGGCTTTGAGGAACTCAACAAGGGTCAAACTCGCCCAATGGGTAATTTTATCCAAGAAATGCAACAAAAGTATGACATTTCAGATTGAAATTACTCCAATTGCAGAAGCCCAAATTGAGAAAGCTTATTCCTGGTATCGAGAACGAAATCCAGAATTTGCCGATCGCTGGTTTCGTGAATTAATGAACAAAATTGCAACGCTGCAAGAAAAACCTCAGCGTTGTACTTTAGCCATTGAACATGAAATTTTCCCGGAAGAAGTTCGTCAACTGCTGTGTGGAAAATCTAGAAATGTTTACCGGGTACTGTTTACGATTCGAGACGCAACAGTATACATTTTATATGTGCGTCATAGTTCTCAAGCGCCCATGACAGCAGATGACTTGTCTGATGAATCTTAAAGATTTATCGAAGATTTGAAGTAAGAGGTAAATTATGATTCAACTTAATCCCGAGTTCGAGTTTTTGAATAAAAATGGAAAGGAATATGTTGTATTGCCTTATGAGGAATTTGTAAAAATTCAAGAACTTTTAGAAGATTTGGAAGATTTACAGGACTTAAGAACGGTTAAAAAAGAGGAAAAAGATAGTCCTTCAGTTTCTTTGGATGAAGTCAAGCAAATGTTTAATATTTAGGAAAATTGGATAAAGTAAATAATTTTTATTTTGTAATTAAATTGAGTAGAACAAATGTTGGGTTGAACGCAGTGAAACCCAAGCTACAGGTTAATGAGTATAATGATCTAAGAGCAATCATTATTTGTATCAACTTATGCTAAAAACTATTGAAGGGTTTTATCGAGATGGACAAATTCAATTAAGTGAGTTACCGCAAGACATTAGTAGTTTTTGAGATGAAAAATAGCTTTTTATTAATAAAAATCCTCCCAACCTCCGGTCCTTCCAACCCCCCACAAATCAAGTTTTAGGGCTAGAACGAAACAGCCCTGGCCCTTATTAAGGGAGACGGGAGGGGGATTTAGGGGGATGTTTTCTCAAACCTTCAAAAACCAACGTTTCTGATACATTCCATATAATACTATCCACCAGATTAACACGTTGGCGATCGCAAAAGCCAGAGAACCGTTCATTTCACCCGCCCAAGACACAAACATATTTTCATAAATCCAAGTTTTTAAACTGATTAATTCGCCATTTTGAGGAATTTTTGTGTAGATTAAAATTCTCGCCACGAACCCGGAAGCAACAAACAGAAAAATTGGGTTTAGTCCCATCACTTCCAACGGAAATCCCCATTTTCTTCGTCGGCGAACTTCGATAAGTTCATAACAAATTGCCAGTAAAATTAACGCCCAACCTGCGGTTACGAGAACGAAGGAACTTGTCCACAAAGGTTTATTAATGGGAAAGATCACTCCCCAAAAATGACCGATAATGATATTACATAAACCGATGATTGCTAAATTTATACTGGTACGACTTTTTACGGATTGTTTTTTTAGCCAGTCTCCGGTTAAATAACCAATTAAAACGGTTACAATAGCCGGAAGTGTACTTAATAATCCTTCTGGGTCGTATTTTCCACCGCCTAACAGATGATTTTCTCCCAAGATGAGGCGATCAAAATAAGCGGCTAAATTTCCTTCTGGGGTTAAGTTTCCGACTCCATAACCGGGAACGGGAATGAGTTGCATGGCGATCGCGTATCCTAGTAATATTATAACACATAAACCTGCGATTTGTTTGCGAGACCGGTGTAAAATGGCGATCGCGGAGAGTCCGTAAGCGAGGCTAATTCGTTGTAAAACTCCCATAATTCTAATATTGGCTAAGTCATAGTTTGGATAGCCGTTTAGTAGGAGTCCGAGGAGAAATAATATCGCGCAACGACGCAAAATTTTAAGATAAATTTTCGAGGTAATATTGTCCTCATCGTTTCGGTTTTTTGACAGATATTTTGCTAGGGAAAACGCCATTGCTACGCCGACAATAAATAGAAAACCGGGAAAAATTAAGTCGGTGGGGGTATAGCCATGCCATTCGGCGTGTTTTAACAGGCGATAAACATGATTCCAACTACCGGGATTATTGACTAAAATCATGCTGGTAATTGCTATTCCTCGGAAGACATCTAGAGAGGTGAGTCGCATGAGTTCGGGTTGATATTAACTTTTGATTTTAACTTGTCATCTTAAAAGTCTATAATATAGCGGTTTTTAGAGAATGGGGATTAAAAACCCGGTTTCTCTCAGAAACCGGGTTTCTTGCACTCATCTCGGCAATGGTGCAACGGATAATCTGATGTTGATTTTGAGTTCAAACTCAGCTAAAAATTGATAAGTTTTGGAGTTTGAACTCTCGATCAATTAATTGCAAATGCTAGCGGGAAGATTATTCTTCAATGTCGCTGAGTTCCCCAACTTTAACGACTGAAACGGTAACATCTCCGTCATTATCTTCGAGATAAATATCGAAGAAAAAGGCACAAAGGGTGATGGGTTCTGATACGGCTAAAGTAACAGTATCATCAAAACCATTTAAAGTTGACCAACCTGCGGGAACGATTTTATTGGTTTTGAGATTTTTAAACTTCCCACCGTACATCCACAGCATAACTAATGCTTCACCTTTTTGACCTTGAGGGTCATCTTTGATATAATCAAAGGAACCTTTCCGAATACGAACCACCCAAATTCCCGACGTTAGTTCTTGTTTGACGGCTGTATTTTGAATCGCCTCAATATGATCTTTGAGCAGATAGCAATTGTCTTTACTGTTAACAACTAAATCAATAACTTCAGTGGGACGAGTTTCAGTGGACATTGTTGGACACTCCTTATATAAATTGAGGGTTAGGTTTTCAGGGTTTTAGGCCATCGAGAGAGGGAATTCTTGGACATCAGGCCAAGATTTAACCTGATCGTTGGCAACCGCTCAAACCCTTATTCAGTGTCTCACATTTTGAGGAAATTTAGTCTATTGCTGAAGTGAAAAATTATTCTCGACATCAAACGAATCCTTCAGTATTGACAATAAAAAATCTCTAATTGTAGCAGAAATAAGGAAATGCGATCAATCCTTTGAGAAGTCTCAAAAGAAATGACCGCATTTTCTACTCAAACTTCAACTATTCTTGTACCCAAACCGAAACGGAACCGCCATTACAACGGAACTCAGCCCAACCCCATTCGTTGGTATAAATGGGTTCTTTAATATGTTCGGTAATATCGACAAATTTAGCATTGGGTTTACCCACTTCCATCCATTTCCAACCGGGAACACTATCGCTCATAATGACAGCCATTGCTTTGGGATGTTCGCGGTCTCCCAAACGAGTCCAACCGATGGTATTATAGTGATCAATGTAATCATATTGTTCACCATAAGCGTAGTGTTTGCGAGCATAAAGAAGCTTGTCAATAATCCAACGATGAGACGGTAAAAAGATCGGATAACGATTTCCATCACGGCCATAATCTTCGTATTCTGCACCGTAATAATCCGCATGAAAAATACAAGGATATCCTTCTCGCCGCAATAAAATTATGGCATAAGCTAGAGGTTTAAACCAAGGTTCAACGGGGGTTTCTAAGGCTTGCAAGGGTTGAGAATCATGGTTTTCAACAAAAGTCACCGCATGAGTCGGACGTTCTTTCATCATTGTACCATCGAGGATTTTTCGCATATCATAATGTCCCCCGGATTTACTGGCATAATAAAAGTTGTAATGTAGCGGTACATCAAACACCGACATTTTGCCTTGAACTGCATTTACATACCAATGTAATGTACCGATACTGTTGTGCCAATATTCCCCAACGATAAACAAATCTTTGCCGACATGACGTTCTAATTCATCAATCCAAATGGGGAAAAACCAAGAAGAAATATGTTTAATGGCATCGAGGCGAAACCCATCAGCACCTGTTGTATCAAGATACCATTTTCCCCAGTCAATCGCTTCTTTTTGGACTTCGGGATTTTGAAAGTCTAGGTCGCATCCCATTAAAAAGGCATAGTTACCATTTTCTAAGCCAACATAATCATCAAATTGTTTCCCTTCAAACAGATAAATGGTATCATAATTGTAGGGATCGTTTTTATTGTAATCTACCGCATCAAAATGCCACCAATGCCATTCAAAATTGGAATATTTGCCTTGGCGTGCGGGAAAGGTAAAATGAGTATACGTTTGAATTTCTCGTTGTTCTCCAATGGAATGAAGACGGTCACTTTTTCGGAAGGGAGTTGCTTTAACGGTTTCCAAAAAATCGGCTGCCATTCTGTGGTTAAGAACAACATCGGCATAAACTTGAATCCCGGCATTTTTTAGGGCTTGAAGGGCATCTAGATATTGTTTATAAGTGCCGTATTTTGTGCGAATAGAACCTTTTTGATCGAATTCGCCTAAATCATACATATCATAGACCCCGTAACCGACATCATTACCTCCACCAATGCCTTTATAAGCAGGAGGAAGCCAGAGGGCGGTAATTCCCGCATCCGCTAATTCTTGGGCTTTGTTTTTAACCTGTTCCCACAGAGTACCATCGCCAGGGATGTACCAGTGAAAATATTGCATGATTACGCCGTTAATAGACATGAAAATTGCTCCTTGTGTTGATTTGAGAGTCAGAAGTTAAGGGCAAATTATCGCTAATTTACCCTGACTTCATCTACTATTTCACAAAAACTTCAATCTCTTACAGGTCTTTTACGGCAGAAACCGAATAATTTCATCAAAACTTGCTTGACTCTAATCGATGATTACTATTTTTGAGGTAGTTCAAAAGCAGTTATAAAGGTAGAATTCACAATTTTGAAAAGGGAAGAAATTAGGAATTATAATTCCTCATTCCTGAACTCACCTCATATCCTAATCAAAACGTTCTGCACCTGTAGGTTCTTGATAGTTGAGTCCTCGTTTTTGATGACGATATTCACCGACTAAATAATAAACTACTCTCCGCAGTCGATTTAATGCACCGACTGGACGATGAACCGCCAAACCATTCCAAGGAGAAAAACGTAAATTCTCACAAAAATCGCATTGTTTATCAAGGTTAATCTGTTGATGTTTAACCGTTAAGCGACCGACGGTAAAGAAAGGAGATTCATCTTCATTCCAAAGGACTGTAATATCATCAATAGACATTTCCGGTTTGGTTTGCAATTGTATTTGAAAATCCCAACAATATTCGGCATCCGGTTTGGCTAAAGCTTGAATTAATTCTTCCCGGTAATGGTTATCCTTTACTCCTTTACTTTTCGCCTGTTGAAGGTCGCTTTTACTGCGAGATGAAAACGGTATGGGAGAATGGGGAGGTTGGGGAGAAACGGGAGTAAAGGCATATTTAATCACGGCTGGATATTCAACCGGAACAACACCGGGTTTAGCCGGATCAAAATCGGGTTTTAGTCCCAATGCTGAGGCTGAACTACTCCAATAACGTTCGGTTAATAAACTCTGCGGATATCGGTTGGTAACGGTTTCTAGGTATTTTTTTTGTTCGGGATGAAAAATTAACCATAAAATAGGAAAAAAGCCTCCTTGAACAACTGTACTGAAAAAGCCGTAGTAATATTTAATGGTTTTCAAAAAAAAGTATTCGGCATTGTGTACAATAATATCTTGAGTATGAGACTCGTGACTTTGAGAAAGTCGTTCGCCTTCAACCCCGATAATTTTTACTGACATCGAACGGGTATCCGGCACATAATCCCCTTCATATTTGCTGCGTCCATTGGCATATCTCAGCCAAACTGGATATTGTTTGGGTGTGGCGAGTAACCCTTGTTTGAGAGAAATATTATTGAGTATAGCTTCGGTTAATGAGGTGGTTTGGCTTAATTTTTGTTTGATTTCGGCTTCATTAAAGTCAAATATTTCTAGGCTGGCTTGAACGCAAGCATGACTTTTAATATGGGTATCTCGAAATGCTGTATCCGCATTTTTGTAGAGTTTATCCATATTATATTTGGTCTTTTTAAGCGTTAAATCAAAGTATTTCTTTTCTTCGCTTTCGGGATATTCTGTAAAAAGTTTCATGGTGTTAGAGTGAAATTTTCAAGTGGAAATTTTGCCAGGGTTTAGAGAGTAAATTAACCCTTACTCATTCACAAAGGAGTAACTCCAGTTAATCGTGAGAATGCCATCATTATCATCATAAAAGTTGGTTTGATCGTTGTTGGCAAAATAAACGGTTTCATTGGGTTTGAGTTCAAATTCTTGTTCCGTTCCCCAGGCGACAACTTCATAGCGATCGCCATGAATTTTAAATGTCACCAAAGCAGCAGGAGGAGGATTTTGTTCTTGGTCTTTATTGACAAAGGTTAAATCCCAATTGCGGTATTCTTCCGGTGACATTTCTACATGACCATCGCCGGAAACCAACTCGGCAAATTGTCCCTCACTGCCATAATTCCATTCCCCTATAGCGAGAATTTTGACTTTTATTTTTTTGCCTTTATCGTTGCAAATTTGAGGATGTTTATGGGAATTCATATCCGTTTTATTGTTCTCAAATCCCCATTCTTTTAAAACATCATAATTGGCATAAACTTTGAGGTCGTCTCCTTCATAAACTCGGGGCTGATTGAGATTTAAACGTTCGCTAATAAATTCCTCTAGTTTCTCCCCATATGTTTCTAATAAATTGGGAGGTCGATAATCCTGACGTCTTTGAAAACGAAGTACCACACTATCATCAAGATCCTCAAATGTTTCACTAATTTCACGCAATGTTTTCCCTCCCAACGTTGTGATCCAACCAATAATACTCTTAATCAGATCCACTTCTGGATTGGGTTGAATACCTGTGGGAATTGCGCTGGGATCGAGGTCAAGACCCAAACCAAGTTGACGGATAGAATCCATCATCCACTTCAACGCACAATCGGATAAACCGCGTATTTCCTCGACTCCACCCCCAATACAACCATGATCGCCGGGAAACCAAACTTGACGGACAACCTGGGTTTCACAAAGGCGACTTTTGGTCATCGGTGTAACAGAAAAAGCTTTGCGGGGTTCATCAATCGCCACCGCGTGAAGTGCGTTTTCAATAATCGGACTGAGGGAGGTATCATGGAAGCGATATCGACGGTTAAATGCTTGGCTAAATAAACTCAAGAATTGAACTTCAGGAATTCCTAACGATCCAACCGTATCCCAACATCCTAATAATTTAATCGGCACTTGTTCACCATGTTCTCGGCGAAATTCGATTAAACGAGGATCTTTCGGTTTAATAAAAGAATCCCGATAAAGTTCATAAGCTTCTGAGGCGAGGCGAATGTAAGGACGAGTCAGCAAACCGGAATTGTAAATTAATCCGGCTAAACTCCGAACCGTATAAGCACCCCGACTAAAGCCAAACAGATAGATTTCATCTCCTTCATTATAGTTGAGACAGAGAAAGCGATAACCGTCTTGAATGTTTTTATCAATTCCCTTCCCAAATGCTCCTCCGACCAGCAAATCTAATCCGCCTTCGCTGCCAAGTCCTTCGTCATAAAATACGATTTGAGGAACACCATCGCTGGCGACCGGTTTAATCGCTTGAGCAATTTTAACCACATTTGTTGGGTAGGGATTATTCAGTTTTTGCCAAGTTCCGTCACAACAAACGACCAAACGTTTCATCGATTCAACTTCCTTTTTCGGTCTCTATTTTTTTGTCTGATTATCGATTATCGTACCGATAAAACGTGACTTTATAAGGTCGATCTTTTTGCGGAACATTACGATTAACTAAATCCGAGACAAGTTTGGTTTCGTGAAGAATTTCCCAACCCACCGGAGAAAAGGTATCTTTATTAAAAACAGGCGGGGCTAATAGGGGATTGGTTAACACTTGAGAAAAGGCATCTACTCCAATTAATCGCCCAACTAACGGCCCTAAGGCTGAATTTTCTCGCGGATCTTCGGCGTAAAGTCCGACATAGAATTCTATATTTTCCACGTTACCATACAAGCGTGCAAGTTCTTTTTGAGCATCTTCGTCGCTGGTAATTTGATCGAAGTCTGTCACCCGAGGAAATTTACACATTTCCCGGTAATCATTGTAGCTTGCCATTTGTGCTTTTCGTCCGAGTTGAACACTCGGAATTTCCGTCATATCAACCAGAAAATCGGGGGTATTATGTAAACCAATTTGGGTGGCGGGTTGAGAACAGGTTTCTTCCATTAATGCCCCAATTCCTTTGTCGATAATCATCTGATTATTCCACAAGGAAGAATACAACGAAACGGGTTCACCATTATACAGAAACTTTTCGGGAATGGCACTGTGCCAACGATAGACCAAATCAAATTCTAATGTTACCCAATTTTCCCGATACCATCTTTCATCGGTAAATGCAAAGGGATCAACCACGAAGTTAAAATGGTAGGGCGTGATATGATTAACATAGTCTTCCGCCACCAGTTTTAACATAATTGCAACGAGAATATTCCGGGCGGTTTGGAAGAGACGTTCATCATCCCATTCTGGATAATTTTTGGCTAAAATATCACAAAGGCGATTGTGTTCCCGCAGACAAATAACATTCAACATCACATAGCCAATGTGAACGTTAGCCCGTTCAACTCCCATTGCAAATAGTTTGGCTTTGAGTTCGGTTGGGAGTCTTTTTTCATCATTTAAAGGTTCATAAAGTCCTTCAAATTCGGGTTTGACTTTGCCTTGTTCAGCATCTTCATAATAAAATGGAGGATATTCTTCGCCGTTGATGATTTGGCTTTTGAGTTTACCGCCTTGATGGGTTCTCAATAAATGGGTTTGTTTGGGTTTTAGCCCATAAACGTTACACAAATCAATATGATGGTTGGAAGTGTTTTTAAATTTATTGTGGTGATCGATGCGAAGAAATCCATCGGTAAACCATTGAACAAAATAAGGAAAAAGTAATGTTGATTTTTGGGAATAACGGGTGATTGGGTTGCCGTTTGCATCCTTTTTTTTATGATACAAAATCGCTAAATCTTCTGCGGGGGGAAGATTTCCTTCTCGGTTAAATTTGGGATCGGGGGGTAAATGACGCCCAACATAGGTGCGATCGGTGAGTGATTCCCACGAGGTATAAGTGTCTGTTTTCTTGGGAATATCCGTTCCGGGAATATGTTCTTCTAGCGTGATCATGCTAAAAGGATAAGGACGAGGTGGAATTTTATAAATGGCGTTATTAATCAGATATTTGTTAACGCTGAGTTTGAGATGTTCATGGTCTTGAATAAAATTCCAAACTCCTTCAAGATTCGTGAGGGCAAAGGTTTCAATCTTATTTCTTAATCCATCTCTGGATGTATCTCTTTTAGGGTTCATAATTAAATATCCTTAGATTTGAATGAATCTATCGGTTGATGTTCAACAACCTCGATTGACTATGAGGTGAATTTATTGTAGATCATAAATCAAAAAATCTTGTGACTAACATATTGTTGAAAAAATCTTTGACTTAAGTTTACATACTTTAACTCAAGTTCACAGAAGATCCCGCTCCCGAAACGCTGTTTTCAACTGAACAGGTAGTAGCTGTTGCTCTTAGACCAGCTTAAACTCCTGTCAGGAAAAATGAAGTCTATAAAGTTAGTCTTTTTCCTTCTTTTTTTTGGATGAACTTGGTTGCTTGCATAAAATCTATGCAATGTCAATCTATAAAATTAGTTTAAATCTTAAATTTTTCCGATCTTTTTTTGTCGCTGGGGTAGAACGAAGTGAAACCAAACAATTCTTCGAGTGGTAATCCAAGAAAATTCAAACCAAATTCTATCGCATCAATAGACGAGCAAAACTCATTCCCAGTTGAATCCCAATCACACCTAAAATCGCACTTCCCATCCAATAAAAAAGAGCCATTTCTAAACCCCGATCTCGGATTAATCGATGGGTATCTAACTCGTAGGTTGAGAAGGTGGTGTAAGACCCCAAAAATCCGACAGCTAATAATAAAACAAGTTCGGGTGAAAGGGCGGAAATTCGTTCAGAAAACGACACCAAAAAACCCATCCCCAAACATCCAGTGAGATTGATAAAAAACGTCCCATAGGGAAAATTTGTGCCGAAACGACTCGCGAACCACAGCGTTAAATAATAACGAAGTATAGCGCCAGCGATCGCCCCAAATCCAATCGCAATGGGATGGCGAATTACAGGTTGACTAAAAGCATCAGAGAGGGAAGTCGATAGAGAAGCGAAAAAATGAATTAAAGTTCTCAACATTGAAGATTGATCCTCGTGGCAATTAACAACCGACTGAACTCGATTATGATACCACTGAGGTCAGCGTCCTGACAGAATTTTGAGAAAGTCGCCCGGAGAACTCGGCATCAAATGAAAGCCGAAATGCTATACTATCAATGATACAAATAAGTAATAACTAGAAAGAGAAACGACTCGTGAAACGTCAGTTTAAGCCATTTCTAATCAATATCTTATTGGCGATCGCAGTATTAGCTTATCCCCATTCAGCAATCGCTGAGTCTGAAACCCCCGAAACCGAATCGCCAACCGAAGCCGAATTAACTCCCGACCAAACTACTCCTGAGCAATCCGTTGGAGAATACAATAGTTTTATGGATTGGTGTATGAATCGAGAACAACTTTCTCCCGGTGCCAGACGAACGATGAGTGTTATTTTACAACAAGCCGGAACCTTTAACTGCGCTCGCGCCTCCGAAAATTTAACGAACATCTCTCAACTGGACTTAAGTAGCAGTCAAATCTCTGATATTAGTCCGTTACAATCTTTAACAACAATTACCCGATTGAAGTTAATTAATAATCAAATCACCGATTTAACACCGCTGAAATCTTTAACGAATTTAACCGAACTGAACTTAAGCTACAACCAAGTCAAAGATGTGACGCCCTTACAATCTTTAGAAAATTTGAACTTATTAAACCTCAGTTACAATCAAGTCGAAGATGTCAGCCCTTTACAGTCGTTGAAAGAGCTTAATGAACTGAATCTCAACAATAATCAAGTTTCCGATATTAGTTCACTTCAACCCTTAGATCGCTTAACTTATTTATTTGTTCGCGATAATCCCATCGAAGACGAAACCTGTCCGGTTAGCCCTAAGTATATTTGTCAGTTTTGAATAAAATGCCCAACGGTTTAACTACAAATTTAATCACAGTCATTTCCCAAAACTCCGAGTGAGCTAAACCGTAATTAAAAATCGGAATTCCCATCTTAACTTTCAGTGATAATCTCTCGATACAATAGAGGCAAGATTAAGGAACTCCGGGTTTAACAGCCAAAGGAGAGAAACGAATGAACCTCTTAAAAACAGTTGTTTTATTAGGAATACTGAGCGGTTTACTGGTGGCGATTTGCTTTTGGGCGATCGGCGGAACCACAGGTTTAATGATCGGATTGGGTTTGGCGGCGATCACCAACCTCGGTTCTTGGTTTTATTCCGATAAAATCGCATTAGCCGCTTATCGCGCCCGACCGGTCAGCTATGAACAAGCGCCCCAACTGCACAATATGATCAAACGACTGTGCGATCGCGCTAACTTACCCATGCCAGGGGTTTACATCGTTCCCACTTCGGCGCCGAACGCTTTTGCCACAGGCCGCGACCCCCAAAATGCCGCAGTTGCAGTCACAGAAGGTCTTCTGAAAATCTTACCCGAAGACGAACTCGAAGGGGTAATTGCTCACGAACTGACCCACATCAGAAACCGCGACACCCTCACCCAAGCGGTGGCGGCGACCATTGGCGGTGCAATTAGTGCGATCGCCCAATTTGCGACTTATGCGTTGTGGTTTGGAGGAGGTTCAAGGGATAATAACCAGGGTAATCCGATTGGTATTCTCTTAACGGTAATGCTCGCCCCCATCTCGGCTACCGTCATTCAAATGGCGATTTCCCGAACCCGAGAATATTCAGCCGATGCGGGTGCGGCGAAGTTAACCCAAAATCCCCGAGGACTGGCGAGGGCGCTGCAACGGTTGGATAGTATGGCGCGACAGATGCCGATGAGAGCAAACCCCGCTTTTGAACCGCTTTTGATTATGAATGGATTTTCGGGTCAAAGAATGGCGAATCTGTTCTCGACTCATCCGTCTACAGAAGCTCGGGTACAAGCGTTATTGAAGATTGAACAAGAAATGTCTAGTTTGTCATCGGATTCGATCTAGAATTCTTGATGCTGGTTCGTATATTCTGAAACCATAGAAACTCACGCCTTACGATAAAATACACTGGGAAAAAAATCTATTTTTTCCCGAATGAACGGACAGTAAATAGCAAAGAGAGATTGAGCAACTCAGGAGGATAAATTAATGACTGAAGAACAAAATGTACCGAAAGAATCTGCTTTGGTAGAGACATCTTCAACGGAAGTCGCTCCGGCTGAACTGGTTCCGACTTCCGAAAAACCTTCCGGTACCCAACCCCAGAAAGAAACGCAAGCTTTACTGGAAGCGATTCAGAATTTAGTTAAAGTTGAACTGCAAACCGCAGCGGAAATCAATCGTGATGTTTATACGGAAGCGGTGAAAAATGTTAGAGAGAGAATTGAGCAGATTCGATTGATTGATAAAGAGCAAATTGAGTCTTCTTTCAAAGAGTTTGAGGCGGATGCTGAGAACAATTTCCAAGGAATTGTTAAAGATTTAGCGGATTTAGGTCAACGGTTAACTCAGGCGACTCAAGCGTTTTGGGATGTCTTAACCGCTCCCCGCGACTCAGAATCTAAATAGTTCAAATCCTCAAAAAAAGAAACCCGGAACGCTAAACGTTACCGGGTTTTTAGTTGATATGTTTTGAGTTGATATTTGATGGGTTACGCAATGCTAACCCATCCTACAACGTCTGAGGTTACTGTCTGAGAATTTCTTCTTTAAAGACTCGACATCCGATATTAAATAAACTCGAACCACATTCAAGCGGAAAAATCTTCTGGTCAAGTTTGGCGCTACAACTAACATACTGATTTTGGTCAGTATCTCGCATCATACAATCAATCGGTTGGGCGCCCGACTCAGTAGACCATCTTTTTAAACCAATCATGGCGATGGTGTGGGGATAGTAGAAAATGAAAATACCCGTCGCCAGCGCTAATATCGCCGCCACCGCCAACCCCAGTTTAAACTTCCAACTGTTGAGGAATCCTCCAACTCCACCCGTGTTAGTCGGGGTTGTAGAAGGACGAGGCGGGGGGACTGTGGGGGCTGTCGTTGGGGTTTCGGTGACTGTTTCAATCTTTTGAGTGTTTTCCGGTTGAACTTCTGACATAAAATTGCTCCTCTGTATGGTTTAATCTACGAATCTCTACAGTTTTTTTAGTTAAAATTCCATTAAAATTTTCCAATTAGAATTTTAGCTAAATTCCTCTTGACTTACATCCGCTCTAGGACAGATATCCCCAACAGGGATAATCCTAATTTTAACGTGCGTGCGGTCAGATCGCATAGCGCTAAACGAGAGATTCGTTGAGCGTCTTCTGCTTTCAACACGGGACACTGGTCATAAAACTGATTGAACTTTTGACTGAGTTCAAATAAATATTGACACAAACGGTTAGGAAGTAACTCTTTTTCAACCGTTTCAATCACTTCGTTTAACTGCAATAAATACTTGGCTAAGGTCAATTCTGCTTCTTCTATAAGCTGTATTTTCGCCTCGGTTCCCACCTGTTTAAAATCAATTTCTCCTTTGCGACGAATCCCTTGAATTCTCACATAAGCGTAGAGCAAATAAGGTGCCGTGTTTCCTTGCAGGGACAGCATTTTATCAAAACTAAACACATAGTTACTGGTGCGATTTTGGCTGAGATCAGCATATTTAACCGCACTCATTCCCACTACCTGCGCCACGTTATTAATAAACGCTTCCGACTCGGTTCTTCCTTCTTCTTTCAGGCGCATTTCTAAATCTTTTCTGGCGCGATTAATGGCTTCATCCAACAAATCCCGCAGCCTCACCGTTTCCCCCGAACGAGTTTTTAATTTCTTCCCATCTTCGCCCAAAACTAACCCAAAAGGAACGTGAACCACTTCTACATTATCGGGTATCCAACCGACTTTTCTCGCCACCTGCCAAACTTGAGCAAAATGATTCGCTTGACCGGCATCGGTCACATAAATAATTCTATCCGCCCCATCTTTATTAATCCGATATCGCAGCGCCGCCAAATCGGTTGTGGCGTAATTATATCCCCCGTCCGACTTCTGTACAATTAACGGTAACGCCTCGCCTTCTTTATTTTGAAACCCTTCTAAAAACACACATTTCGCGCCTTGATTTTCTTCTAATAACCCGGTTTTATCCAAATCTTCGACAACGTTTGGCAACAACGGATTATAAAAAGATTCTCCTCTTTCTTCTAATTTTATATCCAACAAATCATAAATAACTTGAAATTCTCGCCGAGATTGTTCGCACAAAATCGCCCAAGCCCGACGGCTATCTTCGGCGCCGGCTTGCAATTTTACCACTTCTTTTCGGGAAGCTTCTTTAAAGTCTTCGTCTTCATCAAAGCGAATTTTTGCCTTGCGGTAAAATGCAACTAAATCCCCCAAATCTAACGCATCGGCTGTTGTTAACGCTTCGGGATAAACTTCTCGTAAATAAGTAATTAACATTCCAAATTGCGTCCCCCAATCTCCCACATGATTGAGGCGCAAAACATCGTGATTTAAAAATTCTAAAACCCTTGCAATAGAATCGCCAATAATCGTCGAACGTAAATGTCCAACGTGCATTTCTTTGGCGATATTCGGACTGGAAAAGTCAACAATTACGTTTTGCGGATCATCAGCTTTGGGAATTCCTAAACGTTCGTCGGTTAAAACAGTGTTAAGTTCGGTTTCTAAATATTCCGGTTTCAGGCGCAAATTGATAAATCCTGGCCCTGCTATTTCGGGCGGTTCACAAATCTCGCTAACATCAAGCTGTTCTATAATTTGAGTGGCGATCGCTCGCGGATTATTTTTCAATGCCTTCGTCAGAGACATCGCCACATTACATTGATAATCCCCAAATTTGGGATTACTCGCCGGAACTAACATCGGGTCAGTTCCCGCCATTTCCTCACCAAAGGCAGCGATGAGGGCGTTGTCAAATTTAGCTCTAAGCTGTTGGACGGTAGAAGGCATTGGACGCGATCGTAAGATTAAGCGAGTACAAATCTTATGATAAAGGAATCTTGCTCAAAACCGCTTAGGAGTTTGAGAAGCGGCGCATTTGAGTAATCAGATGATCGAAATAGGGGGCGATGTCTTCGGGGTCTGTTGCAGGTAAACGCTTCAAACTGGCCGCTTTCAACCCTTCTAGCCCGGAAACCATCGCCTGTAGAGGCACATTCAATTCTTGATAGAGTAATTCCATATAATGCAAGCCTTCTTCGCTGGTGTATTCGGTTTGACCGCCGGCTATCCCGTAGGTGATACAGCGGAGAAAATGCCAAAAGTCCCGCCAGCAAGCGGCTGCGCGATCGGGAGGATAAAGATCGCCCCCCGGATCGGTAATACCTGGATATTGTGCCAAAACGGTTTCGCGGGCTTCTGTAACGATTGTATCGGCCCGATCGCGCAGCAAACGAGCAACACCGACTCGGGCGAGGGCGGCGGATTTTTCGGCTTCGGGGAAGGTTTCAAAGGTGGCAACTAATTGATCGAGATCGGTATCGCTGGGATAGCGTCCCTCGTCGTCTGCGGCTTGAAACATGGCAATTGTCGCTTCTGGAATGGTCGCTTCCCAGTGGGAAAAGCTAACAATTCGGGCTTTGGGAATCAGTTGTTTGGCTCGTTCGGTGAGCATAGTTTTTTTTAGCTGTAAATCCTATTCTAGATTATCAGATTTTTATTCTTTCTTAGAAGGGTTAATTTCTCGGATTCAAGTAAAAGTCTGAGTGAGTAAAACTTAGGTTCGGGAAAGTTTAAGAAAATTAACAATTAATTCCGTAAATATACGAATATGATAATCACGACGCTATGATAGCTTTGAGTTAAGCATAAAACTAAGGAAAAGGTAGGACTGAATGACTTCCCCAAATACCAAAGAAAACTTGAAAACTTTAAATAAAGTAGCCCCGGATACATCAGAAAAAATAACCCACTCTAACTTAGCAGTAATTGGCGGATTGGGAGTCGTGGGCGGACTGGGAGGTGCATCGGTTAGTACGCCTGTAACCGTTGCGGGAGCGGTGGTTTGCGTGGCGGCTTATGGGGCGAAAAAAGCCATTCAAGAAAAAGACTGTTGCGCCCTAATTTCGGTTGCTGGCGGTGCATTTACTGGCGCGGGAATTTCGGCGGTTTTGAGCGGAATGAGCTTGGCACTTGCAGAAACCGCCGTAGGTATAAGTATGGCTCCAATCGTTGCCGCAGGTGCAACAATTGGATTGGCAGGTTATGGTTTAACCCGGCTAGTTCAACGGGTGATGACCCTTCAAACTTCTAATCCTTTTCCTTTGAAAAATATTACTGTTTTTCCCCTCCGTTCTAAGCTGTAAGGGAATCAAGTCTATTGGAAAACAACCTGAGAAGATGCACCCCTGTGGCTGACATCGACTCGTTAAGTTAGCTATCTTCAACCGGGTGTCTTTCTTGGAAATTAAATGTTTACACAAATTTCAGCGATCGCTTCAAATTTCTCTCGGAGTCGGGAGTCGGGGAAAAACTGTTTTCACGCTCTGACTGGTGACGGGTGAGCAGCGCGGTCTTGGTGGTTTCCATCAAGGAGCGCTTTCCTTGCGGCGAGCGCGGTTTCCGCCAGAAGCACAGTTCGCGATCTTCCGCGACTGCGAACCCGAAGGGTGACTGGTGATATCAAGTCCGGTTGAATACCGATCATAAAAGTGTGGGGAGATCGGGAGATTTTTACTAACCGATGATCTTGACTTCGTGTAGGGTTTCAATCCAAACCCTCGCACCACAAGGGAGAGGTTTATCGGGACAATAGACAACACGACATCCTCTGGGTATTTCGACAATATGCCCGTAAGTATTGGTCTGACCCTTTTTAACGCTAATCACGGGAAGTTGTTCCTGGTGTTTTTGATTTTGCCGAATTCTTTGAGAATTAACGTGAATAATCGTTTTTGCA